>NZ_JAGSOH010000199.1 GCF_018139625.1 Actinospica acidithermotolerans | reverse complement strand
TCCCCGATCCTGATTCCTATTCCTTATTCCTTATTCCTTATTCCGTCACGCTCCAGGTGTGAACGCGGCGAAAGCGCGATCCAGCAACGCTTCGAGATCCGATTTCCCATCGGAAGTGGTCCAGTAGTCGAGCGCGATGTCGAGGCAGTCCAGTGCGGCTGCGGCCCGCACCGTCGGGCCGAGCGCGTCGACCGCTGGGGTACCGCCCGCGCTCACGCGGTCGGCGAGCGCCCGGCCCAGGGCGTGGCGCCAACCCCGGTGCTTCTGCGATTGCCGCGCGCACAGCGCCGGGGTGTCCCGGACCAGGCGCGTGACCGCGAGCGCCTCGACCGGATCGTGCCGATACTGCTCGATCGCCACGTCCAGCGCTCGGCGCAGCGCCGTCCAGTCGTCCTCGCCGGCCGGACGCTCGCGCAGCGCGTCCGCAACCTTCTCGCCCTGGGCGTCCAGCGCAAAGAGGACCGCATCCTCCTTGGTCCCGAAGTAGCGCAGGAACGTGCTGCGCGAGACCCCCGCCGCCTCGGCCAGTTCGGAGATCGTCACGTTTTCGAAGCCCTCGCGACGGAACAACTCGAACGCCACCTCGGCGAGCTCGGCCCGCACGGCGGCGCGGGCGATGTCTCGGGTGGTGCCGGTACGCGCTACAGCCATGGGCTGACCTTACCTCCCGTTCCGGACCGGATTGCAGACTTGAACTCCGGCACCTAAGATGACACCCAGTCTCATAAATGGTAGCTGGTTTCAGACCTTGGAGAGGCCCCGCCATGCCAAGCACTCTCGGCCTGATCGGCAGCGGAAGAATCGGCACCGCCCTGGCCCGGCTGGCCGTCGCCGCGGGCCTGGACGTCGTCCTGAGCAACTCCCGCGGCCCTGGAACCCTCGCGGGCCTGGTCGCCGAGCTCGGCGAGCACGCGCGCGCGGCGAGCCCCGTCGAGGCCGCCGAGTCCGCTGACCTCGTGGTCGCCACCATCCCGCTCAGCGCCTACCCGAAGCTCCCCGCCGCGGCGCTCGCGGGAAAGACCGTGATCGACACGATGAACTACTACCCGGACCGGGACGGGCACATCGCCGAACTCGACGACGGCACGGCCACCTCCAGCGAACTCGTCCAGCGCCACCTCGCGGCCTCCCACGTGGTCAAGGCGTTCAACAACATCGACATGGTCCGCCTGGAGAACCTCGCCCGGCCGACCGGCGCACCCGATCGCAGCGCCCTACCCATCGCGGGCGACGACGCGGCGGCCAAGGAACAGGTCGCCTACCTGCTCGACACGCTCGGCTACGACGCCGTGGACATCGGCACCCTCGCCGAGAGCTCCCGCAGCCAACCCGGAACCCCCGTCTACGTCACGCCCTACATGGCAGTCCGCCCTGAGGGACTCAGCGAGGAAGCCTCGCGGGCCTGGTTCCTCGAGACCCCCGGCGTGCCCGTGCCCAAGGATCGCGTCAAGCGACTGATCGACGTGGTCTGAGGCGGCCGGCACAGAACGGACCGGCGGTGGCAGGGTGGGTGCCCAGCCACCGGCGGTGGCACTCAGGCGCATCAGCCGGTTGCCGCCGGCTCGGCATGCTCCGCGCTGTCCGCGGTCTGGAGCGGGATCTGCTCGCGTTCGTTCGTAAGCGGCCGAGTTTGCCCGTTCATCGCGTCCTGTGGACCCCGGGAACCGGCCGGGCCTGTTGGCGGGCTGTGCGTCGAGGATCGCGTTCGACCTTGTGGTCGCGAATCCGCCACAGGAGGCTCGCTCGTCGCTCGTCGCTCGTCGCTCGTCGCTCGTCGCTCGTCGCTCGTCGCTCGTCGTAGTCGGGTCGGGTCGGACTCTGGCGGCACGGCCTGACATCAGCTCGGACGGCCCATATTTCAGTAGACGTCGGTGGTGAGTTCGTGTGCGGGGTCCGTTGCGCAGGCGAGGATCCAGTACAGCCCGTTCCTGCCGATGCTCACGCCGGTCGGTTCCTGGTCGCGCCATTGAGTCGGATCGCCCCATGGAAAGTCGGGCTCAGCGTTCGGGGCCCAGTGGTCGAGGGCTTCGCCGTCGGCGACGTGCAGCAGGGGTCGCATGGACGCCCCGCACGGGCAGGTGCGCAGGTGGTCTGGTTCCGGCGTGGAGATATCCCAGCCGCCGAGCTTCCAGCCTGGCGCCTCGACGAGGCGGAAATAGTGGTCGTTCTCATCAGTCTGAGCCTCGTCACGCTCGCGCAAGCGCTGTTCGAGGTCTGTAGGCAGGATGCCGAACAATTCGGTCCTACGGTTGTTCGGGCCCGCGTTGCAGATCGGCGGGAACTCCGCGAGGGGCTCGGGGTGCACCTCGCACGGGGTGATTCGCCAGAAATCCCAGGCGACGTGGTTCAGCTCGGGGAAGACTTCTTCGGCGGTGTCGAGTTCCGCGGCCGTGCGCCAGCGGGCGATCGGCTGCGGGCCGAGCTTGCCCAGGTGCTCGCCGGGGCACCACAGGATCTGGAGCAGCTCAGTGCCGTCGGGGAAGGGCAGTTCGGGCGCGTCACGGCGGAAGAACTGCACGACCGGGGCCATGACGACCGGCTCGGTGAAGATCCCGCCACCGGTGGTCATCCGGATCTCGTGCGCGGTCGGAGGGTTGGCGACCATATTTTGCTCATGAGTCTCGCGGAGCTGCGCGAGCCGGCTCTCCGGCAGGTGGTCGGCTATCCGTGCGAGCATCGCCTCGAACCGCTCGTTGAGCTGGGCGTGGCGCTCGGCTGCTTCGGCATCGGAGAGCAGCACCAGCCGCTCCACCTCGATCGTGTGCTCGGCCGTGCACGTCGGCCACGGCTCTCCGGTAGGCCAGAGCATCGGGCCGCCGACATTGCTCGACCGGCCGGACGGGGTACCCGGGCGCGGATGCAGCCGAACCGCGGTGCGGGCATAGTCGAGCAGTTCGGGGAACTCGTTCAACAGCAGGGCACGGCGCGGCGGAACGGTGCTGATCACGAATGGCCCTTCGAGCGGACTGCGGACAGCCGCGATCCTAGAGCAGCGACCCCTTGCCGCGGCACTACCGAACTGGAAAGCAAGCTACGCAGTGACACGTGCCGGGGCCCGGTTTCGCAAAGCCTTGGGAAGATCGGGTAGGAGGGATCGATCGTCACCGACACGCCCTTGAAGGCTTCCACGTGCCCGAACGGAGACGGGTGGCCGAACGTACAATCGGCTGGTTGATGTTCCATCGCAGACTTGCCGGCAATCTCGAGCCCCTACCGGCCACCTCCGAAGCCATCACTTACCTCGCGATGATCGACAACGTCAGTATGCGCATAACCTACTAAGCCGCGCCAACATAGCGAGGCGCCTACCAGGGCAAGAAACGCACGTCAAACGGCCATCTCAGAACACTTGGACTTCGAGCTGAGGACTCTCTGGCGGTCCACGAAGCCTTGAGCGCGGTCGGTGGTGCTTCGCTCTTTCCCCAGATGGGTGCCCCTCCGGCCCGGGTTGACTTTCACTTCGCAATGATCATCAGCCCGGGCCAGACAGCGCTCATCAGCATTGTACGAATCCGTGTCGCAGGCGTCCCTACTCGCGGGACCGGGTCAGAGGGCGAAGAAGCCGATGTCTCCCTCCGCGCTACCTGCTGTCTTATCGCGTGCCGCACGGGAAGCGATATCGCACGACAGTCAGCTGCTGGTAGGCCAACCAGCAGGACGTGCGGCTGGCCGGGTCAAGGCACGCCAGGGTGCGGCTCTGCGAAGCAGCCCCCCTTTTAAACCGCTCAGACGAGTCGCAGAGGCCGATCACTCGCTCGCCGAATTTGACGGAGCGGCAGTTACCGGCTACTGGTCCTCCATGCGGGTGAGCAAGTCCTCTTGCCTCTGGACGGCGTCGTTCACCTTCTGCGTGAGCACGTCGAGTTCGGCTTGTGGAGCCCCCCGATTCTCTGCGTCCCGGAGCTCTTCGATCGCCTGCCGTGCCAGCCGGTTGAGGGTATCCACCTCATCCTCGACGGCGGACTCGCGAGTCGGCGGGCCACCGTGGAGCAACTCTTCCCGCCTAGCCTTCTTCGCCGCTTTGCGGACCTTCGAGTCATAGCGGGGATCGCCTTCGAGCTGGAGTTCCACCTTGTGCGACTCGGGGTCGTAGAGCGCGCGCAGCACGTCACCCACCGCGGGAGGACTGATCAACTCCACTTTCACCTTCGTCTCCGCCCGGAACGGTTCCCCGTGGGCGGGCCGGACCTCGACGATGTATTTGATATTGGCCGTAGGGTCACCGACCATGCCTGTGTAACCCGCGGGTCCCACATCTTGGAGGATCTTCGCTTGTCCCTCGACCATGCTCTTCTTTTTATTGAACATTGCCCCATCATGACAGAACTGGATCGGGTAACAAGCGCCTGAAGCGCCCCGGGGTTGATCCAGACTCAAGGTTCGAGTTGTAGCTGCTGATTCGTGGTCTAGAGGTAGAAGCATCTTCGTACGCACGGCGGTTGTCCATGAGGGGTTGGGCTCGTCACGTCGACGAGGCCTGGCCGTCCGGGACTCTCCATGGGTCTGCGGCCGGGTGAGGGGGCACTGCAGCGGCTACGGTGGTGTTCGGCAGCGGCGCCGGGCGGTAGGAGGCCGGGTACGGCATCAAGGCGGACGCGAAGTGCGGTGCCGACTTCTTGTTCCAGAGAAGGATCACCGTGAAAAGGCCGAGGATCCAGTTCAGCAAACTGACGAGGAGCGGCACGAGAGCCCACGCGCCGCTAAGCCCTGCACTGGAAAGGGTGTCAACTGAGAAGCTGGCGAGCACGAGGACACAGGAGACGCCGAAGAACACCGTTCCGGTAATCCGCGCCCAGCTCTTGCCGGCCTTGTTGGCATGCGCCATCCAGAACCACAGGCCGGCCGGGAGCAGAAACCAGAGCGCGGAGGCGATGACATAGCCCGCCTCGAATGCGGATCGGCTGGAGCTGCCGGTGTAGGCAGCCTGGGGGTTATGGTGCCAACCGAGCACGCCGAGCAAGGCCGTGACAAGTCCGTTCGCTATCGCGAGCCCGGCGCCGACGCGCATGAACAGCACTGCGCGGTCCACGCTCGATGGGAGCGGCCGGTTCGCCTGCATCGCTGTGGTGTCTCGCGGCTGAGCCGCCTTGGCCTGCCCAGGTTGTCCCATGATGTTCCCCTCCTGATTTGAACGAGCGGGGCTCATTGTAGGGCGAGGCGCACCTCCGCTCTCCTGTACTTCTTTCGAGGCGGGCATGAGCGGACAACTGATACATCCAGGTCGGCGCCATAAAGCAGCCGATAGCAGATAGTCCGGTCCCGGAAGTTCATCGGCCGTCGTGCCGAAGCGCAAATAGCGCCATCGTGGGCTGGCGGTGCTGCTGGCTAGGGTCGTTGTCGGTGGGCAGCGTCGAGCCACGGCCAGCCGTCGAGGTGGAGGAACCTGCGGTCGGTAATGGGCCATTGGTCGGCGGTGAGGGCGTCGATGAACACGCGCACGACGCCCGGTTCGTTCAGGTTCAGCCGCCGCCCTGCATCATCGGCGATGACGCCCGCCGCCGAGGTGCCACCGTCGGGTATCCCGAACCCGGGCTGCGGCCGGAAGTGCAGCGCTTTTCCGCTCAAGGATGCGAGACGGCGGATGGTCAGGATCTCGTCGCAGCCCTCGTGATGACGGTGCCGCACCCGCCAGAGATAGGTGTGCCCGTCGGCCGTGAGCAGACGGTGGCTGCGATTGCGCGACACCTCGGCATGCTACTGACTGTGGCATGTTCGCGTCATGCCGTTTATGACGCATGATCCTCACCGCTCACACGCCTGCTCGCTGAGCAGCACGGACACGGTCGGCCGCCGCCAGGCCCCGCGGGGATGGCCGCAGGAGTCAACAAGGAGCACCGGTCTGGTCGAACCGGAGTCCACCTGCTATCGACATTGGGCGTCGATGTAGTCCGAGAACCGCGGGAACTCGGCCCGCGCCGCCGAGACGATCTGCTCCACCGGGCGACTCTTGCCAGGCGCGTGGCGTTCGGCGAGTGCTCGGAAGGCGTCGTTCGGCTCCTGAATGCTGCCGCGGTCTTCGACGGCCTCAGCGGGCCCGTATCCGGCGGCGAACAACCAGAGCAGATCGCCTAGGTCCCGTGCGACGACGCTGCGCTGTCCCTCGGAGCCAAGGTAGACGACCGGTTGGTCAGTGATCGGTGATCCCGGACGGACCAACCAGAACCCGGCATAGTCGCCGGATCCTGTCGTGCCGAAGAACCGGAACTCACTGCCGTCGACCTCGCGATTCCCGGTCCAGAGACGGAACCACCACGCCGTATCCGCGGCAGCCTCAAAGGCCTCGTACACCGCGAAGTCACTGCCGCGAGCCGTATCGGTCTCCTCGTCCCACTCCCACTCGAAGCCGATCGTATACACCTCGGCCAGGGCATCCGGCAGGGACAGGTCCTGTGCAGTCTCCGTCACGACGCGAGGCTACAACATCCTGCTCGGCCGGCAACCTATGCTGCCGCCGCCGTGGAGCACGATCCAAGGCGGTGATCACAACACGCCCGTGCCGGTGACCTGAGGGCTCTGCGATGTGTGGCTACGTGGCCGATGATCGCCGGGCCGTTGCTGCGGCGTGCGCCTCCTGGGCTTCTTGCAGTTCCGCGTACCGGGCTTGCTTCGCTGTTTCACGCTGCCGCACCTTCTCGCTGTTCGACGATCGAATCGTCCTCGTGACCAGCACCACGGGGAGGATCAGCACCCAGTACGAGACGAGGTAATGACCGCCCCGGAATCCGAACGTCAGGTAGAGGCCGTAGCAGAAGAACACGATGCCCAAGAAGAGGTTGAGGGTCACGCCAGACCGTGAATGTCCGCGCAGGGGACCGAGCACGATCATCGCCAGTCCGCCGACCAGCAGCAGCACGCAGTACCAGGAGAATCCTGCGTTGTTGGCGAAGTCGAGGTTTCCCATGGTTCCCCCCACGGCGCGTCATCCGGTTGTCATTGCGGAGCTGTGGCAGCTGAAGGCTGAAGCTACTGGACGCCTCAGCGAAACGGCAAGGGCGATACGGCAGCGCAGCACCGCAACGGGCCCGACGACCAACGCGACACGACAGCGCCGACCCTCCTCAGGGCTGCCCTTTTGGATGGCGTGATGGCGTGGGGGCGAGCGCGTGGAGGACGATGGAGTGCTGAAAGCCGGCTTGCCGGTCGGCGTTGTGGCAAGGTGCGGTAGGTGATTCCAGGAACGCGACTGCGCACTGCCGCCTACCTCACCTTCTACACGGTCGTGGCCGCACTGGCTCTCGGATGGCTGGCTCAGGTGACCTCGAGTCAGTGGACATCGGTGGTGGCGGCGGGGGTCGTAGCTGTATCCGTGTGCGTGGGTTTGCACCGGCGCTTGTCGTTGGATGGCGCGGACAACCAGCCCGCCCCCGATCTAGTGCCGCATCAGGTTACGTTCGCCTCGTCCGTGTGTGATGCTCAAGGGCGTGGATGACGCGATGCGCGAGCGGCTTTCGGGGCTGTGGGATGAGCACCGAAGTGCCCCGTTCCCACCGTCGGACCGCGGCCGCGACCTCGGGGGCGTGGACCTCGTC
>NZ_JAGSOH010000198.1 GCF_018139625.1 Actinospica acidithermotolerans | reverse complement strand
GCTTTCCGCGGGGCGCGGGGCGAAGTCCGCGCACGCGTCCAGGTCCGCGGGCACATCGGGGCCGTGGCGGCGTGAGGTGGCGAGCGCGCACTTGGTGCGCGGGCCGTGGGCGGACTGGCGGAGGTAGACGTGTGCGCACCCGCCGCAGCGCTGCGCGCCGTCCGAGGGGGTCTTGCCGGTGACCGGGTGCGGCGTTGTCCCGACGGTTCCGGACTCGTTCTGTTCGAGCCCGCGCGCGGCGCGGAGCAGGCCCGCGGCGCGCGCGGCGAAGGCGGCGGTCTCGTCGCGGTGCGAGATCGCGGCGCGGCGGGTCGCGGCGGCGGTCGGCACCCACACCGGGTCGGACAGGATGTCGTGCGTGCCGACCAGCACGAGCGGTCCCAGGCCCCAGATCCAGGCGTTGACCGCGGCGCACGCGGCGGCGGTAGCGTCCACGTCGTTGAGGTACCAGCGGACGCGGGCCGGGTCGGTCCCGTGCGCGCGCATGGACTCGGCGGCGGCGCGCGCGAGCTCGCCGGTGCCGCAGAACTCGTCGGCGAAGTCGCGGTGCGCGTATCCGACCTCTGCGCCGAGCAGTTCATCGGCCAGCGCGGCGACGTCGCCCGGGGTGTGGAAGACTCCGCCGGACTTCTTGGCCGCCTGCGTGTGGACGTCCTGGACGAGGAAGCCGAGCAGGTCCACCCCGTAACGGTGGCGGCGCATGAAGGGGTAGATCCCGGCGTCGATCGCGGCGCGGGCGGCGGCGAGGGAGGCCGCGCGCGCGGCCGGGCTGGCGGTTTCGGCCCACTCGATCACCGGGGCGGCGAAGGCGACCAGGTCCGGACGGGCCCACCACGCCGCCCCCCACAGCTCGTTGGTCCACTTGTTGAAGCCGTCCGCGTCCAGGCGGGCGATCGCGCCCGCGTCGGGCGTCTCGACGGCGGCCGCCGCGTGCAGCGCGAGCGCCGCGACGGTGCCCACCAGGGCTTCTTGCTGGCGCGGGCCTATGGAGCGGTACCAGGCCTCCTGTGCGGCCTGGGCGATCGCGGCGGCGCGGTCCTCGCCCGGGCGGCGCGCGCCTTGAGTCTCAGTCATCTGCGTCGGTCCTTGTCACGGGTCTGCGTTCGCGGGGCTGCCGTCCCCGCTGTCACTATGATGCAAGCCGTATTGCTATAACGCAAGTACTAGTTCTATGATGGTTCCACGGGGTGCGGCGGTCCGCGCCGCCGCGTCAGGCCGGATCCGGCCGCAGACCGAGGAGTTGAGCGATGAAGAACACCGACACCCGCACGCCGCGCGAGGCGAACGACCCGGTCGCCGACCTCTCGCGGGGCTGGGCCGAGCGGATCGCCGCGCGGATCGAGACCGAGGCCGGCGCGCACGCGCAGATCGCGCCGTGGTCGCCGTACACCGGTCGGCCCGTCCCGGGCGACGACCGGCTCGGGGCGATGGTCGAGTACGACGCGCACACCGGCGGTCCGGATCAGGCCCGCACCGTCAGGATCTGGGTCTACGTCGCGGCCACAGCGATCCGTGACGGGGCGCGCGAGCTGCGGGTGCAGGTCTACGGCAAGAACACCGGCGGGGTCCGCCGGGTCTTCCGGGCTCCCGCCGAGGACGGCCCCGAGTTGTCCGCGCTCCTGGAGCGCGTCGGCGGATGGGCGGCGCGCGAGGCGCGCACGGTCGCCGCACAGATCAAGAACTGACCGCGCCGCCCGGCATCGAGCCGGGCGCATCGAGTGATCTTCGGGCCCCGGCCCGGCCACCTGGAGGTAGACGAAATGCGTTACGAATCAGTACTCGGATCCACGCTCGGGCTCGCCTACGGCGACGCGATGGGCAAGCCCACCGAGTTCATGAAGGTCCCGGCGATCCTGGGCCGGTACGGCCCCGGCGGCCCGCGCACGCTTCCCACACCGGCGCTGGTGACCGACGACACCCAGATGGCGCTCGCCACCGTCGCGGCCCTCGCCCGCGCCGCCCACGGCGGCCCCGGCCCGAACGAGGCCGCGAACCTCCTCGGATACTCCCCGGACCTCGAAGGCGGGCTCGGCGGCATCGACCCGCTCGACCTGGCCGAGGCCCTGGAGATCGAGTACGTGGCGTGGTCGCGTTCCCCGGAGAACACCCGGGCGCCGGGCGGCACATGCATGGCCGCGTGCCGCCGCATCGGCACCGGGCGGGCGTGGCTGCAGGCGACGGTCCTGGACTCGAAGGGGTGCGGCGCGAACATGCGGGTCACCCCGCTGGGCCTGATCGCCCGGCTGAGCGAGGCGGAGCGAGCCGGGGCGGCGCAGTTGCAGGCGGCGATCACCCACGGCCACCCCACCGGGCTCGCGGCCGCCGACCTGACCGCGCACGCCGTGTGGCTGCTCGCGGAGGGCGCCGAGCCCGCGCACCTTCTGCCCGCACTGTTCGACTACATCGAACGCAACTCGGGCGTGTACCACCTGGACTGGCTCGGCGGCCTGTGGGCGGCCGCGCGCGCCTCTTCCCCGAAGTCGTTCATCGCGGCCGGGTGGGAGGAGTGCCGCAAGGCCCTGACGCGCGTGGAGGCCGCGCTCGTCGCGCCCCGGCCGAACCAGGACCCGTGCATCGCAACCGGGGACGGCTGGATCGCGGAGGAGGCGCTGGCCACCGCGGTGCACTGCTTCCTGTTGTTCCCCCATAAGCCCGTCACCGCGCTCGCCCGGGCGGCGACCACCCGGGGGGACTCGGACTCGATCGCGGCGATCACCGGCGCCCTCGCGGGCGCCCACGCCGGAGCCGCGGGCTTCCCGCCGCAATGGGCCGAGAAGATCGAATACGCCGACCGGCTGACCGCCGCCGCGGGCCTGCTCGCCGCCTGACCGCCCGCGCAGACCATACCCCGGCCCCGGCCGCCGCTCGGGGCCGGGGCAAGTACCGAGAATCGAGGTTCCCTCGTGACCAGCCCCTACGATCCGTGCGCCGCAGGCGGCGTGGTGACCGTCGTCGCCGACCGTGCGAAGTTCCTCGCGTGGCTCGACCACCACGCCCAGGTGCTGCGCCCTTACTACGGGCTCACCGGCCCCGACGGGAGCAGCCCGCGCCAGTGCATGGACACGGCCCGCGGCGCGTTCCTGGCCCGCCCGAGCGATGTGCACGCCGTGCTCAACTGCGTCTACATCGTGCTGCGCGCCTACCGCCTCGCCGGACAGATCGACCGGATCGGCCAGGCCCGGCACTTCCACACCGCTGTATGCGAAGTGGCCGAACGCTATGAACAGGCCGGCGACCAGGCCCGCGGCGCGCGTCTGCGCGTCGAGGCGGCAGCCGACCTCGCCGAGGCGTACGCACTCGAGAGCGTCGAGCGCGGACTCGCGAGCGAGTAGGGACCGCTTCGCCGCCCTGCCGCCACCTGCGCACCGTTCCCGCCCCCGCCCCAGGCCTCGAAGGACAGCCCCTTCGGGCCCTGCCATCAGCATCGCCGCTTTCACGCGGCCAGAGGAGAAAGAACAACTTCCATGCAACCGACCACTGCGAGCGCCGCCGATCCCGGGGCGCCCGTGACGCCCGATCCGGGCGGCGCCGCCGACCGTTGGACGCCGGGTGCCGAGGTCGGGGTGATCGAAGGCTGCACCGGACGCCGGATGCACGGCTCGGTCGCGCTCGTCTTCGACGGCGCCGTCTGGGTGTGGATCCCGGACCTGCGCCACTCGCCCCCGAGCTCCTGCGCCCCGCGCGGCTACCTCATCCCGATGACCCCCGAGCGGATCGAGTCCGGCGCGATGTGGGCCGAACCGCTCCCGAGCTCGCTGACCACCCCCGAACCGACCCTCTCGGACGTCGAGGACTACTGGGCCTGGGCCCGCAACGTCGGCGCTGCGGCGAGCTCGAGCGCGAACTCCTACATCTCGGCGCTGCGCGCGGTCTTCGCCGGTGAGGGCGCAGGGATGGGCGCCGCGGTCGCCGACATCGACCTCGAATCCGCGCTCGCGGCGTTCCGGTCCCGCCGCGAGCGCTCAGCGAAGACGCTGCACCAGTACACCGCCAGCGCCCGCAGCGCTGTGCGCAACTACGGCATCCAGCGGCGGTACGCCCTCGCATCCCACACCGGCGCGCCGACCTGGGCCGGCTCAGAGGGCTGCAGCTGCCAGAGCGCCCCTGGCGAAGCGTCGTGACCTCGCTGATCGGCTTCACCAACGCGCACGGCTACGTGCGCGCCCGGCGGCTGCGACGCGACGCGGACCCCGAGCAGACCGTCGAGGAGCTCGCCGACATCCTGGTCTACCGCTGCGGCGCGAACTTCCGACGTGCCCGGCGCCTGCTCGGCGTCGGGCACTGGGAGGTCCTCGACCCCGCCGCATCGGTCACTCCGGTGCGGCCGGGCGAGCCGATCGCCGTTGCGGGGGTCGGCGAGGTCCACGAGCAGCGGGCCGGCCGGGAGCGGACTGCCGCACCCGCTGGAGCGGCGAGTACCCCGGCGCTGCCGAGGCGCGCGAATACGGCCTGTTCTGCCTGGCCCGCCCGCCGTACGAGCCCTGCGAGCCCGGAACTGACGGCTCGATGGAGGACATCAACACCCTCCTCAGGCTCTGCGCCTGGGACCGCGAGGCCCGACGCTGGCGGCTGAAGGACGCGAAGGCCTAACTCCCCTCAGATTGTCCATCGATGGCGGACCGCCCCGAAGTCTTGTTGCTATAAAACAAGTCTTAGTGTTATAGTGGTCAAGCAAGGTCCGGGGCGGCCCACCCCCCCAGCCGCACCGGACCTTGAAAGCCTGGATCTCCCCCCGTCCAGGCGCCCTCCGGGGCCCGGCGGCGTCCTCCCTCGCCGCCGGGCCCCGTCGAGGCGAGGCGGAGGGCTGGCACCGCAGTGTCCTGGCGCGGCGAAGGCCCACGGTTCGGATTCGCGCCAGCCCACCGGCATCGCCCGGCCGCTCACCTCTCGGTCCGGCGCGCGAGTCCGCGCGCATCCAGGGAGCCGATCGGACCCGCGGACCCGGCCCCCGCCTTCGCAACGCCGTGCCGTCGGGATGCGGGCGGCCTCAATGAATCAAGCACTTGACCACCATCTACGGACCTCCGTGGTCTGCGACATTTCCCGCCCACATCGCCCGGCCGCGCAGAGCGCCAGCCGAGCCCCGATCGGAGAGGTTCCCATGGCACGGCTGAGCAAGGACGACGCACGTCTGCACCGCCAGGCACGTCAACTCGTGGCGCTGGCGCGCGATCTGACCGACGAGGAGATCGACTTCGTCTTCGAGCACTACCAGGAGTCGCAGAACCCGGGCCACGGCCTCGACGGCGCGTTTTTCACGCCCGAGGACCTCGCGTTCGACCTGACGGTCGAGGTCGGCGGCGACCGGCTGATCGACCTGTGCGCGGGCATCGGACGCATCGCCTCCCTCGCGGCACACCCTGCCGCCCCGCACCGCGCCGGACGCGCGCCGAGCGAGATCGTGTGCGTCGAGCGCGACCCGGAGTACGTGCGCGTCGGGCGCAAGCTGGTGCCGCAGGCGCAGTGGATCGAAGCCGATGTGCTCGCCCTCCCGCCCGGGCTCGGCGGGTTCGACACCGCTTTCGGCAACCCCCCTTTCGGCGGCCTCGCGCGCAGCGCCAACCCCACCGCCTACACCGGGGCGCTCTTCGAGTACCACGTCATCGCCGTCGCCGCGCGGCTCGCAGACTCCGGGGTCTTCCTGATCCCGCAGCCCTCCGCGCCGGTGCGTCACAGCGGACTGGTCCGGCCCGTTCGCCAGCACAACGGGCCCTACGGCCGCTTCACCCGTGAGACCGGGCTGAAGCTGACCAGCAGCAGCATCGACACCGCCACCCACGCCCGCGCGTGGCGCGGCGTGAGCCCGCGGGTCGAGGTCGTCGTGTGCGACTACGCGAGCGCACGCCGCGCCACGCAGGCGGGGCGCAGGCCCGTCACCGCGCCGGCTTGCCCGGCGGTGATCGGCCGGTGAGCGCACCCACGTTCTACCTGGGCCTGCATCACCCGCGCTGGGTCGAGCAGGTCGACTTCCCGGTGTGCCTCTCGCACGTCGCGCTCTCCCGCTACAAGCGGGAGTGCCCGCGCCTGGGCGACGGCGCCTCCTGGATCTTGGACAGCGGCGCGTACTCCCAGCTGAGCGGATTCGGCAAGTTCCTCTCCAGCCCCCAGCAGTACGCCGAGGCCGCGCTGCGCTACGTCGAGGAGGTCGGCCGGCCGGATTTCATCAGCCCGCAGGACTGGATGACCGAGCCGGAGGTGCTCGCCGCGACGGGGCTCACGGTGCGCGAGCACCAGGAGCGCACGATCGCCTCCTACCTGACGCTGCTCGAACTGCTGCCCGGCCAGCCCGTGATCCCGGTCCTCCAAGGCAATAGCCTGACAAGCTATCTCGACTGCCTGGCCGGATACAGGGCCGCAGGGATCGACCTGGCCGCCCTTCCGCGAGTCGGGGTGGGCTCGGTCTGCCGGCTCCAGGCCACCGGCAAGATCGGCGAGATCGCCACGGCACTCGCCGGAGATCAGGGGCTTGCCATCCATGGGTACGGCGTGAAGTCCAAGGCGTTCGAGAACGGCTACGCCCCGCTGTTCGCCAGCACGGACTCGATGGCCTGGTCCACGCGCGGGCGCCACGTCTCCGGCTGCGCGCACGGGCGCCGAGCCAAGTCCGAGGGCGGCTGCCTCCAGTTCGCCATCGCCTGGCGCACCGCGCTGCTCGCCAAGCTCCACCCCGACGAGAACCCGCCCACCTGAAAGCGAGAGAAGCCATGACCACGAAGTTGACCCTCCGGCCCGCGGCGCGGGCGCGCCCGAAGCAGCTGCTGCGCAAGGGCAACTCCAACCTCGGCCGCGACAAGAACGTCTGGGTCTTCACGCTGCCCGCGCTCTACGCCGTCCTCCCCGACGGCACGACGGTCGTCACCTGCCCTCAAGCCGGAACATGCGCATTAGTCTGCTATGCCCGTTTTGGTACCTATACGTGGAGCAACGTCGCGCCGGCGCACGTGGCCAACCTTCTGTTCGTCGTGGAGGACCTGCCCGGCTGGGAGGCGGCGATGCGCAAGGAGCTCGCGGCCGAGAAGTTCAAGGGAGCGTACGTAAGGATCCACGACGCAGGTGATTTTTATCAGGACGCGTACCTACTGGCATGGCTGCGGATCATCAGGGACTTTCCGGAGACTACGTTCTACGCCTACACCAAGGAGATCCTGCGGATCCGCGGCTGCATCGACGACCCGGGCCTGCCCGCGAACTTCATCACGATCTTCTCGTTCGGCGGCGACCAGGACGCGTTGATCGACGAGGACAACGACCGGATCGGCGACGTGTTCCCGACGGAGGAGGCGGTCGCCGAGGCTGGCTACGCCTCCCAGCTGCGTTCGGACCTGGACGCGATCTCCGGGTCGCGCAAGGTGGGGATGGCGGCGAAGCAGCGCCCGCAGGCGCTGCGGCGCCAGGGCGCGCGCACCTTCCGCGAGTGGCAGCGCGAGCAGGACCGGCGCCGCGCCCAGCTCGCCGGGCGCCGGGGGTGAGGGCGTGTCCCGGCGACGATACGACCACCGCCGCCCGGCCCCCGGCGGGTTCATCTCCTCGACGCCCGGCGACCTGACGCGGCTGATGTCCACCGCGCACACCGTCGCCTTCGAGGCCCTGGGCCTGGTGGGC
>NZ_JAGSOH010000197.1 GCF_018139625.1 Actinospica acidithermotolerans | reverse complement strand
CGTCCCCCACCTCGTCTCCGAGCCCGCCACCGACCTCCTCCCCGAATCCGTCGCCGAGGCCGCCACCGACCCGCTCGTCTCGCTGCGCCTCGTCCCCGGACCGCTCGTCGTGGACACCGGCAGCCAGCAGGCTCTGTGGGGACGCGAGAGCGTGCCGGACCGGGTCGGCCGCGCCGCGGAGCGGGTACAGGCGCTGCTCGGCCACGACGGCGTCACCCTGCTGCACCTGACCGGCGGCCGCGACCCCGCAGCCAGGATCGCCCGGGCGCCCTGGGGGGAGAAGCCGCCCGCCGACGTCGCCGCGGACCCGGGCGCCCCGTGGCCCGGCTCCGTGCCGGAACCCGCGCCCCCGCTGCTTCCGGAGGACCAGCCCCCGGTGCTGCTGCTCGACGCGAAGGGCGCGCACGTCGAGGTGTCCGGCCGGGCCAGGCTCAGCGCCCGGCCCGCCGTCCTCGTCCTCGGCGGCAGTCCGCTGCAGGTCGCCGCGTGGGCGGGCCCCTGGCCGTACCACGAGCAGCCCTGGCGCCCCGTCACCTCCCGCCGCCGTGCCCGCCTCCAGGTCTCCACCGACGACGGCCGCGCCTTCCTGCTCGCCCTCGAGCACGGCGCCTGGCGGGTCGAGGGCGTCTACCGCTGACCGGCGCGGCGTACGGGGAAGGCCCAGGCCGGGGTAGCACCCGGACCGGGGTAGCACCCGGCCCCCGGGGTAGCACCCGGACCGGGGAAGCGCCCAGGCCGGGGTAGCACCCGGACCCCCGGGGTAGCACCCGGACCCCGTCCGGCTCAGCGGAAGTCGCGGCCGCGGAGCCGGCTCGGCTGGGCGGCCACGCGCAGCGGCGCGAGCCGTCCGGCGACGATGTTCAGCGCGCCGCCCCCGTGGTCGGAGCGCTCCAGGCTGCCGGTGATCCGCAGCGCCCCGTGCATGAGCCCGATCCGCTGGTAGCGCTGCCAGACCTCCGGCGAGCACACGACGTTGACCAGCCCGGTCTCGTCCTCCAGGGACAGAAAGCACACCCCGCCCGCGGTCGGCGGCCGCTGCCGGTGGGTGACGATCCCGGCGACGTGCACCAGCCTGCGGTCGGGCAGGCCGTCGAGGTCCGCGATGCGCACGTGACCGGTGGCGTCGAGTTCGGGCCGCATGTGGGCCACGGGGTGGGACTCGGGGGAGGTGCCGGTGGCCCACAGGTCCGCGAAGGTCTGCTCGACGGCGGTCATCGGCGGCAGCGCGGGAACGCGGTCGCTGCCGGAGGTCCCGGGCAGGTGGGCGTCGGTGGTGCCGGCCAGCGAGCCGGCCCGCCACAGCGCCTCGCGGCGGGTGAGGCCGAAGCAGCCGAACGCGCCCGCGGTGGCCAGCGCCTCCAGCGCCGCCCGCGGCAGCCCGGTCCGGCGCACGAAGTCCTCCATGTCGGCGTAGGGGCCGTTCGCGTCCCGCTCGGCGGCCACGCGCTCGGCCGGCTTCGCGCCGAGGTCGCGCACGGAGGCGAAGCCGAGGCGGATCGCCGGCTGCGGATGAGGCGAGGCGAACGGGTGCGTGGGTTTGTACGCCGCCGCCTCGTCCGCGCTCGGCGGCTCGAGGGTCGCGGCGTCCCGCGAGCGGTTGGCGTCGACTCCGCGCACGATCACGCCGTGCCGCCGCGCGTCGGAGATCAGCGAGGCGGGGCTGTAGAAGCCCATCGGCTGGTTGTTGAGCAGCGCGGCGGTGAACGCGGCGGGGTAGTAGAGCTTCAGGAACGAGCTCGCATACACGAGGTACGCGAACGAGATGGAGTGGCTCTCCGGGAACCCGTATGAGCTGAAGGCCTCGAGCTTGCGGTAGACGTCCTCGGCCAGTTCGCCGGTGATGTCGTTGGCGGCCATCCCGCTCAGCAGCCGCCGCTTGAGCGCGAGCATCTTCTCGGTGGAGCGCTTGGCGCCCATGGCCCGGCGCAGCCGGTCGGCCTCGGCGGCGGAGAAGTTCGCCGCGGCGATGGCCATCTGCATCACCTGCTCCTGGAACAGCGGCACCCCGAGGGTGCGCTCCAGCGGCCCGGCCAGCAGCGGGTGCGGCGGCTCCGCCTTCTCGTCGCCGCTGCGCCGCCGCAGGTACGGGTGCACGGCGCCGCCCTGGATCGGCCCGGGCCGGATCAGCGCGATCTCGATGACCAGGTCGTAGAACTTACGCGGTTTCAGCCGCGGCAGCGTGGCCATCTGCGCCCGGGACTCGACCTGGAAGACGCCGACCGAGTCGGCGGCGCAGAGCATGTCGTAGACCTTCTCGTCCTCCTTCGGGACGGTGCCCAGGGTCATCTCGACGCCGTGCGCCTCCCGGACCAGGTCGAAGCAGTCGTGCAGGGCGCCGAGCATGCCGAGGCCCAGAAGATCGAACTTCACCAGCCCCGCGTCCGCGCAGTCGTCCTTGTCCCACTGGATCACCGAGCGGTTCTCCATCCGCGCCCACTCGGTGGGCACGACCTCGGCCACCGGCCGGTCGCACAGCACCATGCCGCCGGAGTGGATGCCCAGGTGCCGGGGCAGGCCGTGCAGCCGGTGCGCGAGGTCGAGCACGTCCTCGGGGATGCCGGCCGAGGCCAGGTCGGCCGCGCCGGTGTACGGCCCGAGCCGCTTGGACCACGCGTCCTGGCTGCCCTGCGCGTAGCCGAGCGCCCGGGCCGCGTCGCGCACCGCGCCCTTGGCCCGGTAGGTGATCACGTTGCAGACCTGCGCCGCGCGGTCCCGGCCGTACCTGCTGTAGATGTGCTGGATCACCTCTTCGCGCCGCCCGGACTCGATGTCCAGGTCGATGTCCGGATAGCCCTCCCGCTCCGGGCTCAGGAAGCGCTCGAAGACGAGGTCGTATCGGATCGGGTCGACGTTCGTGATCCCCAGCGCGTAGCAGACCGCCGAGTTCGCCGCCGAGCCGCGGCCCTGGGCCAGGATGTCGTTGTCCCGGCAGAATTTCGCGATCTCGTAGACGATCAGGAAGTAGCCGGCCATCCGCCGCTCGGCGATCACCCCGACCTCGTAGTCCAGCTGCCGGTAGGCGGCCGGGTTCTCCCGGCGCGGCCCGTAGCGCTCCCTGGCCCCGGTCTCGACGAGCTCGCGCAGCCAGGAGGACTCGTCGTGCTCGCCGGGCACCTCGCGCGCGGGCAGGCCAGGGATCACCACGGAGAAGTCGAAGCGGCAGGCGCGGGCCAGCTCGACGGTGCGCTCCAGGATGCCGGGGAAGCGGGCGAAGCGCTCGGCCATCTCGACGCCCGAGCGCAGGTGCGCGGTCGGCGCCGCGGGCAGCCAGCCCTCGATCTCGTCCATCGACCGGCGGGCCCGCAGCGCGGCCAGCGCGCACGCGGTCACGTACTCGCCCGGGGTGGCGTAGTGCACCTGGTTCGTCGCGATCGTCGCCACGCCGTGCCGGTCGGCGAGCGTGGCCAGGGCGTTGTTGCGCGTGTCGTCGCCCGGCATGTCGTGGTCGACCAGCTCGACCGCGACGTTGTCCCGGCCGAACAGCGCGCGCAGCCGGTCCAGCTCGCGTCCCGCCGCGTCCCAGCCCTCGGCGGCCAGCGCCCGGGGGACCAGGCCCTTGCGGCAGCCGGTCAGCACCGTCCAGCGCCCCTGCGCGCGCGCCGCGAGTTCCTCGATGCCGTACACGGCCCGGCCCTTGCCGTCCCCAGCCAGGTGCGCGTCGCCGATCGCCTTCGAGAGCGAACGGTACCCGTCCACGTCGCGGGCCAGCAGCAGCAGGTGCGCGCCCGCCGGATCGGGCACCCCGGTGCGCTCGACCCGGTCGGCGGCCAGCGAGAGCTCCGCGCCGAACACCGTGCCGACCCCGGTGCCCCGCGCGGCCTGCGCCATCCGGACCACGCCGTACATCCCGTCGTGGTCGGTCAGCCCGATCGTCTCCAGGCCGAGCCGCGCGGCCTCGGCGACCAGCGCCTCCGGCTCGGAGGTTCCGTCCAGGAAGCTGAACCCGGAGTGCACGTGCAGCTCCGCGTAGGGCACCTCGGCCGACGCCCGCCGCACCGGCGCGCGCGGCTCGTCGCCGGCCGGCCGCCGCGCGCTCAGCTCCCCGTACCGGGTCCAGGACAGGGCCTTGTCCAGCTCCCGCCACGGCACCACCGGATTGTCGAAGCCCATCGGCGCACCTCCCGACGGCCCGTAGCGGTTCGAACGTTTGAGCGATGAGTATCAACCAGTTTCACTCGGCGCCCGAACCGTGTCAAGCGTGCGCGGTCAGCGTGCGCGCTGATCAGCCGCCCGGTGCCCGCTCAGGTCGGCGCCCGCCCATCGCCGCCCACGCGTCCGCGACGAGCGAGTGCAGATCGGAGCGCTCCGGACGCCAGCCGAGCTCGGCCCGGATCCGCCGCGTGTCGGCCAGCAGCATCGGCGCCTCGCCCCGGGACGGACGGTGCTCCACGGGCACGTCGCGCCCGGTCACCTCCCGCACCGTCCGCACGACGTCGAGAACCCGCGCGCCCGTCGCGCCGACGTTGAAGGCCGCCCGCCGCCCCGGCACGACGTGGCCGAGCGCCGACTCGAAGGCCCTCGCCACGTCACGCACGTGCACGAAGTCCCGAACCGCCTCGCCGTCCCCGTTGATCTGCAGCGCCGGAAGGGCGCCGCGCGCCACGGCCAGCGTCTTCGGGATGATCGTGTCCGGATCCCCGGTCCGCCCGCCCACGGCCCCCGCCACGTTGAACAGCCGAAGCGCCACGGCCCCGAACGGCGAGCCGGAATCCGCCAGCGCGAGGACATCCAGCTCCGCCGCGCGCTTCGTCTCCCCATAGTCGTTCGTGCTCTGCCACGGAAGGTCCTCGGGGATCGGCTGCAGGGCGGGCTGCCCGTACACCGCCCCGGTCGACGCGAGCACGAACCGCACCGGCCGCCCGGACCGCGCGGCCTCGGCAGCCGCCGCCTTCGCCACCGTCACCGCGCCGCCGTGGTTCACCGCCCAGTACTCGGCCGCACGCTCCCGCGCCTCGCGCACCCGGACCAGCGCCGCCAAATGGCAAACGCCGTCCACGTCCCGCACCGCCCGCGCCATGGCCTCCGGATCGCGCACGTCCCCGCAGACGATCTCGAGACCGCCGTCGCCGTCGCCGTAGCCACTGCTGCCGACATCGTCGCCGCTGCCGACGCCGTCCGCCCGACTCGTCAACGCCCGACTCGTCAACGCCCGAACCCCGTGCCCCGCCGCCGCCAGCCGCTCGACCAGCGCCGTCCCGACGAACCCGAAAGCGCCCGTGACCAGTACTCGCACGCGCGCAAGCAAACCATCCGGAACCGTTATGTGCCAATTCCGGCCTGCGGGGCGGTAGAGTCGTCAACTGTGGCCCTGATTGGCAAACTGCTGATGAACCGGCGCGCCGGGGAGAAGGATCTCGCCTGGAACGAGGTCGTGCTCACCGGGCCGGAGACGCTGAAGCTGTCCAGCCCCGCGTTCGCCGACGGCGACCCGATCCCGTTCGAGCACGCCGGGAGGCGGATCGGCGGCCAGAACATCTCGCCCGCGCTGGCCTGGAGCGAACTGCCCGCGGACGCCGCGCAGCTGCTGCTGTTCATCGAGGACGTCGACGCCCCGACCGCGAAGCCCTTCGTGCACTGCGTCGCCCTGATTAACCCGCACCTGGCGGGCGACGGCCTGCCCGCCGGCGCCCTCTCCCGCGACACCCTCGGCCCCGGCGTCACCCTCCTGCGCTCGCAACTCGGCTCCGGCTACCGCGGCCCGGAACCGATCAAGGGCCACGGCCCGCACCGCTACGTTTTCCAGCTCTTCGCCCTCGGAACTCCGCTGCCCGGCACCGTCGACGGCATGTCCCTCACCCGCATCCCCCCGCGCCGCATCCCCCGCCTGGCCACCACCGGCAGCCTCCTCTCCCGCGCCCGACTGACCGGCACCTACGAGCGCTGACCGGAGGCGGCCTGCCGGAGGCGGCCCTGCCGGCGGCGACCTGCCGGTGCCAACCTGCCGGTGGCGGCCCGACTCACCACCTTCCCCCCTAAACGCGGACCGCGGTCGTCCCCGCCGACGCCTCCGAGCGTCGATCGCCGCCACAGCTACTGCAACTGCACTGCTACTGCTACTTTCTACAGCTACAGCTACAGCTACAGCTACAACTACCGTTCCCCGAGTTCGTACTCGAACCAGATCCGATGCGTACCGTCCGCGTCGATCGCCATCCCACCGGTGCCACGGATGCCGCCCAGCTCCCCGGTCCCACTCGTCGGCACGATCGTGAAGAACTCGTCCGCGCGGTCCGTCCCACCGGTCGTCGCCGAGTGCGCGAAGTTGAACGCCCCGGCCCGGCCGTCCACCGTCCCCTCGAACGACTCCATCGCCACATACGTGCCGACCCCGGTCGCCTGATCGAACGCCGCGGTGAACAGCGTGGCCGAGCGGCCCGCGACTTCGCCCTCGTACTGTTTCTGCATCGTGGAAACACCCACCGGCAGTCCCGTCGTCACGGCCGGGTCCGGCGACAGCTGCGTGGGCGTGAACGCGACGACTTTGAACGTTCCTGATGCTCTCACGGGAAAATGATAGAGAATGCTGCCATGCGACGGATGGCAGCACGCCCCCGCGCCGGAGTCCGCAGGTCGCCGCGCGGTCGACGGGGCCGATACGCCGCGCTTGCGCTCGCTGCCGTCACCGTGGGCGCGGTGGTCGTGGTGGCGCGCAACTCGGCGTGCGCGTCGGCACTGCCGCAGCAGTCCGGCGGCGCCCTCGCGGCCGACACGCGTTTCTACCTGGATCCATACTCCGCCGTCGGGTACTGGGACGCGCACAACACCGCGAACCCGCTAGAGCCCGCGATCGCCAGCCGAATAGGCGACATCCCGTCGGGCATCTGGTTCACGCAGTACGATCCCGACCGGATAGCCACGCAGATCCGCCAGATCACCGCGCAGGCAGCCGCCGAGAACACCGTGCCGGTGCTCGTGCTCTACGACATCCCCGACACCAACTGCAGCACCTCCAGCGGCGCGCCGTCCGTCGCCGCGTACGAGTCCTGGGTCTCGGACTTCGCCTCAGGCCTCGGCGACCACTCGGTCATCGTCATCGTCGAGCCGGACGCGCTATCCCTGGAGAGCTGCCTGAGCGCACAGCAGGCCGCCGCCCGCAACGGCGCCATCGCGTACGCCGGATCCGCCGTACGCAAGGCGGATCCCAACGCCCGCGTCTACTTCGACGCCGGCAACTCGTCCTGGAACTCCGCGTCGGTCCAGGCCCAGCGCCTAGCCGCGGCCGACGTGACGACGAGCGCGAACGGCATCTTCTCGAACGTCTCGAACTTCCTACCCACAGCCAACGAGGTCGCCTACGACGAGCAGGTCCTAGCCGACCTAGGCAGCAACTCGAGCCTGCACATCGTCATCGACACAAGCCGCAACGGCAACGGTGCCGGCAACACGTGGTGCGATCCCGCCGGTCGAGCACTCGGCCTGACCCCGACCGCCAACACCGGCAACGCACTCGTCGACGCATACCTGTGGGTCAAGGACCCAGGCCAATCAGACGGCTGCGCCGCCTCCGCAGGCGCCTTCGACCCGCAACTCGCCTACGCCCTCATCGCCAACGGCCCCGGCGGCGCCCCCACCCTGGCCGCGACCACAACCGCGACCAAGTCCACCGC
>NZ_JAGSOH010000196.1 GCF_018139625.1 Actinospica acidithermotolerans | reverse complement strand
GGCGGGAGGGTTCCGGACGTTCTCGCGCCGGGACCTCCCGCCCGCCCGCTGGCTGAGTCCGGAGTTCCCCGAATGTGGTCCGGCGTCGATTGCGGCGGCGAACCAGCCTTCAAACCGCTGAAGCCGGGCATGGTCTTGCTCGCTGCCGTCGGGATACGGGCCGCCGCCGATCTGTTGGCACCAGCGAGATCCAAAGGACAGGCCGTAGGCACGGGTGCTCAGCGTCGTTCAGCAAGATCAGCGTGCCCTCGGCGGGTCGGCGGGTCGGCGGTCGGCGGGTCAGTGAGTCAGCGTGTCCGGGGGTTCTCGGCACAGCGCACGCACACGCTCGTCGCCGGGCGGATCTCGAGACGTTCGGCCGGGATCGGCGCCCCGCACACCTCGCACCGTCCGTACTCGCCCGCCGCAAGGCGCTCCAGCGCGCGATCGAAGTCGGCCACATGCTCTCGTGCCGCGTCGAGCAGCGAGGCGACGTGCGCGCGCTCGAAGGCGGTGCTCGATCCCTCCGGATCGTGCTCGTCATCGGTCGCGACCAGTGCGTTCGCCTCTACCAGCCCGTCGAACTCGCTACTCAGCGCGGCGACCTGCGCCACCGTGCGCGCTCGCGCCTCGACGAGCCGCGCCTGAAGTTCGGACGAATCACCCATGAAACCAACAGCGCCCCAGCGCCTGCGCAGATTCCCGCCTGCGCAGATTCCCGCCTGCGCAGATTCCCGCCCGTGGGCTCGTCGGCGCATCAGCTCGATCAAGCTGAACCGCGTTTGATCGATCAGATCCCGGTCACCGAATCATGATGACTAAGGTGATGGAGAACGAACCGGAGATAGACGACGTCGCCTCGCCGAGCGAGCAGCAGCTCATCGAGGTGCGGCGGGCCGCGGAGGCGGGCCGGGAGCCCGGGGACGCCTTCGACGCCGCGTACGCGAAGCAGAGCGGCCGCTCCCAGGGCACGGCGGACGCTGTCGAGGGGGCCGTGGAAAGCGCGGCTGCGGCGGCGATCGAGGCGCTGGAAGCCGGCCACGGCGCCCATCATCCGCGCTGAGCGCGTCGGCGTTCCCGTGATCGGAGCGCCGTCCGTCCGCGGTCTGGTTCAGCTACCTCTCCCACATGGCGCATGAGTGGGGGCCGTCCGGGCACACGGGGCGCGTCCGAGATCGGTACGGCTACGGGAAAGGGGCGCCGTGATGAGCGACGCGAAGAAAATCAGCGGCAAGGCCGAGAAGGCCAAGGGCAAGGTCAAGGAAGCGGCCGGCAAGGTGACCGGCGACCGCGTCACGAAGGCGGAGGGGCGCGGGGACCAGGCCAAGGGCGACGCCAAGCAGGCCAAGGAAAAGCTCAAGGACGCCGCGAAGGACCTCAAGGACAAGGCATAATCTCTCCTCAATCGGACGTACGTGGACGTCGCCTCGTGAACCGTCGCCGTTGTCGCGGCGGGGCGGGCGGCGTCCACGTCTCTGGCTCAGAGGGACGCGAGGCGCGGATGGCGAAGTGCACGCTCGGATGACGGCCCCGCCCCGCGGCATCCGGGGGCTCGGACCGCGGCTGGCGCTGGCGGTGCTGGTCGCCCTGCCTGCGGCCGTTGCGGTAGGGCTGCTCGTGCTGGCTGTCGAGAGTTCCTGGGCACCGATGCGCGAGCTGGACCAGTCGATCGCGGACGCGCTGCATCGTCAGGCGCTCGGCCATCCGGCCTGGGTGCGGGCGATGAAGCTGGTCTCCGCGGTGGGATCGCCGACGGTGATGCGGGTCGGAATCGGCGCTCTGGCGGTCGTGCTCTGGCTCCGGGGGGCGCGGCGGCTCGCACTGTGGGCGGCGGTGACGATGGCCGGCGGCGCACTGATCGACGTGGTGCTCAAGGCGGCGGTCGGTCGGGCTCGGCCGGTGTTCGCGCATCCGGTGGCCACAGCTCCGGGGGGCTCGTTTCCGTCCGGCCACGCGTTCACGGCGACTCTCGCCAGCGGCGTGGCGCTGCTGACGGTGTTGCCCTTGCTCGGCCGGCGAGGCCGGGTCGCGGCTTGGTCGGTGGCGGTCTTGGTTCCGCTCGTGGTCGGCTACAGCCGGCTCGCGCTCGGCGTGCACTGGACGAGCGATGTGGTGGGCGGCTGGCTGCTCGGGGTGGGGCTGCTCGCCGGTACGACGGCCGCGTTCGAGACGTGGCGCCGCGAACGGCGGCCGGCTCCGGTGCATCCGGCGATCGAGGGCGCGGCGCCGGAGGAGACCGAGCGGGCGGTCGGGCACGGCGACGGCGAGTCGACGGCGGCGGAGTAAGCAGGCTGCGCATGATCCGGGCGGTGCGGGGCACCTGTGACCATGCGGGATACGCTGCCTGACATACGGACGACAAGGCCGCCTGACACAAGGGCGACACGGCTCTGCTGCAGGTTCGTGCTCTGGTTCTGTGCTCTGACCTGTGTCATGGTTCTGAGCGGTCTGCTGGTCACGCGGGTGCTGGATCACACCTCGCCGCTGTCGGCGGAGGACGGCATCGACCGTCTGCTCGCCGCGCACCGCACAGGTTGGGCCGACGACCTCAGCAGCGAATTGAGCACGATCGGGAACACGGTCGGAGCCGCGACGGCGGCCCTCGTCGCGATCCTGCTGGCGCGCTGGATCTGCGGCCGGTGGCGTGAGCCGCTGTACTTCGCGTTCGCCGCAGTGCTCGAAGTCGCCGTCTTCCTGGTGACCACGCTCGTAGTGCACCGGCCGCGTCCCGGGGTGCCTGAACTGGACCACTCGCCGCCCACGTCGTCATTCCCCTCCGGGCATACGGCCGCCGCCCTCGCGCTCTACGGCGCCGCCGCGCTGCTCATCTTCCGGCGCACTCGCCGTCGTCTGCCTTGGCTGCTCCTGCTGGTGCCGGCCGCGATCGGCGTCGCGCGCCTCTACCGCGGGATGCATCACCCGAGCGACGTGGTGGCCGGGGCGCTGCTCGGCGCGTTGTGCGTGGCGGCGGCGTGGCACAGCGTCCTGCGCCGGCCTGTGCTCAGCGAGGTGCCGGAACCGTGAGTACCGCTACGAAAGTCCCCCAGACCCGCGACATGTCGGGCGGCGACCTGTCCGCCGACGACGCCTGGGCCACCCTGCGCCGCCACGGCATACGGGCTCTGCTTCGCGACGCGTTCCTGCGCTTCCGGTACGCCGACGGCTTCAGCCATTCCCGCGCCCTCGCGCTGCAGATCTGCCTCGCCGTCGTGCCACTGGTCATCGCGCTCTTCGGAATCTCGACCATCGTGCACCACGAGGCGCCCGGCCGGGTGCTCGCCGCCACCATCTTGCAGCTCACGCCGAAGGACGGGCGCCCCGTGGTCAGCGAGGCGCTGGCCGGAGCCCAGGCGGACGCGAGCGCCGGCGAGGGATTGGCGCTGTGGCTCGGACTCACTTTCGCGCTCGTGTCCACGGCGACGGGGATGGGGCAGATCGAGCGCGGCGCCAACCGGATCTACGGGGTCGAACGTGACCGGCCCTTTCCGCGCAAGTACGGCACGGCCGTCATGCTGACGCTGCTCGCGGGCGTGCCGATGGCGGCCGGGATGGTCGTCACCGTGGCAGGCGGAGCCGTCGGCGTCGCCCTCGGGCAGGTCTATCACTGGCCGGCGGCCGCCCACACGGCCTGGGAGGCCGCGCGCTGGCCGGTGGCCGTCGTACTCGCGCTGCTGTCGATCAGCTTCGTGTTCCGCCGCAGCCCGCGCCGGCGTCAGCCCGGCATGAGCTGGCTGGCGTTCGGCGCCGGGATCGCTCTCGTGCTGTGGACGGCGTTGAGCGGATTGCTCGCCTGGTACGTGAGGGGGAGTGCGACGTTCGGAGCAACCTACGGTCCGCTGACCGCGGTCATGGCCCTGCTGGTGTGGGCCTATCTCAGCGCCGTGGCGCTGTTCCTCGGGCTCGCGGCGGCGGCGCAGCTGGAAGCGGCCCGGGTGGGAGGCCTGCCGCCCGCGCGGGCCGACCCGGGAACGTAGTTTGACGGCAACGCGATCGGTTATCTGACATTGATATTGCTAGCGGTATACGAGGAGTCCGAGGTGGAGCGGTCAGATCGGATGGAGCGTTCGGGTCGGTCGGCGCCGGCCCGGCCGGGTGCGGCGAGGCTCGGCGTCCTGCGCGGCGAACATCGCAGGTCCAGGGCCCGCATGGCGGAGGTCGAAGCCCGGGACTGGCAGCGCGACGGCGCCTGCCGCCGGGCCGACGGCTCGCTGTTCTTCAGCCCGGGGAAGGATGAGGCGCCCGAGCAGCGCAAGCAGCGGATCAAGGCGGCGAAGGAGATCTGCGCGCAGTGCCCGGTCTGGCAGCGCTGCCGCCGCTATGCGCTCGAGAACGCGGAGGAGTTCGGCGTCTGGGGCGGCCTGACCGAATACGAACGCAAGAAGCTGATCGGGCCCCCGCGCCGTCGGTGAGCGTCGAGCGCAGGACGGCCGTCGCCGCGCGCGACGTCCGCCGCGGACGGCCGGCGCCGCTCCGGCCGCCACAGCGTATGGTTGGTCCTGGTGGAAAGGGCTGAGCAGGCGGTTTCGCGAGGAGGGGAACCCGCCGGCCGCGTGGGCGAACAGTGACGGAGTGACCATGGGCGACGACGGCGTGCCTCGGCCTTCGCACCTGCCCGGAGCCCTGGTCCGCGACCTGCGGCTCGTCATGGAGGAGCTGGAGTCGGTCCTCGGGCGCGCGGACGAGAGCGGCGCGTCGGGCATCGCGGTCTCCGCCTCGCAGCTCCGCGTCCTGCTCGCCCTGGAGCGCACGTCGGGCCTCAACCTGCGCGAGCTGGGCGAGGCGGTCGGCTCGGCGCCGTCCGCGCTCAGCCGGCTGTGCGCCCGGCTGGAGGCCATGGGCTTCGTCCAGCGGCTGCCCAGTGCGCAGAGCGGCCGGGAGATCGAGCTCCAGCTCACGCCGCACGCCTCCGCCTACCTGCGGGAGTTTCGCGCACGACGCGAGAAGGCTTTGGCACTGGTGCTCGAATCGGTGTCCCCGGCGGGAATCAAGGCTTTGGGCGCCGGGCTGTCGGCCCTGCACGTGGCCCTTGCCGCCCATGCCGAGGCCCGCGTGCCCGGCGCAGACGGGAATTGGGCGCCGCGCTCAGCGTGAACCAGGGGTCGACCGGCCGCCGCGCCAGTCGACGCAGACGACGGCCGCGTCATCCAGTTGCGTGCCGCCATGGTGCCCGGCGAGTTCTCGGAGCATCGCCGCGGGAATCTGCGCGGCCCGCAGCAGGCGGGTGGCCCGGATCGTGCGTTCGAGAAGGCGGTCCCCGAACAGTTCCCCGGTCGGCGAGGCCGCCGCGTAGAGACCGTCGCTGGCGATGAGCAACCGGTCTCCGGGCGACGTGCGCATCTGCTCGCTCCGGTAGGCGGTGTCGCCGAAAAGGCCCAGCGGCATCTGCGCCTCCGGTTGCAGCGGATCGACCTTGCCGTCGCGCAGGCGCCATAGGCGCGGCGAGCCCGCGTCCACGAGTTCGGTTTCGCCGGTGGCCAGATCGAAGCGCATCAGGAGCACCGAGACGTGCAGTTCGCCGCGGTAGTGCGCGAAGACGGCCTCGTCGGCGAGCGCGGCTTGATCGGCCAACTCCACTTCCGCGCGCCGCGCGTTGCGTAGTGCGCTGACGACGAGATTCGTCAGCAGCGCGGCCTCCACCCCCTGGCCCATGCCGTTGACGACCGCGACCGTGAGGTGGGTCTCGGACACGGACCAGTCGAATCCGTCGCCGTAGATCGCATACGCCGGTTCCAGGTGGGCGCCGAGCGAGAATTCGGCCCGCACGCAGGAGCTGCCGGGCAGCAGCAGCCACTGCATCTCCGCGGCCAGCGTCAGCCGCGCCGCCCGCCGCTCGACCTCGTACCGATCGGTCTCGCGGGCCGCCAGGATGATCTCCCGTGCGACGATGCCGCCGATCTGCCGAAGCTCGTCGAGCATCTGCTCCCGGTACGCCTCCGCGGGGACGGTCACGGACAGCACGCCGAGCCGATCACCGCGGGTCTCCACCGGCAGATGCACCTCGACCGTCTCGGCGCCGTCGCCCACCACCACGGGCTCTTGCGCATCGAACGTCCGCCCTTGGGCCGTTCCGGCGACGGGGACGGGTCGCGCCGAGGGCTCGCGGTGCGCGGATTGCAGGGAATGCATCGCGTAGTCCACGAGCCGGAGCTCCACGTCGCGGGCCCCGAACTGCTCGCGGAGGGCCGACCTCAGGGCCCCGTCGAGCTGCTCGGGATCGACGGCACCGAGGGCGCGGCTCACGCCGAGAACGCGCTGTGACTCCATATAGCCCCTTCACACTCACCGATTGCCGAGGTGAAGCCGATGCCCCGGTCGCGCCGCCCGAAACGGCGGCGGCCGATCATCGCGCGGCGGGCGCGATCGGGTCCGGTCAGCCCTCGGCGCGCGGGGCGATCTCGATGCCGATCAGGCAGGTGTCGTCGTCGGTGTCGGACTTGCTGGACTCGAGCAGCCGGTCCACCAGCTCGGTGAGGCTGGCCGCCGGGGCCTCGGCGTTGGCCAGCAGGTTCGCCAGTGACTCCTGCAGGGCGGTGTCGCGCCGCTCGACCAGGCCGTCGGTGTACAGGAGCAGCGTGTCGCCGGCTTCGAGCTGCACCTCGGTCTCCACGTAGTCGTTCGCGGGCAGGGCGCCGAGCAGCATGCCCTTGATCAGCGGCAGCGTCCGCGTCTCCCGCGAGCTCACCACGGCCGGGGGAAGGTGCCCCGCGCGCGCCCAGCGCAGCAGGCCGGTCGCCGGGTCGTAGAGGGCGCAGACGGCGGTGGCGGTGAGGTGGTCGGTCAGGTGGAACGCGACGCTGTTGAGCCAGCTCAGCAGCTGGCCCGGCCCGGCCCCGGTCATCGCCAGGCCGCGCAGGGCGTTGCGCAGCACGACCATCCCGGTGGCCGCGTCGATCCCGTGTCCGGCGACGTCGCCCACGCACAGCAGGACCAGCCCGGACGGCAGGACCACGGCGTCGTACCAGTCGCCGCCCACCTGCGATTCGGACTCCGCCGGGCGGTAGCGCACGGCGATCTGCAGCCCGGGCGTCTGGATCGGGTCGAGCGCCGGGGGCATGATCGCGTGCTGCAGTTGCAGGGCGAGCCGGTTGCGTTCGGCGGCCTCCTGCTCGGTGTGGGCGAGCTGGTCCCGCGTCGCGGCCAGCGCCACCTCGGTCCAGTGCTGCGAGGAGATGTCCTGGTAGGCGCCGCGCACGGCGAGCAGGCGCGCGTCCGAGTCCAGGACGGGGTCGGCGACGATGCGGATGTGCCGGGCGACCCCGTCGGCGCGCTGAAGGCGGAAGGCGATCGTCGCCGGCCGCAGGTGGTCGAGCACGGTGCGCAGGAACCGGTCGATGGCGAGGGCGTCGTCCGGGTGGGCGTGCGCGGCCAGGTCCCGCAGCGAGCTCGGCGCCTCGGCCTCCGGCCGTCCGTAGAGGGCGAAGACCTGGCTGCTCCAGGTGATCTCGCCGGTCTCCAGGTTCTCCTCGAAGCCGCCGATGCGGCCGAGCCGCTGCGCGTGCTGGAGGAGGCTGGCCAGGCGCGCGGTCTCGTCCTCGATCCGCCAGATCATCAGCAGCGCACCGCCGACGCGGCTGATGCTGACGTCGGCCACGACGCGCAGCGGGATCTCGTCGACGAGCGTGGTCATCGCCAGGCGCTGCACCCGCACTGGCTCCCCGGTCGCGTAGGTGCGCTCGAGATGGTCGGACAGGGCGCTGGCGCCGACCGCCATGGGATACGTCTCGAGCAGCAGGGCGCCGTCGAGCGCGCTACGCGGCCGGC
>NZ_JAGSOH010000195.1 GCF_018139625.1 Actinospica acidithermotolerans | reverse complement strand
CCCGTGCCCCTCGCCCGCCGCCCCCGTTCCGGGCCGCGGGTCTCGCGGCCCGCGCCGGGGTCGGCGCGCGGGGTTCAGGATGCGGCGGGCCGGTTGAGGCGGGCGTAGAGGGCGCGGTTGCCCTTGTAATGGGCGCGCAGGGCCGCGTACGCGGTGTCGTAGCGTTCCCGGTTGGCCTCGTCGGGCTCGTAGCGGCGCTCGACGGCGACGAGGTCGGGGATGCGGTCCCAGTCGGTCGCGCCGAGGGCGACGCCGGCGAGCAGGGCGGCGCCGCGGACGTTGGCGAGCTGGGGTTCGGCGATCTGGTCGACGGGCCGGTCCAGGACGTCGGCCATGGCCTGGCACCAGAGGGTGGAGGAGGCGCCGCCGCCGATGAAGCGGATGGCGCCGATGCCGCCGGGTTTCCCGTGGCGTCCGGTGAACTTCTCGACGGCCTCCAGCATCCAGCGGGTGTTGAGGGCGATGCCCTCGAACACGGCGCGGGCCAGGTCGGCGCGGGTGGTGGCGAGCGAGAGGTTGAACCAGGCGCCGCGCAGGGCGGGGTCGTCGACGGGGGTGCGCTCGCCGTTGAGCCAGGGGGCGAACAGGACGCCGTTGGCCCCGGGCGGGGCGGATTCGGCGAGTTCGGTGAGCCGGTCGAGGGCCTCGGGGCTGCGCGGGTGGTCGGGGTCGGCCAGGACGTTCTCGATGAGCCAGTCGACGGCGCGTCCGGCGACGTCCTGGACGGTGGCGACCCAGTACTTGCCGGGGACGGCCGCCGGGAGGGAGGCGATGTTGTCGAGCAGGCTGGTCTTCTTGGCCGGGACGTGGCAGGAGAGCCAGGCGCTGGTGCCGACGTACAGGTGGGCGTCGTGGTCGCGGACGGCTCCGGCGCCGAGCGCGGCGGCGGTGGTGTCGCCGGTGCCGGCGACGACCTTCACGGTGGGCGGCAGCCCGAGGTCGCCCGCGGCCTCGGCGGTGAGGGTGCCGACGACGGTGGCGGCGGGCACCAGCTCGGGGAGCTTCGCGATCTCGAGCCCTGCCATGCGGGCCAGTCGCGGGTCCCAGGCGAGGGAGTCCGGGTCGCGGTTGTCGGTGCACCAGCGCAGGACGGCGGTGTCGCGGGCGGCGACGGCGCGTCCGGCGGCGCGCATGGTGAGGTATTCGGGCACGTCGAGCAGCCAGCGGGCGGCCGCGTACGCCTCGGGCCGCTCGTGCCGGAGCCAGAGGCTCTGGCCGACGGGGTCCTTGCCGCTGCGGGTGGGCACGCCGCCGGTCCTGGCGATCCAGGTGCGCAGTCTCCGGGCGCCGTAGCCGGTCCCGGGGACGGTCAGGTGCCCGCCGGTGGCGGCCTGGGCGTAGCGGGCGCCGCGGGCGTCCATCCAGATGACGGCGGGGTGGGTGGGGGTGCCGTCGGCGGCGACGGGCACGAGCCCGCCCCACTGGCTGGAGAAGCACAGGGCACTGATGCGCTCGGCGGTCTCCGGGCGGGCGGCGAGCAGTTCCTTGACGGTGTCGGCGAACGCCCGCCACCAGTCCTCGGGGTCCTGCTCGGCGCCGCCGCCGGGCAGCAGCCGGGTGGGCAGGTCGCGCTTGGCGACGTGCAGCACCCGGCCGCGGGCGGTGGCGAGCGCGGTGCGCAGGCCGCCGGTGCCCAGGTCGACGCCGAGGACGAGCGGCTCGGTGAGGGCGTCCGGCATCAGGCGGGCTGGATCTTCGCGAACACGCGCTCGAAGGCGGCGAGAGCCTCGTCGACGACGTCGTCGGTGTCGGCCATGGAGGTGTAGATGCGGGATCCGGCGAGCGTGATGACGCCTTCGGCGGCGAAGGCCATGGACATGTGCTCGAGCATGTCCTTGCGGGGGCCGAGCTTGTCGAAGAACTCGGGGTCGTTGAGGGACAGGTGAAGGACGCCGGAGGTGTGCAGGTGGACGATGGAGCCGAAGTTGTAGGTGACGTACGGCAGCTCGTACCGGGCGATCAGGGCGTCGAGTCCTTCGCGGAGCCGGTCGCCCGCGGCTCCGGCCTTCGCGGGGGCGTCGAGGCGGTCCATCTCGAGCAGCGTGTGGTAGCCGGCCGTGCACGACAGGGGGTTGGCGGACAGGGTGCCGCCGGTCAGGGCCCGCTGCCCGGCGGCGGTGAGCCCGCCGGCGAAGGCGGCCATGACCTCTTCGCGTCCGCCGACCCCGCCCGCCCCGGGGTAGCCGCCGGCCACGCACTTGCCGAAGACGGTCAGGTCGGGGGTGACCTCGTAGTAGCCCTGGGCGCCGCCCATGCCGAGGCGGAAGCCGGTGACGACCTCGTCGAAGATCAGCAGGGTGCCGAACTCGTCGCACAGTTCGCGCACCTGCGCGTTGAACTCGCGGGTGACGGGGTGTGTGCCGGACTCGGGTCCGACGGGCTCGACGATGACGGCGGCGGTGCCGCCCTCGGCGGCGTTGGCGGCAAGCCTGGCGCGCAGCGCTTCGAGGTCGCCTGGGGCGGTCTCCGCGGTATTGGCGAGCGCGGTCTTGGGGATGCCGGCCGCCTCCAGGGAGCCGGTGCCGGGGATGCGCAGCCCGTATACGACCTGGTCGGACCAGCCGTGATAGGCGCCGCCGACCTTGATGATGTGCGCCTTGCCGGTGTGGGCGCGGGCGGCGCGGATGGCGGCCATGACGGCCTCGGTGCCAGAGCCGAGCATGCGGAACTTGTGCACAGCAGGCATGAAGTCGTGGATGAGCTTGGCGAGCCGCGTCTCGGCAGGGTGAAGCATGCCGGTGACCGGGCCGCAGTGCTCAAGCAACTCGAGGACCTTCGCGCGCACGGCCGGGGGGTTGGAGCCGAGGACAGTGGGGCCGCCCGCCTGGAGGAAGTCGATGTACCGGTTGCCATCGGCGTCGTGCAGGTAGGCGCCTTCAGCGCGCACGACCGACAGCGGCCAGGGGTCGTTGAGCGCGAGGTTGTGCTGCACGCCGCCGGGGATGACGGCCTCCGCCTCGGCGGCGGCCTGCTTGGAGGCGGGAGTGCGCTGCTCGTACCAGGCGTGGTACTCGGCGAGCCGGTCCGCGCCCAGGGTGCGGATCGGGGTGTGCGTGAGGGTCTCCAGGCGGGCCTCGACGGCCTTGACGTCCGGGTACCGGCTGATGCCGTAGCTGCTCACGGTGCTTACTCCGCCTCGTCTTCGGGCTTGATCTTCTTGGTGGTGCCGTAGCCGGTGGACAGGGCGGCCATGATGACCTCTTCCTGCTCGGCCTGGGTGAGCTCGCGGGGGGCGCGTCCGGTGACAGCGGAGGCGAGCAGCGCCTGGTGGTAGGTCTGGGCGGCCCATTCGCACAGTTCGAGATTGTCGACGGCCTTGGCGAGCGTCGGCCCGACGGCGATGGAGCCGTGGTTGCGCATGAGCGCGGCCTGCTTGAACTCGAGGGCCTTCACGACGAGCTCGGCGAGGGCGTCGGTGCCGTAGCAGGCGTAGTCGGCGACCCTGAGGGCGCCGCCGAGGCCGAGCATCGCGTAGTGCACGAGCGGGATCTCGTCGGCGACCAGGCCGATGGCGGTGGAGGTGGTGGCGTGCGTGTGCGTGATGGCGTTGGCGAAGCTCGAGCGGTAGATCGCCAGGTGCATCGGCACTTCGCTTGTGGGCGCCAGCTCCCCGTCGACGACGGCGCCGTCCTCGAGGCGGATGACGGTCATCTGCTCGGCCGTCAGCTCGCCGATGACCCCTCCCGTGGGGGTGACGGCGACGAGGTCGCCGTGCCGGATGGAGAGGTTGCCGCTGGTGCCGATGACCAGCCCGCGTCCGGCCAGCCGCCGGCCGGCCTCGGCGAGCGCGGCGCGTTCGTCGGGAAGGAGCACTTCGGGCCCTCCTGCCTCGGTGCCGCCCACAGAACGTGAGCGCGCGTTCATGTTCTTTCGAGGCCATCCTCCCCGCCGGGGCCCCCGCCGTCAAGACTCGCACGCCCGCGCCCCGCGCGCCCGCCGGACCGGCCACCGCCCGGCCACCGGCCGTTCACCCGGAAACCGCGCGTGAGCTGGGGATTTCATCACCTACCGTCACCGGTTACGCACGGACCCTCATACTCCGGAGTGAATTGCCGCGGGCCGCTTTCGCCAAGTGCCCCCGAGGATGCATCATTGCCGCCATGCCAGCACCCATCACGCTGACCGGCCGCCTCGTGCGGCTGGAACCGATGCGCGAGGAACACCTCGGCGAGCTGCTCCAGGCGGCCACCGAGGATCGCTCATCGTTCGGGTACACCTACGTGCCCAGGGACGCCGCGGCCGTGCGCCGCTACCTCGACGTCGCGCTCGAAGACCTCGACGCGCACGTCGCGCTCGCGTTCACCCAGATCGACCTGCGCGACGGGCGCGTGGTCGGTTCCACCCGGTTCCGGGAGCTCGAGTACTGGAACGCCGGGGTATGGCCGCCGCGGCACGGCCGGACCAACCCCTCCGGCATCCCGGACGCCGTGGAGATCGGCTCGACCTGGCTGGCGCCGCGCGCCCAGCGCACCGGCATCAACCTGGAAGCCAAGCTGCTGATGCTCACGCACGCGTTCGAGACCTGGCAGGTGCACCGGGTCTCGCTCAAGGCCGACACCCGCAACGCCCGCTCCCATCGGGCGATCATGGAGCTCGGCGCCACGTTCGAGGGCACCCGGCGCGCGCACTTCCCCGCGTCCGAGGGCGGGGTGCGCGACTCGCATCTCTACTCGCTGCTCGCCCCCGAGTGGCAGGCCGTCAAGACCCGCCTGCGGGCCCGGCTCGACCGGCATCACGCCGCGCTCGCGCCGCTGACGCCGCTGGAGCAGCTCGCGCCGGCGGCCCCGCTCGCGCCCCTCGCGGGCGCCGAGGCCGCGCTGCAGGCCGCCTAGCACCGCCGCGGCACCCTTCCCACCATCCGACGTGTCCCGCCCGGCGTCCCCGGGCGGGCTCAGAGGTCGTTCTGGCCTCTCAGGTCGGCAGCCAGCCGACGTGCCCGGCGAGCAGGACGTAGCCGACGAACGCGACGGTGTCGATCAGCCCGTGCGCGATCAGCAGCGGCATCACCCGCCCCCAGCGCCGGTAGAGCTTCGCGAAGATCAGCCCCATGACGAGGTTGCCGAAGAACCCGCCGAGTCCCTGGTAGAGGTGGTAGCTGCCGCGGATCAGGGCGCTGGTCGCGTCGGAGCGGTTCCGCGACCAGCCGAGCTGGTCGAAGCGGCGCAGCAGGTACCCGTTCCAGGTGATCTCCTCGACGATCGCGTTCTCCCACGCCGACCCGACGAGCACGGGAATGCGCCACCAGACCGCCGGCAGCGTCGTGGGCACGACCGTGACGGCCAGTCCCGCGGCGTGCGCGCCGAGGTAGAGCCCGAGCCCGGCCCCTCCGATGCACGCGGCCACCGCCGCCCCGTACCCGAGGTCCTTCCACGGCCGGCTCCGGTCGACGCCGATCCCGCGCAGCCCGATCCCCTCGCGGGTGAGCAGGTAGGCGACCAGCAGCGCGGGGGCGAGCCCGAACGCGATGCCGTAGACCTGCCAGGTCAGGTTAAGCCACGGCCGGGAGCTGGCCGAGGCGTTGAGCGCCACGGACTGGGTGGAGAGCTTCGTGATCGACTTGACCTCGGTGAGCGAGCCGATCAGCGAGATGACCGAGTTGACCGCGGAGCGCCCGAGCCCGACCGCGAGCACCGCGGCGACCTCGAACGCGATCAGCCTCCTGGTCCAGTTCGCCCCGTAGGCCCAGCCGCCCTCTGCCCGGCCGCGCCCGCCGGCCTGATCGCTCGCCTGCTCCGTCACGAGCGTGATCCTAGGGCCAGGACGTGAAGATCCGCGCCGGGCGGCGCCGACGGCGGTGACCCGGCGACACCGGGACCGGCCGCACCGAACGCCGGTCCGGCAGCCGACGGCCCAGCAGGGCACCGCCCCGGACGGTGCCGATGGCCCGTGACCCGGGCGGCACCAGGACCGGCCGCACCGAACGCCGGTCCGGCAGCCGACGGCCCAGCAGGGCACCGCCCCGGACGGTGCCGATGGCCCGTGACCCGGCGACACCGGGACCGGCCACGGCGAACGCTGGTCCAGCAGCCGACGGCAGCAGGGCGCCGCGCCGGACCGTTGCGGCACTCCCGGTCCGCTCCCCGCTCCGCGTCGGCCTCCGGGCCCTGTCCTGCGGGTCAGACGCCGCCGACGGGCCAGGTGTGCACGGGGGCGCCGGCGCGGCCGAGGCGGGCGTAGCGGCGGGTCATCGCGGCGATCGCGTCCGGGCGGCTCATCCCGGTCTTCTGCTCGAGGTAGTCGACCTGCTCGATCTGCCAGACGGCGCCGTTGCGGCCGCTGCGGGCGCGGCCCTCGATGATGCCGAGGTAGAGGTCGCGCTCGCGCGGGTCGATGCGCCAGGCGTCCAGGCCCTGCGCGGCCAGCGGCAGCAGCACCTCGGTCACCAGCCGTCCGGCGGGCACGGTGCCGAGCCCGGGCCACGCCATCTCGGCGCCGATCCCGTCGCGGGCGGCGCGGTGCAGGTTCTCGCGCGCCTCGGAGAACGCCAGGCGCCGCCAGACCGGGGACTCCTCGTCCGCGAGGGCGCGCACGAGTCCGTAGAAGAACGCGGCGTTCGCCAGCACGTCCACCACCGTCGGGCCGGCCGGCAGCACCCGGTTCTCGACGCGCAGGTGCGGCTTGCCGCGCGCGACGTCGTAGACGGGCCGGTTCCACCGGTAGACGGTGCCGTTGTGCAGCCGCAGCTCGGGCAGGTGCGGGATGCCGCCGGCGGCGAGCACCGCCTCGGAGTCCTCCCCGCCGACCCGCGGCAGCAAGGAGGTGAAGTACTTGATGTTCTCGCGGAACAGCTCGGCGGGCCCGCGCACCCACCGCTCGCCGAACCACACCCGCGGCCGCACCCCCTGCGCGGCGAGCTCGACCGTGCGGAAGTCGGTTGCCTGCTCGAACAGCGCGATCCGCGTCTCGTGCCACAGCTTCTTGCCCAGCAGGAACGGCGAGTTCGCCCCCAGCGCGACCTGCGGGCCGGCGATCGCCTGCGCCGCGTTCCACGCCCGGGCGAACCCGTCCGGGGTCACCTGCAGGTGGAACTGCACCGAGGTGCAGCACGCCTCCGGCATGATCGTCGGGAACGCGGCGTCCAGCTCCTCGCCCTCGCCCTCGATCCGCAGCTGGAAGTCCTCCCCGCGCAGCACCGCGATCTGGTCGTTGAGCATCACGTAGCGGTCCTCGTCGGTGAAGTTCTCCCGCACCAGGTGCGCCCCGTCGAGGGTCGGCAGCACCCCGATCAGCGCCACCCCCGCGCCGTAGCCCCCGGCGACCCGGTCCGCGTAGTGCAGGGCGGTGTCCATCTCCTCGCGCAGCTCGGAGAACATCGTGCCGACGATCTTGTGCGGGGCGATGTTCATCTCCAGGTTGAACAGGCCCATCTCGGTCTGGAAGTCCGGCGAGGCGATCCGCTCGAGCACCTGCCGGTTGACCATCGACGGACGGCCCTGCCCGTCGATCAGATGGATCTCCAGTTCGATCCCGCAAAGCTTCCTGTTCTTCTCGAACAGGTCCTGCGCCAGCATCCGCTCGAACACGTCCTGGCACGCCGTCAGCCGCGAGCGGAACCTTTCCCGGTCCCGACCGTCGAACGCCAGCTCCGCCGCGGCAACCCGCTCACCCACGCCCGGTCAATCCCCTCAAAGCCCTTGTCCGCGGAATCCGGCAGCACGGATCCCGCCGCGTCCTCACTCACACACCGCGGTCCGTGCCGAAAGGACCCCAAAGTGTCTCCGGCCCCATCCCTACCCCCCGGGAAGGTCACTAAATGTCCACGGGCCCCTCCTGATTCGCAAAGCACGCGCCGCGCGGCGCCGCGCCGACGCCTGACGCGCCGTCACACGACCGTATCTCACCCGTCACGCCTAGTCACCCCGTGCCATGCGGGGGGGCGCAGCCGGGTGGTTTTACCGGCGCATCCGAGGCAAAGGCACCGCAGATCGAACCGGACGCCCCGTCAAGACGTCATCCTGGTGAGAGGCGTCACATCGACGCCGCTCGCGCACCGAAGAACCGGGGAGGGAACCCGAGATGATCGAACCCGGCATCGAACCGCCGCACCGGGACACCGCCGGCCGGCCCCAGCCGACCGCGCCG
>NZ_JAGSOH010000194.1 GCF_018139625.1 Actinospica acidithermotolerans | reverse complement strand
GTTCCTTCCCGCCCGTCGGCAGCAGACTGAGCCTTTTACCTCTGGTTAACTGAGCCTTTACTGAGAGCTTCCGTATCGAAGCTCCAGCCGCTTTCAAGCGATCCTCAGGGTTTCGTCAATCCGCTGACGTAGGGCCGAGGGTGCTGCCGAGGTAGCGGCGCAGTGCGGCGGCGACGGCGTCGGCCTCGGCGCGCACGACGGCGAGTTGGGCGGGCGAGGCGGGCAGGCCGACGTTGAGCGTGGTCTCCAGGGCGGAGAGCAGGGCGGGCAGCCGGCGGGCGCCGAGCATGGCGCTGGCGGCGCGCAGGTCGAACATGACGCGGGTCGCCTCGGCGCCGTCGGCGGCGGCGACCGCTTGGTCGATGCGCTCCAGCCGGCCGGGCAGCAGGTCGAGGTACGCGCTGACGTAGTTGCGCAGGGAGAGTTCGCCGACGTCTTCGCGCACCCTGGCCAGTTGGGCCCGGCTGACGGCTCCGACCTCGGGATCGGGGTGGGGTCTTGGACGGCGCGCGGGTCCGGTCATGTGCGCACGCCCTTTCCGGTCTTCCGGTTCGCATGGGGCTTCGGCTCCAGCGTCGGGCGGCTGTGCGAAGAGGAGGTCTGCGCCGCGTCATCTTCTGCTCAAGAAGGAAAAAAGGGCGCTCTCCGGACGTTTTCCGGGCGAAGTGCTCCGTACCGGTTGCCGTGGGGCTGCGGTCGGCCGAGCATGGTTCTGTTCCTGCATCTCGCGTGATGAGGCGAAGCGACCTTGCGCCAGCGTCCCGGTACAACCGGAGCACCGGCCGGCCTCCGCTCGGCGCTCACTCCGACCGCGGTGGCCGTGTCCGTGCTGGTCGTCGTGTGCCTGCTGGATCTCGGACTGGCGATCCGCGCGCACGGCGACATGGCGCGCCGCACTCCCCTGCTCTCGCTGCCGCCGTTCGTCGAGGTGCTGGTGCTGGTGGCCACGAGCCTGTGGGCGCTGGCCGCGGCGATGCGCAGCCGGCTGGCGCTGATCCGGGCCGAGACGGCGCGGCTGGCCGCGGACGAGGAGGCGAAGCGGCTGCTGCAGGTGATCGACAATTCGCCGGCGGTGATCTACATGCGGGATCGTGAGGGCCGGTACCTGCTGGTCAACCGGCGGTACGAGGAGCTGTTCGGGATCCGGCGCGAGGAGATCGTGGGGCGGACGGACTTCGACATGTTCCCGCCGGAGGCCGCGGCGGACTTCCGGGCGAACGACCTGAAGGCGCTGGCGAGCGGTGCGGCGGTGCAGGCGGAGGAGTCCGTGCCGCAGGTGGACGGGGCGCACACGTACATCACGCTGAAGTACCCGCTGACGGACATCGCGGGGCGGCATTACGCGATCTGCGGGATCTCGACGGACATCACGGATCTCAAGCGGGCCGAGGAGGAGGCCAACCGGTTGAACTCGGGGCTGGAGTCGTTGAACGCGGGCCTGGAGTCGCGGGTGCGGGAGCGGACGGCGGAGCTGGAGGCCTCGACGCGGGAGCTGGACGCGTTCGCGTACTCGGTCTCGCACGACCTGCGGGCGCCGCTGCGGGCGGTGGCCGGGTTCAGCGAGCTGATCCTGGAGGATTACGGGAGCGCGCTGGACGCGACGGGCCGGGACTACCTGTCGCGGGTGGTGGCGGCGACGACGCGGATGAGCCGGCTGATCGACGACCTGCTGACGCTCTCGCGGGCGACGCGGGCGGAGCTGTCGTGGCGGCCGGTGGACCTGAGCGCGATGGCGCAGCGGATCCTGGCGGATCTGCGCTCGGCGGAGGGGGACCCGGAGCGGCCGGTGGAGCTGATCGTGGAGGACGGGCTGCACGCGACGGGCGATCCGGCGCTGCTGGAGCTGGTGCTGCAGAACCTGATCTCGAACGCGTGGAAGTTCACGGCGAAGCAGGACAAGGCGCTGATCCACGTGGGGGTGGAGCGGCTGGCGGACGGGGGTTGCGCGTTCTTCGTGCGGGACACCGGGGCCGGGTTCGACATGCGGTACGCGGACAAGCTGTTCGTGCCGTTCCAGCGGCTGCACTCGGTGGACGACTTCGCCGGGACGGGGATCGGGCTGGCGATCGTGGGGCGGATCATCAACCGGCACGGCGGGCGGATCTGGGCCGAGGGGCATCCCGAGCGCGGCGCGGTGTTCCGGTTCGTGCTGCCCGAGCACCGGCCGGCGCTACGGGAAGGCGGTGCGCGGTGAACGATTCCCCGATCCTGCTGGCTGAGGACAATCCGGACGACGTGCTGCTGACGCGGCGCGCGTTCACCAAGAACGGCTTCGACAACCCGATCATCGCGGTGGCGGATGGGGAGGCGTGCCTGCAGGCGCTGCTGCCTGAGCACGGTCCGGCGGTGGATCCGGCGCTGGTGCTGCTGGACATCAACCTGCCGAAGGTCGGCGGTCTCGAGGTGCTCGGCCGGCTGCGCTCGGATCCGCGCACCCGGATCGTGCCGGTGGTGATCCTGACGACCTCGCGGGAGCCGCGGGACGTGCTGGAGGGCTACCGGCTCGGGGCGAACAGCTACGTGTGCAAGCCGGTCTCGTTCACGACGTTCGTGACGGTGGTGCGCACGCTCGCGACGTACTGGCTGCGGGTGAACGAGCCCCGCCCGCGGACAGGCGTCGCCCCGTGACCGCCGGGGGTGGGCCGCGGGTCCGGCTGCTGATCTGCGAGGACAGCGACGACGACGCCCTGCTGATCGCCACGCACCTGCGGCGCGGCGGTATGGAGGTGGACTACGAGCGCGCCGAGCGCGCCGAGCATGTCGTCGAGGCGCTGAACCAGCGCACGCCCGACCTGGTGATCTCGGACTTCCACATGCCCGGGTTCGGGGCCGATCAGGCGCTGGAGCTGCTGCGCGAGAGCGGCTACGATCTGCCGTTCATCCTGGTCAGCGGGCGGATCGGCGAGGAGGAGGCCGCGACGCTGATGCGCGCGGGCGCGCACGACTTCGTGCTCAAGGACCGGATGACCCGGCTGGTGCCGGTCATCCGCCGGGAGCTGGACCAGGCGCAGCAGCGGCGCGAGCACCGCGGCATGCAGCAGAAGCTGCGGCAGGCCGAGCGCCTGGACTCGCTCGGCCGGCTGGCCGGCGGCATCGCGCACGACTTCAACAACCTGCTGGCCGTCATCCTGGGCCGCACGGACCTGGAACTCGCCGACATGCCGGAGGACGACCCGCACCGCGAGGGCCTGACCGTGATCCGGACGCTGGCCGAGCGCGGCGCGGACCTGACCCGGCATCTGCTGGTGTTCTCCCGGCAGGAGCCGCTGCATCCGGAGACGCTGAACGCGAACGACGTCGTCGCGGATACCGAGCGGGTGCTGCACGGCGCGATCGGCGAGGACATCGAGTTCACCACGCGCCTGGCCGAGGAGCTGTGGCCGGTGCGGATCGACCGCAGCGAGCTCGAGCGGCTGCTGCTCAACCTCGTGGCCAACTCACGGCGTGCCATGCCGCACGGCGGGCAGCTGCAGATCGGGACGGCGAACGTGCCGGGCGAGACGGCGATGGTGCGCATCAGCGTCGAGGACACCGGCGGCGGCATGTCCGATGAGGTCAAGGGCCGCGCGTTCGAGCCGTTCTTCACCACGGACGCGGCCGCCGGGACCGGCCTCGGCCTGTCGACGGCGTACGGGGTGGTCAAGGCGGCGGGCGGCGATATCGGCCTGTTCTCCCGGCCCGGCGGCGGCACCATCGTGCGCATCGACCTGCCCGCCCGGCTCTCCCCCGCCGAGGCGGGCCGGCCGGCCGACCCGAGCGCGGAGCCCGGCGGCGGCCAGCGCGTGCTCGTGGTGGAGGACGACGACGCCGTGCGCGATCTCGTGGGCATGATGATGCGCCGCGGCGGCTACCGCCCGGTGTGCCTGCCCGACCCGGGCTCCGCCCTGGACCTGATCCGGACGGGCGACGGGCACCGGTTCGACGCGCTGGTGACAGACATGGTGATGGCGGGCATGACCGGCCTCGAACTCGCCCGCGCCGCCCGCGGGCGCTACCCGGAGCTGCCGGTGCTGATCATGTCCGGCTACACCGCCGGGACGCTGCCCGACGGCACCTCGCTGCCGGACGGCATGGCCCTGATCCGCAAGCCCTTCACGAAGGACGCGCTGCTGAACGCCGTCGCGCGGGTGCTGAAGACTGCGCACGCCTCGTGAGGCACTGCTGAACCGGTGCCCGCCTCCCGCCTTCTGATCATCATCCTTGGCACAATCGTGGGCATGGTTTCCGCAGCAGACGGCCCGCTTTCCCTCGCCGAGGCGATCGAGGAGTTCCTGCGCTCGCGCACCGCCCTGAAGCAGTCCGCGAACACCCTCGCCGCCTACCGCCGCGACCTCGCCGGCGTCGGCGCCGTGCTCGCCAGGCAGGCCGGACGCGGCGAACCGGCGAAGCTGGAGCTGGAGGCCGTGACCGGGCGCGCGCTGCGGGCCGCGTTCGCCGAGTACGCCGAACCGCGCGCCGCGTCCTCGATCGGGCGCGCCTGGTCGGTGTGGAACCAGTTCTTCACCTTCCTCGTGGCCGACGAGCTCGCCCCCGGCAACCCGATGGGCTCCGTCGGCCGGCCCAAGGCCCCGCACCGCTATCCGAAGCCGCTGCGCGGCGAGGACACGCCCGAGCGCATCCTGGAGTCCGCCGCCGCCCCCGTCGACCGCACCCGGCGCCGCGCCCCCTGGCCCGAGCGCGACTTCGCCGTGCTCGCCGTCCTGCTGTGCGCCGGGCTCAGGTCGACGGAGCTGCTGGAACTCACCGTCTCCTCCGTGGGCGGGCGCGCCGGCGAGCGCATCCTGACCGTGCGCGGCAAGGGCGGCAAGGAACGCGCCGTCCCCGTGGAGCCCGAACTCGAAGCCGTCATCGACGAGTACCTCAAGTCCCGCGCCGACCGCTTCGGCGGCCGTGAGCCCGCACGCTCCGACCCCCTGTTCGTCGGCACCGACAACGCCCCCCTCGGCCGCGGCGCCCTGCAGTACCTCGTGTCGAGGTCCTACCGCGAGGCGGGCGTCTCCGGCCAGGTCCCGCGGGGCGCCTCCGTGCACGCCCTGCGCCACACCTTCGCCACCCGCCTCGCCGAAGACGGAGCCAGCGCCGTGGAGATCATGCGCCTCCTCGGCCATGCGTCGCTCACGACCAGCCAGAACTACATCGACGCGACCGCGCGGGAGCAGCGCGCCGCGATCCGCGCGTCGAGGACGTCGAGGGCGCTGCGGAAGGTGGCGGGGGGCGAGCAGGCGGCCGTGGAGTAGGGCCGGCCGTTTCTTGAGGCGCCAAGCCGGTTTCCGGGGCCGGAATCCGGAAAACCGGAGCGGAAGCCGTGAACCTTTTGCCCCATGCACCCAGAACACTCCCCTATTGTCACGATCGCGATACGGCGCTATGGGTGGATACCTGGCCCGAACGGCGTTGACCGGCCGGGCGCGCTACCCCGTCGGACGCAGCCGGGGTGCGGGATGCGGCCGATCGGGCGAGGCTGAAGGGGCTTAGGGCAGCCGGAGGACGTGCGGCACCACGGATCGATCTGAGTGGAGGCGGCGGGAGCGATGACGCAGACCAGGGCGGCGGGAGTGCCGCGGATCATCGTGGTCGGGGCCGGGTTCGCCGGGCTGGCGTGCGTGCGGCGGCTGGAGCGGCGGCTGCCGCCGGACAAGGCGCAGATCCTGCTGGTCGACCCGACCTCCGCCTCGCTCTACCTGCCGCTGCTGCCACAGGTCGCCTCCGGGGTCCTGGCCGCCTCCTCGGTGGCGGTGCCGCTGGCGCGGCTGCTCAGGCACACGCTGCGGGTGCCGGGCGGGGCGCTGGGGGTGGATCTGCCGGCGAAGACGATCTACGTGAAGAAGATCACCGGGGAGGACGAGGCGCTGCGGTACGACTACCTGGTGCTCGCGCCCGGGTCGGTCACGCGCACGTTCGAGATCCCGGGGCTCGCGGAGCACGCGCGCGGGATGAAGACGCTCAAGCAGGCGCTGAACCTGCGCGACCACGTGATCGCGCAGCTGGAGCTCGCCGCGGCCGCGAACACCGAGGAGGAGAAGCGGCGGCGGTGCACGTTCCTGGTGGTCGGCGGCGGGTACGCCGGCACGGAGACCTGCGCGTGCCTGCTGGAGCTGACGACGAACGCGGCCCGGCGGCTTCCCGGGCTCGCGCCGGAGCTGATCTCGTGGACGCTCGCGGACCTGGCCGACAAGCTGATGCCGGAGCTCGGCGAGGACCTCGGCGGGGTGGCGATGCGGATGCTCGCCAGGCGCGGGGTGAACTTCAAGCTCGGCACCTCGGTCGCGGCGGTGACCGACACCGAGGTGAAGCTGACCGACGGCACGGCGCTGGCGACCGAGACGTGCGTGTGGACGGCCGGGGTCGCGGCCTCGCCGCTGGTGCGCGGGCTCGGCGAGACCTCGCGCGGGCGGCTCGTGGTGGGCGCGGACATGCGGCTGCCGGGCTGGGAGGGGGTGTTCGCGCTCGGCGACTGCGCCGCGGTGCCGGACCTGGCCAAGCAGCGCGACGGGGTCGAGGGCGCCGTGTGCCCGCCGACCGCGCAGCACGCCATGCGGCAGGGGAAGGTGGCGGCCGACAACGTCATCTGCACGATGGGCGGGCGCCCGCTGCGCGAGTACTACCACAAGGACCTCGGCCTGGTCGTCGACCTCGGCGGGCCCCGCGCGGTCGCCAAGCCGCTCGGCATCCCGCTCTCCGGCGTTCCGGCGCAGATCGCGACGCGCGGCTACCACATCATGGCGATGCCCTCGATCCGGTCCCGGCTGCGCGTGCTCGGGAACTGGGCCAGCCACGGCGTGGCAGGGGACGACCTGCTGCGGGTGGACATGGGCATGGACCGGCCGCGCACGCTCGCCGGCTACGAGTTCACCGACATGTACCCGGACCCGGAGCACATCTCCGGGATCATCGAGGGCCTGGAGTCGGACAGCCGGGAGCAGTGACCGCGCGTATGGCATGATCCGGTGGCGTGGAAGCCGAACCCGCGCAGGTCGCGGACGCGACGCAGGAGACGCCCGCGACCGAGGTCACCGGACGGGCGATCCTCGCGCTCGCGATACCCGCGCTCGGCGCGCTGCTGGCCGAGCCGCTGTTCGTGCTCGCCGACAGCGCGATCGTCGGGCACCTCGGGCCGGCGCAGCTCGCCGGGCTCGGCACCGCGGGCGCGGCGCTGAACACGCTGGTGAACGTGTGCATCTTCCTCGCGTACAGCACCACGGCGCAGGTCTCCCGGCTGATCGGCGCGGGCCGGCGCGGCGAGGGGCTGGCGCGCGGGGTGGACGGGATGTACCTGGCGGCCGGGCTCGGGCTGCTGCTGGCGGTCGTCGGGGTCCTCGGCGCTGACCCGATCGTGCGCTGGCTCGGCGCCGGGGCCGAGGCCGCCCCGTACGCGGCCACCTACCTGCGGATCAGCTCGCTCGGGCTGCCGGGGATGCTGCTGGTGCTCGCGGCCACGGGCCTGCTGCGCGGCCTGCACGACATGCGCACCCCGCTGGTCGTCGCGGCCGCCGCAGCCGTCATCAACACTTTGGCGAACTGGGTGCTGGTGTACCCGTGCGGGCTCGGGATCGCCGGATCGGCCGCCGGGACCGCGGGCGTGCAGAGCGCGATGGCGCTCGCGTACGCGTACATCGTCGTGAAGGCCTGCCGCCGGGAGAACGTCTCGGCGCGGCCGAACCCGCGCGCGGTGCGCGCCTCGCTCTCGGCGAACTTCGCGCTGCTCGTGCGCACCATCGGGCTGCGCGTCTACCTGCTGGCCGCCGTCTGGGCCGCGGGAAGGCTCGGCACGGACGCGCTCGCGGCGAACACCATCGCGCAGAACCTCTGGTTCATGCTCGCCCTCGCCCTGGACGCGCTCGCGATCGCCGCGCAGGCGCTCGTCGGGCACGAACTGGGGGCCGGGCGCACCGACGCGACCCGGCAGGTGGTGGCGCGGATGAACCGGTGGGGGCTCGGGTTCGGCGTGGTCACCGGCGTGGGCCTGGCCGCGCTCAGCCCGGTGCTCGCCGGAGCGTTCACCAACGACCAGGCGGTCGCGGCCGCGCTCATGCCCGTGCTGCTCGTCGCGGCGCTCTTCCAGCCGCCCGCGGGCGTCGTGTTCGTGCTCGACGGCGTGCTGATCGGCGCGGGCGACGCGACCTACCTGGCGTGGGCGTCGCTCGCGTGCACCGGCGTGTTCCTGATCGGGCTCGCGATCCTGTTCGCCGCGGGCGGGAACCTGACCTGGCTGTGGGTCGTCGTCGGGGTCTTCACGCTCGCCCGCCTGGCGTTCCTGTACGCCCGCGCCCGCGGCACGGCCTGGATGCGGGTCGGCGCGCACGCGGGCTAGCGGCGAAGCCGAGCAACCGAGCACCGAGCACCGAGCACCGAGCACCGAGCACCGAGCAACCAGGCTAGGGCTCGACCATGCTGATCGCGGCGACGTCCCCGGGTTCCAGGCTCGGGTCCGTGTCGAACCAGGCGTCGATGATCTCCGCGAGCACCTGCCGCGAGGTCAGCCGCAGGCTCAGCGCGAGCACGTTCGCGTCGTTCCAGCGCCGCGCCCCGGCCGCGGTCGCCGCGTCCGTGCACAGCGCCGCGCGCACCCCCGGCACCTTGTTCGCCGCGATGGACACGCCCGTCCCGGTCCAGCACGCGACCACCGCCTCGTCCGCGCGGCCCTCGGCGACGTCCAGGGCCGCCGCGCGGGCGCAGGCGGACCAGACGGCGGCCGGGTCGGCCTCCGCGACTCCGTCGGCGAGCGCGCCGTGGGTGATCACCTCGTAGCCGAGCGCCCGCAGTGCCGCGGGGATCTCCCGCGCCACTCCGTCCAGGCTGTCGGCCGCCACCGCGATACGCATACCGGTGAGGGTAACAAGGCCGGCGCCTGAAGTAGGGTGTGCGGCGGTCCACGGTTCAACGGAAAGGCGCTGCGATGGCTGACGAGGTCGTCCTCTACACCCTCGGCGGAACGATCTCCATGGCGGGGAGCGCGGGCGACGGGGC
>NZ_JAGSOH010000193.1 GCF_018139625.1 Actinospica acidithermotolerans | reverse complement strand
CACCGCGACCGCTCCCGCCGCCCCCGAGCCGCTGGCCAAGCCGGTGCCGGTGCCCGGCAACCAGGCCCCCGTCGCCCAGGTCGCCGCGGGCGTCGCCCCGGCCGTGGCGGCGGCCGAGGCCGAGACGCCCGGCGCGCTCGCCCCGAAGCCGACCCCGAAGGCGGTGGCCCCGGTCGGCGGCGTGCCGCGCGACGCGGCGATCACCGCCCCGCCCACCGCCTCCACCCCGACCGGCGGCGGCGCCGCGACCACCGTGCTGCGCGGTCCGGCCGCCCGGCTGATCACCAACATGAACGCCTCGCTCGAGGTGCCGACCGCCACCTCGGTGCGCGCGGTGCCGGCGAAGCTGCTGATCGACAACCGCGTGGTCATCAACAACCACCTCAAGCGCGCCCGCGGCGGCAAGGTCTCCTTCACCCACCTCATCGGCTACGCGATGGTGCAGGCGACCAAGGCCATCCCGGAGATGAACGGCTCGTTCACCGAGGTGGACGGCAAGCCCGCCCTGGTCACGCCCGAGCACATCAACTTCGGCCTGGCGATCGACCTGCAGAAGCCGGACGGCTCGCGCACCCTCGTGGTGCCCTCCATCAAGGCCGCCGAGCTGATGGACTTCCGCGAGTTCTGGCAGGCCTACGAGGACCTGGTCCGCAAGGCCCGCAACAACAAGCTGACCGCCGACGACTTCGCCGGCACCACGATCTCGCTGACCAACCCCGGCGGCATCGGCACCGTGCACTCGGTGCCGCGGCTGATGAAGGGCCAGGGCACGATCATCGGCGTCGGCGCGATGGAGTACCCGGCCGAGTACCAGGGCGCGAGCGAGGAGACGCTCAACCGGCTGGCCGTCAGCAAGGTCATGACGCTGACGTCCACCTACGACCACCGGATCATCCAGGGCGCGCAGTCCGGCGAGTACCTCAAGGCGATCCACCAGCTGCTGCTCGGCGGCGACGACTTCTACGACCGCGTCTTCGAGTCGCTGCGCATCCCCTACGAGCCGGTCCGCTGGGTGCAGGACATCCCGGCCACGCACGAGAACGACATCAACAAGACCGCGCGCGTGCAGGAGCTGATCGACTCCTACCGCACCCGCGGCCACCTGATGGCCGACACCGACCCGCTCGAGTACAAGCAGCGCCGGCACCCCGACCTCGACGTCGTCGAGCACGGTCTGACGCTGTGGGACCTCGAGCGCGAGTTCGCCACCGGCGGCTTCGGCGGAAAGCCGATGATGCTGCTGCGCGACATCCTCGGCGTGCTGCGCGACTCGTACTGCCGCACCGTCGGCATCGAGTACATGCACATCCAGGACCCGGCACAGCGCAAGTGGATCCAGGCGAAGGTGGAGAACGGCAACGCCAAGCCGTCCCGCAAGGAGCAGCTGCGGATCCTCAACCGGCTCAACGCGGCCGAGGCCTTCGAGACCTTCCTGCAGGTCAAGTACGTGGGCCAGAAGCGCTTCTCGCTGGAGGGCGGCGAGGCCGCGATCGCGGTGCTCGACCAGATCATCTCCTCCGCCGCCGAGGAGGGCCTGGACGAGGCCGCGATCGGCATGCCGCACCGCGGGCGCCTCAACGTGCTCACGAACATCGTGGGCAAGCCCTACTCCAAGGTGTTCAGCGAGTTCGAGGGCAACCTCGACCCGAAGTCGATGCACGGCTCCGGCGACGTGAAGTACCACCTGGGCACCGACGGCACGTTCACCGCGCTCGACGGCAGCCAGATCAAGGTCTCGCTGGTCGCCAACCCCTCGCACCTCGAGGCGGTCGACCCGGTGCTCGAGGGCTACGCGCGGGCCAAGCAGGACATCATCAACAAGGCCGGCTCCGCGTTCACCGTGCTGCCGATCCTGATGCACGGCGACGCCGCGTTCGCCGGCCAGGGCGTGGTCGCCGAGACGCTGAACATGTCGCAGCTGCGCGGCTTCCGCACCGGCGGCACCATCCACCTGGTCATCAACAACCAGGTCGGCTTCACCACCTCGCCCGCGTCCTCGCGCTCCTCGGTCTACTGCACCGACGTCGCGCGGATGGTCGAGGCGCCGATCTTCCACGTGAACGGCGACGACCCCGAGGCCTGCGTCCGGGTGGCGCAGCTGGCCTTCGAATTCCGGCAGGAGTTCAACAAGGACGTTGTCATCGACATGGTCTGCTACCGGCGCCGCGGCCACAACGAGGGCGACGACCCGTCGATGACCCAGCCGCTGATGTACAAGCTGATCGAGGCCAAGCGCTCGGTCCGCAAGCTGTACACCGAGGCGCTGATCGGCCGCGGCGACATCACCATCGAAGAGGCCGAGGCCGCGCTGAAGGACTACCAGTCGAAGCTGGAGCAGGCCTTCGCGGAGACCAAGGACACCGGCAAGGCGCCGGTCAACCCGGTGGCCGACGGCGCCAGCGAGGAGCCGTTCCCGGTCGCGGTGCCGACCGCGATCTCCGACGACGTCGTCAAGCGCATCGTCGAGGTGCACGTCAACCTGCCCGAGGGCTTCGAGCCGCACCCGCGGGTGCTGCCGCAGCTGCAGAAGCGCGCGCAGATGGTCAGCGACGGCACGATCGACTGGGCGATGGGCGAGACCCTGGCGTTCGGCTCGCTGCTCACCGAGGGCGTCCCGGTCCGGCTCACCGGCCAGGACTCGCGCCGCGGCACCTTCGTGCAGCGGCACCACGTGGTCGTCGACCGGGCCAGCGCGCGCGAGTACACGCCGCTGTCCTACCTGGCCGAGAACCAGGCCACCTACACGGTCTACGACTCGATGCTCTCCGAGTACGCGGCGATGGGCTTCGAGTACGGCTACTCCGTGGCCCGCCCGAACGCGCTGGTCCTCTGGGAGGCCCAGTTCGGCGACTTCGGCAACGGCGCGCAGACCGTGGTCGACGAGTTCATCTCCTCCGGCGAGCAGAAGTGGGGCCAGCGCTCCGGCGTCGTCCTGCTGCTGCCGCACGGCTACGAGGGCCAGGGCCCGGACCACTCGTCCGCCCGCATCGAGCGCTACCTGCAGCTGTGCGCGCAGAACAACATGACGGTCGCGATGCCGTCGCTGCCGTCGTCGTACTTCCACCTGCTGCGCTGGCAGGCGCTGAACCCGTCGCACAAGCCGCTGGTCGTCTTCACCCCGAAGTCGATGCTCCGGCTCAAGGCGGCCTCCTCGAGGATCGAGGAGTTCACCGGCACCACCGCGTTCCGCCCGATCATCGGCGACACGACGGTCGCCGCCGGCGGCGTCAAGCGCGTGCTGGTCTGCTCCGGCAAGGTCTACTGGGATCTGGTGGCCTACCGCGAGAAGCACGGCATCACGGACACCGCCGTGGTCCGCGCCGAGCGGCTCTACCCGCTTCCCGGCGCCGAGCTGCTGCAGGAGCTGGCCCAGTACCCGGCGAACGCGGACGTGCGCTGGGTGCAGGAGGAGCCGGCGAACCAGGGCGCCTGGCCGTTCATGGCCCTGCACCTGCCCGCCGAGCTCGGCGGGCGCGCGCTGACCGGCGTCTCGCGCCCCGGCTCGTCCTCCCCGGCGGTCGGCTCGCACAAGCGGCACGAGATCGAGCAGCAGCGCGTGGTCGAGGAGGCCTTCGCCGACTGAGGCCCGCGCCCGGCTGGAACGTGAACGGCGTCCCCCGCGGCTTCCGATGCGGAAGCCGCGGGGGACGCCGTCTTGTTGTGCCGCCACGGTGTGTGCCGCCTCGGCGTCTGCCGCTTACGCCGAGGTGGTGCTGTTCCCGCTGCTGCTGGAGGACGAGTTGCCGTCGACGAGCGTGGTACCGCCGCAGAGCGTGTCCACAGCGGTCTCGTCGCCGACCATCCGGTCCGCCGCCGCCTGGAAGCTGTTGTCGGTGGCCGTGGTGTAGTTGCCGGATATCGCGGTCTGCATGGCCGAGATGAGCACGCCGAGGTCGCTCGTGACGGAGCCGACGGAGGTCTTCAAGTTGGACCGGCTGGAGAGCGCGGCGTCCTGCTGGAGGTTCGTCGAGAACGTCTGCAGGTCGTTGATGTACGCGTTCGCAGCCGCGTCGACGGCGGCGAAGCTCGAGCCCTGCTCGGCCTTGAGCAGGGCGTCGGTGTCCGTGACGACCTTGGTCTCGAGGGTCGCCGTCGCCTTGGACTCGACCGCAACACAGCCCGGGTCCACCAGGATCGAGGCCTCGGCCGCCGACTGCGCGGCGCGCAGCTGGGCGACCAGGCCCGCCGCCGCGTTCGCGGCCTTCGCCGCCGTGGAGGCGGTGTTCGTCTTGTTCGTCAGGGCGCTGCTCTCGACACTGGTGCCGATCAGCAGTCCGACGAGGGCGATCGCCGGCACCGCGAGGACCGCCGTCTTCGCGAACAGCATGCGCCGCTTCGCCTTCTTGGCCTCGACGGCCGCCTGCTCCTCCGGGCTGAGCACCGCAACGCCCGGCACCGCGCCGACCGAGGCGACGCCCTGCAGCGCCGGATCGACCGGAGCCTGCTGCCCCCACGCCGGAGCGGGCGCCGGTGCCGGCGCGACCAACGGCGCGGGTGGCGGCGGCACGAGCGGCCCGGAGCCCGTCGCCGGGGCGGGGGGCTGAAGCTGCTGGGTCGGCTCGGCCGGCTGCGCGGGCACGATGGGCTGCGTCGGCTCGGCCGGGGCGGAGTTCGGAGTCTCTGCGGGACTTTCTTCGGGTTGCGTCGTCATGGCTGTGCCACTCTTTTCACGCGGTAAGGAAGTTGAAGCTCGAAGTCTGTTTCTCTCGCGGGCGCGCGCGGCCTAGTACGAGCCGCAGAGCGCGTCCAGGTTGGCGTCCGTGACCTGCAGCGTCGTCAGCGCGGCCGAGGCGGCGCCGTCGGAGTCCTTGGAGTGGTTCTGGACGGCGGTCAGCGCCTTGCCGACGGCCTGGACCTGCGTGTCCATCGCGTCCAGGTCGGCCTTCACGTTGGCGTGCGTGGCGTTGCCGCTGGCCGCCTCGAGGTAGGACTCGATCGTGTTCAGGTCGTCGTTCACCGTGGTGATCGAGCTGGTCGAGCTGGAGGCGCTGTTCTCGTTGGACACGAGGGTGGCCGCGTCGGTCTTCAGCGTGGCCACCTCGGCCGCCAGGCTCGCCTCGACGTTGGTGCAGCCCGGGTCCAGGGCCGTGGACGAGGCGACGGTGGACGTGGCGGCGGACAGCAGGCCGATGATCGCGCCGCCGGTGACGATCGAGAGCACGAGTCCGATGATGGCCAGCGCCTTGCCCGTGCGCCGGGAGACGGCGTTGAACAGGCCGAGGGTGGAGAGCACCAGTCCGGCCGGCCATACCGGGATGGCGAAGATCACGCCGAGCAGGGCCAGCAGGTTGCGCTTCTTAGGCTCGGCGGCCGCGGCGCCGTACGGGTCACCGGAATACGGCTCACCGGAATACGGCTCCGCACCGTAGGGCGCGGCGCCGAAGGCCTGGCCCCCGTAAGGCGTGGGCTGCGTCGAAGGCACATTCGCGTCGCCCTGCGGCGGCACGGTGGTCGGCGCAGCCGCGGTGACCGGAGGGGCCACGAGCGGCGCCGGGCCCTGCGGCTGCGGCGGAACGAGCGGCGCGGAGCCCTGCTGCTGCGGGGCCGCGGCGGCCTGGGTGGCCAGCTGCACGGTCTCCTGCGGCGCCGACGCCTGCTGCGTAGCCGCGACCGGCTCGGGAGCAGGAGCGGGAGCAGGGGCCTGCACGGCCTCCTGTGCCGCGGGGCTCTGCTGCTGCGGGACCTCGGCCGCTGCGGGCTCCTGCGCGGCCTCATGTCCCGCGGGGCTCTGCTGCTGCGGGACCTCGGCCGCTGCGGACTCCTGCGCGGCCTCCTGTGCCGCAGGGCTCTGCTGCTGCGGGACCTCGGCCGCTGCGGGCTCCCGCGACGCCGCATCCTGCGGCGCCGACTCCCGTGGCGCGTCTTCCCGCGGTGCGGCGGGGCTCTGCTCCTCCGGCGCCTCGGCCGGTGCCGAATCAGACACCTGCGAGTTCGAATCCGCGGCGGACGCCGCGGTTCCGACCACCTGTGTGCTCGCCTCGTCGGCGGATTCGCCGTCCATTGCCGGGCCCTCCCCTTGATCAATCATCAGAATGCTCGTTCTCCATCGAATCCGGGAGATGAGACGGCGAAGCGGATGGCGCCATCGGACCGAATGCTCCCCCCAGCAAGGAATGTTCTGAACTTGAGTCTACAGCCGTGTAGCAGGCAGAACGCTGACATTTTCCAAGCTGTGATGCCCCGCGTCCACGTGACTCATCCCGCATTGTGCACCCTGGGCCGCCGCGCGTCGACGCGGGGTGCCCCGTGCGCGGGGGACCGGTCCCCGGCCCGGGATAGTTAGACAAGCTACATAGTTTGGGCTATGCTTTTCCCATGAGCATGGAACAAGACCCGCGGGCCGCGGCGGAGGCCGTGTACTGGCTGTCGGCGGCGGTGATCCGGTTCACCTCGCAGCCGCGGCAGCTGAGCCTGACCGGAATCTCGACGCTGGCCGCGCTGGACCGCAAGGGGGCGCAGCGGATCTCGGAGCTCGCCGGGCTGCAGGGGATCGCGCAGCCGTCGATGACGGTGCTGGTCGGCTCGCTGGAGCAGGCGGGGCTGGTCGGCCGCCGGCCCGATCCCACGGACGGGCGCGCCGTGCTCGTGTCGCTGACGCCGGAGGGCGAGGAGTTCCTCGCCGCCCGCCGCCAGGCCGGGGCGGACCGGCTCTCCGAGCTGGTCGGCAAGCTGCCGGCCGCCGACCTCGAGGCGCTGGCGGCCGCGGTGCCGGCGCTGCTCCGGCTGCGCGAGCTGCAGGAAGAGGCGATGGAGGCCGGCGCCGCCCTGGCCGGCCGCGGCAGGTAGCCGGAAAAAAACGGCACGTCAGCAGGAATTCCAGCAGGGAGCAGTCCGACCGTCGGCCGAACGAATCCTCCGAGGAAACGACTCGTATCGAAAGCGAAGCGATAGCGCATGAGCAACCCGAATACGCAGACTCAGACTCATCAGCCCAGCCCCGGTCACGGTCCTGGTCACGGCCACGGTCACGGCCACGCCGCGGCCTCCGGCAGCCCCTTCCGTCAGCCGAAGGCCGTCTGGGCGGTCGCCTTCGCCTGCGTCGTGTCGTTCATGGGCATCGGCCTGGTCGATCCGATCCTGCCCGCGCTCTCCTCGCAGCTGCACGCCAGCGCGAGCAACGTGGAGCTGCTGTTCACCAGCTACCTCGTCGTCACCGCCGTCGCGATGCTGGTCACGGGCTGGGTCTCCAGCCGGATCGGCGGCAAGCGGACGCTGATCGCGGGGCTCGTCCTGATCGTGCTGTTCAGCGCGCTGGCCGGCTCCTCGCACACGATCAGCCAGATCATCGGCTTCCGGGCCGGCTGGGGCCTCGGGAACGCGCTGTTCATCGCCACCTCGCTGGCCGTCATCGTCGGCGCGGCGTCCGGCGGCTTCAACGGGGCGATCATCCTCTACGAGACCGCGCTGGGCATCGGCATCGCGCTCGGCCCGCTGGTGGGCGGACTGCTCGGCGGCATCAGCTGGCGCGGACCGTTCTTCGGCGTCACCGCGCTGATGGCGATCTCGCTCGCGGCGACCGTCGTGTTCCTGGACCGGACTCCCCAGCCGGCCCGCAAGATCGGGCTCACCGAGCCGCTGCGCGCGCTGCGGCACCGCGGCCTGGCCACGGTCAGCGTCGTCGCCCTCTTCTACAACTGGGCGTTCTTCACGGTCCTGGCGTACAGCCCCTTCCCGATGGGCCTCGGCATCCACGAACTCGGCTTCGTCTTCGCCGGCTGGGGCGTGCTCGTCGCGATCTTCGCGGTGCTCGTCGCGCCGCGCCTGCAGGCCAGGTTCGGCACGGCCCGCACGCAGTACGCGAACTTCTTCCTGATGGCGCTCGACGTGCTGGTGATCGCGCTGTGGACGGACCACAAGGCGGTGCTGATCACGGCGGTGATCGTCTCCGGTGCCTTCATCGGCCTGAGCAACACGCTGATGACGCAGGCGGTCATGCAGGTCTCGCCGGTCGACCGGTCGGTGGCCTCGGCGGCGTACGGCTTCGTGCGGTTCATCGGCGGCGGCCTGGCGCCGTACGTCGCCGGCAAGCTGGCCGCCCGCTACAACGACCACGTGCCCTTCTACCTGGGCGCGGGCATGCTCGTCGTGGCGATCGGCGTGCTGGCCACGGCGCACCGGCTGCTCGCGGCGGCGGACAACGGCGAGGCCCTCGACGCGGCCGGGCAGCCGGCCGACGAGGCGGCCGCGGAGGAGGCCGGCGAGGTGATCTCGGTCGGGCTCTCCGACTGACGAACGGCAGATCAGGGGCCGCATCGGGTACGCCGATGCGGCCCCTTCGCGTTGTCCGGAGCCGCGCCGGGTCCCGGCCGGCTTGCGCGGCGGCTTGCATACTCGGTATACATACCGCGTATGCAAGAGCAGGAGGGGAGGCGCGCAGCATGTCCGTGAAGCACGGGATTCTCGCGTTGCTGCGGGAGCGGCCGGGTTACGGATACCAGCTGCGCGCCGCGTTCGAGGAGGCGACCGGGTCGACCTGGCCGGTGAACATCGGCCAGGTCTACACCACCCTCGGCCGGCTGGAGCGGGACGGCCTCGTCGTCAAGACCGGCGAGGACGAGGAGGGGCACGTCGTCTACGCGATCACGCCGCCCGGCGCGGCCGAGCTCGACGACTGGTTCGCCCGCCCGATCACCCAGCACGACCGGCCGCGTGACGAGCTGGCGATGAAGCTGGCGCTGGCCGTGACCGTGCCGGGGGTGGACGTCGCCGCGCTGGTGCGGCTCCAGCGCACCCACGCGCAGTCCACGCTGCACGAGCTGACCCGGCGCAAGCTGCGGGCCGCCGAGCCGGCGCTGGCCTGGTCGCTCGTCCTCGAAGCGCAGATCTTCCAGGCCGAGGCGGAGATCCGCTGGCTGGACCACGTGGAGGAGCAGGTATGTCGCAGAATCGGGTAGGGCCGGTCGTCAGCCTCAGGGATCTGACGCGGGTGCACGGCAGCGGGGAGGCCGAGGTCCGCGCCCTGGCGGGGGTG
>NZ_JAGSOH010000192.1 GCF_018139625.1 Actinospica acidithermotolerans | reverse complement strand
GGCGAGGGCGGGGGCGGGGGCGTACACCGGAAGACGGGGTGAAGTCGGACGGGTCTTCCTGGCACGCGTGCCGGGTGAGTCCGGGGCTTGAGCTAGTGTCGCCGCGTTCACCGCGTTCACCGCGTTCGCCGCGTTCGCAGCGTTCGCCGCGTCAACGTGGCGCCGCGTCGACGTGGCCGACAATGGCCTGGCACCTGCTGCGCTCGCGCGCGGTACGGCTTGGCTGAGGCGGAGAGCGTGCTTTGCTACGCGTCGAGCTCGGTGAGACGGGCGCGGACGCGCTCGGAGTCGGCGCGCATGCCGAGGCGGTCGTAGATCTCCAGCGCCTGGCCGAGATGCGCGACGGCCTGGTCCGCGGCGCCCTCGGCGAGGTGGTGGTCCGCGATGCCTTCGAGGGAGATCGCTACGTCGTCGGGCTTGTCGAGCTCGCGGTTCACGGCCAGCGCCTGCTGATACAGCTCGTATGCGCGGGTGCGGCGGCCGGTGGCGGCCAGGGCGGCGGCGTAGTAGTTCAAGGCCCAGGCCTCGTTGCCGCGTTCGCCGACGGCGCGGAAGATCTGCAGCGCCTGGCTGAGAACGTCCTCGGCCTCGGAGTAGCGCTCCATCAAGTAGTAGACGCGTCCGAGCGTGGTGAGCGCGCCTGCCTCGCCGGGGCGGTGCCCCAGCGTGCGGAAGATCTGCAGGGCCCGCGCGTGGGCCTCGACGGCGCCGGGATAGTCGCCGGTCAGCCGGTGCACGCGGCCGAGCTCGCCGAGGACGGTCGCCTCGCCGACCGGGTTGCGGTGCGCCCGGTAGATCTCCAACGCCTGGTTGAGCGCGTCGAGCGACTCCGGATAGTCCCCGAGCAGGTAGTGCACGCGGCCGAGCTCGTTGAGCGCGTTGGCCTCGCCGAGTCGGTGTCCGAGCTCGCGGAAGATCTGCAGCGCTTGGGCCTGCGCATCAGCGCAAGCGCGGTACTCGCCGAGCGTGATCCGCACGCGGCCGAGCACGCCGAGGGCGCTGGCCTCGCCGAGGCGGTGGCCGACCGAGCGGTACAGCTCCAGTGCGCGATCGGCCGCGTCGACAGCATCGGGGAGCCGGCCCAGCGCGTAGAGCACGAACCCGAGGTCGGTCACGGCATTGGCCTCGCCGAGCGCGCTTCCGTCCTCCTGGAAGATCTCCAGCGCTCGCGTGAGGGCGTCGTCCGCCTCGGCGTATTCGCCCGTCAGCACCTTCACGCGGCCGATGTGGGTGAGCGCGTTGCCCTCGTCGAGGCGCAGGCCGAGACCTCGGGCGAGTTCTACGGATCTCTCGAGCACGCCGAGGGCCGCCGGGAAGGAGTCGCTCGCGATCTGTGCCCGGCCGAGATCGTTGAGGGCTGCGACGGTGGCCGCCTCGAGTCCCAGGCGCTCGGCGGTCTCCGCGGCGGCCTGATGGATCTCAAGCGCTCGCGTGAACGGGCCGTCGGCGAGCAGGACCTCGGCCAGGCCCGACGCGAGGGCGATGGTGTGCTCGTCAAGGCCCTCCGCGTGCGCATGCGCGAACGCCGCGTCCAGGTCGGCGTACTCGGTACGCAGCCAGGCGCGCGCGGCGTCGTGGTCGGCCAGTTCGGGGGCGTGCGCGGGTGCGGGCCGCTCGTTGGCCGGCCGCGGGTGGCGGGCGATGTCGGTCGACGCGGTTTCGGCGGTGTGCGCGTAATAGACGTACAGCCGGTCCAGCGCGCTCGCTCGGTCTTCTTCGGGGTCGGTCGCGGCGGCCAGCGTGCGGGCGTGCGCGCGGACGAGATCGTGCGGACGGTAGCGGCCGGGTGCGGAGCCCGTCAGCAGGCTTTGATCCGCCAGTCGTTCGACGAGCCAGCCCGCGGCGTGCGGGTCGCTGTCCAGCAGGGCCGCCGCCGCGTATGCGTCGACCTCGGGGCCGGGCAGTAACCCGACGCGGCGGAAGAGCACCTTCAGCTCTTCGGACAACTGCTGGTAGGAGAGGTCGAAGATGGCCTGTACGCTGCGGGACTCATCCGTGTAGCCGGACAAGTCCCGCCCGGGTCGCCCCGCTTTAAGCCGCTCGATCAGGACGCTGAGGTTCCAGGCCGCGCCGCCGGTGCGCAGCAGCGCCCCCGCGATCAGCAGCGCGAGCGGCAGGTATCCGCACAGCTCGACGGCCTGTTCGAGCAGCGGCTCGTCCTCCGCGTCCGCGCCGAGGCGGGCGGCCTTGCGCAGCAGCGTGACGGCTTCCTGCTTCGCCAGGACGTCAAGCGAGAGGGGAAGCGCGTCGTCCAGAGCCTTGAGCCGCTTGCGGCTGGTGACCAGGACCAGGCAGGTGTCGGAGGCGGGAAGCAGCGGTGCGATCTGCGCCTCGTCGGCGGCGTTGTCCAGCACGATCAGCGTGCGGGTGCCGGCGAGCAGGTCGCGGTAGACGGCGGCGCGCGCGTCGAGGTCGGTGGGGATGCGCTGCGGCGGTACGCCGAGACCGCCGAGCAGCGCGGCCAGCGCGTCGCCCGGATCACGCGGCGCGGCGCCGTCGGTGTAGCCGTAGAGGTCCAGGAACAGCTGTCCGTCCGGGTACTGCGCGGCCAGCCGGTGCGCCGCACGGATCGCCAAAGCGGTCTTGCCGACCCCGCCCATCCCGTCGATCGCCGCGAGGACGACCGCCCCCGAGCCGTAGTCGGCGTCGTCACGGGCCTGCTCCACGAGCTCGAACACAGCCTGGAGTTCGGACTCGCGACCGGTGAACAGCCGCGTGTCCGGCGGCAGCTGGCGCGGCCCGCTCACCGCCGCGGGACGCGGGGCCGCATCGCCCGGAGTAGCGGCCGGGGTAGCGGTGGGAGCGGCAGACGGAGCGGCGGTCGGCGTGGGCAGCTTCGGCAGCCGCTCGTCGAATGTGGTCGTCCCGACGGGCGGTTCGCCCCCGGCGCCCCCGGCGAGTCCAGCGAGTCCGGCGTGGATCTGCGCGAGCAGTCCACGCACCTCGTGAGCGGTCTGCGGACGCTGCGCCGGATCGCGCTTCAGCAGACGCGCGACGAGGTCGGCGAGCTCGGGCGGCAGCCCGGGCCTGGCCCGCTCCAACCGCGGCGCCTCGTCGTTGACCTTCGCCGCCATCACCGCCCACGCGCTGGTGCCGGTGAACGGCGCGTGCCCGGTTAGCATCGCGAACAGCACGCCGCCGAGCGCGTAGAGGTCCGACCGCGCGTCCCCGCGCTCCTCGGTGAATTGCTCGGGCGCCGCGTACTCCAGGGTCGCCGCCGGAGCCAGTCGCGAAGAGTGGATGACAGAGAGCTGCTGCGCCTGGACCAGTCCGGCGATCCCGAAGTCGACGACCTTAGCCGCACCGGCGGCGGTGATCATCACATTCTGCGGCTTGATGTCGAAGTGCACCACGCCGGCCCGGTGCGTAGCCTCCAGCGCGGCGCAGATCTGCTCGGCGATCCCGAGTGCCCGTTCCGGCGCCAGCACTCCGGACGCGTTGATCAAGGCGCTGAGTGACATGCCGTCGACCAGCTCCATGACCAGGAACAGCATGTCGTCGTGCACGCCGCGATCGTGTAGCGCCACCACGTTCGGATGGTTGATCTGCGCCGCCGCCACCGCCTCGCGCTCGAACCGCGCCTGCAGATCCCCGCCGGCGGCACCCGAGCCGACCGGCAGCAGCTTCAGCGCCACCCGTCGACGCAGGGTCCTGTCACGCGCCGCCCAGACCTCGCCCATGCCCCCGCGCCCGAGCCGCTCCAGCACCTCGTACCGGTCCGCGAGCACGACTCCGTGTTGCACCCCTCGACCTCCCGATCCGCGTCGGCCCCCGACGGGTTCCACTATGCCCGATCAGCACCGCGCCCGTCCGCAGCTAAGGTGGGGCGCATGGAGCGTGCCCCCGATTCCCGGCGCTGGGAGGTGTGGCGCCAGGACGACAACGGCAACCGCTACCTGGTGTCTACGCACACTGACAAGGCCGCCGCCGAACTGCGCCTCGCCGAGCTCGAATCAGGCGTCGTGCACAAACAGTCGTACTGGATCACCGAAGGTACGTGAGTCCAGAGCCGTCGCGAGACAGTAACGGGAGGTGTCGCGGGAGGGCGTCGTGCGGGGCGCCGTGCGAGGTCAGTAGCCCTAGCCGCGAACGAGCGTGTGCCCGGACGCGAGGCCGCCGAAGTCGTAGGCGGTCTCCGCGTGCTCGGTCTGGTCCACGCCGATGATCTCGGCGTCCGCGGTGACCCGGAGGCCGACCGTGGCGTTGACGATCTTCGCCAGGATGAACGAGACGACGAACGAGTAGGCGAACACGATCCCCGCGCCCTCGGCCTGGGAGAGCAATTGCTCGAAGCCGCCGCCGTAGAACAGCCCGACGCGCGCGCCGTTGGTGAAGCCGGCCACCTCGCCCGGCGCCGCGAACAGGCCGATGAGCAGCGTGCCGAGCAGTCCGCCGACCAGGTGGACGCCGACCACGTCGAGGGAGTCGTCGAAGTCGAAGTGGTTCTTCAGGTTCACCGCGTAGCAGCACACGAATCCGGCGATGAGTCCGACGGCGAGCGCGCCGATCGGGGAGACCGAGGCCGCGGACGCCGTGATCGCGACCAGGCCGGCCACCGCGCCGGACGCCGCGCCGATGGTGGTGAACGTGCCGTGCTGGATCTTCTCCGCGATGAGCCAGCCGAACACCGCCGTGCACCCGGCGATCTGCGTGTTCATGAACACCACCGAGGCCTGGCCGCCGGAGGTCAGCGCCGAGCCGGCGTTGAAGCCGAACCAGCCGAACCACAGCAGCGCGGCGCCCAGCATCACGAACGGCACGCTGTGCGGCCGCATCGGATCCTTCCGGTGCCCGATCCGCTTGCCCACCACCAGCGCGCAAGCCAGCGCCCCCGCGCCGGAGTTGATCTCGACGGCCGTGCCGCCGGCGAAGTCCATGACGTGCAGGTCGGCGTTGATGAAGCCGTTCGGCGAGAAGACCCAGTGCGCGACCGGGAAGTAGATGAAGGTCACCCACGCCGCCACGTACACGGTCCAGCCGACGAACTTGGTACGGTCAGCGATCGCGCCGGAGATCAGCGCCGGAGTGATGATCGCGAACATCAGCTGGAAGCAGGCGACCGCGAAGATCGGCACGCCGCTGCCGCCATAGAGCGTGGCGTGGCTGTCGCTCGCGATCCCGGAGGAGATGTTCTCCATCCCCCACTGCGCGAGCGTGCCCCAGAAACCGTTGCCCTTTGCGTCATTCGCGTTACCGAATGCCACGGACCAGCCGTACAGCACCCACGCGACCGTGACCACGGCTATGCAGATGAAGTTCATCATCAGCATGTTCAGCACGCTCTTCGCCCGGACCATGCCGCCGTAGAAGAACGCCAGGCCCGGCGTCATGAGCAGGACCATCGCAGAGCTGACGAGTACCCACGCTGTGTTGCCGGTGTTCAGTGTTGCCACGATCTACGGTTCCTCCGGTCGGCGCAGCTCTCGTCGAGCCCCAGATAACGGCGGTGCGGTGCGCCAACACGATCTCGGCGCACCGTTACCGCGCGCGGCAGGAGTTGTTTCGTTCATGTGACAGATGCAACGCGTAAGTTACGGGCAGTTGACGTGGCCGCGGCCGGCCGAGTTATTCGACCCGAGGGGATGATTCCGGCAGATCAGATCATGCGGACAAATCAGCAGCTTCCGATGCTGTCCCAGGCTCCCGCCGCGCCGCCCGGAACCTCGTTGTAGTTCCACTGGTTCGCGTCCCACAGCTGGCCGTTGTATGCGACCTCGTCCCCGCGTACGTACGCCGTGTTCGTCGCCCACGCCGTCGAGCAAGCGCCCGGCGCCGCAGACGTCGTAGTCGCGGCGACCTGCGCGGCCTGAGTCGTGGCCGCGGTGGTCGCCGTGACCGCGTGAGGACTGGCAGCACTCCCGGCCGACGTCGTTTCCGCGGCGGTCGTCGGCACACTTGCCGGTCCCGGGTTTGCCGCGGCCACGGCAGCCGTGGTCGCCGCGGCAGTAGGTGCCGACGACGCGGCCGCCGCACTCTTGGTGGTCTCGGCCGCCGAGGGCGTCACCGCGCCGAGTGAGCTCGAATCTGACGCCGACGCCGAACTCGCGGCAGCCAGCGCCGCCGCGTCCCGGGAGCTCGTTGCCGCAGCGGGGGCGGCCTGCGGGTAATTCGCGGTGCCCGCAACGCCGGCGCCCCCGCCGATGGTCTCAATCGCCCACGTCGTCGCACCCACCACGATCACCGCCGCCGCCACCCCGAGCTGCACCCGCCGGCGAGTCACCGCGCGGCCGCTCTTCACGCCCCTAACGGGATCGGCGGCCCTGCGCGGCATCGCGACCGCCCCGCCGCTCTTGACGGCCCCAACGGGATCGGCAGACTTACGCGAAGTCTCAGAGGCCTTGCTCTTCTCATGCGGAGTGCTTGCGGCTTCGGTGCCCGACTCCCAGACGAACTCCGCCTGTGTGTGCTGTGCAGGCTGCTTCCGCTGCCGCTGAGCGCCCATCGCTTCGGCTCGCTTTCGGTTGCGTACGCGTCGGCGGCCATCAATCCGTCGTGCCCGAGTCGATGCCGCCCCCGCTGCAGTTACGTGCCGCCCGCCGGAACCGTTCACGCACGTTGTACCGTGGCATGTATGGCGAAGATCGCTCTCGAGCCCTGGTCCGAGGCCGGCTACGAGTTGCTGGTCCGGCTGAACGCTCCCCGGTTGACGGAGCACCTCGGCGGCCCGGAGACAGCCGAGCAGGTCCGGCGCCGTCACGAGCGTTACCTGGAGAACGCTGCCGACGGCGAGATGCTCCTGGTCGTATTCGAGCACGAAGCCGTGGGCTCGGTCGGTTACTGGCCGCGGCATTGGGGCGGCCTCGATGTGTACGAGACGGGCTACGGCATCGTGCCCGAGTACCAGGGCCGCGGGTTCGCGTCCGCCGCACTGGGCCTGTGCGCCGAATACGCCGCTCGCGCGGCCCAGGAGGGTTCAGGCCGACGCTGGTTGCACGCGTTTCCATCGATCCACAACGCGGCGTCGAACGCGGTGTGTCGGAAGGCAGGGTTCGAGCCGGCCGGCGAGTGCGACCTCGAATATCCGCCGGGGAGGCTCATCCGCGTCAACGACTGGCGGTTGGCGCTGACGGCGTCACCGGCGGGATAAGCGAGTCGGCCGAGGTCAGTCGCGGCGGCCGTGCCAGCGGCCGAAGCGGTAGACGCCGTAGAGGAGCGCGACGCCGCCTGCGATCATGAGAATCATCATCAGTAGGCTGATGATGAAGGAGAATACGATGTAGGCGGCGAGACCTGCGGCCACGACGAGCAGGACCTTGGGTATCAGCGAGTTGCCGCGGAAGCCGTACGCCGACTTCTCGGAACCCGCTGATCTGTCCGGGCTGCGCCGGCCCGGGCCGGGCACGCTGAAGAACGCGGTCGAGCGTCGCCGCTCCGGCTTGTTGCCTGCGCCTCTGCGTGCGCCATTGCCTGCGCCTGAGCTGGAATCCGAGCCCGCCGCCCAAGCCTGCAACGCGTCTATGTTCGCATCCGCAGAGGGACGCCCCGAGTCCGAAGTCACTGCCGCAAGCTAGCAGTCCGGGAGGCGGCGCGCTACGGAAAGGTCTGAGGTTCTTAGCGAGCCCAACTCTTCGGCCGGTCTCACACCTCACATCGTCGGCCGAGGGCCGACGCGGAGCGTGATGTCGCTGATCTCGGCGTCCGCGGGGAGGTCTAGGGCTGCGACGACGGCGCCGGCGACGGTGTCGGGATCGATCCAGAGCGCGGGGTCGTAGTCGCGGGCCTCGTGGTCGTGTACGGCCTCTTGCATGGGCGTCGCGGTACGGCCGGGATAGACCGTGGTCACGCGCATCCCGGTGTGGCCCTCCTCGTCCCGCAGCGCGTCGGCCAGGGCGCGTGCCGCGTACTTGCCGGCGGAGTACGCGGCCCAGTGCTTCTGGGTCTTGAGGCCCGAGGTCGAGTTGACGAAGAGCACGTGCCCGGCGGGGTGGCGCAGGCGGGGGAGGAGCAGGCGGGTCAGCTCCGCGGGCGAGGTGACGTTGACTGCCAGGCTTGCGCGCCACGCCTCCAGGCCCAGTTCGGCGACAGGCCCCAGGTGGAGCGCACCGGCGACGTGGAGCAGGCCGTCGATCCGCGCGGGGAGGTCGGCTCCCGCGACCGCGTCGGCCAGCGTGTCCGGGCGCTCGAGATCGGCGACGAGGGCGTGCGCGCCGGGGAACTGCTCGTACAGCTCCGCCGCGCGCAGGGTGCTGCGGGCCACGAGGTGGAGCGCGTCTCCGCGCTGGTGGAGCCTGGTCGCTACCGCCTGCCCGATACCGGAGCCGGCTCCGGTGATCACGTAGTGCTTCATGCTGTGCCTTCGCTAGGGCGGGTGCCCGCCGACGCCGACGTGTGTTCGGCGAGTCTTCCACAGCCGGGCGGGCACGCCGGGGAACGCCGAGCCCCTCATGATGGGGCGAATACGCGATGCCAAATACGGCTGCGCCGTACCGGCTAATAGTCATACCGCGGCTGATCAGCCGTAGACCTCGATCTCGCCCATCTCCCCGGCGTCCACCGCGCTGTTCGCGGTGACGATGAGCTGGATGTAGCGGGTGCTCAGCGCGGCGAACTTGACGGTGACCGCGTTGCCCGACGCCTCGTTGAAGGAGTACGTGGTGGTCGGCTCGATGACGAACCCGTCGTAGCCGGTGGCGAGTCCGTAGATCTCGATGGACTCCGTCCGCGAGCTCCAGTCCGCCGGCAGCCGCATGACGATCTTCGACACCGTCATCGCCTTCTCCAGATCGACCTGGACCCACTCCGTGAAGCTCCCCGAGCCGACCTGGCTCTCCCAGTAGGTGCCCGCGTCGCCGTCGATGACGTTCGCGGCCACGTGGCTTCCGGTGTGACTGCTCGACGACTCGGCCTTGCCGAGGGCCAGATCGGTCGCGGCGGGCGCCGTCGTGGCCGCACTCCCCGCGTGCGCTGGCGAAGCGGCGGTCGTATCCGCCGACGTGGCAGGCAGCTGAGACGTGCCTGCTGCCGAGGTCTCCGATACCGCCGTCGACGTGGCCGGCGCGGAAGACGAGGCGGAGCCGGATGCCGACGCAGATCCCGGCGCCGACCCGGAAGCCAGCGTCGACGCAGACGCGGACGCGGACACGCCCGACGTCATGCCCGAGCGCGCGGAAGCGACGCCCATGCTCGGCACGATGTTCTGCGCGACGGCGCCGCCGGTGGTCTTCGCGCCGTGTCCCGCGTACTCGGCGATCCCGAAGGCCGCGGACAGAAGCACGACGACCCCCACGCCCGCGTAGACCGTGCGGCGGGACGGCAGCGTGAACCGGGGCGCGACCGCGGCGGCCTCCGGCACCTTGGAGCCCCGCCCCTGCCCCTGCC
>NZ_JAGSOH010000191.1 GCF_018139625.1 Actinospica acidithermotolerans | reverse complement strand
GTCCCAGCGGGGGCGGATCAGGCCGCCGACGCCGAGGACCGCGGGGTCGGCGTATCCGGCGAGCAGGTGCTCGGCCCAGCCGGGGTCGGCCGCGGCGTCGTCGTCGAGGAACGCGAGGATCTCGCCGTGCGCCTCGGCGATGCCGGTGTTGCGGGCCGCCGAAAGGCCCGGCTTGCCGCGGCTCGGCACGATCCGGGCGCCGGCCAGTTCGCGGGCGGCGCGTTCGGCGAGTTCCGGGCAGTGGTCGACGACGAGGATGATCTCGTCCGGGGTGCGGGTCTGGGCGTGCAGGGAGCCGATGGCGGCGGACAGGTCCTGCCAGCGGTCCACGGTGTACGCGCAGACGATGACGGTCAGGCTCGGTCGGGCGGGCGTGCTCGGCGGCATGGCGGGTCACCGGCTTTCGGCGAGGGGGCACGGGATGCCGACGCGGGCGCGGGCGCGGCGGTAGTAGCGCCAGGCGAGGGTGGAGGCGCGCTCGCGGGGCGTGGCGACGGGGGCGCCGGCGCCCTGCAGCCAGGCGCCGAACCGGGCGGCTGGGGTGTCGGACTTCACGGTGAGCCGGGCGATCCGGTAGGGCTCGTCGGTCTCCGGGCTCAGTCGCTCGCGGACGGCGAACGCGGCCCGGTATCCGGCGTCGCGGGCGAGTTCGCGCACGCGCGGGTTGGAGTAGCCGTGCGGGTAGGCGGCGAGCGCGATCTCGTGGCCGAGGGCCTGTTCGAGGATCTCCTTGGAGTGCGTCAGCTCCCACGCGGCGGCGGAGGGGTGCAGGGTGTCGAGCTGCGGGTGCGCGTGGGTGTGCGCGCCGATCTCGACGCCGGCGGCGCCGAGGCGGGCGACCGCGCCGAGGCTGAGCATCGCGACGTCGGGCAGCAGGCTGTGGTTGCGGGGCGCGAGCGCGCCGGTGGTGACGAACAGGGTCGCCGGAATGCCGCGGGCGGCGAGCTGCGGCAGGGCGTTGCGTTCGAAGTCGAGGTAGCCGTCGTCGAAGGTGACGGCGACGGCGTTCTCGGGCAGCGGCGGCCCGCCGGTGCGCGCGGCGGCGATCTGACCGCAGGTCACCGGGGTGCGTCCGCTGGCGATGAGGGCGTCGAGCTGCGCGGCGAACGCGGCCCGGGAGACCGTGTAGGGCGCGAGCCAGCCGGGCGGGTCGTCGCGGACGGAGTGGTAGAGCAGCACGGGAAGCGGCGGCATGTCAGCGGCTCCGGACGGTCGCGGGGTGGCGGTCGGCCCAGCGGCTGTGCGCGTAGGCGGCGGGTCCGCGGATCAGGCCTCGGCGTTCGAGTGCTGCCAGGCGCCGGGGCCAGGCCGCGGCGTCTTGATCTTTCGACGAGTTGCGCAGAGCGTAGCGGACGCCGTCGGGGAGCAACCTGAAGAAGGCCGGGAGCATCCGGGGTTCGTGCACGAGCGCGCTGGTGAGGTAGGCGCCGAGGCCGATGCCGTAGCCGAGGGCCTGGGCCTCGAGAGCGCCGGGCTCGCGCCGATGGTGGTGCCAGACGAGCGCGTCGGGCTGGTAGACGACCCGGCGTCCGGCGGCCGCGGCGCGGAACAGGGCGAGCAGGTCCTCGCCGGCGCGGGCCGGGGTGCCGGGGCCGAGCGCGGGGTCGAAGCCGCCCAGCTCGCGCAGCAGCCGCGCGTCGAAGGCCATGTTGGCGCCGGATCCCATGCGCCCGGCGGTGAACGGGAACAGCCGCTCGCCGGGGTCCGGGGGGCTGCCGGGCGGCGCGGGGAAGACCTTCGCGGCGAAGCCCTTGCCGTAGCCGCCGCGCCGTTCCAGCATCGCCTGCTGCGGGGTCTCGAGCTCGCCGGGCATGATCAGCCCGGTGACGCAGCCGACCTGCGGGTCGGCGAAGGTCTCGGCGATCGCGGCGAGCCAGGACCGGTCGACGGTGACGTCGTCGTCGGTGAACGCCAGGATGCTGCCGGTGGCCTCCAGCACGCCGAGGTTGTGCGCGCGGGCGACGCCGCGGCGGCGGGTGCGCAGGTAGCGCACGGGCCCGTCGGCGTCCTCGGCGGCGCGCCGGGTGGCGTCGCTCTCCGGTTCGTTGTCGACGACCAGGACCTCGTAGCGGCCGTAGTCGAGGGCTGCGAGGGAGGCGAGGGCGCGGGCGAGCTGCCGGGGGCGTTCCCGGGTGGCGATGATCACGCTGACGGCGGCCGGCGGCGGTCGCGGCCGGTCCAGTCGCGCCGGGCGTGCTCGGCGAGCTGGGACCCGAGCTGCGTGCAGGCCGCGGTGCGCAGTCCGGTCGGCAGGTCGCTGCCGGCGGGCAGCCGGGTGCCGATCACGCCGAGCGGATGGCCGTGCATCCGCACGAGGGCGAGGACGCTCGTCGCGCGCGGGAGGTTCGCCGGCGGGCTGTCCGGCGCGTCCATGTCCACCTGCGCCACCTGAATCGGCGCCTGCTTCGGGTCGATCACCATGGGAACCAGGCTCGATCGGCAAGGTTCAGCGCCGTTCAGGGGTTTGTCAGCGTTTCCTCAAGGCGGGGGCCGGGCCCCGGGGCGTGCGGATCAGAAGCCGCGGACCCGGTCGGGGCGGATGCGGGTGGCGATCGAGTAGCGGGCCATGAACGCGGCGAGGTCGCGGTCCGCCCCGAGCGCGGCGACCCGCGGGCCGTACTTCGCGGCGTATCCGGGCACCTCGTGCGCGGGCGGATGGCCTTCCAGGATCTCGACGTCGCCGGTGAACACGGTGATTCCGCCGCCGCCCGCGGTGGAGTTGAAGTTCAGCGACACGCGCGGGCGCTCGGCGAGGGTGCGCAGCCGCGCGGCGGTGTTGTCGTGGTAGATCAGGAAGCTCCCCTCGCCCCACGCGTCGTCCGGGTCGGGCTGCCAGAGGAACCAGACCGGGTTGGGCTGCGGGGTTCCGCTGGCGGCGACGGTGGTGAGCCAGATGATCGGCTCGTCGCGCAGCCGCTCGCGGACGGTGCGGCCGAAGGGTGTCGCGGGATCGGGCAGTGCGTGTGTCCCCGTCATGGTTGCCGATGATATCCGTGGCCGGCGGCCCGCGTGCCTTATTCTTGGCCGGTCGGGATGGCGTACCAGGGAAAAGGTTGGGGGCTGTCGATGGCGCTGCTGGCGCGGCGCGGCCGGTTCGAGCCGGCGGCGGTGTCGGAGGAGCTGGCGCGGGCTGCGGCCGAGGCGAAGGCCGGGCAGTCGGATCGGGCCAGGAAGCATTACGCGAAGCTGGCGAAGTCGCTGGCCTCGGCGCCTGAGGAGCTGCGCGGGCTGCGGCTGGCGGCGCTGCTGGGCGGCGCGGAGGTGGCCGCCGCCGACGGGGACGCCGCGGGCGCGGTGCTGCTGACCGCGCAGGCGTTCACGGTGGCCGCGGACCCGGCGAAGGAGCTGCCGCTGCCGGCGCTGCACCGGGTCGCGGTGCACCGGATGCAGGCGACGCAGGGCCCGTTGTCGGCGCCGCTGGCGTTTCTGCGCGCCGCCGCGCTGCCCGAGGCCGAACCGGATACGGTGGCGGTCGCCGAGGTCACCGGCTGGCTGGCGCGGCTGTGCGGGGAGGGCCCGATCCCGGCGCGGGACGCGGCGTCGGCGGAGACGGTCGCGGGCCTGCCCGGCGTGGACTGGCCGGTGCTGGCGCGCGCGCAGGTGCTGATGCAGGCCAACCGGATCGGGGACGCGGAGCGGTTCCTGGCCGGGACGGCGCCGGCCGGCAGCGGCGAGGTGTGGTTCCGCTGGGCGGCAGTGCTCTACACGGGCGGGCGCTTCCCGCAGGCGGTGACCGCGTTCGACGAGGCGCTGCGCCGGGGCGCGCCGGCCGGGGTGGAGCCCTCGCGCTGGTCGCGCGGCGCGGCGCTGGTCGGCGACGCGCTGCTGTTCCGCGGTCTGGCCAAGCAGCGGCTCGGCCAGCCGGAGGCGGCGCAGGCGGACCTGGTCGCGGCGGTCAACCACAATCCGAACGACCCGCGCCCGCGCGACGCGATCGCGCGCCTGGCGCTGCAGCTCGGCGCCGAGGAGGTGGCGCGCGAGCAGTTCGAGGCCGCCCTGTCGGTGGCGGCGTCGTACGCTCCGGCGCGGCTGGGCCTCGCGCTGCTGCACGAGCGCGCGGGCCGGGCGAAGCAGGCCGCGGAGGACTACCGGCTTGCGCTGGCGATCGCGCCGCGCTGGCGGCCGGCCCGGGTGCGGTACGGGGCGATGCTCGCGGCCTCCGGCCAGGCGGCGCAGGCGGTCGAGGTCCTGCGGCCGGAGGCGGGTTCTGACGACGTGTTGGGCCGCTCGGCCGGCTTCCACCTCGGTCTGGCGCTGATCGCGGCCGGGGACGAGCGCGGCGCGCTGGAGCGGTGGGAGGCGATAGGCGGCGAGGACCTCAAGGCGCACCTCGCGCTCGCCCGCGACCGGGTGGCGCGCACCGTGGCCGGCGCGGATCCGGCCGCGGCGCGGGTGCTGTGGCAGCGGGCGATGTCGGAGTACCCGATGCCCGCCTACCGGGCGGCGCTGCGCGAGGCGACGCTGCGCGAGGCCGCCCTCGTGCTGCTGATGGGCCGTGACTTCCCGGAGGCGCGCGAACGGGTGGGCAAGGCGCTGGAGTTCGCGCGCATGCTCGCCCCCGACGACCTCGCGCGCGTCGAGCAGCTCACCGGCCTGCTCGGGTTCGCGAACGGCGATCCGGGTCTCGCGCCGGAGCACATCGAGGCGGACTCCGCCCTGCGCGATCGCTGCCACGCGGCCGCGTCGATGCTGCTGGCCGGCCGCGACCGGGACGCGGAGCGCACCCTCGCGCTGGTGGCGCGCGAGCACGCGCACGACGCCGCCCCGGCCCGGCTGCGCGCGGTGATCGCGGAGCGGGCCGGCGAGTGGCGCATCGCCCTCGACTGGCATCTTCGCTCGCTGACCTCCCCGGCGCCGACGGACGCGCTCACGACGCCGCCGACCGCGTGCGGCGGCTGCGGCCGGGAGACGGGCCCGGTCTACCTGGTCGACGAGTCGCGTTCGGGCCGGTGCACGGCGTGCGTGCGCACCACGCTCGGCGCGGTGCTCGAGTGCGCGCGCCGCGCGGGCGCCCTGGACGAGGTCGAGCCGGTATTCGCGGCCTGGTTCGACGCGCTCGGCGAGGCGGCGCAGGTCACGGGCGTGGCGACGGCGCTCGGCCTGCTGCGCGCGGAGTCCGGCGACTACGATTCGGCGCTCGCGCTGCTCACGGCCGCGACGCCGGTCGAGCGCGCGGCCGTGCTGCTGCGCCGCGGCACCGCGGATCTGCGGCGCGGGCGTTCGACGGCCGCGGTGGTGGACCTGCGCGAGGCGGTCACCCTCTCCCCCGAGCCGGACGCCGACGTGCTGGAGGCCCTCGGCCTGCTGGCCGAGCACGAGGCGTTCGTGCACGCCGAGGCGGGCCGCTGGGGCAAGGCGTTCGACGGCTACTCGAAGGTGCTGCACGCCGATCCGGCGCATCCGCGCCTGCTGCACGCGGTGGGTCTGACGGCGTACCGGCTCGCCGCCCGCCTCGACCAGGCCGACCCGGCCGCGGCCCGCGCCTGGTCGTGGGCGCTCGGGGCGCTGGTCGCGGGCGTGTACCTGCCGGACGTGTGGGGCCAGACGGCGAGCGTGAGCGGCCGGGGCCTGGCACCGGGGCAGGTGGCGAAGGCGCGGGCGCTGCTGACGGAGCGTCTGGCCGCGGATCTGCGCGCCCTGGACGCCGAATCCGGGCGCACCGGGGACGAGGCGGACTCGTGGGGGCTGCGCGCGGCGATGGAGGTGCGCTGCGCGGAGGCGTTCGCGCAGCAGGACCTCCTGGTCGAGGTCGCCGGTGCGCCGGCGCGCAGGCTGATCCTGGGCCCGGCTCTGCGCGGCCTGCTCGACGGGCACGCGGCCTGGCGCGCCGAGTACGACCGGGTGATCGCGCCGTTCGCGGACGGCTCCGGGCAGGGCGCCGTCGCCGAGGTGTTCGGGGTGCTCGATCCCGCGCTCGGCGCCTACCGGTTCCTGATTTTGCAGGGCCGCTTCGCGGACGCCGCCGCGGCGCTGGAGGCCGTGCCTCCCGCCTCCCGGGGCGCGCGGCAGCAGGAGATGCTCGCCGAGGCGCTGGTGCGCGAGGGCGAGCGGCTCTACCGGGTGCGCGCCTGGGAGCAGTCGCTGGACGCGTTCGCGCGCGCCAAGCGCCTCGGGGTGCGTGAACTGGCCGACGAGCAGGTGCAGATGGCGGCGGACTGCGGCCTCTACGCCTCGCGCGCCGTGCTCGCCGGCGCCCCCTCCCGGGCGATAGAGCTGCTGGAGCAGGCGATCGAGCTGTCGCCGGGCACCGCGGAGCTGCACGGCGAGGTCGCGGCCGCGCACGTGGCTCTGGCCAAGCAGTTCGGCGAGCAGCACGCCTACGCGGACGCCCTCGCGGCGCTCGGGCGCGCGTTGGAGATCGCGCCGGGCGACGAGGCGGCGACCGAGGTGCGCCGGTCCCTGATGACCGGTCAGGCCACCCGGCTGGCCTCCAGCGGCACGCCGGGCGATCTGGCCCGGGCGGTGGCCGTGTGGCGCGACCTGCTGGCCCTCGAGCCGGACGACGCGGCCGGGCGGGCCGGGCTCGTCGAGGCGCTGGACCTCTCCGCGCGCCAGGCGGCGTTCTCCGGGGACCGCGCCGCGGCGTCCGGGTTCCTGGCGGAGGCGATCGGCCTGGACCCGGAACGCGCGGGCGATCCGGACGAGGAGCTGCGCGGCGCGCTGTGCGCGCTGTGGCGCGAGCACGCGGCCGCCTGCGTGGAGGCGAAGGCGCCGGCCGAGGCTGAGCCGCTGCTGCGCGAGGCGCTGGAGCTCGCCGTCGGCGAGCAGATGCGGGACGCGGTGGCCGGGGAGCTGGTCGCGGCGTACCGGGCGCACGCGATCGAGGCGTCGGCGCACCGCAGGCGGCGCGGCGAGGCGATGCAGGCGATCGCGGCCGGGATCGAGCTGCGGCCCGAGGACGAGGACCTGCTCGCGCTGCGCGCGAGTATCGAGTCGCTGGGCTGAGCCGGAAGGAAGGGGAGTTCACGATGCCGTTGTTCGAGCCGACGCCGTACGAGGTGCTTGGCGTGGCCCGCGACGCCGACGCCGACGTGGTCGACGAGGCGCTCGAGCGGGCGCTCGCCGAGGGCCGGTACACCCCGGAGCAGGTGCGGGCCGCGGCCGGCGTGCTGCGCGATCCGGCGCGCCGGCTGGAGCTGGACGTGCAGTTCCTGCTCCCGCCCGAGCCGGTGGCCGCCGCGCAGGAGCTGCTCGAGCCGCACCTGGGCCGACCGCTGCCGTTCCCGGAGCCGCTGGCCTGGTCGGCGCGGGACCTGGCGGGGCTCTACCGGCGCGAGCTTGAGGGCGGTTTCGCGCCGATGCCTCCCCCGCCGGCGGGATTCCCCGGGGTGCCGGAGCGTTTCGGGCCGGACCAGGGCGTGCTGCCGCCGTTCGAACCGCCGCGGTAAGCGGTAAGCACCGCACCCGGCACGTACCACGGGGCACGTTCACCTGAAATTCACCTGAAGCGGGCTCAACCGGCAGGTCAGATCGGGCGTCTATAGATTCCGTGAGTGGAAAAGAACTATGGCGCCCGGGCGCGGATCCGAACGCCCGGACGCAAGCGGTGGGCGGTGTGCCCGGGCAGCGGGGCGCCGAGCCGGAGCCCGAGCTGGCCCGCACCGCGGTGTACCCGGGCGGCCGGAACGTGCCCGGCGCGCCCGCGCACCACGGCGACGGCGAAGAAGGCGAATACGGGGAGCCCGCCGCGGGAGAGGGCCGGCGCCCGCACCGGCGCAGGGTGCTGTTCGCGGCGGGCGGGCTGATGCTCGTGGCCGGCGGCGGGGTCGCGGCGGCGATGGCCGGGACCGGGCGCTCGAAGGCCGCCGCGGGGGCCGCGCCCACCGCCTCGGCCACGCCCTCGACGCCGGCGTCCACGCTGCCCGCGTCGAGCGCGCCGGCCTCCCCGACCGCGTCGGCGTCGGCTTCGGCGTCCGCGACGGGGGTGGCCAGCGCCCCGCAGTACTACGTCGACAACGAGGGCGCGATGGCGATCGCGCTGACGATGGACGACGGCCCGCACCCGGCGTACACGCCGCAGGTGCTCGAGATCCTGCGCCGCTACGACATCAAGGCGACGTTCAACATGATCGGCGCGCAGGTCGGCCCGAACCTGTCGCTGGTGCGGGAGGTCTCCTCCGAGGGGCACACGATCACGAACCACACCTGGGACCACGCGGACCTCTCGCACCTGACGTACCACCAGGTGATCGACGAGATCGACCGCTGCAACGAGGCGCTCGCGAACGCGAACCAGCATCCGACGATCTTCCGGGCGCCGTTCGGGAACTGGTCGAAGGCGGTGTACCAGGCGTGCGCGGACCGGCAGCTCAAGCCGGTGGCCTGGTCGGTGGACCCGCGCGACTGGGACACCGCGCACGTGGACACGCAGATGATCGTGCACAACGTGCTCGCCCACACCCACCCGCACTCGATCATCCTGGAGCACGACGGCGGCGGGGACCGCCGCAACACGGTCCAGGCCCTCAAGACGTTCATCCCGGTGCTTCTGGACCGCGGCTACCGCTTCGTCGCCATGTGACCGCCCGCGCGCACCCCCTGGTCACGCCTGTGCCCGCCCGGACGAAGCGTCCAGGGCGGGCACAGGCGCTTTCCGCCGGCCGGCGGCCGGCGTGCGCTTCAGCGCTTCTCGGCGTTGGCGGCGCGCTTGGCCATGACCTCGTCGCGCATCTTCTGCATCTGCTTGAGCGCGTCCTTGCGGGCGCGGGCCGGGAGCCGGTCGATGTACAGGTACCCGTTGAGGTGGTCGGTCTCGTGCTGCAGGCAGCGGGCGAAGTAGCCGTGCCCCTCCAGGACGAGCTCGTTGCCCTCCCAGTCGGTGCCGCGCACGATCGCGTGGTCGGGGCGGGCGACGGGCTTGTAGGGGCCGGGCACGGACAGGCAGCCCTCGTCGTCCTCGTCCAGGACGCGCTCGCCGGCGGGCAGCTCGTCGACGACGGGGTTGCAGATGTGCCCGACGTGCCGGGTGCCGTCGCCGTCCGGGCAGTCGTAGACGAACACCCGAAGGTCGACGTCCACCTGGTTCGCGGCCAGGCCGACGCCCTCGGCGACGTACATGGTGGCGAACATGTCGGCGATCAGCCCCTTGAGCTCGTCCCCGCCGTACTGTCCGGCGGTGACGGGCTTGAGGCTGCGGTGCAGGATCTCCTCGCCGGCCTCGGTCACCCGCAGGACGCGCCCGTCGGCCGCCTCGGGGGCCTGCGCGGGGTAGTCGCCGGACAGCAAGCCTCTCTCGGGCGTCTCGGTGCAGTTCTGGGCGTGGGGCACCCCGCCCGGCCAGAGCTCGACGGTGGGCGTCCCCCTCGGCACCACGACGACGGACGCGTCGGGCCGGGC
>NZ_JAGSOH010000190.1 GCF_018139625.1 Actinospica acidithermotolerans | reverse complement strand
GCCCTCCGCCGTCCGACTCGGCGGCCGCGCGCCTCCGGTCCCGCTCGGCGACCCAGCGGTCCAGCAGCAGCCCGACCTCCTCGTCGAGGAAGAGGAAGAAATCGCGCATCTCGGCGATCCGCGCGCGCCCCGCGCCGCCGTCGTCGAGCGCCTTGACGCCCGCGTCCGACAGGTCGGCGAGACGCTTGTACAGGCCGCCCTTCACGATCGCAGCCGTGTACCAGGCGTTGCGAGGCACCTCGTACGCGTCGCTGCGCGAACCGGGCACGGGGGTGCGCTCGATGAGTTGGAGCTGCTGCAGGTAGCGGACCGCGCCGGAGATCGCGGCCGGGCTCACGTCCAGCCGCTCGGCCAGCTCACCCGCCGTCAGCCGCTCCTCGTCCGCGGACATCAGCACCATCAGCACCCGGGCCGCCATCCGCGGGAAGCCCCAATCCGCCAGGAACATCGCCATCTGCTCGACGAACGCCCTGACTTCCAGCTCACTCCGCATCTCACCCATGTAGAGATGATACGCGATCAACAACATTCACAAAAGTATGAAACGCGTGTAGTCTCGAACCATGGAGAACATCATCGAGGTGGTCGGGCTGCGCAAGCGTTTCGGGCGGACCGTCGCGCTCGACGGCCTTGACCTGGCCGTGCGCCCCGGCGAGGTGCACGGCTTCCTCGGGCCGAACGGGTCGGGCAAGTCCACCACCCTGCGGGTGCTGCTGGGCCTGCTCCGCGCGGACGGCGGCGAGGCGGTGCTGCTCGGCGGCGATCCGTGGCGGGACGCGGTGGCGCTGCACCGGCGGCTGGCGTACGTGCCGGGAGATGTGACGCTGTGGCCCTCGCTCTCCGGCGGCGAGACGATCGATCTGCTCGGGCGGCTGCGTGGTGGCCTCGACGCGGCCCGGCGCGACGAGCTGATGGCGCGCTTCGAGCTGGATCCGAAGAAGAAGGGCCGCGCGTACTCCAAGGGCAACCGGCAGAAGGTCGCGCTGATCGCCGCGTTCGCCTCCGACGCCGATCTGCTGCTGCTCGACGAGCCGACCTCCGGCCTCGACCCGCTGATGGAGGAGGTCTTCCGGCAGTGCGTCGCCGAGGAGCGCGACCGGGGACGCAGCGTGCTGCTCTCCAGCCACATCCTCGCCGAGGTCGAAGCGCTCTGCGACCGGGTGACGATCATCCGCCGCGGTAAGACGGCCGAGTCGGGGACGCTCACCGAACTCCGCCACCTCACCCGGACCTCCGTCGAGGCGGAGTTGGCGACGGCGCCGCCGCCCGGGATCCTGGAGACGCTGCCGGGGATCGCCGCGCTCGAGGTCCGGGACCGGAAGGTGCGCTGCGAGGTCGGCACCGATCACCTCGCCACGCTGATCAGCGCGCTCTCCGCGTGCGGAGTCGCGGCCCTGACCAGCCGTCCACCCACGCTCGAGGAGCTCTTCCTCCGCCACTATCAGGACGACCTGGCTTCCGCGGGGTCCGCGGGGTCTGCGGGGTCCGCGAGATGAGCGCGACCGCTTTCGCCGGAGTCCCGGAGCTGACGAGACTGATCACGCGCCGGGAGCGCATCCGGCTGCCCATCTGGTGCTACGCGATCCTCGCGTCCGTCGGCGGGACGGCGTACTCCTTCAAGACCCTGTACGCGACCCCCGAATCCCGTCGGCAGTTCGCCGACGGCATCGGCAGGAACCCGGCGCTCGCCGTGCTCTACGGCAAGCCCTTCGACCTGACCACGATCGGCGGGCTCACTGTGTGGCGCATGGGCGTCTTCGGCGCCACGCTGCTCGCGGTGATGAGCATCATCACCGTCAACCGGCACACCCGCGCGGAGGAGGAAGCCGGCCGCTTCGAGCTGGTCGGCGCGGGAGCGGCGGGCCGGCACGCGCCGCTGATCGCCGTGCTCAGGCTCGTCCTCGGCACGCAGTTCGCCCTCGGCGCGGTCATCGGGGTCGTACTCGTCGCGCTCGGCGAGCCGGTCTCCGGGTCGTTCCTGCTCGGCCTGTCCGTCGCGGCGGGCGGCTGGGTCTTCGCGGGCGTCGCGGCGATCACCGTGCAGCTGACCGATTTCGGCCGCTCGGCCGCCGGGCTCGCGTTCGCCGTACTCGGCGCCGCGTACCTGGTCCGTGCGATCGGCGACGGCTCCGGCGCCAACGGCCCGACCTGGTTCACCTGGCTCTCCCCGCTCGGCTGGTCCGAGCAGACTCAGCCGTACGCGGGCGACCGCTGGTGGGTCCTCGCGCTGCTCGCCGCCGGCACGGCCGCGCTGATCGCGGCGGCATTCCGCATCGCCGCACGGCGTGACCTCGGCAGCGGAGTCTTCCCCGCACGACCCGGGCCCGCGAGCGGCGGCCGGCTGCTGGGATCCGTCGGCGCCCTGAGCTTTCGGATGCAGCGCGGCAACCTGCTCGGCTGGGCGATCGGCCTGCTGATCGGCGGCGCGGTCCTCGGCAGCATCGCGGACAGCATCGGCGAATTGCTCGGCAGCAGCGCGCGCGTGCAGCAGTTGTTCGAGCGGATGGGCGGCCAGAGCGGTATCGAGAACGCGTATCTCGCGTCCGCGATGAACATCATCGGCCTCGTAGTGGCCTGCTACGCGGTGCAGACGGCGGCGAGAATGCGGACCGAGGAGACGAGCGGTCGCCTCGAACCGCTGCTGTCCACCGCGACCGGCCGTCTGCGTTGGGCCGCGAGCCACCTCGTATATCCGCTACTCGGTTCCGCGCTGCTACCTGTCATCGCGGGCGCGGGCGCCGGGTTCGCGCACGGCGGCCGATCCGGCGACCTCGGTACGCAACTCGCCCAGCTGATCGGCGCCGGCCTGATCCAGGTCACGGCAGTCTGGGTGGTGGTCGGCCTGACGGTGCTGGCGTTCGGATTCGCCCCTGGGGCCACGGCGTTCGTCGGCTGGAGCGCGGTCGGTTTCTGCATCCTGCTCCAGGAACTCGGCCCGATCCTCAGGCTCAGCCACTGGATCACGGATATCTCCCCGTTCTCCCAGGTGCCGCGCGCGCCGGGAGTCGCGGTCAGCGCAGAGCCGCTGCTTCTGATGACCGCCCTCGGCGCGGCCCTGCTCGTGACCGGGCTGATCGGATTCCGCAGGAGGGATATCGGCTAGTGCAAAAAATCGCAGCGCCGAGGGGCGCTGCGAAAAACCGCAGCGCCGAGGGCCGCTGCGAAAAACCGCAGCGCCGAGGGCCGCTGCGAAAAACCGCAGCGCCGAGGGCCGCTAGAGCCAGTCGTTGCGCTTGAAGGTGAAATACAGCAGCCCGGAAAGTCCCAGGATGAGACCGGTCGAGGTCCACAAGCCGCTCTCCGAGCTGAACCCCGGGTACGGCACGTTCTGGCCGTACCAGCCGGTGATCGCCGTCGGCACGGCGACGATCGCGGCCCAGCTGGTGACCTTTTTCATGATCAGGTTCATTCGGTTGCCCTGGATGGTCAGCTGCGTCTCGCGCACGGTCGCGAGCAGGTCGCGGAGGTTGTCCACCCAGTCGGCGGTCCGCAGTACGTGGTCGTAGACGTCCTGGTAGTACGGCGCGAGTTCGGACGGCATGTTGTTCCAGCGCATTATCGCGTTGACGACCTCGCGCATCGGCGTGATCACGTGCCGCGCCGTCAGCAGTCCCCGGCGCAGGTCGAAGGTCTCCCGCAGCACGACCGCGGACTCTCTGCCGGCCGCTGTCTCGAAGATCAGGTCGCTGAGGTCCTCGATCCGGTCGTCGAGGACCTGAAGGGCGTCGAAGTAGCCGTCGACGATGTAGTCGAGCAGGCCGTAGACCAGGAAGGGCAGGCCGTGCTTGGCCAGATCCGGCGACTCGTCCCAGCGGCGCAGGATCTCCGGGATGTCCAGGGTGCCCGGGTCGTGCACGGTGATGACCGCGCGGTGCGTGATGAAGGCGAGCATCATCGCCTTGTCCAGCTCGCCGTCGCCCGACGGCTTCACCTGGTACGCAGTGAGCACGAGGTGTCCTTCATAGCGGTCGCACTTGGGGCGTTCGCTCAGGTGGGTGGCGTCCTCGATCGCGAGCGAGTGCAGGCCGAGTTCTTCGCGCAGCTCCTCGAGCTCTTCCGCCGTGGGGCTCTCGAGGTCGTACCAGACGGCCGCATCGTCGTACTCGATCCAGTCCGAGACGTCGGCCAGGGGAAAATTCTCCGCGACCAGCCGCCCGCCGCGATACGCCCGGCTGCGCCGCGGCCGCTCGTTCGGGCTGGCCTGCGTGTTTTCTGCTGCTTCCTCCGCCATGTCGCCCGAGTCTACCGATCACCGGTTGACGCTCGGGTGCCCCCTCGGCCGGGCCCGCGATCGGACCGTCGGTACGCCGGGCGCGGATCCGTCAGTCGGTCCGCAGCGCTGCCACCGGGTCGAGCCGGCCTGCACGCCGCGCCGGCACCACGCCGAAGAGCACACCCACGAACACTGACACGCCGAACGCCAGAGCGGGCGACCACCAGGCGATGTTCGTCGGCAGCGGGCTGAATGCGCCTACCGCCGCCGATGTGCCGACCCCGAGTCCGATGCCGATGACACCGCCCACGGCCGTCAGCGTCACCGCCTCGACCAGGAACTGCAGCACGACATCCCGCTGCCGTGCGCCGAGTGCCTTCCGCAGACCGATCTCGCGCGTGCGCTCACGTACGCCGACGAGCATGATGTTCGACACGCCGACGCCGCCGACCAGCAGCGATATCCCGGCGATCGCCGCCAGCACGAGGGTGAGCAGCGAGAGGATCTTGCCGATCGTGCCGAGAATCTGAGACTGCGTCACCGCAGAGAACTGCACGCCGGTGTATTCGCTCTGCAGTGCCGAGACGAGATCGGTCGAGAGCGCGCCGATCTGGTCCGGGTTCTGCGCTTTGACCTCGATGCTCTGCACGGTGTTGATCCCGAACAGCAGTTGCGCCTCGGTGATCGGGATGTCCACGTTGCTGTCCTGCGTGACACCGAACGCCGAGCCCTGCGCCTGCGCCACGCCGACGACGCGGAAGGACACGCCGTCGATGGCCGTCGTCCGGCCGACCGGATCCTCGTTCGGGAAGAGCGTCGAGGCAACGTTCGCGCCGAGCACGACGACGCGCGCCGACGTCGTGACGTCCGCCGACGTCAGGTAGGAGCCCTCGGCGAGCGGACGGTTGAAGACGACGTCGAAATTCTGCGTCACGCCCTGCACGGTGGCGAAAAAGCTGTTCTGACCGGCTGTCACGTTCTCCCCGGAGTCGACGACCGCGGTCACGTCCTGCGTCGACCCGGCAATCCGCGCGGCGACCTGCACGTCCGACAGCCGCAGCGGGGAGAGCGATGGCGTCGTGCCGAACTGGAATTTGCCGGGCACGATGAAGACGATGTTCGAACCGAGGCCCTCCACCTCATTCTCGACCTCGGCCTTCGCGCCGCCGCCGATTGCCACGAGCACGACCACCGCCGCCACTCCGATGATCACACCGACCATCGTCAGCAGACTGCGCAGCCGATTCGCGCGCAGCGCGTCCGCCGCCAACCGCAGCGCCTCCCACGGCTTCACCGCGGCTGGCCCGGGATATCGGGAACATCAGACGACGGCGACGGAGTCGGCGCCGGCGATCGCGATGGAGTCGGCGATGGCGATGGCGATGGCGACGGTGCCGGAGATCGGATCGCCAGCACCTGCCCGTGCTGCGCTTCCTGCCCGCCATCCGTCTCGCGGCCGCCCTGCGGCGTGCGTCCGCCCTGCGGCGTGCGTGCGAGTTGCGGAGTGCGCCTGCCCTGCACCTCCTGCTCGCCGCGCGACTCCTGCCTGCGCTGGATCTCGTCCGCGACGACGAGGCCGTCTCTCATCCGGATCAGGCGGTTCGCGCGGGCGGCGACGTCGGCGTCGTGGGTGACGAGGACTACGGCGACGCCGCGCTCGCGGTTGAGTTGCTCCAGGACGTTCAGAACCTCATGACCGTTGGCCGAGTCGAGGTTGCCGGTGGGCTCGTCGGCCAGCACCAGGCGGGGCTCGCCGACCAGGGCCCTCGCGATGGCTACGCGCTGCTGCTCGCCGCCGGAGAGCTGGGTCGGGCGGTGGCTGAGGCGGTGGCCGAGGCCGACCGCCTCGAGTGCGGCGACGGCGCGTTGGCGGCGCTCGGTTCTGCCGACGCCGCGGTAGACCAGGGGCAGCGCGACGTTGTCCTGGGCGTCGGTCCTCGCGAGCAGTTGGAAGGACTGGAAGACGAAGCCGATCTCGCTTCCCCGGACCCGCGCCAGGCCCGCGTCATCGAGGGACGTGGTGTCTTGGCCGCCGATCAGCAGACGGCCGGAGCTGGGACGGTCGAGCGCGCCGAGGAGGTGCATCAGCGTGGACTTGCCCGAACCGGACGGGCCGGTCACCGCGACGTACTCGCCCTCTGCGATGCCGAGGGTGATCCCGCGCAGCGCTTCGACCTGCATTCCGTCCATGGCGTAGGAGCGGCGCACGTCCACGGCCTCGATCGCGTACGTCGGCGGTGCCTGCGTGTCGGTGCTCAACCCACTTGCTCCCCGTCGGTGACCTTGTCCGCGCCGGACACCACGATCCGCTGCCCCGCGCTTAGGCCGGCGAGCACCTGGACCTGCGTGTCACCCTGTGCGCCGAGCGTTATTCGTTTCAAGTGGGCGGCGCCGTTGGTCAACACCCAGACGCTCGTGGTCTGGCCGTTGATCACCAGCGCGGAGGATGGGACGCTCAGTGCGTGTTTCGCGGTGAGGACGTCCAGATCCGCGATCGCACTCATGCCGGGCAACGGGGTGGGGGCCGCTGAGCCGTCCTGCGTACGTCCGGCGCCGAGACTGAGCCGAACGGTGTACGTGACGCTGCCCTGGCTGGAGGTCGTCGCGGTCGGATCGACGGAGGTGACCGTGCCCTGATACGTCGCGCCGGGCACGGCGTTGAGCTGAATCGTCGCCTTGACGCCTGGGTGCACGTCAAGCACGTCGGTCTCGTCCACCTGTGCGGCGACCGAGAGTGCCGAGGCGTCCGTCACCGTGAACATCGTGCCGCCCGAGTCGACCGGCGCTCCGACGGAGATCATCGTGGCGCTCGTGCTCGATCCCGAGCCGGAGCCGGAGCCGAGCGACGTCAGCGAGCCGGACGAGGAGCCTGACAGCCCGGACGAGGACCCGCTGCCCTCGGCGGCCGCGAGCAGCTGGCTGATCTCGCTGCCGGACACGCCGGAGCCGGACGACTGGCCGTTGCCGAGCGCGACCGTGCCGGAGATCGGCGCGGTGATCGTCAGGGCATTGACCGTGGCCTGGGCCGTGTCGACGGCCGCCTGGTCCTGCGTGCGCGTCGTCTGGCCGAGCGCGTCGAGCACCTGCGACGCGGAGCCCAGACCTTGTTGGAACGCGGACACCGCCGCGTTCACGGAGTCCATCGCCGACGAGTACGCGCTTTTCGCCGCCTTGATCTCGGCGAGGAGCGCCGAGCGAAGCGACGCGTCCTTGACCTTCTCAGCAGCCTGCTGCGCCTTGGCAAATGCCGTGTTGGCAGAGTTCTGATCTGCCGCGGCAGCCTCGGTGAAGCCCGCGGCCGTGTCGGTCACTCCGGAGCCGGCAGACGGCGCCTGGTCGAGCGCCTTCTTCGCCTCGGCGAGCTGCTGCTGGGCGCTGGGGGAGGAGATGACGCCGAGCACCTGCCCGGCCGTGACGTGCTGGCCGTCCTGCACCGCAAGCGTCGCCACCGTGCCGCTCGACGTCGCGGTCAGCCCGACCTGCGCCTTCGGCACTATATTCGCAGAGGCCTGAACGACCTGCGACACGGTCGAGTAGCCGACCGACGCGGTGGCGATCCCGGTGGATCCGCCTCCGCCGCACCCCGCGAGTCCGACTCCCGCGAGCGCGAGAACGCCGGTCAGCGCGATCCCGGCGTGCCGGGACAGGCTTCGTATCCGCACGCGCTATATCTTAAAACCAGGCTCATCTCCGAGGGTGTGCGGGGTCGGCTCGGCGTCGCAATCGATGGAGGTCGGGACCGATGCCGGACATGGGGGCCCTCCGAAAAGCGATGCGAGATCAGATCGCCGGTTAACTCGAACGGCGGACGGGGAAGGGCGTCGGAAAATAGCGCCTGTAGCCGGGAGATCAGGGCGGCCGAGCGCGCCGACGAGCCGCTGCTTCGCGCGTGGCTGAAGGAGTACGGCGTCACCGGATAGCCGGCGATGCTGCGCGCCAAGTGCCTCGGCGGCGATTCCGCTCACCCGCCGGCTCGCCCTCGACGAGACCGTCGAAGGCTTCGACGACGGGGCGTTCCACTCGATCCGCCACGGCCGCGAAGCGAATTCGTAGTCCGCAGACCCCTGATTCTTGCGGCGCGCCCGCTAGAGTATCCGGCTACGGAGATCGTCGGAGTCGGTGGGGTGGGCGGTGGACACCACGATGTACGAGTTCGATCCTTTGGAGCCCGGGGACCCGCGGACGGTCGGCGGATACGTGCTCCGGGCGCGGATCGGCGCGGGCGGCATGGGGCGGGTCTACCTGTCTTTCACGCCGGGCGGCCGCGCCGTCGCACTCAAGATCATCCGGGCCGAGTTCGGCTCGGACCCCGAGTTCCGGGAGCGCTTCGCGCGCGAGGTCTCGATCGCCCAGCAGGTCAACGGGATCCACATCGCGCAGCTGATCGACGCCGGTTCGGACAACGGCGCGCCGTGGCTGGCCAGCGCGTACGTCGCGGGACCGTCGCTCGCGCAGGTCATCGGCGCGCACGGGCCGCTGCCGGCGCACACGGTACTCGCGCTCGCCGGGCGGATCGCCGAGTCGCTGGGCGCGATCCACGCGACCGGCATGGTGCACCGCGATCTGAAACCCGGCAACATCCTGCTCGACGAGTCGGGGCCGAAGGTCATCGACTTCGGGATCGTGCGCGCGGCCGCGCCGACGGCGACCGGACGCTCCAGCCATCGCACGTTCATCGGCTCGCCGCCGTTCATGGCGCCGGAGCAGATCCGCGGGCAGAAGATCACCCCGGCCACGGACGTCTTCGCGCTCGGCGCCACGCTCTACTACCTCTGCACCGCAGAGAGCGCCTTCCAGGCGGATTTCGCCGACGGCGTGCTCTACCGGGTGATCCACGACGAGCCGGACTACGACGCGTGCCCCGAGCAGGTCAGGGAGCTGATCCGGCTCTGCCTGCGCAAGGACCCGGCGGAGCGGCCGTCCACGCAGCGGATCGTCGAGGGCTGCCGGGCGGCCGGCGCGGGACCGCAGACGCCGCTGCCGGACGCGGTGCGGGCGATCATCCGGGAGCGCGTGCGGGCGCTCGAGCAGATGAAGTCACCAGGCCCACAGGGTGCGGTGGGAAGGCGGCTCGGCGAGGAGATCGCGGAGGAGACGGCGCAGGAAACGGCAGGTGGGGAAGCAGCGGGGGAGGGGACGGCGG
>NZ_JAGSOH010000018.1 GCF_018139625.1 Actinospica acidithermotolerans | reverse complement strand
GCGTCGGCCTCGCCCGGCGCGCCGATCAGCGCCAGCTCGGCGCCGACGTCGACCGTCTCGTCCTCGCCGACCTTGATCGAGATGACCACGCCCGCGGCGGGCGAGGGGATCTCGGTGTCGACCTTGTCGGTGGAGACCTCGAGCAGCGGCTCGTCGACCTCGACCGTCTCCCCCTCCTTCTTCAGCCACCGGGTGACGGTGCCCTCGGTGACGGATTCACCGAGCGCGGGCATCGTGACGGATACCGGCATGACGTTTCTCCTGGTTCGTTCTCGTCGATCGCGGGTCAGAGGTCCGGCTCCGCCGGGCTCAACGGTGCGTTGGCGGCACTGAGCGCGGGAAGGCGGGTCAGTCGTGCACGTGCAGCGGCTTGCCCGCGAGCGCGAGGTGCGCCTCGCCCAGCGCCTCGCCCTGGGTCGGGTGCGCGTGGATGAACTGGGCCACGTCCAGCGGGGTGGCGTCCCAGTTGTAGATCAGCTGGGCCTCGGCCACCAGCTCGCCGACCCGGTCGCCGACCATGTGGATGCCGACCACCCGGTCGTCCTCCCCGGCCACGCCCTTGATCTGCACGAGCTTGATCTCGCCCTGGGTCTTGAGGATCTTGCTCTTGCCGTTGCCGGCCAGGTTGTACGTCAGGGTCTTGACGTGATCGGCGCCGAACTTCTCGGCCGCCTTGGCCTCGGTCAGGCCGCAGGAGGCGACCTCCGGGTTCGAGTACGTCACCCGCGGCACGCCGTCGTAGTCGATCGGGCGCGGGTTGAGGCCGGCGATGTGCTCGGCGACCAGGATGCCCTCGGCGAAGCCGACGTGCGCGAGCTGCAGGGTCGGGATCAGGTCGCCGACCGCGTAGACGTTGGGTACCGAGGTCTGGCAGTACTCGTTGACCTTGACGTAGCCGCGGTCCGTCTGGACGCCCGCCTGCTCGTAGCCCAGGCCCTCCGAGACCGGCCCGCGGCCGACGGCGACGAGCAGCAGCTCGGCGTCGAAGTCCTTGCCCTTGGCGGTGTGCACCCGCACGCCGCTCTCGGTGTAGTCGACCCCGGTGAAGCCGTTGTCGATCTCGAACTTGATGCCGCGGCGGCGGAACGCGCGCTCGAGCAGCTTCGAGGAGGCCTCGTCCTCCAGCGGCACCAGGTGCGGCAGGAACTCGACGATGGTGACGTCGGCGCCGAAGCTCTTGTAGACGGAGGCGAACTCGCAGCCGATCACGCCGCCGCCGAGGATGACGACGGAGGAGGGCACCCGGTCCAGCTTCAGCGCGTGGTCGCTGGTGATGACCCGCTGGCCGTCGATCTGCAGGCCGGGCAGCGACTTCGGCGCGGAGCCGGTGGCCAGCACGACGTTGCGGCCGGTGTAGACCTCGCCGTTCACGGTGACCTGGTTCGGCGCGCTCAGCACGCCCTCGCCGGAGACGAAGGTGATCTTGCGGGCCTTCACGATGCCCTGCAGGCCCTTGTAGAGGCCGGAGACGACGCCGTCCTTGTACTTGTTCACGCCCGGCATGTCGATGCCCTGCAGCATGGTCTGGACGCCGAAGGAGGCGCTCTCCCTGGCCAGGTCCGCGACCTCGGCGGCGTGCAGCAGCGCCTTCGTCGGAATGCAGCCGCGGTGCAGGCAGGTGCCGCCCACCTCGGCCTTCTCGATCAGTGCGACGTTCATGCCGAGGTCGGCGGCCCGGAACGCGCAGGCATAGCCGCCGGAACCGCCCCCGAGGATCACTACGTCGAATACGTTCCCGGCCTCAGCCACTTGTCCGTCTCCTCGCGTGTTCACGCCGTTATCCGCGCATCCCGGCGAACCGGGGCCCTGCCGGATGCGCGCCCTGACCTTGTCCAGACCCGCCACCATCGGGGACCGAATGCTGTCACACTGGCTTGGCATCGGCGCCCGGAGCGAGTTGTCAATGGGAAGCTTAAACCGGTTTCCCGCCCGGTCGCCTCGCCGGGCGCGCGCCGCCGCGCGCTGCCGGCGAGGCCTCGCGCGCGCCCGGGTCGGCGCATCGAACAGGCCTGTCCGCAATCCGGTCGGGGGCCGGGGACCGGGAAAGTGGACCCGAGGGAGTGATGAGCGTGGCCGTCTTCCGCCGTCGCGGTGCCCGCGCAGGTGAGGGCCGGGTGGACGGCCGTGTGTACCGCGACGGGGAGGAGCACCTTACCCGCTTCGCCCGCACGCGGATCGGCGTCGAGGCCTTCGTCGAGCCGCGCACGGCTGTGACAGACACCACAATCGTGCTGGTCGCGGCCACCGGGGAGTGGACCAGGCGCCGGGTTCCCGGCCCGCAGGCGGCCCATCAACTGGCGCACAGGCTGGGCATTCCCGCCTACGACGCGGGCGTCGTGGGCTACCCGCAGCGGATGCGCGACTGGAACTCGCGGCTGGCGGCGGAGGCCCGGGCCCGCCGCGAGCCCTGAAACCGCAGACAGGCGCGTTCGAAATGCGGACGAGGTGGGGTGCCGATCGCCGCACCCCACCTCCGAAGGTGATCCGCACTTCCGTCCCGGAACCCTCGATCGGATTACCGCGGCCGGTCGCGCAGCGGGCCCGCGAATGCTTCAGCGGGCCCGCCAATGCCGCCAATGCTTCAGCGGGCCCGCGGAAGCCTCAGTAGAGCCCGTTCGCCGCGTCGTCGGCCAGCTGCACCAGCGTGCGCACCGCGAAGCCGACGCCGCCCTTGGGCACGTAGCCGTACGGGCCCGACTCGTTGTACGAGGGGCCGGCGATGTCCAGGTGCGCCCACGGGATCTGGCCGCCCTCGGCGTGGTCGCCCACGAACTCCTGCAGGAACAGGCCGGCCACCAGCATGCCGCCCATCCGGTCGCCCATGTTCGCGATGTCCGCCACCTGGGTGTCCATGGTCTTGCGCAGGTGCGCCGGCAGCGGCATCGGCCAGAAGTCCTCGCCCGCGCGCTCGGCCGCGGACTCGAGCTGCACCCGGAACTCCTCGTCGTTCGCCATCACGGCGGCCGTGCGGTGGCCGAGCGCCAGCACCTGGGCGCCGGTCAGCGTCGCCACGTCCACGATCGCGTCCGGCTGCTCGGCGCTCGCGGCCACGATCGCGTCCGCCAGCACCAGCCGGCCCTCGGCGTCGGTGTTGAGCACCTCGACGGTCTTGCCGCCGAACATCGTCAGCACGTCGGAGGGGCGGATCGCGTTGCCGCCCGGCATGTTCTCGGCCAGCGCCGCCCACGCCGTGACGTTCACCGGCAGGCCGATCCTGGCGACGGCCAGCGTCGCGTGCAGCACGGCGGCGGCGCCGGACATGTCCGACTTCATGGTCTCCATCGACCCCGAGGGCTTGAGCGAGATGCCGCCGGTGTCGAAGGTGATGCCCTTGCCTACGAAGGCCAGCTTCCGCGAGGCCTCCGGGTGCGTGTAGGTCACCTTGACCAGGCGCGGGCCGCGCGTCGAGCCCTGGCCGACGCCGGTCAGGCCGCCGTAGCCGCCCTCGCGCAGCTGCACGTCGTCGAGCACTTCGATGCTCAGTGCGCCGACGCCCGCCTCGCGCACGGCCGCTTCCGCCGCCTCGGCGAAGGCCTGCGGGAACAGGTGCGAGGGCGGGGTGTTGATCAGGTCGCGGGTCGCGGTGACCGCCTCGCCGAGCACCTGCGCGCGGGCCGCCGCCTCGCGGGCGTCCTCGGTCGGCTCGCCCGCGGTGATCAGCGCGATCTCGCCGACCGGCGCCTTGCGGTCGGCCGGGTCGCCGGTCTTGAGGCCGTCGTACGCGTACGCGCCGAACAGCGCGCCCTCCGCCGTCGCCGCCAGCACCTCGACGCCGGAGTCGGCCAGCGCGATCGCGGCCTTGCCGTGGCCGGCCAGCGAGCGCACCGCCGCGCCGACCGCCTTGCGCAGGTCCTCGAGACCGCGCGCGCCGACGACCTCTCCGTCGCCCGCCTCGCCCAGGCCCACCGCCACGATCAGCGGCGCGGCCAGCCTCCCGCCGCTCGCCACCCGGGTGGTCTCCTCGGCGGCGCCGGTCGCGCCGAGCGTCGAGAGCGTCGCGGCGAGCGTGCCGCCGAGCGCCTCGTCCACCGCGGCGGCGCCCGGGGAGAGCGTGATCCCCGTGCCGTCCTTGTACACACCGACGATGAGCGCGTCGGCCGCCGCCTCGGCCACCGGGCCGGACTGGATGGAGATCGTGGTCACAAGTTCCCCTGTTGTCATCGAGTTGTCAGCAGAAAGCGAAAAGCGGGCAGGTGAACTGCCGCCGGACTCCCGGCATCGTAACCGGGCCCCGTCACAGTCGCGATATCGTCGTGGGCATGACGACGCCGTCCCTGCTGACTTCGCCCCTGCACGCCCGCCACCGCGCCCTCGGCGCGAAGATGGCCGATTTCGGCGGCTGGGAGATGCCGATCGAGTACTCCGGCACCGTCGGCGAGCACGCCGCCGTGCGCGAGCGGGTGGGCGTCTTCGACGTCAGCCACCTGGGCAAGGCGACCGTCGCCGGCCCCGGCGCCTTCGACTTCGTCAACAGCGTCCTCGCCAACGACCTGCGCCGCATCGGCCCCGGCAAGGCCCAGTACACCCTGTGCTGCGACGACGCCACCGGCGGCGTCGTGGACGACCTCATCGCCTACGTGAAGTCGCAGGACGAGGTCTTCCTGATCCCCAACGCCGCCAACACCACCGAGGTCGTCCGCCGGCTGACCGCCGCCGCCCCCGAGGGCGTGACGGTGACCAACCAGCACAAGGACTACGCCGTCCTCGCGGTCCAGGGGCCGGACTCCGAGGCGCTGATCAAGGCCCTCGGCCTGCCCACCGACTTCGACTACATGGCCTTCGCCACCGCGAGCTGGGACGACCGTCCCCTGACCGTCTGCCGCACCGGCTACACCGGCGAACACGGCTACGAGCTCGTCTGCCGCTGGGACGACGCCGACGCCCTCTGGGCCGCCCTCATGCACGCCGGCGAGCCCTTCGACGTCAAGCCCTGCGGCCTCGGCGCGCGCGACACCCTGCGCACCGAGATGGGCTACCCTCTCCACGGCAACGACCTGTCCCTGGACATCACCCCCGTGCAGGCCCGCGCCGGCTGGGCCGTCGGCTGGAAGAAGGACGCGTTCTGGGGTCGCGAGGCGCTCGTCAAGGAGAAGGCCGACGGCCCGAAGCGCACCCTGTGGGGCCTCAAGCAGGTCGACCGCGCCATCCCCCGCCCCCACATGGCCGTCCACGCCGCCGCCGACCCCTCCGTCGCCGACGACGTGATCGGCGAGGTCACCAGCGGCACCTTCTCGCCGACCCTCAAGCTCGGTATCGCCCTGGCCCTGCTCCCGCCCACCACCGCAGAGGGCGACGTCGTCTACCTCGACGTCCGCGGCCGCCGCGCCGCCTTCACGGTGGTCAAGCCCCCGTTCGTGAAGGTGTCGACGAGGTAGGACCCGGCTGACGGCTGGTGCGTTTCTTCGCTCGAAGCGAGGGTTGGGGCGCACCTCAGTCGGTTCGTCGGCTGGGGTGATGCAGTGGGCGATGCCTCCGGCCGACGATCAAGCGGTGCGTAACAGCCCCTGCTTGCGTGCCCAGGCCGGAAATTCGCTGCCGGTGCAGGGGAGCCTTGCACCTACTCGGCGAAGATCGTCGACGAGCCGCATGGCGGCGTGCTCGGTCAGCTTCGCGGAATTGCAGAAAGCCGTGATGAGCCAGAGCGACCCGTGGACCTCGAGACCTTCACGTCTTCCGACGTTAGTGGCCTGGCGATCATCGATGACCGAGGTCCCGCCGTGCAGTTCAGCGAACGCGAATGTGCTGGCCTCTCCGAAGTCGTGTCGCTCGGCGCCGACGAGCTCTTTCCAGCGTAGGAACGCGTCGAGACCGCGCCCCTCGTCATCGTCGAGCGTTGCCCAGGCGAGCCACGTAGCTGTTTGGACGACACCCAGGCCCGGCCGGCTCTCGGCTCCCTGCCTTATCTCGGCGCGCACGACGTCCGTGGCGAAGCACTCCGTGCCGTGAAGGTAGTGGCCCAGCAGGTCGAATTGCTCCGCCTCTGCGAATGCGCTCAGCACGCTCGTATCGAAGACCAGACGCCCGCCGTCGCGGAGACGTGCCTCACCACTCATCGGCGTCCCCGGCGTCGTCGAGACCGCTCAGGAGATCCGTCGCGTCGATCTGGCCGCGTGTCAGTTCCGCGGCGCGCTTGGGTGTGATGCGCTTCTGCTGAACGGCGGCCAGCACCGCATCGGCTACGCCAGGCGAGACTCTGACGGACTCGAAGTCCGGCTGTGGGGCCCAGCCGACGGCTTGCATTATCTCGGCGCGGGTCGGGGCGCGGGACATCAGGTATCCGGTCCGGACCCGATCCTCGATGGCAGCGGCGTGCACGGCTTGGCGGAGCGTCAGGGACCAGGACACCCGGTACTCCGCTGACATCTTGATCAACTCGCGCCTGACCGCGTCGCCCGTGCCGCCGAAGCGCTCTCTGTGGAACGCCGAGGTCGGGATCAGCAGTTCGGCGGCGAACGCGTCGATGACTTGCTCCCGCTGTTCGCGCGACGAATGGACGCCGAGGTCGGACGAGTATTCGTCGCCCAGCACCATGTGGCCGAGTTCGTGGGCCGCTGTCGCCCTGCGCCGCGCGGGTTCAGGATGTGTGCTGACCACCGCCACGGCTACGTCTCCGTCGATGAGCGAGGCGCCCTCTCCGCGGATGTCCGTTGCGAGGATGTACTGACCTGCTCGCTCCGCGACGTCGACCATCGTTCCCAGCGGTTCGGCAGCGAATCCCAGGGTGTTGCGAAGCCAGGAGGCCGCGAAACGCGCGTCCTTGGCGTCGTATACGGGCCGGTCGAACTGCAGCGGCGGAGTGTGCGCGAGCGTGCCGAAGCCCATCAGCTGCCTGACATCGCGGAGCCAGGCGGCGAGTTCGGTCTCGAGGTGGAACGTGTCGCGTGCCGCGTCGGTGTCCTGCTCGTCCACGAGTTCGGTGCGATGCGAGAGCACCGCCGGCGGCTCGGTGAGGAAGTAGCTCATCGGTACACCGAGCACGCTCGTCAGCTGAACCAGTTCCAGCGCCTGGAGATGCCGCACGCCCGATTCGGTCTTGGCGACCTTGTTGCCGTCCAGGTCGATGAGCCGTCCGAGCTGCTCCTGCGAGTACCCGGCGGCGAGCCGGGCCTGGCGTAGCCGTGCCCCGATCTCCTGCCATCTGAGCTGGTCAGTCATGTTGCGATATTCGCATATCCGCGGAGTTCACGGAAGCGGAATGCTTCGATCGTCACTCGTCCGCACCATCCGCTTCGCGGATTGCGGCTACCGAATCGCCATCACCAGCAGCGCACCCGCCGCGCCTGTCTCCACGAGCGCGCCCAATACGTCGCCGGTGATGCCGCCGAAGCGGGCGATGCAGCGGCGGAGCAGGGTTACGGCGGCGGTGGCTCCCACGGCGCAGGCGGCGGTGGCGAGGATGGCGTCGGGGATGCCGCGGATGGCGCCCAGGGCGAAGCAGGCGGCTAGGGATAGGAACGCCACCGCTGCGGCGGTTCGGGTGGGGACCGAGCCGGCTACCCAGGCGCCTAGTCCCGTCGGGCGGGCGCTGGGGACGCGGGGGGTGCAGGCGACGGTGACGGCTAGGCGGCCGGTGATCGCGGCGACGATAACGGCGATTGCGCCTCTGTGGTGCGCGTAGGCGGAGGTCAGGGACGCGATCTGAAGGGACAGCACCAGGAGCAGTGTCACGACGCCGAAGGGGCCGATGTCGGACTGCTTCATGACGTCGAGCGCCTGCTCGCGCGGCTTGGCGGAGCCTAGGCCGTCGGCGACGTCGGCCAGGCCGTCGAGGTGGAGGGCGCGCGTCACGGCCGCACATGTGGTTACGGCGGCTACGGCGGCCAGGAACGTCGAGTCCGTATACGCCGAGGCCGCCCAGCCGACGGCCGCCGCGGTGGCGCCGATCCCGGCGCCTACCAGCGGCGCGCACGCCATTGCGCGTCCCGCCGTGGGCCGGTCGGCGTCGCCGATGCGCACTCGCAGGATACTGAGGGTGCCGATGGACAGGCGCACGCCGGAGGGCCACCCGTTGAAGGCACGCTGTGGACGCATCGCGGACCGGGGACCGTCTGGCTTGCCGCGCACTTACAGCGCGCTGCGGACCGTGGGCTCGGGCAGGTCGGCCTCGGCGTACGACGGGGTCTCCGCCAGCACGCTCACGGCGGCGCGCACCAGTGGCAGGGCCAGCAGCGCTCCGCTGGCGGCTCCGGCGCGGATCTTGAAGTCCAGCAGCGGCTCCAGGCTCAGCCGGTCGAGCGCCTTGCGGTGGGCGGGCTCCGGCGAGAGCTGCGCGGCCAGGCACCACTCCGGCGTCCGGAACGCGATGCGCTGGGCCAGCAGCGCGCACGCGGTCGCGCCGATGCCGTCGAGCAGCAGCGGGGTGCGGCGCGAGGCCGCCTGCAGGATGAAGCCGACGCAGGCCGCGAAGTCCGGGCCCGCGCTGACGGCCAGCAGTTCGAGCTGGTCGGCGAGCACAGGGCGGGCCAGCCGGAGCGCGTCGCGGATCGCGGCGCACTTGACGGTCCATCCGGCGTCGTCCACGCCGCTGCCCCGGCCGGTCACGGCCGCCGCGTCGGAGCCGGTCAGAGCGGCTACCAGCACGGCGGCGGGGGTCGAGTGGCCCGCGCCGAGCAGGGCCGGGATCAGCAGGTCCGCACCCGCGTCGATCTCGGCGTCCGCGAGCGCGCGGCCGAGCGCGAACGCGGCGTCGGCCTCCTCGCGGGTGCAGGCGCGCTCCACGTCGATCCGGCCGGTTCCGCGGCGCACGCGGCCTGCGGTCACCTCGGCGGGCACCCCCGCCTCGGTCAGCTCGGCCTCGTCGCAGTCCACGGAGACGTCGACCAGCCGGACGCCCACGTCGTTCGACCGGGCCAGCACGCTCGCCGGGCCGCCGCCCGCGGCGTACAGCCGAACCAGCGCCGCCGTCGTGCCCGGCGGCTGCGCCGTGACCCGGTGCCCGTGCACGTCGAGGGCGGCGATCCCGTGGTCGCCCGCGAACAGCACGAGGCGGGGGCGCTCGATCGGCTTGGGCGGGCACTGGTCCTGCACCGCGGCCAGCCAGCACGCCACCTTCTCGAGCGTGCCGAAGGACGCGGGCTGCAGCGCCAGATCCTTCGCCCAGCGCTCGGCGGCCTCGGCCTTCTTGGCGTCGGCCGGGCGCAGCACGTTCTCGGAGAACTTCTCCAGGTCTGTCTTTTCCATCGTGGGGGTCACTTTAGCCGTACGGGCAGACCTGCGACGACGAGCCAGACGTCGTCGGCCGCCGCGGCGAAGGCCTGGTTCAGCCGCCCGAGCTCGTCGCGGAAGCGCCGGGTGCCCGGATCCGGCGGCACCAGGCCGAAGCCGAGCTCGTTCGAGACGGCCACGACCGGGCCGGCCGCCGCCTCGTACGCGGCGATCAGATCCCGCGTCAGGCCGCCGAGCTCTCGCGCCGCGCTGCCGGACGCCCAGACGTCCTCGTCCCAGGCGTGCACCGCGTCCATCGCCGAGGTCAGCCACAGGGTGAGGCAGTCCGCGAGCACCGGGCCCTCGGCCGCGCGGAACAGCTCGGCGAGGGCGGCCGGCTCGTCGCCGGTCTCCACGGTCCGCCAGTCCCCGGGCCGCTGCCCGCGGTGCCTGGCGATCCGCTCGGCCCACTCCGCGTCACCCGGATAGCGCGGGGCCGTCGCGGCGTACGTCACCGGGCGCGGGTCCGGGAAATCAGTGCACATGCGCTCGGCGAAGGTCGACTTCCCGGAGCGCGCGCCGCCGAGGATCAACGTGCGGCGTGCCGCCTGGCGAGTGTCCACGGGTGGCTCCTGGGTAGTCTTGCCGCATGGCATTCACGTGGCGTTACGAGAACACAGCGGGCGAACAGGTCGAGCCGATCGTCGCGGTGGAGGGCGAGCGCGCCGCCTTCCCGAACCAGGGCGACGCGGAGACCTGGATCGGCGAGAACTGGCCCGCGCTGCTCGCCGCCGAGGTGGACCAGGTCAGCCTGCTCGAGGACGGCGAGGTCGTCTACGGGCCGATGTCGCTGCACGAGGACCTGCCGGCCTGAGAGGCCGGCCGCCGGCCTCCGCCCCCCTCGACGGGGCGGAGGCCTTCGCAGCTTCCTACTACGCGCGCACGGGCGCCACGCGCGCTACGGGCACCGCCCGCTACGGGCGCTCGGCGGGGGAGACGGTCTTCGCCGGGTCGCGCTCGACGACCGGGTCGAGGATCTCGTCGATCCGCTTGAGCAGGCCCGCGTCCAGCTTCACGCCCGCCGCCTTCACGTTCTCCGCGACCTGCTCGGGGCGCGAGGCCCCGATGATCGCCGCGGCCACGTTTCGATTCTGCAGCGTCCAGGCGACCGCCAGCTGAGCGAGCGTCAGCCCGCTCTCCTCGGCCAGCGGAGCGAGCTGCGCGACCCGGGTGAGCAGGTCGTCGTCCAGCATCCGCTTGATGAAGTTGCCGCCGCTCGCGTCGGTGGCCCGGGAGCCCTCCGGCACCGGCTGGCCCGGCTTGTACTTGCCGGTCAGCACGCCTTGCGCGATCGGCGACCAGACGATCTGGCTCAGCCCGAGCTCCTCGCAGGTCGGCACGACCTCGGCCTCGATCACCCGCCAGAGCATGTTGTACTGCGGCTGGTTGGAGATCAGCGGCACGTGCAGCTCCTTGGCCAGCCCGGCCGCCGCGCGGATCTCCTCGGCGCGCCACTCCGACACGCCGATGTAGAGCGCCTTGCCCTGCCGCACGACGTCGGCGAAGGCCAGCATCGTCTCCTCGAGCGGCGTCGAGTAGTCGTAGCGGTGCGCCTGGTAGAGGTCGACGTAGTCGGTCTGCAGCCGGCGCAGCGAGCCGTCGATCGACTCCATGATGTGCTTGCGGGACAGGCCGCGGTCGTTGCGTCCCGGGCCGGTCGGCCAGAAGACCTTCGTGAAGATCTCCAGGCCCGCGCGGCGCTCGCCCTTCAGGGCGTCGCCGAGCACGGCCTCGGCCTTGGTGCCGGCGTACACGTCGGCGGTGTCGAAGGTGGTGATCCCGGCGTCGAGAGCCGCGCGCACGCAGGCGTGCGCGGTCTCGGCTTCGACCTGGGAGCCGTGGGTGATCCAGTTGCCGTAGGCGATCTCGCTGATCATCAGGCCGCTACGGCCGAGGTGTCGAAACTCCATGGGCACACTGTATGCCCGGGGCTTACCGATCCGCGCAGTGAGCGCCGTCGGCGGCCGCTAGCGGATCTTCGGCTCGCCCCGCATGGTCACCCGCGGCTTCGGCTGCCGCAGGAAGCGCGGCATGACCGCGCGGGAGAACGCGTAGAACGCGACGCCGCGCGCCTGCTCGGCGTCGTACTGCAGCGTGACCTGCTTCTTCACGCGGCGGCCGAGGAGCACGCCGAGCACGATGCCGAGGACGACCACGACCTCCATCACGAAGGAGCTGTAGATGTAGATGGAGGTGTTGCGCATCAGCAGGGTCGCCCAGCAGAGCACGACCAGCGGCATCAGCAGCTCGAGCAGCCGGAGGCGGCCGTCCACGTAGTCGCGGACGAAGGCCTTCGCCGGACCGCGGTCGCGGGCCGGGTAGTGGCTCTCGTCGCCGTTGCGCAGCGCCTGGCGGGACCGGTCGTACGAGAGGCGGTTCGCCTCGCGCTCGGCGGCCCGCCGCGCCTTCGGGTCGGCGGGCAGGGCGCCGAGGCGGAGCTTGCGCGCGGCCTCGGCCTCCTTGCGGGTCGGCGTGGGACGTCCCTTGCCGGACGCGACGGGCTCGGCCGGGATCACGTCGGCCGGGGTGGCGTCTGCCACCTGCTTGGAGGAGTTACGTCGGAACACGTATGGAAGGGTAAACGTTTCGGGCCCGGGTACATAACCGCCGCGATGGCCCTGTAACCCCGCGAGGGAATATCGTGGGTGCATACCAGTCTCAACGTGAGCTACACCGCACCTTATCGAAGGGGGAGCTGGAGGGCTGATGGCCGACGGAGTAATGAAGCGGATGTCCTTGATCTTCAAGTCCAAGGCCAACAAGGCGCTGGACAAGTACGAGGATCCGCGCGAGACGCTCGACTACTCGTACCAGAAGCAGATGGAGCTGCTGCAGAAGGTACGCCGCGGTGTCGCCGACGTCGCGACCTCCCGCAAGCGCGTCGAGTTGCAGATGAAGAAGCTCCAGCAGGAGGGCGACAAGCTCGAGGGCCAGGCCCGCAAGGCGCTGGAGCTCGGCCGCGAGGACCTCGCCCGCGAGGCCCTGACCCGGCGCGCGAACATCTCCGCGCAGATCGGCGACCTGAACACGCAGTACGAATCGCTGCAGACCCAGGAGGAGAACCTGGTTCGGCAGTCCAAGGCGCTCGAGGCCAAGGTGGAGGCCTTCCGGACGCAGAAGGAGACCATCAAGGCGACCTACACCGCGGCCCAGGCCCAGGCGCAGATCGGCGAGGCGTTCTCCGGCATCTCCGAGGAGATGGGCGACGTCGGCATGGCGATCCAGCGCGCCCAGGACAAGACCGCGCAGCTGCAGGCCCGCGCGTCCGCGGTGGACGAGCTGATGGCCTCCGGCGCGCTGGACGACCCGTCCGGCCTGGCCAAGGACGACATCACCCGGCAGCTCGAGGCGCTCTCCTCCGGCGGCGCGGTCGACGACCAGCTGGCGAAGATGAAGCTGGAGCTGTCCGGCGGCGCGGGCGCCAACAAGGAGCTCGAGTCCGGCAAGGGCACCTCCTACGCGAGCAAGAGCGACGAGATCAGCGACGCCGACGTCCTCAAGGACGGTGGCGCCGCATGATCGTGCGGATCCTGGGCGAGGGCCAGCTGGTCCTCGAGAAGGAGTCGCTCGTCGAGCTCAACAAGCTCGACGACGAGCTGATGGCCGCGGTCGAGGCGGGCGAGCAGTCCCGCTTCGACGCGGCGATGGGGGCGCTGCTCGGCCGGGTCCGCGAGCTCGGCAGCCCGCTCCCGGTGGAGGAGCTCAAGCCGAGCGACTTCATCCTGCCGAGCGCCCACTCCAGCCTGGACGAGGTGCGCGACCTGCTCTCCTCCGACGGGCTGATCCCGGGCTGAGCCGCGCCCGCCCTCCGGCCGCGACTCGCAAGCCTTCACCGGACGTCCCCTTCCGCCGCGGCGGAAGGGGACGTCCGCGTTGCGCCGGACGGGGGAGGAGCCCCGCGGATTCTCGGCAAGTCTTCAGGCGGATTCCGCCTCACGCGGGGAACCGTCGTTCCGACAGGTTCGTTGGAACCGGCAGACTCACCCCAGGATCACCGGCGACGGTGCAGACGAGAGACGCGGGAAAGGGCGGCAGCAGTGGCCACCAAGACGAGGTTCGCACCGGACCGGGGGCTCACCTCCCGGATGGTGCTCGTCATGTTCCTCATCGGCTTGCTCGCGGTGGCCTTCATCGCGGCGCTCATCGCCTTCGTGCCGACGCAGAGCCTGCCGATCGTGCTCATCTTCGCCGCGCTGCTGCTCGGCGCGCAGTTCTTCTTCTCCGACAAGATCGCCACCTTCGCCATGGGCGCGCACGAGGTCAGCCCGGAGCAGGCGCCCGAGCTGCACGCGATCGTGGACCGGCTGTGCGTCATGGCGAACATGCCCAAGCCGCGGGTCGCCATCTCGGACACCCCGGTGCCGAACGCCTTCGCGACCGGCCGCAACCCGGACAACGCGGTGATCTGCGTCACCACCGGCCTGATGCGCAACTCGAACCTCACCAAGGAAGAGGTCGAGGGCGTGCTCGCCCACGAACTCTCGCACGTCGCCCACCGCGACGTGCTGGTGATCACCATCGCCTCGTTCCTCGGCATCCTGGCCGGCATGGTGGCCAGGATGGCGTTCTGGTTCGGCCTCGGCGGGGACCGGCGCAACGACCGGGACGGCAACGCGGCGATGGCCCAGCTGGTCATCATGCTCGTCTCGATCGTCACGTACGCGATCTCCTTCCTGCTCGTCCGGGCGCTCTCCCGGTACCGCGAGCTCGCCGCCGACCGCGCCGGCGCGCAGCTGACGGGCAATCCGATGGCGCTCGCCTCCGCGCTGCAGAAGATCACCGGCGACATGGCCAAGATCCCGCAGGAGGACCTGCGCGCCGCCGAGCCGTACAACGCCTTCTACTTCGCCCCGGCGCTGCGCAAGGAGTCGCTGATGGCGCTGCTGGCCACACACCCGAGCACCGAGAAGCGGGTCGACCAGCTGATCAAGATCTCCGACCAGCTCGGCTCGAACCAGCTGGGCCGGCGCTGAGTTCCGGCCGGATCGGCTGACCGGTACGTCACGACTGGATAGGGTGGGGTCATGGGTCTCCTCGACACTCTTCTCGGCCGCAGCAAGCCGGTGCAGCCGAACCTTGACCAGCTCTTCGGCCTGCCCTCGGCAGCGCTGACGCTGGAGGTCAACGGCACCTTCCGGCCCACCGGCTACGGCGCGGTCTGCTACCGCAAGGCCGAGGGCGTGGCGTTCAACCAGGTCGAGTCGGACGTCGAGGAGCTGCTCGAGGGCATCGACGGGCCGAAGGTCCAGGTGAGCAAGGACAAGTACGGCTACACCTGGGTGCTCTGCCAGCGCGCGCAGGACGACATGACGAGCCTCGTCAACGACGTGCACGCGGTCAACTCGGCCCTGCAGGACAACGGATTCGGCCCCTACCTGCTGTGCACCCTGGTCAGCTTCCAGGACGACCGCGGCCGCAAGCTGGCGCTGATCTACCTCTACAAGCAAGGGACGTTCTACCCCTTCGCGCCGCTCGCCGAGCCGCAGCGGGACAACACGCTGGAGCTGCAGATCAAGTCGCAGCTGGGCAACGACCTGCGGCTGGAGAAGGACCTGACCCGCTGGTTCCCCGTGTGGGGCGCGCCCGGCCTGTAGCCGCCGCGTCGCCCTCGACTCAGACCCCGACCACACACGTCACACCTCTGCCACGATTCGGCTTCCGACTTGCCAGCCCCGCCGTCCGTACCGCTAGGCTCGGTGCCCGTCGAGGCGCCCTGACCTGGGCGCCGCTGCGCGGTTGTTGCGGGACCGTGGAGGATTGCGAGCGATGGTGGCTGGGCCGGTGACCGGTGCCGAGGGCGACGAGCAGACGAGTCGGGAGACGCCCGACCCGCGGCTGTGGCCCGAGTTCGGCATCCCCGCGCAACGGGCCGAGTTAACCCCAGGCCAGCCGGGCGAGCCCGACCCGACGACGCCGATCATCCCGAGCCGGCCGGACGGTATCCCGTCTCAGCCGCACACTGCGGCGCCCACCTTCCCCACGCAGCCGGATGGAATGTCGTCGGCTCAGCCGGGCGCTGCGACGCCGACCATCCCGAGCCAGCCAACGGGCCTGACGGCAGGTCACCCGGAGCAGGGGCCGGTGGCTGCGGAGTTCGGCTCCGCGCCGATCATCACACCGTTCCCCGGGGCGGCCCCGGGGACCGCGGGCCTCGAGCCCGCGACGGAGCCCGAGAAGCCGCGGACGCTGCGCTCGGCGAAGTCGCACCGCTCGCGAATGCGGCGTCAGACGTCGAACGGCGTCATCGTGCTGGCCTGTCTCGCCGTCATCTTCCTTGTGCTGCACCGATTCCTGCCCGACGCGGGCGGCATCGGCTCGCTGCTGGAGACGTGGCTGCCGTGGGTCGGCGTGCCGATCCTGCTGCTGTTCATCATCGCGGCGATCGTGCACACGAAGCGCGCGATCGTCGTGACCCTGGCCGCCGCGCTCGCGTGGACCGCTCTCTACGGCCCGACGATGCTGCCGCGCGGAAGCAGCGCGACCGCCCAGCTGCGGATCTTCAGCGAGGACGTCAACGGCAACGCGCAGGAGGCCACCGCCTCCGGCACGATGGCCCTGGCGCAGAAGGCGGACATCGTCGCCCTCGAGGACATGTACTCCTCGGTCTCCGAGTCGAACGCCGTCAACGCGCTCAACTCCGCGTACGCCAACCACACCACCGAGTACGAGTTCGGACTGTGGAGCAAGTACCCGATCCTGAGCGCGCAGCCGATAGCTCTCGGCACGACGCAGGCCGCGCAGACTCTCTCGCTCGGCGCGGACGACCTCGGGCTGGCCGCCTCCGCCACGGGAGCGCCGATCGTCGGCGCCCTGAAGGCCACGCTCAGCACGCCGAAGGGCGATCTGACCGTCTACCTCGTGCACCTGCCGCAGCCAGTGCTCGGCGACCAGGGCTTCGCGAAGGTGCGCGACCAGGCGCTGACGAAGTTCGTCCAACTGCTCGAGGCGGACCACTCGTCGCGGATCGCCGTGATCGGCGACATCAACGTGGCCGCCACGGACCGCCAGTTCGGCCAGCTGACCAACGCCGACGGCCTGACCAGCGCGCAGCAGGCGGCGGGCAGCGGCTTCGGGTTCACCTGGCCCGCCGAGTTCCCGATCGTGCGACTGGACGACGTGCTCACCCGCGGCCTCACGCCGCTCCGCTCCGTGGTGCTCTCCGCGATCGCCAAGGGGCAGACCCACCTGCCGATCCAGGTGGACCTGGACTACTGACCGACCACGACCGATGCGCGAACGCAGCCCCGGATTCCTTGGGCCCGGGGCGCGGCGCTCGGTTGCGCTCTCCGCGATCGTCAAGGGCAGGCAGACCGCCTGCCGATCCAGGTGGACCTGGATTACTGACCCACCAAGACCGATGCGAACGCCGCCCCGGATTCCTTGGGTCCGGGGCGCGGCGCTCGGTTGTGCTGTCCACGATCGCCAAGGGCAGGTAGACCGCCTGCCGATCCAGGTGGACCTGGATTACTGACCCACCACGACCGATGCGAACGCAGCCCCGGGTTCCTTGGGTCCGGCGCGCGGCGCTCGGTTGTGCTCTCCGCGATCGCCAAGGGCAGGCAGACCGCCTGCCGATCCAGGTGGATTTGGATTACTGACCCACCAGGACCGATGCGCGAACGCCGCCCCCCGGATCGATCCCTTGGATCCGGGCGCACGGCTTCTCCGTGAGCGCGGGCGGCGAGCAGGCCGGCGACCTGGTGGCGTTCGGCTTCGTTCGGGTTCGACCGCCTACGGCAGTGCGAGCATCTGCTCCAAGGCGGCCTGGGCCAGCGCGGCGGTGTCCGGGGCGACCGTGATTCGGTTCACCGGCTTGCCGGCGACCAGTGACTCAAGCGTCCAGACCAGGTGCGGCAGGTCGATCCGGTTCATCGTCGAGCAGTAGCAGACCGACTTGTCCAGGAAGACGATCTCCTTGTCCGAGTGTGCGTTGGCCACCCGCCGCACCAGGTTCAGCTCGGTGCCCACCGCCCACTTGGAGCCGGGCTCGGCGGCGTCGAGGGTCTTGATGATGTACTCGGTCGAGCCCACGTAGTCGGCGCTCTCCACGACCTCGTAGCGGCACTCCGGGTGCACCAGCACGTTCACGCCGGGGATCCGCTCGCGGACCTCGTCCACGCACTCCTTCGTGAAACGGCCGTGCACGGAGCAGTGCCCGCGCCAGAGGATCATCTTGGCGTTGCGCAGCTGGTCGGCGGTCAGCCCGCCCATCGGCTTGAAGGGGTTGTACAGCACGCAGTCGTCCAGGCTCAGGCCCAGCTGGCGGACCGCCGTGTTCCGGCCGAGGTGCTGGTCGGGCAGGAACAGCACCTGCTCGCCCTGCTCGAAGGCCCAGGTCAGCGCGCGCTCGGCGTTGGACGAGGTGCAGATCGTGCCGCCGTGCTTGCCGGTGAAGGCCTTGATGTCGGCGGAGGAGTTCATGTAGGAGACCGGGACCACGCGCTCCGCGATGCCCAGCTCTTCGAGCACGTCCCACGCCTGCTCGACCTGCTCGGCCGTGGCCATGTCGGCCATCGAGCAGCCGGCCGCCAGGTCGGGCAGCAGCACCTGCTGCCCGTCGGCCGTGAGGATGTCCGCGGACTCGGCCATGAAGTGCACGCCGCAGAAGACGATGTACTCGGCGTCCGGCCGGTTCGCCGCGTCCCTGGCCAGTTTGAACGAGTCGCCGGTGACGTCGGCGAACTGGACGACCTCGTCCCGCTGGTAGTGGTGCCCGAGAATGAACACCCGGTCGCCGAGCGCCTGCTTCGCCGCGAGCGCGCGGGCCACCAGGTCGGGGTCGCTGGGTGCGGGCAGGTCCCCGGGGCACTCCACGCCGCGCTCGCTGCGCGGGTCGGCCGCCTGGCCGAGCAGCAGCAGCGAAAGCGGGGTGCCCGTCGGCTCCGCGAAGACGGCGGGGCTGCTGCCGGTATCGGTGGTGGTCACGTCCTCGTGCTCCTCGGTGCGGGCCGGCCCCCGGGGCCGACCGCCGTTATCGTCCAACTGACGTTAAGCCATATTACCCTACGGATATTCCCGGCGACGGCGGTGATCGCCGTGTGATATACGCCCCGTCCGGACATGTGCGACCATAGGAAGCGAAGGGCGGCTGGCACCAGGCACCGATGCTCGGAATACCAAGCCGTCGTTGCGGCGTTGATCCGTGAAGGCAACGACCCGACGGACCGTACTGAGATAAGGGGTTGGCACGATGTCGGTAGAGGTTGAGATCAGCAGCACCAAGGTCGACGGGATCATCCTGACGGATGAGGCCGCGTCCAAGGTCAAGAGCCTGCTGGAGCAGGAGGGCCGCGACGACCTCTCGCTGCGCGTCCAGGTCCAGCCCGGCGGCTGCTCCGGCCTGCGCTACCAGCTGTACTTCGACGACCGCGCGCTGGACGGCGACGTGGTCTCCGAGTTCGGCGGCGTGAAGGTCGTCACCGACCGCATGAGCGCCCCGTACCTGGTCGGCGCGACGGTCGACTTCGTCGACACGATCGAGAAGCAGGGCTTCACCATCGACAACCCGAACGCTACCGGCTCCTGCGCCTGCGGCGAGAGCTTCAACTAAGCCGGGTCTGCCGAGCGCCTGAGAAGGCGCCCGCCACGCGCACACCGCGCGCGGCGGGCGCCTTTCGCCGTCCGGGAGCGGCCGGGGGCGCGCAGAGGCGATCCAACGCGCAGAGGCGAAAAGGCGCAGAGGCGCAAGGGTGCAACGGTGCTTCGGAAGTCCCGCGAATCGCGGAGACGCGTCGGTGGCTGGCGCCCTGCGGCCGGAGTGCGGCGGAAGGCCGAAAGACCGAAGTAAGGAGAGCGCTTCGGTGAGCTGGAGCGTGCAGCCCGCGGCCTGCGGCGCCTGCGGCCTGCGGCCGGAGTGCGGCGGGAGGTGGATATGGGCAGCGCTTCGGTGGTCGGAGGCCGGAGTGCGGCGGAAGGCCGAAAGTGAGAGGCGCGTCGGCGGCTGGTGGCGAAGGTGCTCCGGAACCGTTGGCGTGGAAAGTTGCTGCTTCAGGCCAGCGCCAGGGGCGCCTGCTCCGAAACCGTTGGAGTGGAAAGTTGCTGCTTCAGGTCGGCGCCAGCGTGCCTGCTCCGGAACCTCTGGCGTGGAAAGTTACTGCTCCGGTGGTCGGCGGCAGGACTGCTCTGGAGCTTTCGGCGAGGGAGGGGCGTCGATGGCTGGCGGGCAGGGGTGCCTGCTCCGGACCATTAGGCGTGGAACGTTGCTGCCCCGGTGGTCGGCGGCGGGACTGCTCGGTCGTCCTGCGGCGCCCCTGTCTGGCGGTGGGGATGAACCTGGGGAGAAAACGGTAGGGCCTCCGGCGTCGCTACCCACAAACGACGACGGAGGCCCTACCTCCTGCGGACCCGGAGCACCCGCGTAACTTCAGCGGGTGGCTGCCCTCCGTATATGGCCCGCCACAGCGTCCACGTCGCCGGGGGGAGAGCGGCGCGGGCGCAGGCTTGTGTTGTCCCTACCCCATAGTTGTACCCGTTCCGGAACCGTTCCATCACTCAAAGTGATGAACTCGTAATCCCGTCGGAGTCGACTCGGGATTCGGTTCCGCCACCTCGAGCTCCGGTGTGTCCCGGTGCTGAGTACTACTACACCAGATATGACGTCCGGACGGTGTGAAAGGTTCCGGGTTTCCTGCTGATTCTTTCCTGTGGGTTTCTCAGCGCACGTTAAGCGGCCCTGGGAACCAGGTTAGCCGATCTGGGCGGAAGCGACAGTCTCGCCGTTCGCCAGATCGACGACCTTCCTGCTGTCCAGGGGGGCGGCGAGGGTGGCGCGGACGAGCATGTGCGTGACGTACATCGGGCACATACGACCGGCGGAGGACAGGTGCACGAGACCCACGCTCACCGTGGTTCCGGATTGCTGCAGCACGACGTCGTATTTCCCGCAGGCCCCGCCCTGCGATTCGATTCCCAGGTAGAGCGTGCGGCCGTCGGCGCTGTGCGAGGCGCTGTCGAACGCGGTGTACTTGGTGCCGGCCGTCGAGCTGCTGAGCTGGGCGTTCGGGGTGATGACGGGGGCGCCGAGTCCGCCGGAGCTCGCCGTGGTCGTCCCGCCGGCGCTTGTTGAGCCCGTGGCGCCTGCCGAGGGCGAGGCGGACGGCGACGCGCTTCCGGCGGTCGCGGACGCGGAACCCGAGTACGAACCGCCCGAACTCACGCTGACCGACTTGCCCGTCGAGGCGCAGGCCGTCGCTCCGGCCAGCAGCAGCGCCCCGACCGCCCCGGCGGCCAGCAGCGTGGCCGTGCGTCGGCGCCGCAATGAATGCGTACTGCCTGTCATCGCTGTCCCTTCTCCGTCGGGCCCGTGGGCCGGGTCCCGGTGCGCAAGGCTCTCCTCTGACGCAGCGGCCCGACCGCGGGTTCCATCCTCAGCGCCACGGCTAGCGCACCCGCTTCACCACGTACGCGGCGGCGTCCGGCCGCTCGTCGCCTAGCGGTTCGGCGCCGAGGAAATCCTGACCGGTCATCCGGCACCAGGCGGGGATGTCGAGCCGCGCCGCCGGGTCGTCCGCGAGTACCCGGACCGTGCCGCCGATCTCGACGCCGCCGATCCGCTTGCCGAGCTCGATGACGGGCAGGGGGCAGAGCTTGCCCAGCGCGTCGATCTCGAGTGCCGCCGACGCTGCGGCGCTCGCGGGGGCTTCCTCGCGGCGGTCCCGCGCGGCTTCGGGGCGGGCGGCGCGGACCGCGTCGGGCAGTACGTCGAGGAACCGTTCGACGTCCTCCCGGCGCGCGGACCAGGGGAGCGAGACGCGGATGTTGCCCTGCGACAGGACGCCCATGGCCTCGAGCACGTGACTCGGCGTCAAGGTCGAGGCCGTGCACGAGGATCCGGACGAGACCGAGAAGCCGGCGCGGTCCAGCTCCAGCAGCAGCGCCTCGCCGGACGCGTAGAGGCAGGAGAACGTCAGGATGTGCGGCACCCGGTCGTCCGGGTCGCCGACGACCTCCACATCCGGTACCAGCTCGGGAATCCGCGCACGCAGCAGCTCCGTCAGCTCCCGGTGGCCGAGCCCGACCTCCTGCTGCTCGGCGCTTCGGGCCCGAAGCGCGGTGGCGGCCGCGAGGATCGCCGGGACGTTCTGCGGACCGGGGGACCAGCCGCGCTCCCGCTCGTCCTGCGGCCAGTCGGCCGCGAAGCGGGTTCCCTTGCGCACGGCCAGAACCCCGACCCCGGTCGGACCGCCCCACTTGCGCGCGGATCCCGCCAGCACCGACCAGCCCGGCGGCACGGGTTCGCGTCCGAGCGAGGCCGCGGCGTCCACCAGCAGCGGCACCCCGTGCCCGGCGGCCAGTTCGGCGACCTCGCGCAGCGGCTGCCGGGTTCCGACCTCGTGGTTCGCGGACTGGACGGCGACCAGGCCGACGGCCAGGCCGGCTAACGATTGAGTCAAGGATTCCAGCCGGATCCGGCCGTGCGCGTCCACCGGAACCAGGACCCGCTCGCCGCCGTTGCGGGCCGCCGCCAGTTCCGCCGCGTGCATCACCGAGGAGTGCTCGACCGCGCCGAGCACGAGCGCGCGCCCGGCTCGCGTGCGGCCCTTCGCCAGGCCGAGGACCCCCTGGTGCACGGCCGACGTGCCGGAACCGGTGAAAACGAGCTCGTCGGCGCGGCAGCGCAGCACCTCGGCGACCGCCTCGCGGGCCGCGTCCAGCAGCATCCTCGCGCGGCGTCCCTCCCGGTAGAGCCGGTCCGGGCCGGCCCAGCCCTCGTCCAGCGCGGCGAGGTACGCCTCGCGTCCGGCGGGGTCCAGCGGCTCCCCGCTCGCGGCGTCGAAATAGACCATGGGACCGAGCGTAACCACCCGGCCTGCGTGTTCGCCGTCTGACGGATGATCATCGGCGAGATGATGGGGCGACAACGCCCGCCGGGCGACGGGCGCCGGTGTCCGAATAGCCCCTTGTGGCCAGCCATTAGACCGTATGCGTGAGCTCCGTGGGGCGGTCCGGCTAAAGGGGGGTACCTGCCCGCAGGCGGTCCACGTGCCTGGAGTAGGGTTTGGCCGCAGCATTGAATCAGTGATCCCCGGCCCGCGAAAACGGGCGCCACCGCGAACGCCACCCACCGAGCGCCGCGGCGGAGCAGGGACGAGAGATCGGGAAGGGTACGTTGAGTCAGCACGGCTCTGAACGCAGACCTCTCCCGCCGCGTGAGAAGAGCACGGGGCGGGCGCGCGTCGACGCGTCAAGAAAGCGGCGCCTGGTCGCCCGCACGACGCTGGCCGGCGTCGTCCTCGTTACCGCCTCGGGCTGCGCCGACAACGCCTTCACCCGGCTCGGCTTCCCGGAGCCGGCCTCGAAGGAAGCCCCCACCACCCTGCACCTGTGGCAGGGCCAGTGGATCACCGCGTTCGCGGTCGGCGCGCTCGTCTGGGGCCTGATCCTGTGGTGCTGCTTCGCGTACCGCCGCAAGCGGCACGGCATCGAGGTGCCCCCGCAGACCCGGTACAACCTGCCGCTGGAACTGCTCTACACGGCCATCCCGCTGATCATGGTCGGCGTGATCTTCTACTTCACGGCCAAGGACGAGACGTCGCTGCTGCAGATCAACAACAAGCAGTACACCTCGATCAACGTCGTGGGCCGGCAGTGGAGCTGGACCTTCAACTACAACTACGACGCCTCGCTGGACAACGGCAACGGCGCCGCGACCTCGTCGGACACCGCGTACGACATCGGCACCTCCGGCCAGCCGCCGACGCTGTGGCTGCCCGCGGGCGAGGAGGTCAAGTTCACCCTGACCTCCCCCGACGTGATCCACTCCTTCTGGATCCCGAACTTCCTGTTCAAGCTCGACGTCGTGCCGGGCCGCGTGAACATGTACGAGGTGACTCCGGACAAGGAGGGCACGTACATCGGCGAGTGCGCCGAGCTGTGCGGTGTCGAGCACTCCCGGATGCTCTTCAACGTCAAGGTGGTCAGCCCGGCCGACTACCAGGCGCACATCCAGTCGCTGATCGCCGAGAAGCAGGGCGGCACGCTGACCACCGGATGCGGCACCAACTCCACGTTGGCGGGCACCGACCTGACCACGACCGGCTCCGGAATCCGCTGCGTCGTCGGTCCGATGACCAGCGTCAAGGGTAAGAACGCATCGGGAGGTGACGCGTCATGACGGCCGTCAACGATCCCGCGGTCGCCTCCGTCCCCTCGGTGACGGCGTACCGCACCCGGCAGCCGGGGCAGACCTTCGTCAAGTGGATCACCTCCACCGACCACAAGGTCATCGGCTTCCTGTACCTCATCACCTCGTGCATCTTCTTCGGCTTCGGCGGTCTGCTCGCGCTGCTCATCCGCACGCAGCTGGCCCGGCCGGGTCTGAGCGTGCTCTCGCCCGAGCAGTACAACCAGGCCTTCACGATGCACGGCACGATCATGCTGCTGATGTTCGCGACCCCGCTGTTCGCGGGCTTCGCGAACGCGATCATGCCGCTGCAGATCGGTTCGCCCGACGTCGCGTTCCCGCGGCTGAACATGGTGGCCTACTGGCTGTTCCTGTTCGGCTCGCTGATCGCCGTCGGCGGCTTCCTGACCCCGCAGGGCGCGGCCGACTTCGGCTGGTTCGCCTACTCCCCGCTGTCCAACGCCGTGCACTCGCCCGGCGCCGGCGGCGACATGTGGATCATGGGTCTGGCGCTGTCCGGCTTCGGCACGATCCTCGGCTCGGTGAACTTCATCACGACGATCATCACCATGCGCATGCCCGGCATGACGATGTTCCGGATGCCGATCTTCACCTGGAACATCCTGCTGACCTCGGTCCTCGTGCTGCTCGCCTTCCCGGTGCTGGCCGCCGCGCTGTTCGCGCTGGAGGCCGACCGCCGGCTCGGCGCGCACATCTTCGACGCCTCCAACGGCGGCGCGATCCTGTGGCAGCACCTGTTCTGGTTCTTCGGCCATCCCGAGGTGTACATCGTCGCGCTGCCGTTCTTCGGCATCGTCTCCGAGATCTTCCCGGTCTTCAGCCGCAAGCCGATCTTCGGCTACTCCGGCCTGGTCTTCGCGACGCTGTCCATCGCGGGCCTGTCGGTGACCGTGTGGGCGCACCACATGTTCACCACCGGTGCGGTCATGCTCCCGTTCTTCGCGTTCATGACCTACCTGATCGCGGTGCCCACGGGCGTGAAGTTCTTCAACTGGGTCGGCACCATGTGGCGCGGCTCGCTGAGCTTCGACACACCGCTGCTGTGGTCCGTCGGCTTCCTGGTGACGTTCCTGTTCGGCGGTCTGACCGGCGTCATGCTGGCCTCGCCGCCGATCGACTTCGCGGTGCAGGACTCGTACTTCGTGGTCGCGCACTTCCACTACGTGCTCTTCGGCACCGTGGTCTTCGCGATGTTCGCCGGGTTCTACTTCTGGTGGCCCAAGTGGACGGGCAAGATGCTCGACGAGCGTCTCGGCAAGGTCCACTTCTGGACGCTGTTCATCGGCTTCCACACCACGTTCCTGGTGCAGCACTGGCTCGGCGCCGAGGGCATGCCGCGTCGTTACGCGACCTACCTCGCCTCGAACAACTGGACCACGCTGAACACGATCTCCACGATCGGCTCGTACCTGCTGGCGCTGTCGATGTTCCCCTTCCTGTACAACGTGTACAAGACGGCGAAGTCCGGCAAGCGCGTCACGGTGGACGACCCGTGGGGCTGGGGACGCTCGCTGGAGTGGGCGACCTCCTGCCCGCCGCCGCGGCACAACTTCAACTCGCTGCCGCGGGTGCGCTCCGAGTCCCCGGCCTTCGACCTGCACCACCCCGAGGTGGCGCTGATGGAGATCGAGAACGGCGAGCGCGGCCACTCCGCGAAGAAGGCCCTGATGAAGGAGCGCGAGGCGCAGGCCGCCGAGGCCAAGGCCGCGCGCCGGGCAGCCAAGAAGGCCGGCGGCGGCAAGCCGTCCGCCGAGAAGTCCGGAGAGGAGTGATCGTCCGATGAAGGTCACGGCGAAGATGTTCTTCTTCATCTGCCTCTTCCTCGTCGTCATGGTCGCGGTCTACTGGTGGACCTCGCACGACCCGACGGGTACGGCGGCGCTGGTGATGGCCACCGGCCTGTCCGGCATGATCGCGTACTACCTGTACTTCACCTCGCGCCGGATCGGCCCCGGACCGGACGACCGGGACGACGCCGAGCCGCACGAGGGCTCGGGCGAGCAGGGCTTCTTCTCGCCGACGAGCTACTGGCCGCTGGTGCTGTGCCTGTCGCTGGCCACCGCGTTCCTCGGGATCGCGGTCGGCTTCTGGCTGGTCTACTTCGCCGCCCCGTTCGCGCTGTTCGGCGTGTACGGATTCGTGTTCGAGTACTACCGCGGCGAGAACAAGCACTACTGATCGGGTCGTAGTTTCGTAACAGAAACTCACTAAGGGCCGGTACGGAATTTCCGTACCGGCCCTTACTGCATACGCTGTGCCGTGACAGGGGGCGGATAGACACCGCGGGTCACAGTGGGAGGACGCGAGCCATGGCGCAGAACGAGGCCGAGCGGTCGGCTCAAGACGCGGAGTCGTCGGAGTCGTCGGAACCGGAGCCCGAACCACAGGCGGAACCCGAACCAGAGGCGGAGCCCGAACCGCAGGCGGAGCCCGAACCACGGGCGCAGGCGGAGACGCCCGCTGCGGAGGAATCGGCGGAGTCTGAGGACGTAGAAGTACCTGCTCAAAGGAACGAGGGCGAGCAGGAAACCGTACCGGAGTCCGAGCCGGAAGCCGCGCCCGCGGCCGAGCCGGCAGTCGAAGCTGAGGCCGTTTCCGGGCCGGAGGACGAGCCCGTCGCCGCCGTCGCCGGACCGGTCGCGTCGCCCGCGCCCGCGCCGGAACCGGAATCCCTCCAGATGCCCGAGGCTCCCGCCGCTCCCGTCGCTCCCGCCGCGGCCGGCAGGGGCGCTGCGGCGGCCTTCATGGACCGTCGCAAGCTGCTGGTGGCCGGGGGAGTGGGCGTGGTCGTCATCGGCGGCGTGGCGGCCTCCATAGCGGCCACCGGATCGGCCTCCGGCTCCCCGGCGGCGTCCGGGACCGGCGGCGCCGGGGCGGCCGGTGCGACGAAGGCCGGGAAGGGCTCCGCGAGCGCATCGCCGGCCGTGCCGCTGCCCACCATCACCACCGTCCCGGTGAACGGAGCGACTGGCGTCGACCCGTCGAAGCCGGTGACCGTGCGGGTCCTCGGCGGCACCATCGAGTCGGTCTCGCTCTCCGGGCAGCAGCAGACCAGCGGCACGCTCTCCACCGACGGCAGCTCCTGGACGTCCGACAACGTCCTCGGCGTGGACAGCGGCTACTCGCTCACGGTCGTCGCCAAGAACTCCGCGGGCAAGACGGCCACCTCGAACGTCTCGTTCCACACTCTCGCGCCCTCCGCGACCTTCGGCGTCGAGTCCGTCGTGCCGCCGCGCGGCTCCACGGTCGGGGTCGGGCAGCCGATCCGGGTGACCTTCTCCAACTACGTGCCGACCGAGTATCAGGCCGCGCTCGAGAAGGCCTGCGTCGTGACGTCGACCCCTGCGGTGAAGGGCGCCTGGTACTGGGTGTCGAACGGCTCGGAGGGCGCGGTCGTGGACTGGCGTCCGGAGACCTACTGGCCGGTCGACACGAAGGTCTCCATAGCCTTCAACCTCAACGGCGTCCGACTCGGCTCGCACCAGTTCGGCGTCGAGGACTACGCCTCGCACGACTTCACCATAAGCTCCCGCGACCTGCGCCTGATCGTGGACAAGGACGCCTTCAAGGCGACCTGCTACGAGAACGGCACCGTCATCCGCACGTTCCCGATCGACACGGGCCAGACCACCCGCGAGACCTTCGTGACCTACACCGGCACGATGGCCGTGCTCGGCAAGGGCAACCCGGTCGAGATGAAGGGCAACTACGGCGGCGGGGACGTCTACGACGACTTCGTGAACTGGGCCACGCAGATCACCTGGAGCGGCACGTATGTGCACGCGGCGCCGTGGGACCCGGACATCGGCTCGGCCAACGACGACTCGCACGGCTGCGTGCACTGCCGTACCGCGGACGCCGAATGGTTCTACAACAAGGTCATCGACGGCGACGTGGTCACCATCAACGGCAGCCGCACCCGTACGGTCGCGGTGGACAACGGCATCTGCACGTTCACCCTCGACTGGGCGACCCTCGTCAAGGGTTCGGCGTACGGCCCCACTCTCAACGGGAAACCCGTTCCCGCATAGCGGACCAGCCTATTCCCGGTTACCTTGCGTCTAAGGACCGTCACAGTGACGCACGGGGGGAAGGGACGGAGGTAGGCGAGCGCTATGGGTACCTGGCAGGTCGGGCCGTTCGACAACGACGTCGCGATGGACTTCTTCGACGAGATCGAGGAGACCCCGGACGAGCAGGTGCTGAAGAAGCTGAGCGAGGTGCTGGCCGCGGTGGCCGAGCGTCCCGGGCGGGTCGAGCTGGACGAGGGGCACCTCGCCATCGCGGCGGCCGGCCTGGTGGCGGCGGGCAGATCGCGCAGCGCCGCGACCGGCAATCCGTCCGTGGACGAGTGGCTGAGCCTGCACCGCCCGCTGACCGACCAGGACTCGGCTCGGCTCGCGCTGGCCGCCCTGGACAAGGTCAGCGGGCCGGAGAGCGAGTGGATGGCGCTGTGGGCGACCGCCGGCCAGCGCACGGCGGTCGAGCAGCGGCTGAACGATCTGCGCGCGGTGCTCTCCGGCTGAGTCCGAACCTGTCCGGCCGGATCCGGCGGGCGGATCGGACCGGACCGGACCACGACCGGTCATAAGAATCGGCCCCCGGTTTGGCGCCGGGGGCCGACGGGTATCAATGCCTGCTTACTCGCGGGACTGCCTCCGCCCTCGCTTGCGGGAACGCTTCCGCCCCCACCCGCGGGAGTGCTTGCGCCCTTACTTGCGCGTGGCCGCGGACCAGCGGTCCAGGACCGCCGCCGCGCTGCCGGTGTCGAGCGATTGCGCGGCCCGCGCGACGCCCTCGGCGAGGCGCTCCGCCAGCGGCGCGAGCTTGCCCTCCGGCACGTCCAGCGCCGCCAGCGCCGCGAGCGTGGCCCCGGCGTTGAGCAGCACCGCGTCGCGCACCGGTCCGGCCTCGCCGGCGAACAGCTTGCGGGCCACGCCCGCGTTGTAGGCCGCGTCCGCGCCGCGCAGGGTCTCGATCGGGGCCAGTCCGATGCCGACCTCGCGCGGGTCGAAGGACTCCTCGGTGACCGTTCCGGCGTGCGCCGTCCACACCGTGGAGGAGGTGGTGATGGTCAGCTCGTCGAGGCCGTCCTCGCCGCGGAAGACCAGGGCGCTGTTGCCGCGCCGTGCGAGCACCCCGGCCAGCACCCCGGCCATCCGCCGGTCGGCCACGCCCACGGCCTGCGCCTTCACCTGGGCCGGGTTGGTCAGCGGGCCGAGCACGTTGAAGGCGGTGGGCACGCCGATCTCCCTGCGCACCGGGCCGGCGTGCCGGAAGGCGGGGTGGAAGGTCTGCGCGAAGCAGAAGGTGATGCCGGCCTCCCCGGCCACCTCGGCGACCCGTCGCGGCGTCAGGTCCAGCCGCACGCCGAGCTCCTCGAGCACGTCCGCCGCCCCCGAGGACGAGGAGGCGGCCCGGTTGCCGTGCTTGACGACCCGGGCTCCGGCGCCCGCGGCCACGATCGCGGACATCGTCGAGATGTTGACCGTCTTGGCGCCGTCGCCGCCGGTGCCGACCACGTCCACCGTGGGGCCGGGCACCTCGATCAGGTTGGCGTGTGCCAGCATCGCCGCGACCAGGCCCTCGATCTCGGCGACCGTCTCGCCCTTGGCGCGCAGCGAGACCGCGAACGCGGCCACCTGCGCCGGGGTGGCCGCCCCGCTCATGATCTCGTTCATCGCCCAGGCGGTCGCCTCGGCGGTCAGGTCCTCGCGGTGGATCAGGGCGCCGAGGACTCCGGGCCAGGACTGCGTGCCCTCCACTGCCGTCATCGTTCCTGGCCCTCCTTCCGTAAGCTCATCCGTTCCGGAGCCGTCCGCTCCGGGCCGGGATCAGCCTACGCGGGCGCGCAGCAGTCCGACGGCCACGTCCGCGAGCCGGACCGGGTCGACCGGGTGCGAGACGACGGCGTCGGCCCTGGCCCAGGTGGCCAGCCAGCCGTCCTGCGCGCGGCCGGTGAGCACCAGCAGCGGCGGGCAGCGGTAGATCTCGTCCTTGAGCTGCCTGGCCAGGCCCATCCCGCCGACCGGCACCGCCTCGCCGTCCAGGACGACCAGGTCCACCCGCTGCCCCTTGAGCGAGGCGTCCATCCGGGCGATCAGCGCGGGCGCGGTGGCGAAGTCCTCCACGGCCAGTTCGGGCAGCGACGGGTCGGGCCGGGTCCCCAGGGCCAGCCGCAGGTGCTCGCGCACCCTGGCGTCGTCGCTGTAGAGCAGGACCTTCAGACTCTTGACCTGGGCCTTCGACGGGCCGCCTGCGGCGGTGGACCCGCCCACCGCCGACCCTTCGGTGTCGGGCTGAGCAGACAATGCTGCTGCGGACATGGACACGCCTCCACTCTGAGGGCTCACCAATCGTGCGCGCACGTGCGACCAGCGTAGGACCGGCTTCGCGCGGAGACCAGCCCTAACGATCTGATAACGCGGGAACCGGCGGCGGGACACGTCCGTACCGGGCCCGCTGATGTGCGGTCAGGGCCGGTCGCGCTGCGCTGCTTCTTCCCCGTTTGGACTAATCATCCCCGGTTTCAGAGCCGCCATTAGAAGGATCGTCAGCGACACCCGCACCAAAGGGGTACCCCGACGACGGCCGCTCGGCGGCAGGGGGCAATAATGGCGGCCGTGGCGACAGCAACTGCAACCCAAGCCGCACCCGCGCACCGGGTGCCCAATAGGCCCAACCTGGTCAGCGTCGGGACGATCATCTGGCTGGCCTCCGAGCTGATGTTCTTCGCGGCGCTGTTCGCGATCTACTTCACCCTGCGCTCGGTATCCGGGGACGCGTTCTTCAAGGCGAACGCGGACAACCTGGACGTGACCCTGTCGACGATCAACACGATCATCCTGGTCTCGTCCTCGTTCCCCTGCCAGTTCGGCGTGTTCGCGGCGGAGCGCCACCAGGTCAAGCGCACCGGCTCGATCCTCAACGTCCGGCGCTACGGCATGCGCGAGTGGTACATCCTCGCGTTCATCCTCGGCGCCGTGTTCATCTCGTTGCAGGTCTTCGAGTACTCGTCCCTGGTCAAGGACGGTCACCCGATCTCCGAGAACCAGTGGACCAGTGCCTTCTACCTGGCGACCGGCTTCCACGGACTGCACGTGACGGGTGGTCTGTTCGCCTTCCTGATGGTGCTGATGCGCACCTACAAGGCCAAGCGCTTCACCCACGACCAGGAGATCTCCGCGATCGTCGTGTCGTATTACTGGCACTTCGTCGACGTGGTGTGGATCGGCCTGTTCTTCGTTATCTACGTGCTCAAGTAACTCCGGACGAGAAGCTCCATTAGGGACACTAGTCGTGAAATCGCTCTCTACACGGCGACGCCACCCGCTGGCAGCGTTCGTCGTCCTGGCGCTCGCACTGGCTTTCGCGGGCACCCTCTTCGCCGCGTTCCTGTCGCCGAATTCGGCCTCGGCCGACAGCGGCACCAGCAACGCCCAGGCCATCGCCAACGGCAAGGCGCTGTACGAGACGTCCTGCTCCAGCTGCCACGGTCAGAACGCCGAGGGCTCGAGCTACGGGCCCAGCCTGGTCGGCAGCGGCGCGGCGGCGGTCGACTTCCAGGTCTCCACGGGTCGCATGCCCGCCCAGCAGCCGGGCGCGCAGATCCAGAAGAAGGCCGTGCTCTACACCCAGGAGCAGATCGACGAGATGGCCGCGTACATCGACTCGCTCGGTGGCGGCCCGGCTGTTCCCGACTCCAGCAAGTACCAGGTGGACGACAACCTGGTGCAGCTCGGCGGCGTGCTGTTCCGCACCACCTGCTCCCAGTGCCACAACTTCGCGGGCGAGGGCGGCGCGCTGACGGACGGCAAGTACGCGCCGTCGCTGACGCAGACCAACCCGAAGGCCATCTACGAGGCCATGCTGACCGGCCCGCAGAACATGCCGAACTTCCCGGACACGGTCATCTCCCCGATGGAGAAGCAGGCCATCATCTCGTACATCGTCACCATGCGTGACGAGCCCAACTACGGCGGCGCCGGCCTCGGCCGACTCGGCCCGACGTCCGAGGGTCTGTTCATCTGGACGTTCGGTCTGATCGCGCTGCTGCTGTTCGCGGTCTGGATCGCGGCCCACACTACGAAGGCCTCCGCCGAGCGGGTCGCCAAGGCCAAGGCCGCGACCGGGGCGAAGGGAGGCAAGGAGTAACCATGAGCGGTGACATGACACACGACGAGGGACACGGCTCGGTCGCCGTCGAGCAGGAGCACGGCCACGGCGTGGTCGCGGAGAACCCCTTCGCCGACCCCGGCCTGCCGGAGCACCAGCCGCGGCTGACCGACATCGACGAGAAGGTGGCCAGGAAGTCCGAGCGGATCGTCGCCGGGCTGTTCATCCTGTCCGCGCTCGCGACGATCGCGTTCATGGTCTGCTACACCGAGGTCCCGAACAACACCGCGACGATCGTGGACTTCTTCCCGATCGGCGCGATCTCGGCCTCGAACTTCGCGCTCGGCCTGACCCTGGGCGTGGCGCTGTTCTCGATGGGCGCGGGCGCGATCTACTGGGCCCGCACCCTGATGACGGACGTCGAGCTGCCGCAGGAGCGGCACCTGCTCGAGTCCACCCCGGAGGACAAGGCGGTCGCGGCCGCCGAGTTCCAGCAGGGCCTCGAGGACTCCGCCTGGAAGCAGCGCCCGCTGATCCGCCGCACGCTGATCGGCGCCATGGCGGTGCTCCCGCTGCCGGCGCTGTGGATCCTGCGCGACCTCGGCCCGCTGCCCGGCACGACGCAGCGGCAGACGGCGTGGACCGCGGGCGAGCTGATCATCAACGACAACTCGATCTCGCTGGACGGCACCCAGGGCAGCGGCATCAAGCCCGAGGACCTCCAGGTCGGCACGCTGGTCAGCGCCAGCCCCGCCGCGGTGCTCACCGCCGGGGACAACGCGGTCAACATGATGACGATGTCGGCGATCCTGCTGGTCCGGATGAATCCGGCCGACATCAAGTCGCAGCAGGAGATCGACTGGGGCTACGAGGGCATCGTGGCCTTCTCCAAGATCTGCACGCACGTCGGCTGCCCGGTGCAGCTCTACGAGCAGCAGACGCACCACATGCTCTGCCCCTGCCACCAGTCGACGTTCGACCTCTCGGACAACGGCAGGGTCGTCTTCGGCCCGGCGGCGCGCTCGCTGCCGCAGCTTCCGATCACTGTCAACGCCGACGGCTACCTCGTCGCCAAGGCCGGCTTCGACCAGCCCGTCGGTCCGAGCTTCTGGGAACGCGGATGAGCACTTCGACGAGCAACGAGGAGATCGTCCCGACCACGCTCGGTGGGAAGGCCTCCGACTACCTGGACCAGCGCCTCGGCATCGCCGGCGCGGCCAAGAAGAACCTGCGCAAGATCTTCCCGGACCACTGGTCCTTCATGCTGGGCGAGGTCTGCCTCTACAGCTTCATCATCCTGCTGCTGTCCGGCATCTTCCTGACGCTGTTCTTCACCCCGTCCATGGGCGAGGTGACGTACAACGGCTCGTACACGCCGCTGGACGGCATCAAGATGTCCGAGGCCTACGCGAGCACGCTGAACATCTCGTTCGACGTGCGCGGCGGCCTGCTGATGCGCCAGATCCACCACTGGGCCGCCCTGGTCTTCGTGATGGGGATCATGGTGCACATGCTCCGGATCTTCTTCACCGGCGCGTTCCGCAAGCCGCGCGAGCTCAACTGGCTGATCGGCTTCACGCTGTTCGTGCTGGCGCTGCTCGAGGGCTTCGCGGGCTACTCGCTGCCGGACGACCTGCTCTCCGGCACCGGTCTGCGGATCATGCAGGGCATCATCCTGTCGATCCCGATCGTCGGAACGTACCTGTCGTACTTCTTCTTCGGCGGGCTGTTCCCGGGGCACGTGCTGATCCCGCGGCTGTTCACGGTGCACATCCTGCTGGTGCCGGGCATCATCCTGGCGCTGATCACGGCGCACCTGATCCTGGTCTTCTACCAGAAGCACACGCAGTGGGCCGGTCCCGGCCGGACCAACGAGAACGTGGTCGGCCTGCCGCTGATGCCGGTGTACATGGCGAAGGCTGGCGGCTTCTTCTTCGTGGTGTTCGGCTTCATCGCGCTGCTCGGCGGCCTGGTGTCGATCAACCCGATCTGGGACTACGGACCCTACGTGCCGACGCAGATCACCGCGGGCTCGCAGCCGGACTTCTACATCGGGTTCTTCGAGGGCGCGCTGCGCATGATGCCCAACTGGGAGATCAACGCCTGGGGCCACACGCTCTCGCTGAACATCCTGATCCCGGCCGTGGTCGTGCCCGGCATCCTGTTCACCGGGCTGGCGATCTACCCGTTCTTCGAGGCGTGGGTCACCGGCGACAAGCGCGAGCACCACATCCTGGACCGCCCGCGCAACATGCCGACCCGCACCGCGATCGGCGTGGCCGGCATCGTGTTCTACGGCATCGGCTGGATCAACGGCGGCAACGACCTGGTGGCCACGCACTTCAACCTGTCGGTGGAGACCATCACCTGGGTCGACCGGGTGCTGATCTTCGTCGGCCCGGTGTTCGGCTTCTGGCTCACCCGCCGGATCTGCTTCGGCCTGCAGCGCAGGGACCGCGACAAGGTGCTGCACGGACGCGAGTCCGGCATCATCACCCGGTCGCCGGAGGGCCAGTTCTCCGAGATCCACACCCCGCTGCCGCAGGGCGACCTGCACAAGCTGACCGCGCACGACGTGCACCGTCCGCTGACGCTCACCGAGGTCACCGACAGCAACGGCGTTCCCGCGCCGAAGCTGCGCCTCGCCAAGCTGCGCGCCCGCGCCACGCGGTGGTACTTCGGCGAGCGGGTGGAGAAGCCGACCGAGGAGGAGTACCGCCAGGCGATTTCCAGCGGTCACCACTGAGCGACCGTGGACCGACCGCGGAGGAGTACCGCCACGCGATGCTGTACTCCTCCCGCGGTCACCACTGAGCGACCGCCGAGCGCCCGCGAAAAAGCTGTAGCCACAAAGCACTTCCCCTCCGTACCGTGCAGGTACGGAGGGGAACGTGTTTATGCGGGCGGCATGATCGCGGCTGCTGCGCTACTCGAGCCCGAGCGCGAAGGCGGCGTCCAGGTCCACGTCGCTGTACGCGCGGAAGGCCGTGTGCGTCTCGGTGCGCAGCACACCGTGCACCTTGTTCAGGCGGCCCGGGATCAGGTCGGCCAGATCCTCGTGCGCCTGCACCCGGGCGATGGCGATCAGGTCCCATTCGCCGGTCACCGAGTAGACCTCGCTGATCCCGTCCAGCGCGGCCAGGGCGGCGGCGGTCTCCGGGATGAGCCCGGTCTCGGCCTTGATCATCACTATCGCGGTCACCATGCCGTTCAGCTTAGACCGCGACGCCCCGGGGGCGCGCGGGGGCTCTCGGATGGCGCGTGAAAGCGTCTACGCTGGGAAATACCCGATAAACCATCAGTCAGCGCAGCACGGAAGCGACGGAGAGGCCAGAGATGAGCGGCGAGGAGCCCGGCGTCGACGCGCCCGCCGCCGCGCCCGACCGCAGCCCGGGCGGCGCCGAGCACGATGGCGGCGCCGGCGGCGCAGGCGACGTCGCGGCCGAGAGCGGCGTGAGCGGTGCTGAGCACGATGGCGGCGTCGGCGGCGTGGGCGACGTCGCGGCCGAGAGCGGCGTGAGCACGGCTGCGGACGGCTCCGACCTCGGCCCGGGCGAGGCCGTCCCTGATGACGGCGGCACTCCGTCCGCTCCCGCGCCCGCTCCCGATCGCGCACCCGGCGCCGCGGCCCTGTCCGAGCCCGTCCGGGCGCGGGTGCTCGACTTCGCGGCCCAGGTCGCGGGCGGTCTGCCGACGGCCACGCTGCCCGTCTCGCTGCGCCCCTTCGCCAAATTCACCCCGGCCAAGCGCGCCCGGCTGGCCGCCACTCCGCTGGCCGCCGCGCTGGAGGCGGACGCCGTCTTCCGCGGCCGGGTGGCCGAGCGGGTGCGCGACACGTATCCCGAGGTCGCCGAGGCCCTGTTCGCCGGCGCCATCCCGCCCGCCGCCGACCCCCGCGACGTGGCCGCGATCGTCTACCTGCTGCGTCCAGAGGGCTGGGTGGACCTGCTCGGCCAGGCCGAGCTCGCCGCCCGCGAGTCGGAGCGCGCCCTCGCGGACGAGCATCTGGGTGACGAAGTCGCCCGGCTCAAGGCGGAGATCGACGCGATCCGCGAGCAGACCAAGGCCGAGACCGAGCGGCTGAAGGCCGAGCTGGCCGCCGAGCGCCGGGAGGGCGACTCCCTGCGGCGGCGCATCCGGCAGCTGGAGGCGGACATGCGTCGTGCCCAGGCGCACGCCCGCGAGGCCGTCTCGGAGAGCAGCGCCGTGCAGAACGCCGCGTCGATGCAGGTCTCCGCGGCCGAGGCCGAGCTGCGCCGGGTCCGTGCCCGGCTGGCCGAGTCCGAGGCGGCCCTCGAGTCCGCCCGCAGCGCCACCCGCGCCAGCCGCGGCGCCGACGAGGTGCGCATGCGGCTGCTCCTGGAGACCATCAGCGAGGCCGCGGCGGGCCTGCAGCGTGAGCTGGCCATCTCGCCCACCGACGCGCGCCCCGCGGACACCGTGGAGGCCGTCCGCGCCGACACGCTCGGCGCCCACGACGTGGCCGGCCAGGCCCGCGCCGCCGACGACCCCGCGATCCTCGACGCCCTGCTGGCCCTCCCGCGCGCGCACCTCGTCGTCGACGGATACAACGTCACCAAGACCGGCTTCCCGACGCTGTCCCTGCACGAGCAGCGGATAAGGCTGCTCAAGGGCCTGGGCGGCATCGCCGCCCGCACCGGCGCCGAGGTCACCTGCGTCTTCGACGGCGCCGAGCTCGGCGGCCCGGTCCCCGTCCCGCAGCACAAGGGCGTCAGAGTGCTGTTCTCCCGGGGCGGCGAGATCGCCGACGAGCTGATCCGCAGGCTCGTCGCGGCCGAGCCCCAGGGCCGCCCCCTCATCGTCGTCTCCTCCGACAAGGAGGTCGCCGACGGCGTCCGCCGCTCCGGCGCCCGCCCGGTCCCGTCGTCGATGCTGGTCAGACGGCTGGGCAGAAGCTAGGTGCGGACTGGGCCGCGTAAGCGCCGCCACTTATCAGCCTATTCGCTCGCCCGGGTGACGTATGTTTGATCAACGCCGGATTCGGCCGATACGTTGCGCTCCGTGCATCGACATGTTTCGGGGCAGGGACAGCGTGCCGCGTCGGTGACGGCGGCGACGTGTGCTGTGCTGGGGCTGGGCGCGGGGGTCGGGCACGCGCAGCCGGCGACGGATGTGCGGCAGGCCGCGGAGCAGCGCATTTCCACGCTCTACGCGCAGGCCGAGGCGGCCACCCAGCGGTACGACGCGGCGGACGAGCGGATCGGGCAACTGCAGGCGGCGATCGACAGCGCGAACAGCCAGAGTGCCCAGACCCGGCAGATGCTGGAGATGTTCGACGGCGGGCTCGGCCGGCTGGCGGCCCAGCAGTACCGGAACTCCGAGTTCGGCAGCGCCGTCTCGCTCCTGTTCGCGACGCACCCCGACGACTATCTACGGCGAGCGAGCATGACCAGCCGGGTCGCCGCGCTCGACGACCAGCAGATCCGCCAGGCCGCGGAGGCTCAGCGTGTGCTGGATGCCCTGTCGGAGCTGGGGGCGCAGGAGATGCAGCAGCTCCAGGCGACGCAGGCTCAGCTGGCGTCCGCGCGCACGATGATTCAGGCAGAGCTCGCCCAGGCCCGGCAGCAGCTGGCCGAGCTCGATGCCGCCGACCGACGTGCCGTCAGCTACGCGCTCGACCAGGGTGCGGCCGGCGGCGGCCTCGGGACCCCGTTCGCAGGGCGGGCTCCGTCGCTCGGCACGCTGCTGAGCTCGGTGACGTCCGCCGCCGCCGGTGCGGGCCAGGAGCAGAACTTCGACTCAGCCCGCGCCCAGAAAGCGATCGAGGCCGCCTACTCGGAGCTGGGCAAGCCCTACGTCTGGGGCGCGGTCGGCCCCGACGGGTTCGACTGCTCGGGCCTGATGCAGCACTCCTGGAGCCAGGCCGGCGTCATGCTCCCACGCACGTCCCAGGAGCAGGCAGACGCCGGGCGCACCGTGCCGCTCTCCGCCATCCGGCCCGGCGACCTGGTGATCTACTTCCCAGGCCGCACGCACGTCGGCATGTACGTCGGCAACGGCATGATCATCCACGCCCCGCGCCCCGGCTCCGCCGTCCGGTTCGCCCCGGTCACGTCGATGCCGATCAACACGATCGTCCAACCGGACTGAGGGCCGGTACATCGGCGCCAGTCATGACGAAATTCCCCGTCATGCATGCTTGAGGCCGCGCGCCCTGGCCGAGGGGTACGCCGCTCCGGTCGCCGGAATGGGGTGCGGATTGCTGCCCGGACGATGGTGTCGAGAGCTGCTGGTCTGCACTGCCCGGGTCTGCTGCGGCTCATCAAGGGGTGCTGAGGCGTAGGGCGTGGTCCAGCTCGCGGATCAGTTCGCCGACTCGGCCTCCACCTGCAGGCGCGGCGGGGTAGCGGGTGAGGATTTCGACGAGTGCGGGGGTGGCTCGGCGGCGGGCACGTTGGATGTGGGTGATAGCGGCGGCGGACGGCTCGCCGACTGGGGCCGGTTCGGTGGCCAACTCCGTCATCCTCCTCCGTGTCACAGCCGGCCGCGCTGTCTCGTCTACGGGGTTGTAACCGGGAACGAGCGCACGGAGGACATCATGGACGCACGACTGGACATCTTCGCCACGCCGACGGCGGGCAAGGCGTTCAAGCACCTGATCGCCGCGGGGCACGCCGTGGAGGAGTCGACGGTGCCGTTCGCGACGCGGGAGCTCATGAAGCTGCGGATCAGCCAGATCAACGGGTGCGCGGTCTGCATCGACATGCACACGAAGGAGGCCGTCGCGGCCGGTGAGACGTCGGTGCGGCTGAGCCTGGTGCCGGCGTGGCGGGAGGCGACGGTGTTCACCGAGGCCGAGCGGGCCGCGTTCGAGCTGGCCGAGGAGGGGACGCGGGTCGCGGACGCTGCGGGCGGGGTGAGCGACGAGGTGTGGGAGCGGGCCGCCCGGCACTACGACGAGGAGCAGCTCGGCTCGCTCCTCATGCTGATCTGCTTCATGAACATGGTGAACCGGGTGAACATCATCGCCCGGCGGCCGGCCACCGGCGAGTACGTGGCCGGGCAGCTCGGGAAGACGCGCTGAGCGAAGGCGGGAGTCGGGCTGCGGAGCGGGAAGGGGACGGACGTGGGCGAAGTCGAGGAGGGAACCGGCGTGGGCAAGGTCGAGGAGTTCGAGCAGCTGCGGTCCCTGCTGTTCTCGATCGCCTATCGGATCCTGGGCAGCGTCGGCGAGGCCGAGGACGCGGTGCAGGAGGCCTGGCTGCGCTACGACGCCACCGCCACGGTGCCCGACTCGGCCAAGGCCTTTCTCTCGGCCACGGTGACGCGGATCTCGATCGACGTGCTGCGCTCCGCCCGCGTGCGGCGGGAGCAGTACGTCGGGCCGTGGTTTCCGGAGCCGCTGCTCAGCGATCCGTACGAGGATCCGGCGCGGGCGGCGGAGCTGGCCGACTCGGTGTCGATGGCGGCGCTGCTGCTGCTGGAGCGGCTCAGTCCGCTGGAGCGCGCGGTGTTCGTGCTGCGGGAGGTGTTCGGCTTCGAGTACGACGAGATCGCGGCGGCGGTCGGGCGCGCGGAGCCGGCCTGCCGCCAACTGCTCGTGCGGGCGCGGCGGCACATGCAGGCAGGGCGGCCGCGGTTCGAGGCGGACCGGCGGGAGCGGCGCGAGCTGGCCACGCGGTTCTTCGACGCGCTGCGGGACGGGGACGTGGGCGGGCTCCAGCAGCTGCTCGCCGCCGATGTGCAGCTCGTCGGGGACGGCGGCGGCAAGGCGCCGAACCTGTCGCGGACCGTCGTCGGCGCGGATCGGGTGGCCCGGGTGCTCGCCGCGTACTACCCGGTGCTGATCCAGGTCGGCGTGACCTGGGAGCCGCACGAGGTCAACGGCCAGCCCGGGGCGATCCTGCGGGACCGCGCGGGCGCCGTCGTCAGCACCATGGTCCTGGAGGTGCTGGACGGCCGGGTGCAGTCCGTGCGCAGCGTGAACAATCCAGAGAAGCTCGCCCACCTCGGCCCGGTCGCCGACGCGTGGGACGTCTCGCGGCAGGTGCGCGAGGCCCGCAGGGCGAACGCCGACCGCGGCTGAGCACGCGAGGGAGGCCGCCGCCGAGTCACACGCACGGCTCCGGCTCGCGGTCCGCCTCCTCCTCCGCCTCGGGGATCTCTGGGACGCGCCTTTCGACGACGACGTACCGCTTCCACAGCAGGAACGCAGCCCAGATCGTCGCGCCGACGAGCAGGCCGTTGCGGCAGGTGACGAAGAGCGCGGCCTTGGTGCTGCCGTGCACGAGCGCGGGGAACAGCAGCGGGAACTCCAGCTGGGTGACGGAGATCGTCCCGAGCAGCAGCCAGCACGGCCCGGCCAGCACCGTGCCGCCGTGCTTGAGCGGCGCGATCGCGAGGCAGAGGGCGATCAGGCCGCACACCCAGACGAGGTACTGCGGGCTCAGCACCCTGCTGGTGATGATCGAGATCATGACGGCGACGAGGGCCGCGTCGTAGTACACGCCCTCGGTCCAGCGGCCCGGTGTCAGTTTCGCGCGACGGCGCCACCACAGCAGCCAGCAGAAGCCGAGCAGCGTGAGCAGTTCGCAGAACGCGGCGATCGCGCTGATGCCCGGCCCGATGATCTCCCAGGAGCCGTAGCGGTTGCGGATCACCGCGTGGTAGCCGAAGTGCCGGGCCAGCAGGAACGGCGTGGCCAGCACGGATTCGATCTCCAGGCCCCGGCCGCCCTGCTGCTGCAGGAAGGAGAGCGAGCCGGGCATGATCAGCAGCAGGAGCATCGGAACGCCGCCGCCGAGCACCGTCCAGACGACCGCCCGCCGGCCGTCGCGGCCGCGTGGCAGGCCGAGGAGCAGGGCCATCGGCCAGAGCTTCACGATCGTGCCGAGGCCGATCGCGGCGCCGCGCAGCCGCCACGTCGAGGCGGCCGTGCGCAGCGTCACGACCAGGCCGACCGACGCGATCATGGTGACCGTGATGTCGTAGCGGCCGAAGATGAAGGGCCCGAGCATGAAGATCGCCGCGACGTACGCGTAGGCGCCGGTGTAGTCGGCCTTCTCGCCGCCGGTCTCCGTCTGGGTGCGCCAGCAGCGGTAGACGACCAGCAGGAAGATGATCAGATCGGATGCCAGCGCCATCGCGTAGAACGTCGAGTAGTAGCTCAGTCCGGTCACCGAGCGGACCAGCCGCGGGAACTCGATGACCAGCGCGGCGCCCGGCGGGTACTGCCAACTGCGGTCGCCCTGCGGGAAGTGCCCGGTGCTGAAGATCGTCGACCAGCGGTTGTAGAGCTTGAGGTCCCCGGTGATGTCGCCGTGCGAGATGTACGGCAGCACGTTGTAGACGTACAGCAGCAGCACGCCGCGGGTCCACGCCCAGACGGCCGCGGGCAGCGCCGCCGAGCGCAGCCGCGGGAAGGTCAGCATGGCCCGGAGCGTCATCGGCGGTCCTGTTCTGCTGTGGAGCGGTCCCGTGGTGGGCGGTGCGTCGCCGGGGCACGGAGATGAGATCGTAGAGCCATGGCCCGCACCCTCGTCGTCACCAACGACTACCCCCCGCGACCCGGCGGTATCCAGGCGTTCGTCCAAGCGATGGTCGACGGGTTCACCCCTTCGGACGTGGTCGTCTACGCCTCCACCTGGCGCGGCAAGGCGGCGGAGTGCCGTGCGTATGATGCCGAACGTCAGTATCTGACGATTCGTGACCAGACAACCGTGATGGTTCCGGACCCGAAGCGGGTGCGGCGCGCGGTGGAGATCGCCAGATCCGAGGGCTGCGACCGGGTGTGGTTCGGCGCCGCCGCGCCGCTCGCGCTGATGGCGCCGACGCTGCGCCGCAAGGCGGGCGTCGAGCGGCTCGTCGCGACCACGCACGGCCACGAGGCGGGCTGGGCGCAGCTGCCCGCGGCCCGGCAGCTGCTCCGCCGGATCGGTGACGGAGTCGACGTGCTCACCTACCTGGTCGAGTACTACCACCGCAAGGTCGGGGACGTGCTCAAACCGGCGGCGCGCGAGCGGATGGCGCAGCTGCACCCCGGCGTGGACGTGCAGACCTTCCACCCCGGCGTGCGCGACGAGCCGGAGACCGCGCAGCTGCGCAAGAGCCTCGGCCTCGCGGACCGGCCGACGGTCGTGTGCGTCTCCCGGCTGGTGCCGCGCAAGGGCCAGGACACGCTGATCAAGGCCCTGCCGCTGATCAAGAAGGCGGTCCCGGACGCGGCCCTGCTGATCGGCAGCGGCGGACCGTACCGCAAGGACCTGGAGAAGCTCGCCGCGGACACCGGCGTCGCGAAGGACGTCGTGTTCAGCGGGCCGGTGTCCTGGGCCGAGCTGCCGCGGCTCTACGCGGCGGGCGACGTATTCGCGATGCCGTGCCGGACCCGCCGCGGCGGCCTGGACATCGAGGGCCTCGGCATCGTCTACCTGGAGGCCTCGGCCCTCGGCATGGCCGTCGTCGGCGGGGACTCGGGCGGCGCGCCCGACGCGGTGATCGAGGGGGAGACGGGTTACGTCGTTCCCGGGAGCGGCGAGCTGAGTGTCACTCAGACGGCCGAACGTGTCGCGGAGCTGCTGAACGACCCGGCGAAGGCGGCGCGGATGGGTGTGGCCGGCCGGGCCTGGGTGGAGCGCGAGTGGCAGTGGCCGCTCGTGCAGCGCAGGTTCCGGGAGCTGCTGCAGATCTGACCGCGGTGGCGGCCGGCTACTGCTTGTCCCGCCAGCGGCGGAGCAGGTCCTCGCGGTGCTCGGCGAGGTCGGTGACGCTCTCCTCGGGCAGCAGGATGGTGTAGTCCTGCGCGGTGCCCGGCTCGGGGTGCAGGTAGTCCCAGGCGAAGTGCGCCTGGCCGCCGATGTACAGGCCCTTGATCCGGCCCTGCGTCACGTCGACGACCTCGAAGGGCTCGTTCCACCAGCGGAAGGTCCAGGTGGCGGTGTACCACTCCTCGACCTCGTCCAGCGTGACCCGGAGCGGGCCCACGTGCGACGGGCCGGTGAGCGCGAGCCGCGACTGCTCGTCGACCGCGTCCGCGGCCGGCAGGACCCGGCCCTCGAAGCGCGCGAAGGTGCCTGAGCGGTACCTGCCCGCGTCGGCCATCAGCGCCTGCTCGCGGCGGAAGCGGGGGAGCAGCGGATCGCGGTGCTGCGTCAGGTCGGCGATCTCGGCGCGCGGGAAACGTCCCCAGCGCCCGGAGCCCGGCCTCAGGTGTTCGGCGGCGAATTCGGTGTCAGCGCCGAGGTATACCCCTTCCATCATGTCGTCGGTCAATCCGCGCGCCTCGAAGGGCTCGCCGCGCCAGGTGAACGTCCAGCGCGAGGTGAACCACTCGTCGAGCCGGTCCGGGTGGACCAGGATCGTGTTCTCCCCCTTGATCAGCGCTACCCGCGGCCATATCGGATCATCCACTGACCCCTGGCGGTAGGCGACGCCGTGGAACACGGCCACGTCCGTCGCGCGATACCCCCAGGGGTCTCCTCTGTCGACCACTGTTTTGATTCTTCTCCCGCCGGCGCGCGAGTGGGAGTTCGCGCTTCGAGCTCGGCGTAGTTATCAGACAACTGCCGGAAACTTCTCTCGTCATCCTGGGATGAACGAATCTGCACCCTACCGTCTGTGCTGTTTTGAACACAACGCCGCAGCTTCGCCCCTCGCTACACTCCTGCGGGTGGAGAGGATCACGTCGCGCAACGCCCGGTTCCAGCAATGGGAGGCCCTGCTCGGGAACCGCAGCAAGCGGCACCGGGCCGGGGAGTTCCTGGTGCAGGGCGTTCGCCCGATCGGCCTCGCGCTGCAGTACGGCTGGCCGGTGCACGCGCTGCTGTTCGATCTGGACCGGCCGCTCTCCCGATGGGCCGCCGACACGCTGCGTTCCACCCGTACGGCGCAGTACGGCATGGCCGGGGAACTCATCGCGGAACTCGGCGAGAAGGATTCGACCCCGCCGGAACTCATCGCTGTCGTCGGTATGGCGCCGGACTCACTCGATCGGCTCAATGGACGGCCCGGCGCCACGGCCGGGGCCGACGCATTCCTCGGTCTCGTCTTCGACCGGCCGACCAGTCCCGGGAATCTGGGCTCGATCATCCGCTCGGCCGACGCGTTCGGCGCGCACGGGGTGATCGTGTCCGGCCACGCCGCCGACCCCTACGACCCGAAGGCCGTGCGCGCGAGCACCGGCTCGCTCTTCGCGCTGCCCACGGTGCGGGTGCCCGGCCACGCGCAGGTCCAGGAGTGGATCGCCGGCCGGCGTGCCGCGGGCAGCCCGATCCAGGTGGTCGGCACGGACGAGCACGGCGAGGCGGACGTGGCCGAGTTCGACCTGACCGTCCCGACGCTGCTCGCGATCGGCAACGAGACCAACGGGCTCAGCCAGGGCTGGCGCGAGGCCTGCGACGCGCTCGTGCGCATTCCGATCGGCGGCGCGGCGAGCTCCCTCAACGCAGCCAACGCGGCAAGCGTCGTGCTCTACGAGGCGGCCCGGCAGCGACACTCCACGGCCCGCTGACAGCCGACTGGCGGCCAACTGACGGCCGACTGACGGCCGACGAGGTGGCGGCGGTCTTCGACGCCCTCCTACGCCTCGTCCGGTTCCTTCGTCTCCACGCCGAGCCACCGCAGGCCGCCGAGCACGTGGCGCAGGAATTCCGGGTCCTGGTACGTCTCATCGGCGTGTCCGAGGGCGGTGTAGAACGCCTTGCCGCCGCCGTATTCGTGGCACCAGGACAGCGGATGGTCGGCGCCCATCGTGCCGCCCTGGTACGTCGCCTCGTCGACCGTCAGCAGGATCCTGATGTCCTGCACCGCCGAGCGCGGGTTGCGGCGGAACGCGTACCACTCGTCGGTGCGCTCCCACTTCTCGCCGAGGTGCTCGGTCGCCGGGTGCTCGCGGTCCTCGACGTCGATGACCGCGGGCTGGATCTCCGGGTGCCGGTCGAACCACGCGCCGACCAGGCCCTCGAACCACGGCCAGTCGTACTCGGTGGTGGACGCGGCGTGGATGCCCAGCCAGCTGCCGCCCTGCTTCATGTAGTGCGCGAGGGCGGCGCGGCCCATCTCGTCGAGCACGGCGCCGCTGGTGGACAGGAACACGATCGCGTCGTACCGCTCCAGCCGGCCGGGCCGGAAGCAGTGCACGCCCTCGCTCGCCTCGACGGCGAAACTGTGGTCGGCGCCCAGCTTCTCCAACGCCTCGACCCCGGCCTGGATCGACGAGTGCCGATATCCGGTCGTCCGCGAGTACACCAATATCCGCGCCATGACGGCCGTACGCTCCGTCCGCTCAGTCCAGCTCGGCCAACAGTTGCGTATGCCGGTCTATCACGGTTCGCAGAGTCTGATCACCCGGTGTGTCCCAGATCTCCTGGTTGAAGATCTCCACTTCGATGAATCCCTTATATCCCGCCTCCCGCACGGCGCGGACGAACGAAGCGATGTCGATCACGCCGTCGCCCACGTGCCCGCGGCCGAGCAGCGCGTCCGCCGGGATCGGGATCAGGAAGTCGCACACCTGGAACGCGAGGATCCGGCCCGCCGCGCCCGCGCGCTCGATCTGCGCGAAGACCTGCGGATCCCACCAGATGTGGTACGTGTCGACGCACACCCCGACGTTCCGGCATCCGGTGCGCACGGCGACCTCGTCGGCGATGTCCAGGGCCTGGCCGAGGGTCGAGACGACCGCGCGGTCGGCGCAGAACATCGGGTGCAGCGGCTCGATCGCCAGCTTCACGCCGCGCGACTCGGCATACGGCGCGAGCTCGGCGATTCCGTCCGTCACCGCCGCACGTGCCGCGGCCAGGTCCCTGCTGCCCGACGGCAGACCGCCGACGACGAGCACGAGGACGTCCGTGCCCAGCGCCACGCACTCGTCCACGGCGGCGTGGTTGTCCGCCTGCCAGTCAGGCGAGGTGAAGAACCCGCCGCGGCACAGGCTCGTCACGGTCAGACCCGCCTCGCGCACCAGCTTCGCCGAGGCTTCGAGGCCGTGCTCGGCTACCTTGTCGCGCCACAGGCCGATGCCCGGCACGCCCTGCTCGACGCAGCCGGCTACGGCCTCGCCGAGGCTCCAGCCCTTCGTCGTCCAAACGTTCAGCGACAGCTGCTCAGCCGTGTGATCAGTCACCGCAGTACCCCTTGAAGCGCGCCGCGGCGACTTCCGCGTCGGGGAGGATGCCGCCGGCGACGGCCATCTCGTACAGCTTCGCCAGATGCTCGCGGTCGCGGCCGGCCTCCTGGCCGCCGAGCATCGTGAAGTGGTCCTGATAACCGGACAGGTACGCCAGGAACACGACGCCGGTCTTGTAGAACTGGGTCGGGGCCGCGAAGATGTGCCGGGCCAGCGGGACCAGCGGGTCGAGCACGCCGCGGAACCCGGCGACGTCGCCCGCGTCCAGCAGCGCGAAGGCCTGCGCGGCCTGCGTGGCGAGCGGGTCGAAGATGCCGAGCAGGGCGTGGCTGAAGCCGTGTTCGTCGCCCGCGACGAGCTCCGGGAAGTTGAAGTCGTCGCCGGTGTACAGGCGAACGCCCCGCGGCAGCCGGCGGCGAAGCGCGATCTCGCGGTCCGCGTCGAGCAGCGAGACCTTGATGCCGTCGATCTTCGCCGCGTGCTCGTTGATGATCGCGAGCACTGATTCGGTCGCGCCGTCCAGGTCGGCGCCACCCCAGTAGCCCCGGAGCGCGGGGTCGAACATGTCGCCGAGCCAGTGCAGGATCACCGGACTCGACGCCTGGCCGATGACGCGCGCGTACACGTCGGCGTAGTCGTCGGCGCCGCGTGCGCCGGCGGCCAGCGCGCGGCTGCACATCAGCACCGGCTGCGCTCCGGCCTGCTCGACGACCTCAAGCTGCTGTTCGTACGCGGCGACGATGTCCGCGAGCGCGCTTGCTCCGGTCGCCGGTCCGTTCGCGACCAGCTGGTCCGTGCCGACGCCGCAGCAGAGCAGACCGCCGACGGCCCGCGCCTCGGCGCCCGAGCGGCGGATCAGCTCCTGCGTGGCGGCCCAGTCCAGGCCCATGCCGCGCTGCGCGGTGTCCATCGCGTCGGCGATGCCGAGGCCGAGCGACCAGAGCCGGTGCCGGAACGCGAGGGTCGCGTCCCAGTCCACCGCCGACGGGGCGCCCGGCGCGTTGTCCGCGTTCGGATCGGCCACGACGTGCGCGGCGGCGAACACGGTGCGGGAGGCGGGCATCAGGCGCCCCGGCCGAGCTCGGGAACCTCGACCCGGCGGCCCTCGGCGGCGGAGAGCAGGCCGAGTTCGGCGAGCTGCACGCCCTTCGCGCCGGCCCACAGGTCGTGCGCGAACGGCGTTCCCGGCGCGCTCAGTGCGACGTGCTTGAGGAACAGCTCCCACTGGATCTTGAATCCGTTGTCGAAATCGCCGTTGTCCGGCACGGTCTGCCACTGCTCGCGGAAGGGCACGGTGTTCGGGATGTCCGGGTTCCACACCGGCTTCGGCGTTCCGGCGCGGGACTGGAAGCGGCACTCGCGCAGGCCGGCGACGGCGCTGCCGTGCGTTCCGTCCACCTGGAACTCGACGAGTTCCTCGCGGTTGACCCGGACTGCCCAGGAGGAGTTGATCTGCGCGACGATGCCGCCTTCGAGCTCGAACACGCCGTACGCCGCGTCGTCCGCGGTGGCCTGGTAGGGCTTGCCGAGCTCGTCGACCCGCTCCGGGATGTGCGTGGCGGCGTGCGCGTACACCGAGCGGACCGGCGCGACGATGTGCTCCAGGACGTACTGCCAGTGCGGGAACATATCGAGCACGATGCCGCCGCCGTCCTCCGCGCGGTAGTTCCAGGACGGTCGCTGCGCCTCCTGCCAGTCGCCCTCGAAGACCCAGTAGCCGAACTCACCGCGCACGGACAGGATCCGGCCGAAGAAGCCGCCGTCGACCAGGCGCTTGAGCTTGAGCAGGCCCGGCAGGAAGAGCTTGTCCTGCACGACGCCGTGCTTGACGCCCGCGGCGTCGGCGAGCCGGGCCAGCTCCTGGGCGCCGGTCAGCGAGGAGGCGGTGGGCTTCTCGACGTAGATGTGCTTGCCCGCCGCGATCGCCTTCTTGACGGCGGCCTCGCGCAAGGGGGTGAGCTGGGCGTCGAAGTAGATCTGGTTGGCCGGGTCGGCGAGCGCCGCGTCCAGGTCGGTGGTCCACCGCGACAGGCCGTGCTTTGCGGCGAGGGCTTCGAGCTTGTCCGCGTTGCGGCCGACGAGCACGGGCTCGGGCCACAGGACCGTCCCGTCGGGCAGCGCGAGGCCGCCCTGCTCGCGCAGGGCCAGGATCGAGCGGACGAGGTGCTGGCGGTAGCCCATGCGTCCGGTGACGCCGTTCATCACGATGCCGAGAGTGCTGCGGCTCATCTGGCCCTTCCTCGGGGAAGCTGGAGACGGGAAATTTGGAAAGCGCTTTCCAGCGAGTAGGGTAGGGGCGTGGACGAGCAGAGGTCAAGAGCCGCCGAGGTCCCCGCCGGCCGGGTCAGGCCGGTGACCGGCGCGGTGACGCTCAAGCAGGTGGCGGCCGAGGCCGAGGTGTCGCTCGCGACGGCCTCCCGGGTGCTGCACCGCTCCGGCGGCCGCGAGGTGCGCGGCGCGCTCGCCGAGCGCGTCCAGGCCGCCGCCGAGCGCCTCGGCTACGTCTCCAACCCGCACGCGCAGGCCCTGGCCCGCGCCCGGTCGAGCACCGTCGGCCTGATCGTGCACGACGTGACCGACCCGTACTTCGCGGCCATCGCGACCGGCGCCATGCACGCCGCGCACGCCGACGGCGTCATGGTGATGATGGCCGCGACCTTCCGCGACCCCGAGCTCGAGATCGACTACCTCGGCAGGCTGCGGGCCCAGGGCGCGCGCGGCGCCCTGCTCGCGGGAAGCGGCAGCACCGACCCCGCCGTCAGCGGCCGGCTCGCCGACGCGATCACGGCGTTCACCCGCGAGGGAGGCCGCGTCACCGCGATCGGCGCCCGCCCCGACGCCCACATCGACGCCGTCGTCCCTGACAACACCGACGGCGCCCGCCAGGCCCGCGCGCACCTGGAAGCGCTCGGCCACCGCCGCATCGGCGTCGTCTCCGGCCCCGGCACGCTGCTGACCGTCCGCCAGCGCCTCGAAGGCCTCGGCGACGGCCTGCGCACGGTGGAGGCGGACTTCACCCGCGAGGGCGGCTACGAGGCCGCCGCGAAGCTCCTCGCGGCGCACCCGGACGGCGGCCTCACGGCCCTGATCGCCCTCAACGACCTCATGGCCGCCGGAGCCCTCGCCGCGGCGCGCGACGCGGGCCGCCGCGTCCCCGAGGACCTGTCCGTGGTCGGCTTCGACGACCTCCCCTTCGCCGCCGACCTCAGCCCCGCGCTGACCACCGTCCGCCTGCCGCTGCGGCAGATGGGCGAACGCGCGATGGCCCTGCTGCTGACCGGTTCCGACGGCGCGTCACCCGCCGCCGGGCCGTCCGCCGCGTCGGCCGCCGAGCCCGGCGCTGCCGCGTCCCGGCGGACCGTCGACTTCCCCGTGGAACTCGTCGTCCGCGCGTCCACAGCCGAGGCTGCGGGCGCGCGGACGACGTAGAGCGGTTCGACCGCGCCTCAGCGCGCGTACATCGCCTCGATCTTGTCGGCGTACTCGGCCGTCAGGATGTGCCGGCGGATGCTCTGCTTCGGGGTGAGCTGGCCCGCGTCGATGCTCCACTCGACCGGCAGCACCTCGAACTTGCGGACGGACTCGGCCTTGGAGACCGCCTTGTTCGCGTCGTCCACGGCGGCCTGGAGGTCGGCGAGCAGCTCCGGGTCCTTGCACAGGTCGGCGAGCGGCATGTCGGCGGGCTTGCCGTGCTGGGAGAGCCAGTGCGGCAGCGACTCCGGATCCAGCGTGATCAGCGCGCTGATGAACGGCTTGGCGTCGCCGACGACCATCGACTGGGCCACCAGCGCGTGCGCGTTGAGCCGGTCCTCGAGCACGGCCGGGGCCACGTTCTTGCCGCCGGAGGTGACCAGCAGCTCCTTCTTGCGGCCGGTGATCCGCAGGTAGCCGTCCTGGTCTAGCTCGCCGAGGTCTCCGGTCTTGAAGAAGCCGTCCTCGGTCATCACGTCCTTGGTCGCGGCGTCGTTGTTCCAGTAGCCGTGGAAGACGACCTCGCCCTTGGCCTGGATCTCGCCGTCCTGCGCGATGCGCAGGGTGACGCCCGGCAGCGGGGTGCCGACCGTGCCCGGGCGGATCGCGTCGATCGGGTTCACCGCGATCGCGGGGGAGGTTTCGGTCAGGCCGTAGCCCTCGCAGACCGTCAGGCCGATGCCGTTGTAGAAGTACGTCAGCCGCTCGCCGAGCGGGGCGCCGCCCGAGATGGTGTGCGTGGTCCGGCCGCCGAGGGCCGCGCGCAGCTTGCCGTAGACGAGGCGGTCGAAGACCTTGTGCTTGAGGTTCAGCCCGACCGGGATCCTGCCCTGGTACTTGGCCTCGCCCCAGGCGATCGCGGTGGCGGCCGCGGCGTCGAAGATCTTGCCCTTGCCCTCGGCGTGCGCCTTCTGGCTGGCCGAGTTGTAGACCTTCTCCAGCACGCGCGGGATGGTCAGCAGGAAGGTCGGCTTGAAGGACGCGAGCTCCGGCAGCAGCTGCTTGGTGTCGCCGCAGTGGCCGAGCTTCGCGCGGGCCATCAGCGCGCCGAGGTTGACGATGCGCGCGAACACGTGGGCCAGCGGGAGGAACAGCAGGGTGCTGGCCTCCTCGCCCTTGAACATCTTGGTCAGCTGGGCGACCGCGTTGCCCGCCTCGGCCAGCAGGTTGCCGTGGGTGAGCACGCAGCCCTTCGGGCGGCCGGTGGTGCCCGAGGTGTAGATGATGGTGGCGACGCTGTCCGGGCGCAGGGTGGCGCGGCGCGCGGCCAGCGTCTCCGCGCTCACCTCGGCGCCGGCCTCGGCCAGCATCGCCAGCGCGCCGCGGCCGTCGCCGCTCGGCTCGATCTGCCAGATGTTCTTGAGGGCGTCCGCCTGGTCGCGCACCGACTCGACCATCGCGGTGTTCGCGTCCAGCTCGGTGAACACGGCCACCGCGCCGGAGTCCTTCAGGATCCAGGCGACCTGCTCGGCCGAGGAGGTCTCGTAGATCGGCACCGGCACGCCGCCGGCCTCCCAGACCGCGAAGTCGAGCAGCGACCACTCGTAGCTCGTGCGCGACATGATCGCGACCCGGTCGCCTGCCGACACGCCGAGGGCCACCAGGCCCCTGGCCGCGGACTGCACTTCCGCGAGGAAGGTCGCAAAGGTCACGTCCCGCCAGGCGCCGCCGACCTTGCGGGCCAGGCCGACTTGATCCGGCACCTCGACCGCGGGCGTGTGCACCAGGTCGGTCAGGTTCGCCTTCTCGGGCACCTTGTACAACGGTTCGACGGTGAACTCGCGCACGGACAGGCTCCTTGCACTGGAGGGTAGGCAGGCGGGACCGAAAAACGCCCGCGCCACGAAGGTACAACTTATTACCGGCCGGTAGCCAGAGTGTATGGGCAAGATTTCCGCGCCGGTGGACCGGGCCGGACCTCGTGTCGGGCCGACGCGATACCCTTGGGCGACAGGGAGCGTTAACGCGGAGCGGCGACGGATGGGAAGGGGACCGATGGCGGACCGTACCCGGGCCTCGATCGAGATCGGCGCGCCGGCCGACGCGGTCATGGCCGTGATCGCGGACCTGCAGACGTACCCGGAGTGGACCGGGGAGGTCAAGCGGGCCGAGGTGCTGGAGACCGATCCGGCGACCGGGCGGGCCAGCCGGGCCGTGCTGACCATCGACGGCGGCGCGCTGCGCGACCGGCAGGAGCTGGCCTACACCTTCGAGGGGGACAGCGCCGTGCGCTGGAGCCTGGTCAAGGGCGACATGCTGCGCTCGCTGGAGGGCGCGTACACGCTGACGCCGGGCGCCGACGGGGCGAGCACGACGGTGGAGTACACCCTCGCCGTGGACACCAAGATCCCGCTGCTCGGCATGATGAAGTCCAAGATGGAGAAGGTCATCATCGACCGCGCCCTGGCCGGGTTGAAGAAGCGCGTTGAGTCCCTACGGTAACGGCGGCCCCGGCTCGGGCGAGGGGGAGGCGGACGGCGGCGCGCGCTCGGCGGCGCAGGCCGGCCCGGACTCCCGCGTGACCAATCTGATCCTGTTCACCGGCAAGGGCGGCAGCGGCGTGACCACGCTGGCCGCCGCCACCGCCGCGCACGGGGCGCAGCGCGGCATGCGCACGCTGCTGCTCTCCCTGGGCTCGCTCTCCCACGACGGGGACGGCGCCGACCTGGCCACCGTCCTCGACCACCCGGTCGGCGCGGTCCCCACGCAGGTCGACGGCCTGCTTTACGCGCAGAGCTTCGCCCCGCAGGCCGCCTTCGAGCAGTGGTACGGCAAGGCAGTCACCCGGGTCCGCACCTTCGTCGAGACCGTCGGCCTGACCCCGCCGGACGCCGCCGAGCTGCTCGCCCCGCCCGGCGCCGGCGAGCCCCTCGCCCTGGCCGAGATCGCGGCCGCGGTCGACGGCGGCGCCTGGGACCTGGTCGTGGCCGACCTGCCGCCGCTCGGCCAGGCGCTGCGGCTGCTCTCCCTGCCGGTCGCCGCGCGCGACTGGCTGCGCCGCGCCCGGCCGGTGGAGACGCAGGCGGCCCGCGCGCTGCGGCCGATGCTGGCGACCTTCGCCGGGCTGCCGATGCCGCAGACCGCGCTGGTCGACCTGACGGACGCTCTGGTGCGCGAGTGCGGCGCCGTCGAGGAGGTGCTGACCCATCAGCTCTCCTCGGTGCGGCTGGTCGCCACCCCGGACATCGTCGGCCTCGACCGGCTGCGCACCGCCCGCTGCGGACTCGCGCTCTACGGGCTGCGGCTGGACGCGCTGATGGTGAACCGGCAGGTCGTGGAGGCGCCGCGGGACAGCTGGTCGCGCGGCTGGGCCGCCGCCCAGCAGATCGCCGCCGAGCAGCTCGCCGAGATCTTCGCCGGGGTCGCCCGGCACGAGGTGCCCTACCGGCCCTGCGAGCCGCTCGGCCTCGAGGAGCTCGCCGTGGTCGCCGCGGCCGCCTACGGGGAGGTGGACGGGCTCGGCGCGCCGGGCCGGGCGCCCGCTCCGGCGGTGGCGAAGTCCGGGGAGGGGTATGTACTGAGCGTGCCCCTGCCGGGAGCGGACCGCCGGGCGATGGGGCTGCTGCGCCGGGACGAGGAGCTGGTGCTCACCGTCGGCCCCTATCGACGTACGCTGCGACTGGAGCCGGTGCTGCGGCGCTGCAAGATCGCCGGAGCCGTGCTGCGCAATCAGGCCCTGGAGATCCGCTTCGTGCCCGACCCCGCGCAGTGGCCCGCGGACCGCGCGGACGAGGAGCCCGCGGACGGCGGGCCGCCCGCGCCGCCGGACGCCGCCGGAGCCGCGGCCGCCTCGTCCTGAGCGCAGGGCGCCCGCGGCGGCCTGCCGCGCACCCCAGTCCACCGTCCACCAGTTGTCGAAGAGCCGAATCGGGGAGCAGAGCGTGAACGAATCTCAGCGCGAACCGCGCGACGAGCAGTTCGACGGGTTCGATGAGGCCGAGGGCTTCGAGATCCCCGTGCAGGACGCCGAGCGGGAGCTTCCGGCGGCCTCGGCCGACGGACCGGACTGGACGCGGGCTCGTCAGGTGAGGGATGATCCGGAGTCGTTGGGCGCGGAGGCCCGCAAGCTGTGGGACGCCGTGTACTCGCAGTTCCTGCAGCCTCTGGTGCGCAACTACCCGGAGGCGGCCGGGCACCTGACGACGGCGGGCGAGGAGCTGGCCTCGGCGGTGCGCTCGCTGATCCGCGGAAACGAGCAGCTGTGGGCCGGTTCCGGCCCGCGGGACGCGGAGCCGTCCGAGACGGCGGACGTCGTCGAGGTTCTGCTGGACGACGACGCGCCCGCGCCGGGCGACGGCGCCGGAGCGGCCGGCGCGGACGACGGGCCGGGGCAGGACCAAGAGGCGGAGAGCTGATGCGAGCGACGAGGCGTGTGAGGACAGCATGGCACTGACGGTCGGCGTGGACATCGGCGGCACGAAGATCGCCGCCGGTGTGGTGGACGAGCAGGGCGCGATCCTGGAGCGGGTCAAGCTCGCCACCCCGCACGATTCGGCGCAGGTCGCCGCGACGATCGCCGAGGCCGTCAACACGGTGCGGCAGGGGCACGAGATCGAGGCCGTCGGCCTCGGCGCGGCCGGCTTCGTCAGCGCGGACCGCGCGACGGTGCTGTTCGCCGCGAACATGTCCTGGCGCAACGAGCCGCTGCGGGACCGGATCGAGGCGATGGTCAACCTCCCGGTCGTGGTGGAGAACGACGCGAACGTGGCCGCCTGGGGCGAGGCCCGGTTCGGCGCGGGCTCCGGCCGGGACAACGTCGTGATGCTGACGATCGGCACCGGCGTCGGCGGCGGCGTGATCATCGGCGGCCGCCTGCTGCGCGGCCACTTCGGGATCGGCGCCGAGCTCGGCCACTACCGCGCGGTGCCGGACGGGCTGCCCTGCGGCTGCGGCCAGCACGGCTGCATCGAGCAGTACGCGTCGGGCAGCGCGCTGACCCGGATCGTTAAGCAGGGCGCGGCCCGCGAGCCGGAGCGGGCGAAGATCCTGCTCGGCCTCGGCGACGGCACCCCGGAGGGCATCGTCGGCTCGCACATCACGGTCGCCGCCCGCGAGGGCGACCCGGTCGCGCTCGAGGGCTTCACCGAGGTCGCGACGTGGATCGGCCAGGCGATGGCGGACATGACCGCGATCCTGGACCCGGGCGTGATCATCCTCGGCGGCGGCGTGTCCGAGGCCGGCGAGATCCTCGTCGCCCCGGCCCGCAAGGCCTACCAGGAGAAGGCGCCGGCCGCCGGCCAGCGCCCGCTGGCCGAGGTGGTCGTCGCGACCCTCGGCCCGGACGCCGGCATCATCGGCGCCGCCGACCTCGCGCGCGATCGCGGTATGTGAGCTCTCGCAGGCCCGCTGCGCGATCGGTTGCGTGAGCGGGGCCCGGGCTCCGAGACGGTGGTACGGCTGTCTTACGCAGGTGGGCGGGTGCTTTTTCAAGCGCCCGCCCATTTCCGTTCTTCAGCTCGCCGGCTCCGCTCAGACCACCGCGCCGTAGTTGTCGTCGTCATCGTCGTCCCGGTGCGGCTTGAGCCGGCTCACCAGGTAGCCGAACCCGCACAGGCCGGCGAACGCGCAGCCCACCGCGGCCCAGGTCGGCGTCTGCCAGTTCAGGATCGTCGCCGCCATCAGGTACCCGGGCCCGCCGAGCGCACCGAGCCACGCCGCCTTGGTCGGCCAGTTCAGCTCGGGCAGCGGCTCCGGGGTCGGCGGCTCGAAGGACTCCGGAGTCGGCTCCTGCGGCTCCGGCACGTCGCGCGGCCCGATCGCTCCCGAGGTCCAGGTCAGCCGGGCGTCCACGGAGCGCGGCGGGGCCGGCCGGGCGGCCGGGCGCACCACGCGGGCGCCGGGCTCCAGCGCCCCCGGCGCGGGCGGCTGCTGGCTGACGTTCTCCGCCTCCGGCCACGGCACCGGTCCGTCGCCGGACGGCGACTCGTGGAACGCGGCGACCAGATCGTTCCAGACGGCCTCGGCCTCGGCGTCGGCGCGACCGTCCGGCTCGCGCTCGGGTTCGCTCATGACGCCCTCTCCGTTGCTCCGATCCGTGCGACGAACTCCGCCGAGTCGGCGAAGATCCGCTCCGCGTCGTGGTCCAGCGTCGCGACGTGGAAGCTCTCGCGCAGCACGACCTCGCGCTTGTCCGTGGAACTCACCTTCCCGAGCACCAGTGCGCTGTTGCGGGGATGCACGACGTGGTCCTCCGCCGAGTGCAGCACCAGCAACGGCGCCGTCACCTTCGGCAAGTCCGCGGTGACGACCGTCCAGAACCGGCTCAGCGAGTGGGCGGCCTTCAGCGGCGTGCGATCCGTCCCCGTCTCCTTCATGCCCGGCTTCTTGATGTCCGAAGCGATCGCGGGGATGGACGGGATCACCTTGCTCAGCAAGGGCAGCAGCGCCTCGGCGGGTTTGTTCCGGGTCACCGACGGGTTCACCAGCACCAGGCCGGCCACGTCCGCCGCGTGCTCCTCGGCCAGCCGCAGCGCGAGGCCGCCGCCCATCGAAAGACCCATCAGGAAGACCTGGTCGCAGCGCGCCTTGAGCTCCGCGAACGCCTCGTCGAGCCGGGCGTACCAGTCGGTCCAGCGGGTGGCCTGCAGCTCGCGCCACGGCCGGCCGTGCCCCGGCAGCAGCGGAAGCTCGATCGCGTACTCGGGGTGGCGCTCGGCGAGGTACTCGCCCCAGGGCCGCATCGACTGCGGCGAGCCGGTGAAGCCGTGGCACAGCAGCACGCCGATCGCCGCGCGCTCCGGTCCGGCGCGCCACGGCTCGACGCCGGACAGCGCGGCCTCGCCCACGGGGCCCTCGACGGTGTCAGTCTCCACGTCGGCCATCGGCCCGCTCCTTCAGAGGGTCACGCGCTACTGTTCGCATGGTCCCACGCGATCCCTTGTCTCGTACAGTAATACGCCGGAATGTGGCCCCGGCCCGTGCTCGCGGCGAACGGCGCGTAGGTCCGGCCGCTTCGGTATCTTCCAGGTTAGAGCTTTCCAGGGACGGGGGCCGGATCCGGGAGCGGCCCCCGAGCCCGGCGGCCGTCCCGCGGACGCTCTTCAGTCCCTGTCGATCGGAGGACCGGTGTTATACGGCTTGCTCAAGCGCGGCCTGCTCGGCCCGGCACTGCATGTCGTCTTCCGCCCGCAGGGGGAGGGGGTCGAGAACATCCCGGAGTCCGGCCCGGTGCTGCTCGTGGCGAACCACCAGTCCTTCTCCGACTCGATCTTCATGCCGCTGCTCACACCGCGCCCGGTCAAGTTCCTGGCGAAGGCCGAGTACTTCACCGGGCACGGCGTGAAGGGCTGGTTCTCGAAGGGCTTCTTCGCGGGCGTCGGCTCGGTGCCGATCGACCGCGGCGGGGCCAAGGCCGCCGACGCCGCGATCAAGACCGCGCTGCGGCTGCTCGACCAGGACCAGATCGTCGGCCTCTACCCGGAGGGCACCCGTTCGCCGGACGGCCGGCTCTACAAGGGCCGCACCGGAGCCGCGCGGATCGCGCTGACCGCGCGCTGCCCGGTCGTGCCCTGTGCGATCTCCGGCACCGAGAAGGTGCAGCCCACCGGCAAGCTCGTGCCGAAGGTCTACCCGGTCACCGTCACCTTCGGCGCGCCGCTGGACTTCTCCCGCTACGCCGTCGGCCTGTGGGCCGAGGTCCACGGCACCGAGCACGAGCACACCGTGCTGCGCGCCGTCACCGACGAGATCATGCAGACGCTGGCCGAGATGACCGGCAGCGAGTACGTGGACCGCTACGCCTCCGACGTGAAGAAGGCGCCCCTCGCGCCGCCGGAGGCTCAGGCCGCCGCGGCCGGGAACGCCGGGGCGCCGGAGCCGTCCAGCAGGATCTGATGCCCGGTCACGGTCACCTTGGCCTGCAGGTAGCGCAGGTTGGTGGGCGTGACGAAGACGCCGGTGGGCACCCTGCGCTCGATCTCGATGCCGTGCGCGGACAGCTGCTTCGCCTTGTCCGGGTTGTTCGACAGCAGCTCGATCCGGCGCACGCCGAGGGTGTTCAGCATCTGCGCGGCGGCGGTGTAGTCGCGGCCGTCGGACGGCAGCCCGAGCGCCTCGTTCGCCTCGTAGGTGTTCAGGCCCTGGTCCTGCAGCGCGTACGCGTCCAGCTTGTTGTACAGGCCGATGCCGCGGCCCTCCTGGCGCAGGTAGACGAGGTACCCGCCGACCCGGGAGATCTGCTCGGCCGCGTCGCGCAGCTGCGGCCCGCAATCGCAGCGGGCCGAGCCGAACACGTCGCCCGTGAGGCACTCGGAGTGCAACCGGACGAGGGGCGTGTTCGTATGCTCGTAGTCGCCGAGGCCCAGGGCGACGTGCTCCTGCCCGTCGGCGAGACCGTCGAAGGTGAACACCTGGGCGTCGACCCGGAAGCCGTCGGAGAACCGCAGCGGGATCCGCACCGAGGTGCGCACCGAGGCCGGCGCGGGAGAGGAGCTGCTCATCGATCTGTCTCCTGGGGCTCGAGGGGACCTGAAGTACGTACGGTTCTCGCTACTCAACGGACGACGCCCGCCCGGAAATTCCCCCGGACGCTCCGATCGGCCGCTGTTCATCCGCGCGTAACCGGTCCGCGATACGAGCCGGGCATCCGAAACCCGTCGGTAACCGGTAAGTTGGGGGGTGAGGTCGGTGACCGTAGGGTGTCTGGACGGTCCGAGGGCAACGGCGCCCCACCTCGACCCCACAGTCAAAGGCTTTTCTGCCTGTGCGGGCCGGTGCGGCGGCTGACGGCACACGTGAAGATACCCGAAGGGAACGACATGCGCGTCGGAGTGCTCACCGGCGGGGGCGACTGCCCCGGTCTCAACGCCGTCATCCGGGCGGTGGTCCGCAAAGGCGTCCAGCAGTACGGCTACGAGTTCGTCGGCTTCCGCGACGGCTGGCGCGGTCCGCTCGAGGGCCTGACCCGTACCCTCGACGTCAAGGCCGTGCGCGGCATCCTGCCGCGCGGCGGCACGATCCTCGGCTCGTCCCGCACCAACCCGATCAAGATCGAGGGCGGCGTCGAGCGCATCAAGGAGAACCTGGCGAACCTCGGCGTGGACGCCCTGGTCGCCATCGGCGGCGAGGACACCCTCGGCGTGGCCACCGCGCTGCACGCCCAGGGCGTGCAGGTGGTCGGCGTGCCGAAGACCATCGACAACGACCTGAACGCCACCGACTACACCTTCGGCTTCGACACCGCGGTGACCATCGCGACCGAGGCCATCGACCGGCTGCACACCACGGCCGAGTCGCACCACCGCGTGCTGGTCATCGAGGTCATGGGCCGCCACGCCGGCTGGATCGCGCTGCACTCCGGCATGGCCGGCGGCGCCAACGTCATCCTCATCCCCGAGGAGAAGTACGACATCGAGCAGGTCTGCGAGTGGGTCGAGTCCCGCTTCAAGTCCGAGTACGCGCCGATCGTCGTCGTCTCCGAGGGCGCCGCTCCGCAGGAGGGCGACGAGATCCTGCTCAACCAGGAGGTCGACTCCTTCGGCCACGTCCGCCTCGGCGGCGTCGGCGAGCGGCTGGCCGCCGAGATCGAGAAGCGCACCGGCAAGGAGTCGCGCACCACGGTGCTCGGCCACGTGCAGCGCGGCGGCACCCCGACCCCCCGCGACCGCTGGCTGGCCACCCGCTTCGGCCTGCACGCGATCGACGCGGTCAAGGACGCCGACTGGGGCAAGATGGTCGCGCTGCAGGGCACGGACATCGTCCGCGTCCCGCTGAGCGCCGCCACCACCGAGCTCAAGACCGTCCCGCTGAGCCTCTACGAGGAGGCCAAGGTCCTCTTCGGCTAAAGCCGTAAGCGATCTTCGGACCGGGCCCTCGCGCGCGAGGGCCCGGTCTTCTCTTTCATCCCGGCAGCAGGCGGGCCAGCTCCCGGCGCAGGATCGCCAGCCCGTCCCTGGTCAGCACGGACTCGGGATGGAACTGCAGGCCGGTGTAGTGCGGGCCGCGCAGCGCGGCGAGCTCCGGCCCGTCGTGCGCGAGCTCCCACTCGCCCGCGGCGCGCGGCGCGAGAACGGCGTACGAGTTGTAGTACCCGAGCGCCTCGGTCCGCCCGAACAGCCCGACCGGGATCTGCGCCCCCTGGTTCGGCGTGGGCCTGCGGTGCAGCTCCAGGCCGAGCTCCGCGCACATCAGCTGGTGGCCGAGGCAGATGGCGAGCGTCGGGCGCCGCTCGTCGAGCAGCTGCCGGGCGAACGCGCGCACGGTCCGCATCTTCGGGTTCTGCGCGTCCCGCGGATCGCCCGGCCCGGGGCCGAGCACGACGAGGTCGTAGCCGTCGGTGCCGTCCACGGCGTCGTACGGCAGCCGGGTGACCGCGAGGCCGAGACTGCGCAGCTGGACGGCCAGCATCGAGGTGAACGCGTCCTCGTTGTCGATGATCAGCACACTGCGTCCGGCCAGCTCGGGTGCCGCGAGCTCGCCCGGCGCGTGGTACGTGGCCCAGGCGGGGGAGAGCCGCTCGTTGCGCGACGCGAGCGCGGCCCGCACCACCGGATCGTCCGCCCAGACCGGCCCGGTCGCCACGCCGTACGACGTCGTCGCACCGGACGTCGGCGCCGTGCGCACCCCGAACGCCCGCAGCACGCCCGCCGCCTTCGCGTGCGTCTCCCGCACCTCGCCGTACGGATCCGAGCCGCGCACCAGCGTCGCCCCGACGGGAACGCGCACCGAACCGTCCGCCGGATCCAGGTACGCCACGCGCAGCATCAGCGGCGCGTCCATGGTCTGATTCCCGTGCCCGTCCCGCCCGATCAGCGCCGCGACGCCGCCGTAGTAGCCGCGGCCGGCCGTCTCGTGCCCCCGGCTCTCGTGCCGCAGAATCACCCGGAAGGCGTTGCGCAGCGGCGATCCGGTCGCGGTCGGCGCGAACATCGTCGTGCGCAGGATCTCGCGCGCGTCCATCGTGGTACGGGCCCTGATGTAGTACTCGGTGTGCGCGAGGTTGGCCATCTCCTTCAGGTACGGCCCGTCGATCACGCCGCCCTGGTCGCCGACCTCCGCGAGCATCTTCAGCTCCTCGTCGACGACCATCGCGAGCTCGTCGCGCTCCTTCGGGTCGCTGAGGAAGGCCAGCAGCTCCTCGCGGGTGACCGAGCTCGGCGGCTTGCGCAGCGTGCCGCTGATCGGGTTCATCGTGCACACGCCCGACTCCAGCGACACGTGCCGCTCCGGCGTGGCGCCGACCATGATCGCGTCGCCGGTGTGCACGAGGAACGTCCAGTAGGCGTTGCGTTCCTGCACGAGGAGGTTGCGGAACGCGCCGAACGCCGTCTCGGCCGCGTCGTCGCATCGTGCGACGTAGGTGCGCCGCAGGACGAAGTTCGAGCCTTCTCCGGCGGCGATCTCCTCGTCCAGGATGGCCTTGACCTTGAGCGCGTACTCATCGTCCTCGACGTCGAACGCGCCGTCGCGCACCCGCGCGGTGCCCGTCGGCAGGTCGCTGAGCTGGACCGTCTCCCGGGACTCGACGATCAGCGCACGCAGCGGCGTCCCGTCGTCGTGGCAGGCGTCGCCGCGTTCCCGCAGCTGGCGGTACGGCACGAGCGCGAGCAGTTCGCCGCCCTCGTCCTCGACGCGCGGCAGGTCGGCGAGCAGCTCGAAGGTCTCGACGCGGCCGCGCAGCAGCTCGATCGAGTCGTGTCGGCGGATCAGGGCGTAGGGCGGAGCGAGCGGTTCCATGGGCGGGCGTCCTTCGGGGTCGTGTGCCGCCACAACGCCCGGGAACTGTCCGTGGGAACACGAAACCGGCCGCCTGACGGCGGCCGGTCGCGGGGTTCGGGGAGAAGCGCGCGCTCAGTGGTCCGCCGGGGTCACCGGCCACCACCACTGGTTCTGCGCGAGCGCGAGCTTCATGGCGCTGACTGTATCAGGCCCGGGCGACCTTCTTCGGGAGCAGGAACGCCGACGCGAGCACGAGCACCACGATTCCGAGCCCGACCGCGGAGGCGGTCTCCATCGCGCTCACGAACGAGCTGAGGTGGACGCCGTTGCCCAGCACCGAGAAGAAGATCGTGCCCAGCACGGTCGCGCCCACCGCGTTGCCGAACTGCTGAGCCGTGGTCAGCGCGCCGGCCGCCATGCCCGCCTTGTGCGGCTCGATGCCCGAGGAGAGCACCGCGCCGATCATCGAGGGGATGGCCATGCCGTTGCCCAGGCCGATGACGACGCCGCCCGGGATCAGCTCCAGCGCGGTCACCGCCGAGCCCTTCCAGGCCAGCACGCCGATCGTGACCGCCAGGCCGACGAAGCTCAGGCTCGCGCCGAGCACGATCACCCGGTTGCCGATCCGGTCGGCCACCCGCCGCGCCAGCGTGAACGAGCTGACCGCGAACGCGACGCCGAGCGGGGCGAACGCGAGCCCGGCGCGCAGCGGCGACAGGCCGAGGCCGTCCTGCAGCAGCAGGGTCAGGCAGAGCATGAACCCGGCGAAGAAGGCCAGGTAGCCGCCGGAGATCACCATGCCAGCGGCGAAGACCCGCTCGCGCACCATGTTCGTGTCCAGCACGGGCTGGCCGTCCCGGGCGTGCAGCCGGTTCTCGTAGCGCAGCGTGGCCAGCATCACCGGGACGGCCGCGGCCATCGAGACGAAGGTCCACAGCGGCCAGCCCTCCGGGCGCCCGAGCGTGACCGGCACGAGCACCAGCGCGAGCGCCAGCGAGATGCCGATCGCGCCCACCGGGTCCAGCTTCGGCCGGTGCGTCGGCTCGTGCTTCGGCAGCCAGCGCGCGGCGAGCAGCACCGACGCGAGCCCGATCGGCACGTTGATGAAGAAGATCGCCCGCCAGCCCCAGCCGAACAGGTTGGCGTCCAGCAGCACGCCGCCGAGGACCTGCCCCGCGACCGCGCCGATGCCGATCGTCGCGCCGAACGCGGACATCGCCCGCGCCCGCTCCTCCGGCGGGAACATCGTGTTGATCAGCGCCAGCACCTGCGGCACCATCAGCGCCGCGGTGCCGCCCTGCAGCACCCGGAAGGCGACCAGCGACCAGCCGCTCGGGGAGAGCCCGCAGAGCAGCGAGGCTATCGCGAACAGCGCCATCCCGAACACGAACAGGCGCCGGTGCCCGTGCAGGTCGCCGAGCCTTCCGCCGGTGATCAGCCCGCTGGCGTACGCGAACCCGTACCCGCCGACGATCAGCTCGAGCGCGGCGGACCCGACGTGCAGGTCGTGCTGGAGGGAGGAGGCGGCGACGTTGACGACGAAGTAGTCGAACATCGCCATGAACATGGCGGTCAGAATCACCGGCAGGGCCCGCCACCGCGCCGGATAGGCGGTGAACGCGGGCCGGCGGGGGTTGGTTGTGTCGGCGGCGGGTGCGGATGCGGCTGACGCCGCGGCGGATGTCTCGGTGACGGACACGTGGTTCTCCAGGATCGTCCGACGAAGCTGCATGGGTCCTGCGGGTCCAGCTCGGCACGTGAAGCTCGGAAGTGAAGCTGAAGTCGAGGTCGGGGTCCGGAATCGGAATCCGCGTGCGCTCCCTCGCGTTACACGGACGATCCCCGTCGGGCCGTTGAGGCCCTTGCAGGGCCTCAACCAACCGGTTGGTTGAGAATATTCCATCCAGCGGGCTGGCTGTCAACTGACTAGTTGGTTACCATGGCCTCATGGCCACGCGAGACGCTGAAGCAACCAAGGCGCGCATCTTCGAGGCGGCGACCGCGGAGTTCGCCGCCCACGGGATCGCCGGCGCCCGCGTGGACCGCATCGCCCAGAACGCGCAGGCCAACAAGCAGCTCATCTACGCCTACTTCGGCGACAAGAAGAAGCTTTTCTACAAGGTCCTCGACAAGACCCTCGTCCAGGTCGCCGAGATGGTCTCCACCGACATCACCGACCTCGACCGCTGGGTCGACGAGCACATCGACTACCACCGGAAGCACCCCGAGCTCCTCAGGCTGCTGATGTGGGAGGCCCTCGAGGTCGAGTCCGAGAACACCTGCCGCAGCGAGGCCCGCGCCGAGCGCTACGGCGTCAAGAAGCAGAAGATCGTCGACGCCCAGACCCAGGGCATCGTCCGCGACGACATGCCCGCCGCCTACATGCTGATGCTGCTCATGGGCATGATCAACTACGCCGCCGCGCTACCCCAGGTCCGCGACCTCGTCTTCGGCCCCGGCTTCGACCCCGAGGCCCTGCGCGCCTGGACCAAGGACGCCGTCAAGCGCGTAGCGGTGAAAGCCGCGGAGGAGTAGGGGCTCGCGAGCCGGCCCGACGGTGGGGTGTTCGATGGCCCGCGGTCGGCGCTCGGCTCTATCGCAGCCGGGTGAAGTAGCCGATCGCCATCGACGTCCACCAGAGTGCCTGGGAGAGCACGGCACTGGCCACGGCGCGCGTCAGGAGACGGCGTGGCAGGGTGCTGATGCGTGCGGTGCGGGGGACTGCGCGGACGTGGTCGAGGATGTCGCGGGCGTGGACGGCGTTGACGCCCAGGGCCAGGACGACGAAGAAGTTGGCGACGACCCAGGCATTGCCGAAGTCGGGCTGCAGGAACGCGCCGCTGACGCACACGAGGGCGAAGCCGGCCCAGATCAGCCAGTCCGCGTAGAGCGCGAAGCGTGCCGCGCGGCTGATCGAGGTCCAGCCGAAGGCCGCGGCCAGGAACGCGCCGTCGACCGCGAGCACGGTGCCGAGGCCGAGGCAGAACCCGACGACGTGCACGGTCAGATAGCGCGTGCGTGCCGCGTCGGAGAGGTAGACGGTCGCGGCGCCTTCGTGCTTGCTCAGCAGGACGATGCCGAACCACGCGCAGACCACGAGCGCCGCCATGATCGCCAGCTTCGGCGCGCGGGCCTCGAGGGGCGGGACACGGTCGAAGGCTCCCTCGGAGGGCGGAAGGACAGCGGCTGCGGCTATCGCGGTGCGAGGGTCGTCGGCGCGGCGCTCAGGACTCATGCCCAGCAGTATAGGTAAGGCTAACCTTCGTTGCGCGGGAGGGTGGGTCGAGGCCACGCGGGGTCCGGGAGCCATCGGTGCGCCGGGTCGTCGCCGAGCAGGCCCGCGCGTGCTTCGACCAGGGCGACGGCCTCCTCGCGGGCCAGGCTGACCGCAGCGTGCTCCGCGGTCGTCACGATGCCGAGCCTGCGGCAGTGCTCGTATTCGTCCTCGTCCTTCCAGTGCCACGCGCCGTCCGGCTCGACGACGAGGTCGACCGCGAGGTCCATCGTGTCCCAGCCCGAGGCGTGCCACCTCGGCGGTCGCTCGAAGTTGACGTACCAGTAGGCGAGCGATCCGTCCTCGGCGTGCATCTTGGACACCGTGAACCAGCGGTCCGACACGATCTCCATGACCACTCCGGTCCGGCGCCACGTCCACTCGGCCATGTCCCACTCGCCGCCGGCCAGGTCATCGAGCGCGGCCGCCCGCAAGTGCTTCTCACGGCCCTCGCCGGACTCGACAAACCGCTTGGCCGCGAGCGTGACGATGCCCGGCCACATCGCGGTCACGGCGGCTGACGCGTCCGCCGCGAGCACGCGGACAGGGGACCGGGTCCACGCGCGCCCACGGAACATGTCGCGGCGCACGGCGGTGCATCCGGGCGGCAGCACAGGGCTCGGGAGATCGCTGGCAACGGCGCGAGACACATACGCCGTGGCCGGAGGCTCGTCGTCAGCCACGGGCCGCCACCCGGAATCCGTCTGCCACCTCGGACGCCCTCAGACGTTCGGGGTGTAGCCGAGTTCGATCGGCTCGGCCGGCGCGCCGTCTCGGCGCACCCGCGCGACCAGCTCAGGCAGGCCCGGCGGCCAGAACAGCGCCTTCGACTCGGCGAGCGCGCCGGGGGTCCACCAGCGCGTCGCCAGGATGCCGTCGATCCGGTGGGACTCGGTCAGATCGCCCTGCGGCTCACGGCGCGGACCCTCGGCGAGGTAGATCGCGTCGGTCTGCCTGGTGGGCACGCCGTCGCGGACGTAGTCGTGCTTCCACGTGCACAGCGCGGCGCCGACCTTCACGTCCGTCCAGCCGGTCTCCTCGGCCGTCTCGCGCACCGCCGCCTCGATCTCGCTCTCGCCCGCCTCGATGCCGCCGCCGGGAGGCGCCCAGTGCAGCCCGATCTCCGCATCGTCGTGCAGTTGCAGGTAGACGGCGCCGTCCGGGTCGATGATCAGCAGCCGGGCGGCGAGTCGGGGAGTGCGCTCTGTCATGCTCCGAGGGTAGCCGCGGCCACCGACAGCACCCCGTCCCGCCGCCCACCAGCGCCGGATCAGCGGATCAAGCAGATCCGGCGTCAGCACTGAGCGCCTTGATCAGCCACTGCATCGACGCGTACATCGGCGCCGTCTGCGCAACCAACTCCGGATTGCCGCCGACGATGCCGACCAACTGCCAGAACCGGTTGACCCGCGGGTCGTTCATCATCGTGAGCGAATCGACGATCAGCCTGCGCCACTTCTCGTCCGGGGCACGGTCCAGCTTCGCGCACCAGACCTCCAGGATGTGCGCCGCCCGCGCGGCGCCCTGCGCCGAGTCCGCCGCGATCCCGGACTCGCACGCCTCCACCGCGAGCGGGCAGATCTCGGCGAACGCCTGCTGGTCCCTCTGCCACTCGGCCTCGCTCATCTTGGCCCGCTTCGCGATTCCGTAAGCCGCCATCTCCCGCGAACGCGCGATGAAGTCCTCGTCCTGAACCAGCTCCACCAGGTCCACCCACGCCTCCACCTGCCGCTCCGTCGGGTCCTGCGGCAGGTCGGGGAAGGCGTTGCGCATCGCCGAGGAGAACGCCTCGCTCGCGCCGTGCTCGTCGTCCAGCCCCTCGTAGCACCGGTCGACGAACTCGTTGAGGATCCTCCTGCGGCCCTCGGCGTCCATCTTCGCCAGCCTGTTCATCAGTTCCAGCTCCTCCCAATCGGTGTCGCGGACCGCGACCGCGCGCAGCACCGCCTGCCGCAGCCGCAACGCCTTCACCGTCGCCTCCAGCGCGTCCGCCTGTGCACGCGCCACCTCGGCGACCGTCAGCTCCCGGGCCAGCACCCTGGCGATCGTCGGCAGGTCCACGCCGAGGTCGCGCAGCGTCCGGATCAACTCCAGGCGAGCCGCGGCCTCGAGGTCGTAGAGCCGATAGCCCGCCGCGCTGCGCAGCGCCGGTTCCAGCAGCGCGCGACCGTCCGCCAGGCTGTCCGAATAGAAGCGGATCGTGCGCACCGGCACGCCCGTCAACTCGCTCAGCTGGCCGATCGTCAGCAACCGCCGCACGGTTCGGTCCCTCATGGCGTCCACGCTCCGGCTTCCAGTGGGTGGAGAGTCAAGCTCGCTCAAGCCTAGGATCAACTTCATGAGCTACCTCGCTGCCGCGGATCGCTACGACTCGATGACCTACCGCCGCTCGGGTCGCAGCGGCCTGCGCCTGCCGGCCGTCTCCCTCGGCCTCTGGCACAACTTCGGCGACACCTACACGTTCGAGAACCAGCGCGCCGTCCTGCGCCGCGCCTTCGACCGCGGGGTGACGCACTTCGACCTCGCGAACAACTACGGCCCGCCGCCCGGCTCCGCCGAGGAGAACTTCGGCCGGCACCTGCGCGCCGACTTCCGGCCGTACCGCGACGAGATCGTCGTCTCCACCAAGGCGGGCTACGACATGTGGCCCGGGCCTTACGGCGAATGGGGCTCGCGCAAGTACCTGATCGCCTCGCTGGACCAGTCGCTGGCCCGGATGGGCCTTGAGTACGTCGACATCTTCTACAGCCATCGTCCCGACCCGGACACCCCGCTGGAGGAGACGATGGGCGCGCTCGACCACGCCGTGCGCTCCGGCAAGGCGCTGTACGTCGGCATCTCGAACTACGACCCCGAGCAGACCCGCCGGGCCGCGCACATCCTGCGCGAACTCGGCACGCCGCTGCTGATCCACCAGCCGCGCTACAACATGTTCGACCGGCAGCGGGTCGAGGGCGGGCTGCTCGACGCCCTCGAAGAGGTCGGCGCCGGCGCGATCTGCTTCTCGCCGCTGGACCAGGGGCGGCTGACCGACCGCTACCTCGACGGCGTACCCGCGGACTCCCGCGCGGCGGTCGGGCACTTCCTCACGGAGCAGGCGCTCACGGACGACGTGATGGCCAGGGTGCGCGCGCTCAACAAGATCGCCGAGGGCCGCGGACAGACCCTCGCCCAGCTCGCCCTGGCCTGGACGCTGCGCGACCCGCGCATGACGTCGACGCTGATCGGCGCCTCCTCCGTCCGCCAACTCGACGCCAACCTCGGCGCCCTCGACGCCCCGGCCCTCGACGACTCCGAACTGGCCGCGATCGAGGACGTGCTCGCCGACTGACGCGCCGGCCGCGGGGACGCGCGCGCTCGCCGTCGTGCCGTCGGCCGGGACGCGTGGCCCCGCGGGGCGGCCACGCCACGTCCTGGCACGCGCCGTCCGCCGGACCGCCCCGCCGCGCCGGGCGCCGGGCCGCGCCGCCCGCCGGCCCGGCGTATCCGCCCGTCCGGGGTGCGCGTCTCGCCTGGCGAAACCCGCTCGGGGGCGGCCATTGGCGTCCCGTACCCTGGACGGGTGGATACGACCGAAATGGATACCTGGCGGAAACTGACCGCCAAGCAGCAGCCCTCGTGGCCCGACGCCGGTGAACTGACCCGCGCCGCCGCGGAGCTGCGCTCGTATCCCCCGCTGGTCTTCGCGGGCGAGTGCGACCTGCTCAAGGAGCGGATCGCCGCCGTGGCCCGCGGCGAGGCCTTCATCCTCCAGGGCGGCGACTGCGCCGAGACCTTCGACGCCGTCACGGCCGATGCGATCCGGAACAAGCTCAAGACGCTGCTGCAGATGGCCGCCGTGCTCACGTACGCCGCCTCCGTGCCCGTCGTCAAGATCGGCCGGATCGCCGGGCAGTACGGCAAGCCCCGCTCCAAGGACACCGAGACCCGGGACGGCGTCACCCTCCCGGCGTACCGCGGAGACTCCGTCAACGGCTTCGAGTTCACCCCCGACGCCCGCATCCCGGACCCGTGGCGGATGGTCCGGATGTACCACTCCAGCGCCGCGACCCTGAACCTGGTGCGCGCCTTCACCACCGGCGGCTACGCCGACCTGCGCCAGGTGCACGCCTGGAACCAGGACTTCGTCGCCAGCTCCCCGGCCGGCGAGCGCTACGAGGTGCTCGCGGGCGAGATCGAGCGCGCGCTGCGCTTCATGGAGGCCTGCGGGACGGACCCGGAGGAGCTGCGCTCGGTCGAGTTCTTCTCCTCGCACGAGGGCCTGCTGCTCGAGTACGAGTCGGCGCTCACCCGCATCGACTCGCGCACCCGCGAGCCGTACAACACCTCGGCGCACTTCGTGTGGATCGGCGAGCGCACCCGCGACCTCGACGGCGCGCACGTCGACTACTTCTCCAAGATCCGCAACCCGATCGGCATCAAGCTCGGGCCGACCACGTCCCCGGACGCGGCGATCTCCTACCTCGACAAGCTCGACCCGCACCGCGAGCCCGGCCGGCTCACCTTCGTGGTGCGGATGGGCGCCGGCGTGGTGCGCGACAAGCTCCCCGCGCTGATCGAGAAGGTCACCTCCGAGGGCCACCAGGTCGCCTGGATCTGCGACCCGATGCACGGCAACACCTTCGAGGCGCCCAGCGGGCACAAGACCCGCCGCTTCGACGACGTGCTCGACGAGGTCAAGGGCTTCTTCGAGGTGCACCGCGGTCTCGGCAGCCACCCCGGCGGCATCCACGTCGAGCTCACCGGCGACGACGTCACCGAGTGCGTCGGAGGCGGCGACGAGATCGTGTTCGACGACCTCGGCACCCGCTACGAGTCGGCCTGCGACCCGCGCCTGAACCGCTCGCAGTCGCTCGACCTCGCGTTCCTGGTCGCGGAGATGTACCGCGAGACCCGGTAAACCCGGCGCTCCACCTCATGGCCGCGGCGCCTAAGCTGCGGCCATGACCATTTCTCCCCCCATCGACCTGCGCAGCGACACCGTCACCCGGCCCACCCCCGCGATGCGCGCGGCCATGCTCGACGCCGAGGTGGGCGACGACGTCTACGGCGAGGACCCGTCCGTCGCCGCGCTCGAAGCCCGCGCGCTCGCCCTGTTCGGCGGCCCGGACTCCCGACTGACCACGGCCCTGTTCGTGCCGACCGGCGTCATGGCCAACCACATCGGCCTGCGGATGCACGCGGCGCCCGGCGAGGAAGTGGTCTGCGACGCCGACGCCCACATCGTCGCGCACGAGGACGCAGGCCTGGCCTGGCACGCGGGCGTGCAGACCCGCACCACGCTCACCGAGCGCGGCCTGCTCACGGCAGACCAGCTCGACCGCCTCGTGCGCCCGCACGGCCCCTACGTGGTCGGCACGAAGGTCATCGAACTGGAGAACACGCACAACCGCGGCGGCGGATCCGTTTACCCCCTCGAAACACTCCGCGAGATCAGGGCCCTGGCCGACGAGCGCGGAGTCAAGATCCACCTCGACGGCGCCCGCCTGTGGAACGCCCACGTCGCCGGCGGAACCCCGCTCGCCGAGTACGGCAAGATCGCCGACACCCTGTCCGTCTGCCTCTCCAAGGGCCTGGGCGCCCCCGTGGGCTCGATCCTCCTCCTCGCCGAAGAGCAGCGCGAGCAAGCCAGGGTCCTGCGACACCGCCTCGGCGGCGGCTGGCGCCAGGCCGGCATGCTCGCCGCCGCCGGGCTGTACGCGCTCGAGCACCACATCGAGCGGATGGCCGAGGACCACGCCAACGCCCGCCTGCTCTCCGAGGGCCTGCGCGAGCGCGGACTGACGGTCAGTGAGCCCGAGACCAACATCCTGCTCATCGACGCCCCCCGCGGCGCGTCCGGCGTGGCGGACCGGGCGCGGGAGCAAGGGGTACTGATCGGGGCGATGGGTCCCAGAACCCTGCGAGCCATCACGCATTTGGACGTAACGGAGAAGTCGGCGGCGACCGCGGCCCAGATCATCGCAGATTGCGTATGAACTGCGGCGTACTGCGCCGATATCGAACTGTTTGAGGCTGTTGATAGACCCCTGGGGCGGGGGCTACCTTCGTGCGCGACAGCGAAGGACCGACCACACCCCAGGGGGCGGACATGGGCTTTTTGAAGAAGATCTTCGGCGACGACGAGGAGAAGGAGCGCGAGGAGGCGGCGAAGCGCAAGGCCGCCGAGGAGTACGCGGAGAAGCACTCGCACTCCCACGAGGCCGAGGCGGAGCCGGCCCCGGCCAAGAAGGCCGCGGCGAAGCCCGCGGCGGCGAAGAAGGCCGAGCCGGCGCAGGAGAAGCCCGCCGCCAAGAAGGCCGCCGCGGCCGAGGACAAGCCCGCGGCGAAGAAGGCAGCGGCCAAGACCGCCGAGCCGAAGGCCGAGGCGCCGGCCAAGAAGGCCGCCGCCAAGAAGACCGCCGAGAAGCCCGCTGCGGAGCCCGAGGCGCCCGCGGCGCACTCGCACGAGCACTCGCATGACCCGGTCCCCCCGCAGCGCACCTACGCCCCGCTCGCGGGCGCTCCCGCCGCGCACGCGCACACGCACGTGAAGGACGTCGCCGACGCCCCCGTGACCGCCGCGCACGACCAGATGATGACCGTGCACATCGAGACCCACGTGCCGGACCACGCCCCGCGCGAGGACGACCCGCACTACCACCTCTTCGAGCAGGCCAAGGCCCGTCTCAAGCGCCAGGGCCTGTGGAAGTGCATCATCGCCGACGAGCTCTGCGGCGGCGAGCCCGAGCTGCACCACACCTACATCGAGTTCTCCCAGATCAACGAGGTGGACCCGAAGAAGCTTCAGGAAGCGCTCGGATTGCATTTCGATAATGACGAAGAGTTCCAGCAGTGGGCTGAGTCGCCCGGGAACCTGGAAGTCTTGTGCGCCAATCATCACCGGACTCATTACGGAATCCACGTGATCCCTGGCCCGCTGTGGGAGGCGCTGCGTTTCCGGATGGCCGGCACCGAGGCCGCCGCCGAGTTCGTGACGGCGGACGAGGCGAAGAAGGAAGAGAAGGAAAAGGAAGGCGCCGCGGCCGACAAGTAGCCGCGACGAATTAGCCTCACTGCTCGACGAAGCGCCGGAGGGCATTCCTCCGGCGCTTCGCTGTGTTCATCTCATGATTCGCATTGGTGCTCCACGGGCATGTGCTCCGACTGGCTCGCCCCCCAAGGCAAGGGCCTGACGAACTAGGGGATGTCAGTGCGCTTCGAGTGCCGAGGGCTTGATGCGCTTCGGCATCAGGAAGCCGAGGGGGATGCAGAGCACGACGACGACGGTGGCCCAGGCGAGGGTCGAACTGGCCGACGAGACCGAGGTGTGGCCGTCGGTGAGGCCGTTGAAGTACAGGGTGCCGAACAGGGCCGCGCCCAGGGTGTTGGCGAGCTGCTGGAGGGCGTTCATCAGTCCTCCGGCCGAGCCGGTCTCGTGGTCCTCGATGGCGCTGACCATGATGCCGAAGTAGCTGGCGACGAGCAGGCCGAAGCCGAGGCCGCACAGGGTGTATGCGGGTGCGAGGTCGAGGCTCGTCAGGCTCATGCCCCAGTGCTCGATGCTCCAGGCGAGACCGGCCAGCCCGATGGCCATGGCGACGATGCCGGCGTGCAGGACGTGGCGGCCGAACTTCGGGGCGAGCAGGCCGCCGCCGAGCCCGGCGCCGATCGCTACGGCGAGGGAGAACGGCAGGCTCGTCAGGCCTGCGTGCAGGGAGGTGTAGCCCAGCGAGAGCTGAAGGTGCAGGACGAGCACCAGGAACAGGCCGCCGAGTGCGCAGAAGAAGAACATGCCGAAGATCTGGCCGCCGACGAAGGCCGGCTTGCGGAACAGCGACAGCGTGACGAGCGGGGTGCGGCCGCTGCGGGAGCGCATCCGCTGCTGGAGGCCGAAGAGCGCGAAGACCGGGACCGACGCGGCCATGAGTACGAACATGTACACCGGCCAGCCCTTCTCGCGGCCCTGGATGAGCGGGTAGACGAGCAGCAGCATGCCGATTCCGGACAGCAGCATGCCGGTGACGTCGAGGGTCGGCGCGTCCGGGCCGTGCGGCTCGTCCCTGGGGACCACGCGCCAGGCGCAGACGAACGCGAGGACGCCGACCGGGATGTTGACCCAGAAGATCGAGCGCCACTGCGAGCCGAACAGGTTCGCGGTCACCAGGGCGCCGCCGAGGATCGGGCCGACGGTCGCGGCCACGCCCATCACCGGGCCGAAGATGCTCATCGCGGCGCCGGCCCTGTCGGACGGGAAGACCGAGCGGATGATCGCCAGCCCCTGCGGGAGCATCAGCGCGGCGGCCAGGCCCTGCAGGAACCGCGTCGTGACCAGCATCTGCGGGTCGACCGAGGCGCTGGCGAGCGCGGACATCAGGGTGAAGGCGCCGATGCCGCCGAGGAACATCCGGCGGCGGCCGTACAGGTCGCCGAGCCGGCCGCCGGTGATCAGCGCGACGGCCATGGCCAGCGTGTAGCCCGCGATGATCCACTGCAGCTGGGTCGTGGTGGCGCGCAGGTCGCGGGCGATCGACGGCGAGCCCACGTTGACGATCGTCGAGTCCAGCAGGTCCATGACGTCGGCGCCGAGCACGGTCAGCAGCACGGCCGTCTGCAGACGCGAGTTCTTGGCGGCCTTGCCCGCCTTCGCCGCGCCGTCAGCGCCGTCAACGCCGTCAACGCCGCCCGCGCTTGCGCCGGCGTCGCCGGCCGCGCCGGTGTGCGGCTCCTTGTCCATCGTGGTGCTCATCGGAATCCCTCCCCGGGACGAACAGTGTTTAGCTTTCGAACACCGTTCTACGCGCGAACGGCGTTCGTGTCAAGAACGCCGTTCGCATTGCGTACGCTGTTCGTCCGGCGGTACGGTGGCCGGGTGCCCGCAGACGTGCGGGCCGCGAGAAGGAGGCGGGATGCCAGCGCAGTCGGAGCCGGCCGGGGACGAGTCCGGGGACGAGGCGCGGCGGCCCGTCGGCCAGTCCGGGGACGAGTCCGAGGGCGAGGCGGGTCAGGCCGTCGGCCAGTCCGAGGATGCGGCGCGGCAGGCCGGGGATCTGCGTGCGGCCGCCTCTCGGGCCGCCGCGAGCCGGGTTTCCGCTACTCGCGCCGGGGTCATTCCGCCGCCGCCCTGGGCCCGCGAGGCCGGTTCGCGCAAGCCGCGTTCCGATAAGCCCGCGCTCAGCCGGGAGGCCATCGTCGCGGCTGCCATCCGGATCATCGACGAGGAGGGGTTCGACGCCGTCTCGATGCGCCGCGTCGCCCAGGAGTTCGGCACCGGGGCCGCGTCGCTCTACGCGTACGTGGCGAACAAGGATGAGCTGATGGACCTGATCGTCGACGAGATCATGGCGGAGAGCGCTGTCGGCGCGCAGGACCCCGCCGGAGACGTCGTCGACTGGCAGGAGCAGATCAAGAACATGGTGCGCGCCGGCTATCGCACGCTGACCGCGCACCGCGACATCGCCAGAGCCCTGCTGGGCCGGATCCCGTTCGGCCCCAACGGACTTCGGAACATCGAGAACATGCTCAGGCTGCTGCGCGCGCACGGGATGCCGGACTACGTCGCGGCGTACGCGGGGGACCTGATCGGCCAGTACATGGTGGGTACGGCGATCGAGGACTACATGTGGCAGCAGCGGTACCCGGACTCCACGCCCGAGCAGGTGCGGGAGGCGATGAGCCAGGTCGGCGACTACCTCGAGGCGCTGCCGGAGGAGCAGTTCCCGAACCTGACGTCGCTGGCGCGGGTCATGGTGGGCGAGACCGGCGATCCGGAGACGCCGATGTTCGACCGCTTCGAGCTGGGCCTGGACATCCTGGTTCGGGGCCTGTCGACGTTCCTGCCGCCGAGCGGGCACGAGCGCCGGCGCTGAGCGGTATCAGCCGCGAGCGCCCGTCCGGACGCCGCCTTCAACCGTGGTCGGTAGCTCGACACAGGCACGAGCGCCGGCGCTGAGCGGTATCAGCCGCGAGCGCCCGTGCCGGACGGCTCAGCTGTGGTCGGGCTGCTCGACCAGCTGCGCCAGGTAGAGCGGTTCGCCCAGCTTCTTGACGAGGTCGAGCTGGGTCTCGAGGTAGTCGATGTGCTCCTCCTCGTCCTCGAGGATCTCCTCGAAGAGGTTCGCGGAGGTGACGTCGTCCTTGTCCCGCATCAGCCTGATCCCGCGGCGCAGCCGCTCCACCGCTTCGAGCTCGACCTTCATGTCGCACTCGAACATCTCGGTGACGGTCTGCCCGATCCGCAGGGGCTGGAGCTTCTGGAAGTTCGGCAGCCCCTCGAGGAAGATGATGCGCTCCGCCAGCTTGTCGGCGTGCTCCATCTCCTCGATCGACTCGTGCCGGGTGTGCTTGGCGAGCTTCGTCCAGCCGTTGTTCTCCTGCAGCTTGTAGTGCAGCCAGTACTGGTTGATGGCGGTGAGCTCGGCCGTCAGCTGCTCATTGAGGATCGCGATGACGTTCTTGTCGCCCTGCATCGCCCGATCCCTTCCGTGCCGTGGGGTGGAGGAATGACGGCAGGTAGTCTTTCATGCGCGCACGGTGAATCCTGGGCGCCCCGCGCTTTCAGGCGGCGAGCGTCTCGCCCGCCCGGGCCGCGGCGTCGCAGGCCGAGGGGCACGCCCTGAGGGTCTGCTCGACGCACGGGCGCAGCCGCGCCTCCTCGATCAGGCAGCCGAGCCGCTCGACGCAGGTCCCGCAGCTGGTCCCGGCCCCGCAGCGCTCGCCGATCTCCTCCTCGGTGCTCGCGCCCGCCGAGATCTCGTCGTGTATCTCCTCCTCGGTGATGCTGAAGCAGACACAGGCGTACATCGGCGGAACTCCTCGGTACCAGGGCACGGTTAGGTAAACCTAAGCTAACCTGGACGTTCCGGGACGCGCAAGCACGGGAGGGCCGAATGTGGTCGGAAGCACACCTCGCGGTCTGGGACGATAGAACCCATGGGTTCTCTTGACGAGGACCGGCCGGGGGAAGCAACGCCGCTGCCGCCCGGGCAGCGTGCGCAGACCCAGTGGCCGGTGCTGCATTACGGTCCGGTGCCCCGCTTCAAGCCGGAGCGCTGGGATCTGCAGGTCTACGGGGCCACCGTCGACGGGGCGAAGCACAGCTGGGACTTCGGTGAGTTCCACCGGCTGCCGACGGCGGAGGTCACCGCCGAGATGCACTGCGTCACCAAGTTCAGCCTGGTCGCCAGCACGTGGACCGGCGTGCTGGCGCGCACGATCCTGGAGCTGGCGCCGCCCGCGCCGGAGGCGACGCACGTGCTGGCCTGGGCCGAGTACGGCTACTCCGCCAACCTGCGCATCGAGGATCTGGCAGCGCCGACCACGATCTTCGCGACCGGCCGCGGCGGCGCGGAGCTCACGCCGGAGCACGGCTTCCCGCTGCGCCTCGTCGTGCCGCACCTCTACGCCTGGAAGGGCCCGAAGTGGGTGCGCGCGATCGAGTACCTGACCGAGGAGCGGCGCGGGTTCTGGGAGGAGCGCGGCTATCACAAGATCGGCGACCCCTGGCAGGAGCAGCGTTACTCCTACCAGGAGGACTGAGCCGGCTCCGGAATCAGGACGTGTACTTGACGGTGATGTTCTTGAAGCCCAGGGACTGCAGCAGGCTCGTGAGCATCGTCCGGGTGTTGCGCTCGGCGTCCGTGATCAGCGCGCTCTTCGCCGCGGCGCCCTGGATCTGCTTCTGCGCCAGCTCGTAGACCGCCTGCTGCGAGTTCGGGTTGCCGCTCAGGAAGCCGTTCACCCGGGTGAACAGGCCCTGCTGCTGCGCGAAGACGTAGGACTGCTGCACGTTGAGCTGCGCGGTCTCCAGCTGTGCCGGCGGGAGCGTGATCGTCGCCGAGAGCCGGTCCGCGGAGACCTGCACCGCGCTGCCCTTGAGCTTGGAGAAGTCCACGTACGCGTTGTCGGTGCCGACGCCGATGAACAGCGTGTCGCTGCCCTCGAGCCAGCTCGGCAGGATCGAGCCGCCGGACGATATGTCGACGACCACCTGGAAGTTGCCGCTCGCGGCCTCGTACCTCGACAGTTCCACGATCGACTGGAGCAGCACCGGCCCGGACCGCTCGGTGGTCTGCTCGGAGAATGGATTGCGCAGTTGGGGTAGAAGGTGGATGGCGGATGCCAGCAGCACCAGTCCCACCACCACGACCAGCGACACGCCACCGACGACTATTCGCCTGCGCCACCGAGATACGACCGCCACCACAACAGCCACCGCCCCTTGACTCGAACCCTGTTCCATCGGTCCCTACGAGCCCCGGAGTCTACGGGCTCGAAGTTCCGGGGTGCTCGTCATACCCTGATTCCCCGACGCCAGACCCCCGTACCGGCAATCCGGAAAAGGAGCGCAGATCGTTGCCAGGCTTGAGAATCCCCCGACGACGCCACCACAGGGAGGAAGAAGACCGCCGGCCCCGCCGGCGCGGCTTCAACGCGCTGTGGGCCTTCTTCTGGCTGATCCTGATCATCATCCTGCTCGGGCTGATCTTCGGCGGCTACCGCAAGGGCACGCAGATCAACAACCCGGGCTCGTGGGTGACCGCCGGGATATCCGTGCTCAGTAGTAGAGGGTGACGGTGCCGCCGGGCGTGGTGGTCTGACCGCCGCCCGGGCTCTGGTTGACCACGGTGTTGAACACGAGCGTGACGTGGTGGGTGACGACCTTGAAGCCGTCCTTCTCCAGCTCGTTGGTCGCGTCGGTGATGTTCTGGCCGGTCACGTCGGGCACGGTGCTCTGGCCGGCGCCCGCGGAGATGGTCAGCGTTATGGTCGAGCCCTGAGTCTGCGTGCCGCTGGGGGAGTAGGAGGCGACGTCCCCGGCGGCGACGCTGCTCGAGTACTGCGTCGTGGAGGCGACGGAGACGTTGAATCCGGCGGACTTCAGCTGGCTGGTGGCGTCCGACTGCGTCATCCCGGTCACGTTCGGCACGCTCACCTGCGCCGGCCCGGTGGAGACGGTCAGTGTCACGGTGCTGCCGTCGGAGACCGGGTGGTTCGAGCCCGGGTCGGTGGAGATCACGTCGCCGGTGCCGACCGTCGTGCTCGAGGACTGCTTCACCGTGAACTTCAGGCCGTCGCTGGTCAGCGCCTGCTCGGCCTGGCTCTGCGAGAGCCCGGTGAGGTCCGGCATGGACTGCCAGTGCGTGCTGCCCCACAGCCAGGTGCCGAAGCCGATCGCGGCCGCCAGGACCACTATCACCAGGAAGACCACCAGGCCGCGGTAGCTGCGGCGCCGGCCGCCGTCGTCGACGGGCCGGTACGGCTCGTCCGGGTCGCGGCGCGGGGCGATCGGGGGCAGCCCGGAGCGCGGCGGCACGGCCTGCCGCGACAGGTCCACCCGGGTCGGCGAGATGCCGGCGCGGGTGCCGTCGGCGTCGACGCGCAGCTGCTGGGTGGGTTCGGCCCGCTCCGCGGAGCCGCCGAAGTCCAGCGCGGCGTCCGGCAGGTTCGCGTAGACCGCGCGCAGCTCCGAGCGCAGGGCGTTGGCGTCCGCGGGGCGCTGGTCAGGCTCCCGGGCCGTGGCGCGGGCCACCAGGGCGTCGACGGCCGGGTCCAGGCCGCGCAGCTGGGCCGAGGGCGCGGGCACCCGGTGCGTCACGTGCATCTGCGCCACCTCGACCGGCGTGGCCGCGACGAAGGGCTTATGCCCCGTCAGCAGCTCGAAGAGGACGATCCCGGCCGAGTACACGTCCGAGCGCTGATCGCAGGTGCCGAAGCGGACCAGCTCCGGCGCGAGGTACGACGCGGTCCCTATCAGCCCGCCGCCCGGCAGGCTGCCGCCGAGCGTGCTGGCCTCCGCGCTGCCGGCCACCGAGCGGGCCAGGCCGAAGTCGGTGACCTTCAGCGCCGCCGCGTACGAGTGCGACTGGGCCAGCACCGCGTCGTTGATCAGCACGTTCTCCGGCTTGACGTCGCGGTGCACGATCCCGGCCCGGTGCGCGGCGCCGAGCCCGGCCAGCATCGCGTCGAGCACCTGCAGCGCCTGGCGCGGGGTGAGCCGGCCGCGGCGGCCGAGGACCTGCCGCAGGGTGCTGCCGGGCACGTACTCCATCGCCAGGTAGGCCAGCGTGCCCTGCTTCGCGGCGCCGTAGCCCGCCGGCGCCGGCCGTATCGCCGACTGGTCGTAGACGGCGACGATGTTCGGGTGGCTGAGCTTCGCGCAGGACTTCGCCTCTCGGATGAACCGGGCGACGTACTCGGGCCGCCGGGCCAGCCCCGGCTCTATCACCTTCAGCGCGACGGCGCGGTCGAGCCGGTCGTCGAACGCCCGGTAGACCGTGGCCATGCCGCCGTGTGCCAGGCGCGCCTCGACCCGGTACCGGCCGTCGACGACCTGGCCCGGCTTGAGGTCGTCGGGCGGCAGATTGACGGTCGCGGTGCTCACGGTCATCGAGTGTAGGCGTAACCGGGTCCACTAGAGTGTGCCGACTGCGTCCCAAAACGGTTAAAACGCAGGCGATTCGTCACGGCTTGGGCTCGATGCGAGCGCGAAACGGCGAACGGGGATGCGGCCCGCGGCCCGGCAGGCGTATCCGGCGGCGACCGCGTCGCGCATCGCCGCGGCCATGAGCGCCGGTTGCTGCGATCGGGTGACGGCGGAGGCCAGCAGAACCCCGGCGCAGCCGAGTTCCATCGCCAGCGCGGCGTCGGACGCCGAGCCGATTCCGGCGTCCAGGATCACCGGGACCCGGGCCGCCGCCACGATCAGCTCGATGTTGTGCGGGTTGCGGATGCCGAGCCCGGAGCCGATCGGCGCCCCCAGCGGCATCACGGCCGCGCAGCCGACGTCCTCGAGCCTGCGCGCGAGCACCGGATCGTCGTTGGTGTACGGCAGCACGGTGAAGCCGTCGTCGACCAGCGTGCGCGCCGCGTCGACCAGCTCGATCGGGTCGGGCAGCAGCGTGTGCTCGTCGGCGATGACCTCGAGCTTGACCCACGACGTGCCCAGCGCCTCCCTGGCCAGCCGCGCGGTGAGCACGGCGTCGCCCGCGGTCAGGCAGCCCGCGGTGTTCGGCAGGACGTCGATCTCCAGCTCGGCCAGCAGGTCCAGGATCGAGCCGCGGGTGCCCGCCGCGACCCGGCGCATGGCCACGGTCGTCAGCCGGGTTCCGGAGGCGATCAGTGCCTCCCGCAGGATCTCGATGCTCGGCGCGCCGCCGGTGCCCATGATCAGCCGCGACGCGTAGGACCGGTCGCCGATCGTGAAAGTTTCAGCCACGCGTTCAGCCTCCCTGGACCGCGGTGAGGATCTCGACCGCGGCGCCGTCGTCGAGGACGTACGCGGACCACCCGGTCCGCGGCACGACCTCGCCGTCGACTGCGACGGCCACGCCCGCGCGGACGTCCGTGTGCTGGGCGATCAGGTCGGCGAGCAGCAGGCCGGAAGGCACGGTCCGGCGCTCTCCGTTGACGGTCACGCGCATGAGGGGCCTCCGAAGCGCTGAGGGCTGAAAGGAACCGCGTACCCCGGGATCGTCCCGTCGATCAGCAAGGATGCGATCGCGTCGGCGGTGACGGGCGTGAGCAGGACGCCGTTGCGGTAGTGGCCGGTCGCCGCGATCAGGCCGGGCAGCGCCGTCTGTCCGAGGAGAGGGGCGTTGTCGGGGGAGCCGGGGCGAAGGCCGGTGCGCGACTCGACGAGCGCGAGCTCGGTGATGCCGGGGACGACCTCGTGCGCGTCCCGCAAGAGCTCGTAGACGCCGCCCGAGGTGACCGAGGTGTCGAAGCCGAGTTCGTCCGTGGTCGCGCCGATGACGAGCTCGCCGTGGGCGCGGGGGACGAGGTAGACGTAGCGGCCGCGGACCATGGCGCGGATCGTGCGCGCCAGCAACGGCTGGGTGCCCATCGCGAGGCGCAGGATCTGGCCGCGTACGGGGCGAATCCGCGGTAGCGCGCCGGGCGGCAGGCCGGGTGTCTCGGAGGACCAGCACCCGGCGGCGAGCACGACCTGGTCGGTCGCCAGCACCTCGCCGGATTCGAGCCGTAGCCCGCGCGCGCGCCCGTCCTCGACGACGATTTCAGCGGCGGACCGGTGGATCCGCACGCCGGCGCGAACGGCGGCGGCCAGCAGAGCCCGGTGCAGCAGCCGGTTGTCGACCTGGTGGTCGTGCTCGACCAGCAGCGCCGCCTGAACCCCCGGAGCGAGCATCGGTTCGAGCGCGCGGGCCTCGCGTCCGGTCAGGGGGGTCGATTCGAGGTCGAGCTTCCGGTGGTACGCGGCGGTCTCGGCGAGCACCGCGCGATCGTCCCGGTCGAACGCCACGGCGAGGGTCCCGCGCGTGTCGTAGCCGGTGGGCAGGTCGGTGAATCGCGACAGTTCGTCGGCGAAGGACGGGTAGAGCTGCGCGGAGCGCAGATTCAGGTCGAGGAGGCGTTCCTCGCCGTAGTGCGCCTCGGTGACCGGTGCGAGCATTCCGGCAGCCGCGCTGGAGGCCCCGGCGCCGGGGTCCGGATCCGCCAGATGGACGCTGAGGCCGCCGAGCGCCGCGCGCCAGGCGACGGCGAGCCCGATGAGGCCGCCGCCGAGCACGGCGCAGTCGCAGCCCGAAGACGATGACATTCCGCTCCCTCCACCGGCACGGCCCGAGGGCGGCGCGCGGCCAGGTTCGAACGGTCGGAGACCGAGGCCGTCTCCCTCTCATCCCCCGCGTCGTGGGGGCTCCCGTGGTGGTGTGGTGCCTATGCGGTTGTTTTTTCCGGTAACCAGCTTAGCCGGAACCGCGAGGCGGTTCCGGCAGGGGCTGGTGTCCGTGGGTGTGCGTCGTGCCCGAAGACGGGGTGGATCAGCCGGCGGTCGACGGCGCGACGATGTGGCCGCCGAAGACGCCGGCGAGCGTCAGGATCGCCAGCAGCGCCGCGATCAGGCCGACGATGACGGCGGCGGTCGCGCCGGCCTTCGCCCAGCCCGGGGTGCGCCCGCTCAGCAGGATGCTCGGCGAGAGCAGCGAGCCCGCGCCGAACAGCACCGCCCCGAGCGCGAAGGCCAGGGCCCACCACGCCTGGGTGTGCCAGCCGTTCTCGTACATGTTCAGGGAGACCTGCGCCGAGGCCGTGCTGGTCTCGTGCACCTCCTGCGTGTACTGCGCGTGCGAGACGACGATTCCGCTGGTCCAGTTCGTGGTCAGCGAGACGATCGCCAAGGCCAGGCCGGCGAAGCCGAAACCGCCGCTGACCGTGCCCGTCCCGGGGACGTCGTCCTCGTCGTCGGCTCCGTCGTCGTCGATCTCGATGAGCTCCTCGGGCAGAGCAGCTTCCTCTTCCCGTGCGGAGCCGACAGAGACGAACTCGGTCTCTTCCTCGGCGTCCGACCCGCCCGTGGTCGTGGTGTTATCCGTCATAGCCGCACACCCTACGGCCTAAGACTGAGAGTGTGGTAAACGAACGGACACGATTCTCGGTTCCCCGGCTGTCCTGATTACGACGCATCGGCGGGTCGGCGCCGGAACGGCGTGGCAGAGTATATGTGTGACTACCCCTGACACAGACCTCGATTCGCTGATCACCGACTGGCTCACCCTGCCCGACGTGGCAGAGCGCATGGACCTGCCGATCACCAAGGCCCGCCAACTGGTCAAGGACCGGCAGTTGGTGGCGGTGCGGCGCGGCGAGCGCAACGTGCTCTCGGTGCCGGCGGATTTCCTCTCCGGCGATCAGGTGCTCAAGGGGCTCCCCGGAACTCTCACCCTTCTGGCCGACAATAAGTACACCGACGAGGAGGCGCTGCGCTGGATGTTCACCGCGGACGAGTCCCTGCCGGGCACGCCCGTCCAGGCGCTGCGGGACAACCGCGGCACCGAGGTGCGCCGCCGGGCGCAGGCGCTGGGCTTCTGAGGTGGCGGACCAGCGGGCCCGCATAGCCGACGCACGGCTCTACCTCTGCACCGACGGACGCCTCGAGCGCGGCGACCTGCCGGCGTTCCTCGACGCGGTGCTGGCGGGCGGTGTGGACGTCGTGCAACTGCGGCACAAGGGGCTCGAGGCCTCGCGCGAGCTGGAACTCCTCGCCGTGTTCGAGGAGGCCTGCGAGCGGCACGGCAGGCTGTTCGCCGTCAACGACCGCGCCGACGTGGCCTACGCCTCGGGCGCGCCGGTCCTGCACCTAGGCCAGGACGACCTGCCGGTCGGCTTCGCCCGCGCGATCGTCGGCCCGGAGACGCTGCTCGGCCGCTCCACGCACGCCGAGGCCGAGGTCGAGGCCGCCGCCGCCGACCCGGAGACCGGCTACTTCGCCGTCGGCCCGTGCTGGCCGACCCCGACAAAGCCGGGCCGTCCCGCGCCCGGCCTCGGCCTGGTCCGGCACGCCGCGCGGGTGGCCCCTCCCGGCGCCGAGGGCGTGCCGCCGTGGTTCGCGATCGGCGGCATCGACGAGCGGAACCTCGGCGAGGTCCTCGACGCCGGCGCACGCCGCATCGTCGTCGTCCGGGCCCTCACCCAGGCGCCGGACGCCGCCGCGGCGGGCGACGTGGCCCGCGTGCTGGCGGCCCGCGTGCGCGCCGTACCGCTGGGCGCCTGACGCCGCCTCGGACCCTCGCCCCACTCACTCAGCACGCACGCTACGCACGGCCCCGCTTACCGCGCACGCCGCACGCGCCGCGGCCCCCCGCCGGGGCCGCGGCGCTGTCGCGTTCTGGGGGCGGTTCGCAGGCGATTAGGAGCCGGCTCGCGCGCGATTCGGCACGCGGCCGCGGCGATCCGGCGGGCGCGGGCGCGTGTCGCAGCCCGGTCCCGTTCACAGGATTCCCTACGATACGGAACGGTTGCGTATCGGAAATGCCGGGAGTAGGCTCGGCGGCATCTGATACGGAACGGTCTCGGATCGAAATTCGATGCCTTCGGGAGGGGTAACCGCCGTGAGTGAGTCAGCAGCCCGCGCCGTGGAGCACCCCGAGCACGCAGGCCACCCCCGCCGGTGGATCATCCTCACCGGCCTGGTCTTCTCGCTGCTCGTGGTCGTCCTCGACAACACCGTCCTGAACGTCGCCCTGAAAACCATGTCCGAGCCGAAGCCCAAGGGCCTCGGCGCCAGCCAGTCGGACCTCGAGTGGGCGATCAACTCCTACACCCTGATCTTCGCCGGGCTGCTGTTCACCTGGGGAATCCTCGCCGACCGGCTCGGCCGCAAGCGGATCCTGATGCTCGGGATGATCCTGTTCGGCCTTTCCTCGCTGCTGACCGCCTACGCGCAGACCCCGGCCGAGCTGATCGCCGCGCGCGCCGCGATGGGCTTCTCCGGCGCCGCGATCATGCCGTCCACCCTGGCGATCATCGCCAACGTCTTCCCCCGGCACGAGCAGCCCAAGGCGATCGGCATCTGGTCCGGCTCGGTCGGCCTCGCGATCGCCATCGGCCCGATCGTCGGCGGCGCGCTGCTGAACAACTTCTGGTGGGGCTCGGTCTTCCTGATCAACGTGCCGATCACGGTCATCGCGTTCATCGTGATGCTGATCCTGCTGCCGGAGAGCAAGAACCCGAAGCCCGGCAGCCTCGACCCGGTCGGCGTCCTGCTGGAGATGGCCGGCCTGGTGATCTTCGTCTACGGCATCATCCACGCCGGCGACACCGGCGACTGGGGCGCCCCGAGCGTGTGGGGCTCGATCGCGGGCGGCCTGCTGCTGCTGGTCGGATTCGTGTTCTGGGAGCTGCACACCGAACACCCGGCACTGGACGTGCGCCTGTTCGCCAACCGGATGTTCTCCGCCGCGGTGATCTCGGTCGCGCTGACCTTCTTCGCGATGATGGGCGGGATGTTCTTCTTCTCGTTCTACCTGCAGTCGGTGCGCGGATACTCGCCGCTGATGTCGGGTGTGTTCATGCTGCCGTTCGCCGCGGCGATGGTGATCTTCGCTCCGCTGTCCTCGAACATGGTCAAGCGCTTCGGCCCGCGCACCGTCGCCGTCTCCGGCCTGCTCGCCATCGCGGTCGCCATGGCCTGCTACCAGTTCGTGACGCAGAGCTCGCCGATGTGGATCTACCTGCTGATCGCGTTCTTCCAGGGCGCGGCGATGGCGAACGTGATGCCGCCGGCGACGACCACCGTCATGGCGGCGCTGCCGAGGCAGATCGCGGGCGTCGGCTCGTCGGTCAACAACACCGTCCGCCAACTCGGCGGCGCCCTCGGCGTCGCGGTGCTCGGCACGATCCTGACCACGGCGTACCGCAGCCGGATGCAGCCGCTGGTCGACGCGATCCCGAACTCGCACCTGACGCCCGCCGAGTCGCACTACGTCAGCGGCTCGATCGAGGCGACCCAGCAGGCGGTCGGCGTCGCGGTCTCGCAGGGCAACACCCGGGCCACCGGCCTGCTGCAGCCCGCCGACGCGTCCTTCGTCCACGCCATGCACGTCACCACCCTGACCGGCTCGGCCATCATGGTCTTCGCCGCGGTCGTGGTCGCGCTCTGGCTGCCGCGCAAGGTCACCCAGCCCGGCGGCCCGGTCGACGCGGCGAGCAGGGCCGAGAGCGTGGCGGCCTGACCGATGTCGCTGAGAACGACGGGCGGCGGCGCGATTCCCGCGGACGCCGCCGCCCCATCCCCGAGGCGCCCCGGCCGCCCGCGCAGCGAGCAGGTCGAGGACGCCATCCTCGACGCCGTGATCGCCCTGCTGAGCCAGAGCGTCACCTACGACCTGCTCTCGATGGAGATGATCGCCGCCAAGGCGGGAGTGGGTAAGGCGGCGATCTACCGCAGGTGGGCCAACAAGGAGGAGCTGGTCATCACCACCCTCCAGCGCGCCTTCCACAGCACCCCCCGCAGGGCCCCGACCGGCGCCGGCGTCCGCGAGCAGCTGATCGACCTGCTCCTGCAGATGCGCTCGAACGTCCTCGAGACCCACGAAGGCACCGCGTTCGCCGTCCTGCTGCAGACGCTGGCGGGCAACCCCCAGCTGATGTTCCGCTACCAGGAAACCGTCATCGAACCCCGCCGCGAGCAGTACCGCGAAGTCCTGCGCGCCGCCATCGCCAACGGCGAGCTGCGGCCGGACCTCAACGTAGAGCGCGCGACGGTCATGCTGACGTCCACGATCCTGTTCGTCTGCAAGCTCTTCCCCGCCTTCGAAGTCACGGAGGACTACTGCGTGGGCCTGGTAGACGACATGCTCCGCGGAGCCCGCCCATGAGTGCCCTGCGAGCTCATCCGCGAGCGCTGCGTGCCTCCCGACCGAGCCTGCCGAGCGATAGCGA
>NZ_JAGSOH010000189.1 GCF_018139625.1 Actinospica acidithermotolerans | reverse complement strand
GGCACCGACTCCGTCCGCCGCCCCCGTTTCGTTCAGTCCGCCGCCGCTGGTCTCGCCGCCGTCCGCTCCCCTGGTGCCCGCGCCGTCGCTCGATGCGAAGCCGGAGGTACTCGAGGCCGAGCCAGGGCTGTGGACGCCGGAGCCGATCGGCGCGCCGGAGCCGAAGGTTGAATCAGCGCCCGATGAAGTCGGCGACGACGGCGTCGGGGGTGAAACTTTCAGCCCGGCGTTCACCGCGGCGGGTAACCGCCACGCGGCCTGGGTCTACGAGCAGGTGGAGACGTTCCTCGAGTTCATGCCCGTGGACGAGTGGTCGGTGGACCACGAGACTGGCCGCTACCGCCAGGCGGGCCGTGAGTTCCGGGTCGACGCGCTGGGCCGGCTCGAGCAGTGCGGCCGCTGGGTCTGGGCGTGGGCCGAACCCGAGGCCTGGTCGCAGAACCCTGCGCTCACCGAGCAGGCCAGGCGGCTGCGCGAGCAGGGCGACCGCCTCGGTATCAGGGAGCTGACGGATCCGGTGCTCGACCTCGCCGGGATAGCGGACGCCGCCGACCCCGAGATCGCCGCCGAGATGCTCGCCTGGACGGCGATGGGCGTCGCCGGCGCACGCGGCTACATCGGCCACACCTTCAGCGATGAGAACCGCGTCTACTACCTCGCGTTCGACGAATCGATCCCGACCGCCGAGCCCGACCTCGGCACCGCCGCGCGCTACCTGACGGAAGGCGCCGACAAGTTCGAGGAGGACCCGTCGGACTGCGTGCTCGGCTACGTCGAGCACCACGGCTGGGACTGGAGCCGCAGCGTCGACGGCATCGTCGTGAGCGCAGGGCGCCTCGGCACGTTCACTGCGAACCTGGCGGCGGACGGGGCGCTGACCGGGGTCATCCCGAACCGTTAGTCAGGACGTTAACAGGTCATCCAGGACGTTAAGGGGTCATTGCTAAGGCCATCGCTCGGTCATCGGGGATCCGAGCTCGGTGGTGACGGCGCGCCACGCGGCCGGGCTGCACGCAGCCCCGGCCGGACAACTCGGCCCTAGTCTTCCCGCAGTGCCTCGCGCATCGCCGCGAGGATCTCCGACGCGCGTCCCTCGACGCCCGTCATCAGCTCGACCTGGCGCACGGCCTGGTGCACGAGGAGATCCTGGCCGCCGAGAACGGCGCCGCCGCGGGTGGACCAGGCGGCGGCGAGTGCTGTGGGCCAGGGGTGGTAGAGGACGTCGAACAACGTGCCCACACGCTGCGGCAGGTGATCGGCGAGGGCGTCGGCGGCGCCGGCGGGGGTGGTGTTGACGACGAGTTCGAAGTCGGCCGCGCCCTGGGCCTCGGACCACGGCCTGGGGTCGAGGTCGATCCCGAAGTGGGCGATCAGGCCCTCGAACTCGGCGAGCTTGGCCGGGTTGCGGACGTAGATCGTGATGGGGCCCTTGACCATGTCGGACAGTGCGGCGAGTGCCGAGCCCGCGGTGGCTCCGGCGCCGAGGACCGCGGCGCCCTGGACCGCCGTGACGCCGCGCTCGCGCAGGGCGGCCGCGAGGCCGGGGACGTCGGTGTTGGCGCCGTACTTCGAGCCATCGGGTCGGAAGATCAGGGTGTTGACGGAGTTGACCGCGAGGGCGGTGGGGTCCGCCTCGTCCAGCAGCGGGATGACGACGCGCTTGAGAGGCATCGTGAGCGAGAGGCCCGCCCAGGTACCCTCGTCGTCCGCGGGGTCGCCGAGTTCGCCGCGCTCCAAGGCTGCGAGGAAGCCCTGGAACGACTGCTCGTCGACCTCGTACCTGCCGTACGTCCAGTCGGTGAGGCCGAGCCGCGCGTAGGCGGCTCGGTGCAGCACCGGCGAGAGCGAGTGGGCGATCGGCGAGCCGAGAACCGCGGCTCGCCGCGTCGTCTTGCTCATCCGCAGTACCCCGGGTACTTCTTGCCGAGCGCTGCCCACTGGGTGTCGTTGGACGCGTAGTAGATGGTGCCGCTGACGGCGCAGAAGTACACGTCGCCGGTGTTGGTCGGCGAGAGCGCGCCCATCAGCGCGGTCTGATCGACGCTGTCGATCGGGCCCGGCGGCAGGCCGCGGACCACGCGCAGGTTGTACGGGTTGGACGTGTCGGCCAGCTCCGCGGCGGTCGGCTGCGGCTCGGTGCGGCCGAGGCCGTAGAGCGTGGCGGTGTCGAAGCCGAGCTTCGAGAAGCTGGTGCTCTTGAGCCGGGTGTAGATCACGCCGGAGATCTTGGCGAGGTCGGCGGCGTTGGAGCCGGCCTCGGCGCGGGCCATCGAGGCGACGATGAGCACCTGGTACGGCGTCATGCCCACCGAGGAGGCCTTCTGCGTGAGGCCGACCGCGTTGAACATGGCCACCTGCTGGTCGACCATCGCCTTGAGCAGCGCGGTCGGCGTCTGGTAGCTGGGCAGCTGGTAGGTGCCGGTGAACAGCATCCCCTCGATGTTGGCGAAGGGGTACTTCGTCCCGGTCTTGGCCGTCGCATAGCTGGGCAGGTCGATCTTGCCGCTGTCGATCGCGGCGACGATCTGCGCCTGCGTCCAGCCGGTCTTCTGCTCGAGGTCGGCGAAGACGTCGGCCGCGCGCTCGCCGGGCTTCACCAGCAGCTGCGACTTGTTGTAGATGTTGGCGGTGTTGAGCAGCGCGGTCACCGCGGCGGCCGCGCTCATCTGCTTGTGCAGCTGGTAGGTGTTCGCCTGGATGTTGGGGCACTGCGCGTTGTTGTTGCACGCCTGGATGAAGGCGCGCTCGCTCTCGACGACGCCCGCGTTGTAGAGGATCGCGGCGATCTGCGTGCCGCTCGCGCTGTTCGGGACCGTGACGATCGCGGTGGCCGAGACGCCGGTGGTCGAGCTGTAGTCGGCGGGCGCGCCGTAGTGCGCCTTGTACCAGTCGTAGCCCTGGATGGCGCCGTAGCCGAGGCCGCCGGCGATCAGCGCGAAGAACAGGAAGATGACGACGCAGCTGCGCCGCGGCTTCTTCTTGTCGCCGTCCTCCTGCCTGCCGTCGGGGCGGCCGCCGCGGCCGCTCCGGCCGCTGCGGCGTCGGCCCTCTCCGTCCTCGTCGTCGTCCAGGCCCGCGGAGCGGTTCTCGCTCGCCGCCTCGTCGTCCTTGAGCAGGCCGAGCCGGCCGTCCGCGGACACCTGCGGCTGCTCGCCGGAGGTGCCGGGGCCGGGGGCGCGGCGGCGGCCGGCGCGATTCGGGTATTCGTACTCGTCCGTCTGCTCGGCGGGCTCGCCGAGCTCGGAGTACGGGTCGCGCGACGGGGACTGGGGCTGCTGCCGGCCGCGCGTCGGGTAGCCGCCGCTGCGCGAGCCGGTGTCGTAGGAGCCCGACGCGCCGCTGCCGTACGAGCCCGAGGAGCCGGTGTCGTACGAGCCCGAGGAGCCGGTGTCGTACGAGCCGGACGGGCCGGTGTCGTAGGTGCCTGACGGGCCGGTGTCGTAGGTGCCTGAGTTGTAGCTCGCGGCGTCGTAGCTCGCGGCCGAGTCGTAGCCCTGAGTGGGATACCCGGCGGAGGTGTCGTAGCCGGAGCGCTGGTAGTCCTGCCGGGGGTAGCCGCCGGTGTCGTAGCCGGTCTGCGGGTAGCCGCCGCCGTAGGTCCCCGCGCCGGTGTCGTAGCCGTAGCCCTGCTGCTGTTGCTGCTGGAAGTACGGGTTCTGCGCCTGCCCCTGGCCCTGCTGCGGCTGGGGCTGCGGGCGCGGCCGCTGCGGGGGACGCTGCTGCCGGTACTGGCCGGATCCGCCCGCACCCTGGCCCTGCCCTTGACCCTGACCCTGCTGCGGCTGCTGCTGCGGGCGCGGCCGGGGCTGCTGCTGGGGCTGCTGGTAGTACTGCTGCTGCGGGTTCGGCTGGGCCGGACGCCCGTACTGGTCGTATCCGGAGCTTTGCGGAGCGTTGCCGTAGTTCTGCGCGGCCTGGTACGGATCGTCCTGCGGCTGCGAGTAGGGATCCGGCTGCTGCGGGTAGCCGTACCAGTCGCCGTCGCTCATTCGCTCTCCTTCACCGGGGCGCCCGCGTCGTCGGCGGGGCCCTGCTCCAGGCCGACCAGCGTACCGGGGGGTCTCCCGGAAGCACGCTCGGAGTCGAGTGCGTTCTGCAGGATCACCACGGCGGCGGCCTGGTCCACCACCGCCCGGCTCTTTCGTCCGCGCACACCCGACTCGCGTAGTCCACGGGTCGCGGTCACGGTTGTCAACCGCTCATCGACCAAACGCACCGGAATGGGCTGGATTTTACCGACGAGCTTGTCCGCGAAGACCCGCGCTTTGCCCGCCGCCGGCCCCTCGGCCCCCGAGAGCGAGCGCGGCAGCCCGACCACGGCCTCGACGACGCCGTACTCGGCCGCCAGCTCGGCGAGCCTGGCGAGATCCCCGTCGCCCGCTGGCACGGTCTCCACCGGGGTCGCGAGCAGGCCGTCGGGGTCGCACACGGCCACGCCGATGCGCACCGCGCCGACATCCACGCCCAGTCTTCTACCGGGTCTCAACTACCGCTCCGCTCCGCCTCGGCCCGCATACGGGAAACCCCTCCATGCCACAGCGTCGCATGGAGGGGGTCCTTCGTGCTCGATAAACACGGATCGAGGGGGACGCGGTGACGCTGCGTCAGTCCAACTCGGACCCGTTCGACTTCTGTCAGCCCAGGATCTTCCGGCCGACCGCCTCGAGCGCCTCGTTCAGCGCCTCCGGGTTGGTTCCGCCGCCCTGGGCGATGTCGTCCTTGCCGCCACCGCCGCCGCCGAGGGTCTGCGCCGCGGTCTTCGCCAGCACGCCCGCCTTCAGGCCCTGCTCGCGCGCCGCCTCGCTGGTGGTCACGACGACCACCGGGCGCTCGCCCGCCACCGACGCGACCGCGACCACGCTGGGCCGCGAGCCGAGCCGGGCGCGCACGTCGAGCGCCAGCTTGCGCAGGTCGTCGGCACCGGTGCCGTCGGGCGCGCGGTGCGCCACGTAGGCCACGCCGCGCAGGTCCGCCGGGTTCGCGGCGAGCTCGCCGGCCACCGCGAGCACCTGGCCGGCGCGCAGCGAGGCGATCTCCTTCTCGGCCTCGCGCAGCTTGCCGATGATGCCGTTGATCCGCTCCGGCAGCTCCTCGGGCCGCGCCTTGACCGCCTCGGAGATCTGCGCCAGCAGCACGTGCTCGCGCGCGAGGAAGTTGTACGCGTCCGCGCCGACCAGCGCCTCGACCCGGCGCACGCCCGCGCCGATGGAGGACTCGTGCAGCAGCTTGACCAGGCCGAGCCGGCCGGTGTTGGACACGTGCGTGCCGCCGCACAGCTCGTGCGCCCACTCGCCGACGGAGACCACCCGGACCCGGTCGCCGTACTTCTCGCCGAACAGCGCCATCGCGCCCATGGCCTTCGCCTCGGGCTGCGACATGATCTCCGCGGTGACCGACAGGTCGTCCCGCAGCACCTCGTTGACCATCTGCTCCGCGTCCGCGAGGACGGAGTGCGGGACGGCCTGCGGGTGCGCGAAGTCGAAGCGGAAGCGGCCGGGCGAGTTCTCCGAGCCGGCCTGGGTCGCGGTCTCGCCGAGCAGCTCGCGGAAGGCCTTGTGCACCATGTGCGTCGCGGTGTGCGCGCGCGAGATGCCCGCGCGGCGCGCGATGTCCACCACGGCCTCGGCGCCCTGGCCGACCGTCACCTCGCCGTCCCGGACGATCGCCCGGTGCACGATGAGGTCGCCGACCGGCTTCTGCACGTCGAGCACCTCGACCAGCCCGCCGTTGCCGAGCCGGATCAGGCCGTGGTCGGCGAGCTGGCCGCCGCCCTCCGCGTAGAACGGGGTGCGGTCGAGCACCAGCTCGATCTCCTGGCCGCTGCCCGCGCTGCCGCTGACCGCGCCGCCGACCAGCAGGCCCTTGACGACGCCCTCGCTGGTGGTCTCGCGGTAGCCGGTGAACTCCGGCCTGCCCGCGGCGTCGAGCAGCTCGCGGTACGCCGAGACGTCCGCGTGCCCGGTCTTCTTCGCCTTCGCGTCCGCCTTGGCGTTGGCCCGCTGCTGCGACATCAGCCGGCGGAAGCCCTCCTCGTCCACGGACAGGCCCTGCTCGGCCGCCATCTCCAGGGTCAGGTCGATCGGGAAGCCGAAGGTGTCGTGGAGCTGGAAGGCCTCGGCCGCGCCGACCGTGGTGGAGCCCTTGGACTTGGCCGACTCGATCGCGTTGTCCAGGATGCCGGTGCCGGTGCGCAGCGTCTGCAGGAACGCCGCCTCCTCGCCGGTCGCCACCGCGAGGATCCGCTTGGCGTCGGTGACCAGCTCGGGGTACTGCGGGCCCATCGCCTCGATCGCCGTGTTGATCAGCGTCTCCATGGTGGGCACGGTCGAGCCGAGCAGCCGCATGTTGCGGATCGCGCGGCGCATGATGCGGCGCAGCACGTAGCCGCGGCCCTCGTTGCCCGGGGTGACGCCGTCGCCGATGAGCATCAGCGAGGTGCGCACGTGGTCGGTCACCACGCGCAGCGAGACGTCGGTGCGGTGGTCCTTGCCGTACACGGTGCCGGTCAGCTCCGCGGCCTTGTCCAGGATCATCCGCGAGGTGTCGATCTCGTAGAGGTTGTCGACGCCCTGCAGGACGGTGGCGAGCCGCTCGAGGCCGAGGCCGGTGTCGATGTTCTTGGACGGCAGGTCGCCGAGGATCTCGAAGTCCTCCTTCGAGGTGCCCTCGCCGCGCTCGTACTGCATGAAGACCAGGTTCCAGATCTCCAGGTAGCGCTCGCCGTTGACCGCCGGGCCGCCCTCCTCGCCGTACGCGGGGCCGCGGTCGTAGTTGATCTCGGAGCAGGGGCCGCAGGGGCCGGGCACGCCCATCGACCAGAAGTTGTCCTTCTTGCCGAGGCGCTGGATCCGCTCCGCGGGGACGCCGATCTTGTCCCGCCAGATCGCCTCGGCCTCGTCGTCGTCCTGGTAGACGGTGATCCACAGCTTCTCCGGCGGCAGGCCGTACCCGCCCTCGGCGACCGGGGTGGTCAGCAGCTCCCACGCGTAGGTGATCGCGCCTTCCTTGAAGTAGTCGCCGAAGGAGAAGTTGCCGCACATCTGGAAGAAGGTGCCGTGCCGGGTGGTCTTGCCGACCTCCTCGATGTCCGGGGTGCGCACGCACTTCTGCACGCTGGTCGCGCGCGGCGCGGGCGGCGGCTCCTCGGCCAGGAAGTAGGGCTTGAACGGCACCATGCCGGCGTTGACCAGCAGCAGCGTCGGGTCGGAGGCGATGAGCGAGGCGGAGGGGATCTCGGCGTGCCCGCGCTTGACGAAGAAGTCGATCCAGCGGCGGCGGATCTCTGCGGAGTCCATCTCGAACTACCTCTCGCTCACAACTCTAGGCGTGGTTGGTCAGTGACCACCCCTATTGTTCCAGCCCGGGGCGCAGGGCGATGACCGATTTAATCGGTCTGGGCGGATCAGGCCCGCTTCTCGTGCTCGGAGGCGTCGGCGGCGAGCGTGCGGTACAGCTCGAACTCCCGCTCGGCGGCCGCGGAGCGGACGTCCTCGGCGAAGTCCTGCCAGGCGGCGGCGATCCGTCCGGGCACGGCGCCGGCGGAGTCGGCCAGGTGGCCCGGGGCCAGCTTCCTGGCCGCCTTGGCGGCCCGGTTGACGGCCACGACACCGACGGTGGCGCCGAGGGCGACCCAGAACACGCGCTTGATCATGCTCTCCTCACGCCCCCTTCTTGGCCTTGCGCGCGGCCTTGATCTCGGCCTTGACGCGCTTTTCCACGTCGGCGTGCCGGCGGTTGGTGATCGCCGTGCGCACGCCGTAGGAGAACGCGGCCGCCTTGATCATCGGACCGCCGACGGTCGCCGAGAACGTGGAGGCGAGCGCCGAGGCGTTGGTGGAGATGGTCGAGACGTTGTCCGTGATGACGTCGACCTTGCCGAGTTGCTCGTTGGCCGTGGTGACGGTCGTGGTGATCTCGCCGAGCAGCGGCGTCGTCTGCTCGCTAATCCCCGCGACGAGCTGCTTGGTCTCCTTGAGCACCTGGGCGAGGCGCAGCAGCACGACGCAGAGGAAGGCCACCCCGATCGCGAAGAAGACCGCGAAAATCAGTCCGACGACTGCTCCTGCCGACACCGTGGGGTCCGTCCCTTCGCTCGCCCGACTGAGAGTTGCCGTCCGCAGGCCGGAGTCGGCGACCCGGACAGTGTTCGGGCTAGACGATATCGCGTTCGGCCGGCTTCGACCGACTCCTCGCGCCGGGAGTCGGAACGGCCGTAGTCTTCAGGTGGTCCGGTAGGCGGCCGCGCACGGAGCGTTTCCGGGGCGTGTCGCCGTACCGCCGCGCACGGACCGCGGCGGCACCTGGTATTGATGGGGTCCGCCGGCCTTCGCCCGGTTCCGCTCCGCTTCGCTGACAACTGGATGGTGAGTCGCGTGGGGTCATTCGCGTTCGAACCCGTGGGGGCCGACGCGCCGAAGAACGTCAGCCCGTACGAGCTGCGGGCGATGGTGGCGACGGGCCTGCGCGGCCGGACGTACCTGTCGTACACCTCCGCGGGCAAGCCGGTGGCGGTGAAGGTGTTCCGCTTCGGCGTGGGCTCCGATCCGAAGGCCCGGGCGCGCTTCCTGCGCGCGGTGACCGTGGCGCGCTCGATGCACTGCGAGTTCGTGGCGCCGGTGCTCGGGGCGGGCTTCGCGCAGCACAAGCTGTGGCAGGCGACGCAGTACGAGCCGGGGCCCTCGCTGGCCGACGCGGTCTTCCGGTACGGCGCGCTGCCGCGCGAGGGCGTGCGGCGGCTGGCCCTGGCGCTGACGAAGGTGGTCGGCGAGCTGCACCTGGTCGGGCTGTCCGGCAGGGGCCTGATTCCACCGGACGTGGTGCTCACCGCGAACGGCCCGCGCGTGGTCGACCTCGGATTCGCCCGGGTGGAGATCGAGGGCGGCGGCGGGGAGGGCACCACGAGCGTGCTGCTGGACGAGATACCGGGCCGCTACGCGTCGAACGAGGCGGTGCTCGCGCAGGACGTGCGCGACGTCGCCGAGATCCTCTACTTCGCGGCGACCGGCCGCTCGGTGGGCGGCGATCCGGCGGACATCCTCAGCCCGGGCACCGGCAACTGCCCGGAGGCGCTCCGGGAGCTGATCGCGGCGGGCCTGCGGCAGGACGCGGGGCGCCGGCCGAGGCTGGCGGAGCTGGCCGCGGCCGCGTCCACGGCCGGGGTCCCGGCGACCACGGCGGCGCGCTGGGAGGCCGACGACTGGCTGCCGAAGGGCGCGCTGGCGGACGCGAACGAGCGCGCGGCGCTGGTCGCCTCGATCTACCGGCAGCACGCGTGGATCGTCGGCGGGGCGATGCCGGAGTCGCTGCTGCACACCGGCTCCTCGACCCCCGGCGTGGACCGGCCGCAGGCGGTCGAGGACCGCAGGCCGAGCGAGCAGAAGCTGACGGCGGCGGACCTGTCCAAGACGCTCGCGCGCCGGGTGTGGAAGCGGCGCCCCGGGGCGTGAGGGGCTGGGGCA
>NZ_JAGSOH010000188.1 GCF_018139625.1 Actinospica acidithermotolerans | reverse complement strand
GGGCCGGGGCGGGGGTCGTGGCCCGGCTCGGCGGCGCCGACCTCGCCGCGGACGTCCCCGGGCTCGCGGAGACCGGCGTGGCGCTCAGGGTCGAGGACGTCGAGCGGGTGCCCAGCGCCGACCTCACGTTCGCGCAGGTGCTGGACCTGGTCGCGCGCGCGTCGGCCGCGGTGCGGGCCGGGGCGCGCGGGGTCGTGGTGACGCAGGGCACCGACACGCTGGAGGAGAGCGCCTTCCTCGCCGACCTGGTGTGGCCGCACGCGGAACCGCTGGTGCTGACCGGCGCGATGCGCAACCCGACCCTCGCCGGCCCCGACGGGCCCGCGAACCTGCTCGCCGCCGTCACCGCCGCCGCCGAGCCGGCCGTGCGCGGGCTCGGCGCCGTGGTCGCGTTCAACGACGAGCTGCACGCCGCGCGCTGGGTCCGCAAGCAGCACGCCACCAGCACCGCCACGTTCGTCTCCCCCGACGCCGGCCCCGTCGGCCGTCTCGAGGAGGAGCGGGTGCGGATCCTGTCCGTCCCGCCGCGCCGTACCGCGCTGCCGGTCCCGGCCCCCGCGGACCTCGCCGCCGCGCGGGTGGCGCTGCACACGGCGGTCCTGGACGAGCAGGGCGACGAGCTCGACGGGATCGCCGAGCGCTACCGCGGGCTGATCGTCGCCGGGCTCGGCGTCGGGCACGTCACCCGCCGGCTGGTGCCCGCGCTCGCCGGGCTCGCCGAGCTGATGCCGGTCGTGCTCACCTCCCGCGCCGGCGCCGGCCCCGTGCTGCGGCACACCTACGGCGCGCCCGGCTCCGAGATCGACCTGCAGAACCGGGGCCTGATCAACGGCGGCCTGCTGCACCCGTACAAGGCGCGCATCCTGCTGCGGCTGCTGCTCGCCTCGGGCGCCGGCCGGGAGCGGATCGCCGCCGCGTTCGCCGAGCACGGCTGAGCCCCCGCCCGGGACGGAAGGGGCGGCGGGCTAGCGCGCCGCGAGGGCCTTGAGCCGCCCGGCGGCCTCGGTCAGCACTTCGGGCCGCTTGCAGAACGCGAACCGCACGTACGGCGCGCCCTGCTCGCGGTGGTCGTAGAAGACCTGGCTGGGGATCGCCACCACCCCGGCGCGGTGCGGCAGCGCGCGGCAGAACGCCTCGCCGTCCGCGCCCTCGGCGCCGGGCAGGCCGAGCGGGCGGATGTCGGCGGTGATGAAGTACGTGCCCTGCGTGCGCATCACCCCGAACCCGGCGTCCGCCAGCGCCGCGGCGAGCAGGTCGCGCTTGGCCTGCAGGTCCGCGGTGAACGACGCGTAGTACTCGGCCGGCAGCGCGAGGGCCTCGGCGACCGCGTACTGGAACGGGCCCGAGCTGACGTAGGTCAGGAACTGCTTGGCCGCGCGCACCGCGGCGGTCAGCTCGGGGCTCGCGCACACCCAGCCGACCTTCCAGCCGGTCACCGAGAACGTCTTGCCGGCGGAGGAGATCGACACCGTGCGCTCCCGCATGCCGGGGAACGTGGCGAGCGGGATGTGCGCGCCGCCGTCGAACACCAGGTGCTCGTAGACCTCGTCGGTCACCGCGTACAGCTCCCGCTGCGCGCACAGCTCGGCGATCGCGGCCAGCTGCTCGCGCGGCAGCACGGTGCCGGTCGGGTTGTGCGGGGTGTTGAGCAGGATCAGCCGGGTCCGGCCGGTGACGGCGGCGCGCAGCTCGTCGAGGTCGAGGGCGAAGCGGTCGCCGTCCGGGCGCAGGGTGACCGGTACGCGGCGGGCGCCGGCCATCGCGATGCACGCGGCGTACGAGTCGTAGTACGGCTCGAGCGCGATGACCTCGTCGCCGGGTTCGAGCAGGCCGAGCAGCGCGGCCGCGATCGCCTCGGTCGCGCCCGCGGTCACCAGCACCTCGCGCTCCGGGTCGTAGTCGAGCCCGTAGGCGGCGCGCTGGTGGCCGGCGATCGCGCGGCGCAGCTCCGGGACGCCCGGCCCCGGCGGGTACTGGTTGCCGCGGCCCTCGGCGATCGCGCGCCGCGCGGCCTCCAGCACCTCGGCGGGCCCGTCGGTGTCCGGGAAGCCCTGGCCCAGGTTGATCGACCCGGTCTCGGCCGCCAGCTGCGACATCTCGGCGAAGATCGTGGTGCCGAACTCGGCGAGGCTGCGGTTGAGCGCGGGGCGGGCGGTCATCGAGGGCTCCTTACTCGGACGCGGTGGTCACAGCGTAGCGGCGGGGACGGTGAAGGAGATCCACGCGTTCGGCGGCATCTGCGGCCTCGGCGCGGGCCGGTGCTCCAGCACCCAGCCGTCTCCGCCGGCCGCCTGCGCCAGGCGCGGCCAGAACGCCGACGCCGCGGTGTTCGCGTCCTGGAAGGCCACCTCCCACGTGCCGGGGCGGCGCCGGACCACGTCGAGGGCCGCGGCGAGGCCGTAACCGCGGCGGCGGGCGGCGTTGACCAGGAAGAACGAGTTCAGGATGATCGGCCCGGGCCCGGTCAGGTTGCGCACGAACGCGAACCCGACGGGATGCTCCCCGAGGTGGAAGAGGTAGGCGGCCCAGGCGGGGTCGTCGGCGAGGACCGCGTGCAGCCAGTCGGCGCGGAACGCGCCGTCCGGGCGCGGAAGCTCGCCGGAGAACGCCGTCATGTCGTGCCGGAACAGCAGGAAGAGGCGTTCCAGCGCGGCGCGGTCGGTGGGGTCGCAGGCCTGGGCGGGGCGGATGGCGAAATCAGTCACACCATCTCCTATCACGCGCGGCGGATCGGCTTCACCCCAATTGGATCGAGCGCTTGGCCAGGCCGCTCCAGAACCCGTCGATGACGCTGCGCTGCGTGTCCAGCTCGCCCTCGGCGGCGCCGAGTGTGACGAACAGCGGCGCGAAGTGCTCGGTGCGCGGGTGGGCGGCGCGCGCGGCCGGGGCCTTGTGCTGGAAGTCGAGCAGCGCGTCGAGGTCGCCGGCGGCCAGCACCTCCCGGCCCCACGCGTCGAACTCGGTCATCACCGAGGCCACCGACCCGTCGCGGGTCAGGGCCCGCAGGTTGTGCGTGAAGAAGCCGCTGCCGACGATCAGCACGCCCTCGTCGCGCAGCGGCGCGAGCCTGCGGCCGACCTCGTAGAGCTCGGCCGGGTCCAAGCTCGGCAGCGAGATCTGCAGCACCGGCACATCGGCGTCCGGGTACATCTCCACCAGCGGCACGTACGCGCCGTGGTCCAGCCCGCGATCGGGCACGTCCTGCACCGGCCGTCCCGCCGCGGTGAGCAGCTTGCGCACCTGCGCGGCGAGCGCGGGGGCGCCCGGCGCCGGGTAGGTGACCCGGTAGTAGCGCTCCGGGAAGCCCCAGAAGTCGTAGACCAGCGGGACCGTCTCGACCGCGCCGAGCGCGAGCGGCGCGTCCTCCCAGTGCGCGGAGACCATCAGGACCGCGCCCGGCCGCGGCAGGCCGGCCGACCACGCGGCGAGCTGGCCCGGCCAGAGCGCGTCGTCGGCCAGCGGCGGCGCGCCGTGGCTCAGGTAGATCGCCGGCATCCGCACGTCAACACTCGACTCGCCCATACCCGGGGCAAGGCGGGCCGGGCCGCGGGTTATTCCCGCCGGCTCCGGACTATCGCCCGCGCAGCCGATCCACCTCGCGCCGCTCCCGCTTCGTCGGCCGTCCCGCGCCGCGGTCCCGGATCGCGGTCGGCCCGGCGTACTCGCGCGCCGGGGGCGGCGGGCTCTGGTCGAGGTAGCACTCGGCGGCGACCGGCGGGCCGACGCGCTTGGAGATCAGCCTCGTGACCGTCACGATCCGCTCCCAGCCGTCCGAGCGGCGCACCCGCACCTGGTCGCCCACCTTCAGCGCCTGCGCGGGCTTGACCTTCTCCCCGTTGACCCGCACGTGCCCGCCCTTGCAGGCGTCCGCAGCCTGCGAGCGCGTCTTGGCCAGCCGCACCGACCAGATCCACGCGTCCAGCCGCACACTGGCGCCCGCGCCGCCGGCGTTGCCCGCAGTCCCCGTCCCGTTCTCGGCCATGGTCACGACGGTAGCGGAAACTCCCGGGGCCGAACGCGGAATATCGCGTAGCCTCACGGTTCATGGACTGGAACGCCTGGCACGACAAGTACGACGACCCCTCCTCGGACTACGCGCAGCGCCTCGGCGTGGTGCGCGAGCGCATCCGCGACGCCCTCGACACCGCGCCGCCGGGGCCGCTGCGCGCGATCAGCCTCTGCGCGGGCCAGGGCCGGGACCTGATACCGGTGCTCGCGCAGCACCCGCGCGGCCGCGAGGTGCACGCCCGCCTGGTCGAGCTCGACCCCGGCAACTCCGAGCGCGCCCGCGAACTGGCGGCGCAGGCGGGCCTGGAGAACGTCGAGATCGTCACCGGCGACGCCTCGCTCACCGACCACTACCTCGACCTGGCGCCCGCCGACCTGGTGCTGGTGTGCGGCGTGTACGGCAACCTGCGCCCGGCCGACATCGAGAACACCGTCGCGACCTGCGCCGCGCTGTGCGCCACCGGCGGCACCGTCATCTGGACGCGCGGCCGCATGCCCGAGCCGGCCGTCGCCCCGCAGATCGCCGCCTGGCACGAGCAGCACGGCTTCGAGAAGGTCTGGCTGCAGGAGCCCGAGTTCCAGATGTGCGTCGGCGCCTACCGGTACACCGCGGCGCCGAAGCCCCTCGAGCCGGGCGTGAGCATGTTCGAGTTCGTCGGCTACGACGTGCTCTACCCCCGCCCGGCCTGACCGGGCCGCCCGGTCCGGCTCAGCTTCCGGATCCGGCCGTCGCGGCGCGGTCGGCGAGCCACTGCTCGTGCGCCGCGACGACCCGGTCCCACAGCTTCGCGCGCTCGGCCTCGTCCACGTCCGGCAGGTGCAGGCCGTAGACGTCGGCGAGCAGCTCGTACCAGGAGGACCGGGACTCGATGAGCTCCTTCGTCGTCCCGCCGCCGTCTATCCGGTACAGCACCCGGCCGCGCAGCACGTCGGCGCCGTGCGCGTGCCGGCGCCCCGCGACCGCCGCGCGCACGAAATCCGAGTCCGGCGAGGTGGACAGCCGCAGGTGGGCGTCGGCAAACGCGCCCGGCCCGACCGGCTCGGGCGCGAAGACCATCGAGGTGAACGACTCCTGCGCCGGATCGTGCAGGAACCGCCACCCGCCCGGGCGCCCGGCCCACGGCTCCAGGCCGTAGCTGAACGGGCCCTGCGCGACCAGGACGCCGGCCTCCAGCCGCATCGGCTCGTACGGCGCGTCGCCGAGCCCTGCGTCGACGAACCAGCTCCCGCCCTCGCACTCGACGGTCAGCACCTGGTGGTTGATCGTCAGATCTGTCGCGGCCTGGTCGTCGCGCGCGCCGCGCACCTCGCCGAGGTGCCGCGTCACGTCGAACCCGAGCGTCGCCAGCAGCGTTCCGAACGCGCCGTTGAGGTGGAAGCAGTACCCACCGCGCCCGCGCGCGATCCGGCCGATCGACTCGGCCGGATCGACCGTGGTCACGCGCCCGAGCTGGATCTCCAGGTTCTCGTAGGGGATCCGCTCCACGTGCGCGCGGTGCGCCGCGAACAGCCAGTCCGTGGTCGGGCGCGCGGGCCGTTCAAGTCCGAGCCTGGCCAGGTATCCGTCGATGTCGGCCGTGGGATCCGGCCGCACCGCGCCGCGTCGAGGAATCACACGGCCGAGCTTAACAACGGCGTCGGACGCGAAGCTCCGGATTTACTCGGCGCGGGACTCGGCGCGGGCGCCGCCGACGGGCTGTGGCCGGCGGTCGGATTCGCGGCGGGGGACGTACTCGTGCCGGTCGGCGGGGCCGGCGCGTGCGTCGCCGTGGCGGTCGTTGTCGCGGTCGCGGTTGCGGTCGCCGTGGCGCTCGCGGTCGCGCTCGCGGTGGGGGTGGTCGACGGCGTGGCCGTGGACGTCGGGGTCTGCGTGGTCGTGGGTGTGGGGCCGGCGGTCGTGGTCGGGGACGCGGTGGGCGACGGAGTCCCGGTCGGGGACGGCGACGGGGAACCGGTGCCGTTCGGGTCGACGTGCACGGCGAACGCGCTCGTCGCCAGGCCCACGCCGCCCTGCCAGAGCTCGAACCCGGCTTCGACGGAGACCAGGTAGCAGGAGTCGGAGATGTAGCCGCGGCTGACCGCGTCGCGCGTGATCGGGTAGAGGTCGAGGTTCGAGACCGATGTCGCAGGGGTCGTCATCTCGTAGCTGATCGTCGGCTCGGTGGTCTGCACGCCCTCCCACACCGTGTAGTTCGCGCCGCCCACGTCCACGTTCGTCGCCACGGCCGTGCCGTACGGCCGCACCGAGCCCTGGTGGCCGAGCCAGACCATCACCTCCGCGCAGTCCGGGGCGTTGTTGGTCGTCGCGGCCCTGTTGTACCAGACGTCGTACGCGACGTCGTACATGTTGCCGTCGCCGGTCGGCTGCGTGGTCGCCCAGCTGGTGGTCACCTCGCCCGGCGTCATGTCCGCCGCCTCGACCGGGTACGCGGCCAGACCGCCGGACGTGCACGAGCCCCAGTGGCAGCCCTGGTAGATCGACGGATAGCCGCCGGGCGCGCCGGGCGGGGTCGTCATGTCATTGGCGGCGACCGTGAAGTCGGCGTTGCCGTCGGTGGTGATGCACTCGTTCGCGTTCGAGTTCCACTCGTTGTTCTGCACGACGTACTCGCCGGCCGCGACCGACACGCGCTGCCCCCCGCACAGCGTCGTGGGATCGGCGCTCGCGCCCTGCGAGGGCAGCACCAGCATCGAGGCGGCCACGATCGCGAGCGCGCCGACCCCGGCCGCCACGCCGGCGACCTGCGGTCGCCGCGCTCGCCACTGGGTTCTCATGTACCGCCGCCTCGTCTGTTGATCACCGACTCTATGATCGGGACGGTAACCGCGGGGGCGGCACAATAAAACGCAGGTCCGGCGCGTCACGCTCGTACGTCACCCGAAGGACGGATGGCAGAGCGCGCAAACGGTACCTACACGTCGGCGTATCGCAGGCCTGCTCCGCGCGGGGCGCGCCGGGTGACGTGGTTTCACACCGCCAGGGCTGCCACCGCGACCGAGGCTGCGGCCACGTCCAGGGCGGCGTGCCCGGTCGACTTGAAGACCGTCAGCTCGGCCTGCGGGGCGCCGAGCGCGCCGCGGCCGGGGTGGGCGCCGTCGAGGACCGCGCCGAGCAGCGTCACGCGGCCGGGGTCGACACCCTGGAGTTCGTGGGCCCCGGCCGGCGGTGCGGCGGCCACGGCGCCGTCCCACTCGGCGAACAGCGCCGCGCCCGCGATCGTGGCGGCGTCCAGTTCCGGGCCCTGCGAGCCGCCGACGGATGAGATGTGCGTCCCCGGGGCCAGCCACTCGCCGAGTACGACGGGTTCGTGGGCACCCGTGCAGCACAGGACGGCGTCGGCGGCCCGCACGGCGGACTCGATCGAGGCGGCCCCGGCGACGCCGAACCGCTCGGACAGCGCCCTGACACGGTCCGGGTCCCGGCCCGCGACGGTGACCGACAGGTCCGGGTCGCCCGCGAGTTGGGCCAGGTGCGCGGCGGCGAGGGTGCCGGTGCCGACGACCGTGACCCGCCGCGCGTCCGGGCGCGCGAGCGCGCGGAAGGCGAGGATGGAGGTCGCGGCCGTGCGTATCGCGGTCAGCGGCTCGGCGTCGAGCACCGCGAGCGGGCGGCCGTCGCGCTCGTCGAACACGACGACCACGCCCCGGTGCGTCGAGCGGCCGGGACGCGCCGGGTCTGCGAACACTGTGATCAGCTTCGCGGCCAGGCCGAGGCCCGGCACGTACCCCGGCATCGCGCCGAGCAGCCCGGCCGTCGCGCGGGCCGCGATCCGCGGCGGGACCGATGCCTCGCCGCGCGCGACCGCCACCAGCGCCCGGGACAGCGCGGCGGTCAGCGCGGCGGAGTCGGACAGGGCCTTCTGCGTTCCCGGTGCGTCCAGTACGCGCACCGCGCCGCCCGGCGCCACGGCGTCCGAAAGATCCTCAGCGGGCATTCTCGACTCTCGCTTCCTAGTCGGCCTTGATCGCGCCGCGGAGCACGTCGCCCGCGAGCCTGTCGCACGCCCCGGCCAGGGTTCCCCGCAGCACCGTGAGCCGTGCGTCGTCGAATTCGTCGACGGGACCTACCAGCGTGAGCGCGCAGACCGGGGCGCCTCCAGGCTGGAGCGTCACCGCGCGGCTCACGGACGCGATCATCCGCTCGGCCCGGCCGCGCTGGACCGCGAACCCGTCCTGCGCGGCCCGCGCCAACGCGGCGAGCAGACCGCTCGGGCCCGCCAGCGCGGCCCCGTCCGCCTCCGCGACCCGCAGGTACGGCGCCCTGGCCGCCTCCTCCAGGACCGCGACCAGCGCCAGCGGGCCGGCGAAGCGGTGCACCGGCAGCAGCTCGTCGCGCAGATCGCTGATCATCGCCAGCCGCTCCGGGCGCACCACGTCCGCCACCCGCGACCGGTCCGCGGTCAGCACCTGCAGGTTCACCATCATGCCGGTTTGCGCCGACAGTTCCTCGAGCACCGGACGGCACAAACCCGCCAGCGAGTGCTCGGCCGCCGAGACCGAGACCCGCACGAGCACCGGGCCGGGCAGGTAGCGCTCGCCCACCCGCGTCACCCAGCCGCGCTCGACCAGATCGGCGAGCACGCGGTACGCCGTCGCCCGGTGCAGGTCCGCGCCCGCAGCCACCTCGGACAGCCGCACCGGCCCGGACGCCCCCGCCACGTGCTCGATCAAGGCCAGCGCCTTGCCGACGGCGGAACTCGCGGAAGCGGGCACGGTGCGATCCTCCAGGGTCGTCCCGGCACGCGCCGGACGGATGGGCTAGGGTGTCCGGCACACCGGGTGTTGCATGTATTGAAGCAGATGTTACGCAGGTTGCAACACCGCGGATCGAGAACCAGAGACTCCGACCACCGCGGACCGCCCCGCCCGGCGCGGCCGGCGGCTGAAGGGAAGGCACCCGTGATCGCGGCCTACCGCGGCGCCACGCTGCTCGACGGCACCGGCGCCCCCGCCCGACCCGCCACCACGATCCTCGTCGACGGCGAGCGCATCCGCCTCATCGCCCCGGACGCCGACGTGCCCGCCGAGCTGCTCGAGCTCGCCGACACCGTCGTCGAGCTCGACGGGCGCCACGTGATCCCCGGCCTGATCGACTCGCACCAGCACATCGCGACCCCGCCGGACCGGCCCACCGCCGAGGCCACCCTCGCCCGCGACCTCTACGGCGGGATCACCGCCACCCGCGACATGGCCGACGACCTGCGCCAGGTCTCCGACCTCGCCCGCGCCGCCCTCGTCGGCGAGATCCCCGCGCCCGACATCCACTACGCCGCGCTCATGGCCGGCCCCGGGTTCTTCGACGACCCGCGCACCTGGCAGGTCTCGCAGGGCGCGACGCCGGGCCAGGTCCCGTGGATGCAGGCCGTCGACGCGGGCACGGACCTGCCGCTCGCCGTCGCGATGGCCCGCGGCACCTACGCCACCGCCATCAAGGTCTACGCCGACCTGCCCGGCGAGACCGTCGCCGCGATCACCGCCGAGGCCCACCGGCAGAACATCGCCGTCTGGGCCCACGCCGCCGTCTTCCCCGCCACCCCCGCCCAGGT
>NZ_JAGSOH010000187.1 GCF_018139625.1 Actinospica acidithermotolerans | reverse complement strand
GACGTTGAGCTCGAACGCCCAGCGCAGCTCGGACGCCGGGACCTGCGCGGTCACCCCCAGCGGCTCCACGGTGGCCGCGTTGTTGACCAGGATCTCGACGCGGCCGCGGGCGAGCACGGCGTCGATCGCCCGCGCACGCTGCGCCTCATCTGCCAGGTCCGCCGCGACCACCACGACCCGCCCGCGCCCGACGCCCCGCTCAACCAGCTCGCTCCGGGTCTGCTCAAGCTGATCCGAAGAACGGGCGAGCAGGACCAGAGCGGCCCCCGCGTCCGCGAGGCCCAGCGCCACCGCCCGGCCGATCCCCCGCCCGGCGCCCGTCACCAGCGCCGCCCTGCCCGCGAAAACCTCCGACATCGCAACCTCCACCGAGCTCCAGGGCACAGCGGCCGCCGCGCCGTCGACCCGTGTGCGTCCCCGAACGGGTCGGGTCTTACCGGTAAGACGCCATGCCGATTCCGGCGCTCATGACGTGACAGGAAACGGAACCGCGCCGCACAGCGGGTCCCGCCACCACTCATCGAAGGACGTCCCATGCCGCTGCTCAACCCCGGCGACCAATTCCCCCGGCTGTACGTGCACACCATCGACGGCGCCGATATCGACCTGCCCGGCGCATTCGCCGGGGACTTCGGCGTCGTGCTGTTCTACCGCGGATCGTGGTGCCCCTACTGCAACGCGCAGCTGCGCGCGTTCGAGCGCGCCCACGACAAGCTCGCCGAGGCGGGCATCCGCGTCGTCGCGCTGTCCGTGGACGACGCGGCCACCACCAAGGAACTCGCCGCGAAGCACAACCTCACCTTCCCACTCGGCCACAGCGCCGACGCACACGAAACCGCGGAGCTCACCGGCGCCTTCGCCAACCCGGATCCCGTCTACCTCCAGTCCACCGGCTTCGTGCTCAACCCGGAAGGCAAGGTCGTGGTCAGCGTCTACTCCAGCGGCGCGATCGGCCGACTCGTACCCGAGGACGTCCTCGGCCTGGTGCGCTACATCAAGGAACACCACTGAGCACGAGCCGGACCCGTACCCGTACCCGTACCAGTCGGTAACCGTCCGCGCGGCCCCCGGAGTTACCTCGGGGCCGCGCAAGCGGATGGTGCCACCACAACGCGTGAACCGGTCCACCGGCCGGCGGACCGTGCCGGGCGACCTGATCGGGGTTGTGCCACGGCCTGCTGTGTTTCAGCTGCTTGCTCTCGTTGCCGAACGGCACGACCGAGCGCATCCACGACGTGCTGCGTCGAAGGCTGAGAAGCCGAGCGCGGTGGCCATCGACTCCCAGAGCGTCAAGGCCCCGATCGTGCTCGGCGTCTCCGCGGCCCGCCTGGGAGACTCCCCGGTGGGCCGGCAGGTAATCGACCACCTCGCCTACCGTGCCCCGTCCGTGACGAAGGCGTGGCTGGACGGCGGCTACAACGCGAAGGGCGTCGATCACGGCGCCGAGGTGGGCATCGACGTCGAAGTCGTACGCCGCGACCCGAGCGTCGAGGGCTTCAGAGTCCTGTGGCGACGATGGGTAGTCGAACGCACCTTCGGCTGGTTCATGCTCCACCGCCGCCTGACCCGCGACTACGAGACACGGCAGGAACGCTCACGCACGATAATCCACTGGTCGATGATCGGCGTCATGGCCAGAGCCTTGACCAGCTGTTCCACACCCACCTGGCAATAACCACGCCTCAAGCAGTGAATACACCGAATCGCCGCAAGACGCCCACTAAGACCTCGGCGGACTGGTCCGCCGCCACCGCCGACGACTCCGTGAGCATGGCCCTCGCCCGCCTGCAGGACCGACCTCGTCACAGTCGATGACATAGGGCTTGGTCGAGGAGCCTGCGCAATGCCAGCCCGTCGGGTGCCAGGGCATTGATGACGATGGCCGGGCCGTCGAGCGGTAGGACGGCGATGGCTCCGTGGGCGTCGTCGCGCGGATCGAGGACGACGCGTTGCGCGGGTGGTACGTCCGTCCATGTCGGGTCCACGATCAGTGTGGTGGCGCTGGCGCGGTCGCTGCCCGCGACGGCCGGACCGAGCGAGCCTGGGTAGTGCGGTCCGATGGCCAGGGTGTGGTCGAGCAGGGGACGTCCGGCGCGGCGTACGCGCAGCCGGGTGAGGGTGGAGCCGGGCGCCTCGCCGTGTCGGCCGAGGAGTGTCTGTTCGTACCAGGTTAGGCGGGCGTTCTCGGCCATCTCGATGTTCACTGTGGTGCGGTGGCGCGCTCCTCGGGCGGCGATCAGCGGTTCCGGCTCCCAGGTGAGAGACGCGGCCGCCTCGATGCGTACGCTGATATCGAGGCTTGATTCGCCTCCCTGGGGGCCGGGCAGTGCCAGAGAGGCGGCGACGCTGCGGACCCGCACGCTGGCTCCGGGACCGAGGTGCAGGTCGAAGTGCACTGCGTCGCCGCCGATGGGGCCTGCCGCTCCGCCGACGAGGTGGACCTCGGCCGCACCGGCATCTGCGTCCGCCGGAGTCTGGCGCAGCAGCAGCGGCGCCTGGTCGGCGAGGGCGGTCAGCCGGGTGCGGCCGTCCTCTCGTGCCTCGGCGACCAGGCGCGCGCTCGCCTTCATGCCGCGCTGGGGACGTCGGCGGCGGCCGTCCGGCGCTGTGCGATCAGCTCGGTGATCCAGGCGGCCACGTCGGACGCAAGGGGGTCGACGGTGAGGGAGGTGAACAGGGTCGGGCGTGTCGTTCCATCGGATGCGGTCCGCTGGCGTGCGGCGTCGCGGCGCATCACGTCGAGGTCCGCGTGCACGAGCTCGGCCAGGTCGGTCTTGTTGATCACCAGCAGGTCCGAGGCGATGATGCCGGGACCGCCCTTGCGCGGCACCTTGTCGCCGCCCGCGACGTCGATCACGAAGATCTGCCGGTCGATCAGACCCTTGCTGAAGGTCGCGGTGAGGTTGTCGCCGCCGCTCTCGATGAGGATCAGATCGAGCGGCGCGAAGCGTGATTCGAGGGCCGCGACGGCTTCGAGGTTGGCCGAGATGTCGTCGCGGATCGCGGTGTGCGGGCAGCAGCCGGTCTCCACCGCCGTGATCCGCTCGGGTTCGAGCACGCTCTGGCGCAGCAGTATCTCGGCGTCCTCGCGGGTGTAGATGTCGTTGGTGACGACGGCGAGCGAGTACCGTTCGCGCAACGCGCGGCACAGGGCGGCCACGAGGGCGGTCTTGCCGGAGCCGACCGGGCCGCCGATGCCGATGCGCAGCGGTCCGTCCATGCGGGCGGGTCGGGGGACGAAGCGCAGGCCGATGCCGGCCGAGCCGTTGACGTCCGGATGATCACGATGCAAAGAGACGCACCTCCCAAGTGCTGTGGTGTTCTGCCGAGATGTCCAGGCGCGGTGCGCTGAAGGACGGCAGTTCGCTGATCGGGCCGAGCGCCGCCTTCATCGCGGCGTCGGCGGTGTCCCGGATGCTGGGTTCGAGGGCGGCGAGTACGGCGGTGACCGCGTCGGGATCGATGCCGATCAGGCGCGTCGCTGCGCTGGCCGGGCCGGTCACGGAGCTCAGCGCGGCGGCCATGGCGACGTCCTGCGCGCAGACTCCCGCGGCGACGCACGCCGCGCCGAAGGCGATCGGCTGATGCGGTCCGTTGGGATGGACGGCTGCCGCGGCCGTGAGCGCGGGGCCCGACCAGCCCGCGCCGACCGCGCGCAGCAGTTGCCGACCGAGCGCACGTGAGGCACGGCGTTGAGCGGGTGACGGGCTGCGCGCGTCGAATTCGGCGTCGAGCTCGGCGAAGTCCGCGAGGCCGGCGGGTCCGGCGGTGAGTGCGGCCGCGGAGAACGCTGCGCCGACGAGGCCGATCGTGGTGAGCCGTCCGAGCAGGAACTCGTACAGCTCGTCCGCGTGCCTCACTCGTTCGGCCGTGACGGCGGCTTCCAGTCCACCCGAATGGGCGTGTGTACCCGCAGGCAGGCGGCTGTCGGCGAGCATGAGCAGTGCGATGAGACTCATCAGAACAGGAAGTACCGCTGGGTGAGGGGCAGCGACTGTACCGGGTCCGCGTTCACGACCTCCCCGTCGATGCGTACCGTGAACGTGTCGGGTTCGACCTCGATCCTCGGCAGTGCGGTGTTCTCCGGCAGGTCGGCCTTCGTCAGAGCACGTACGTCCTTCTGCGCGACCAGCCTCCGGCGCAGGCCGATCCGTTCGGTGAGCCCGTCCTCGAGTGCCGTCGGCGCTACGAACGCCAGGCTCGTCGCGGGCGCGGCGCTTCCGTACGCCCCGAACATCGGACGCGGCAGCACGGGTTGCGGTGTCGGTATGGAGGCGTTGGCATCGCCCATCGCGGCCCAGGCGATCGCACCGCCTTTGATGACGAGGCTCGGCCGGACGCCGAAGAATCGCGGATCCCAGAGCACCAGGTCGGCGAGCTTGCCCGGTTCGATCGAGCCGAGTTCGGCGTCCATGCCGTGCGCGACCGCCGGGCCGATCGTGTACTTGGCCACGTACCGCCGGGCTCGGCGGTTGTCCGCCGGTCCGTCGCCGGGCAGCGGGCCGCGGCGGGCCTTCATCACGTGCGCGGTCTGCCAGGTGCGGATCACGATCTCGCCGATCCGGCCCATCGCCTGCGAGTCCGACCCGATCATCGAGATCGCGCCGAGGTCGTGCAGGATGTCCTCGGCGGCGATCGTCGTCGGCCGGATCCGCGACTCGGCGAACGCGAGGTCCTCCGGGATCGAGGGCGACAGGTGGTGGCAGACCATGAGCATGTCGAGGTGCTCGTCGATGGTGTTGACCGTGTGCGGCCGGGTCGGATTGGTCGAGGCGGGCAGGAAGTTGGGCAGTCCGGCCACGGTGATGATGTCCGGCGCGTGCCCGCCGCCGGCGCCTTCGACGTGGTACGCCTCGATGGTGCGGCCCGCGATCGCCGCGACGGTGTCCTCGACGAACCCGGCCTCGTTGAGCGTGTCCGTGTGAATCGAGACCTGCGCCCCGGACTTGTCCGCGACCCGCAGGCACACGTCGATCGCGGCCGGCGTCGCCCCCCAGTCCTCGTGGATCTTGAATCCCGCCGCGCCCGCGCGCAACTGCTCCCACAGCGCGGCCTCGTTGGTCGTGTTTCCCCTGCCGAGCAGCGCGAAGTTCACCGGCCACGGGTCCAGGGCCTCGAACATCCTGGCGAGGTGCCAGGCGCCCGGGGTGACGGTCGTGGCCTTGCTGCCCTCGGCCGGCCCGGTGCCCCCGCCGATCAGGGTGGTTATACCGGAGGCCAGCGCCTCGGTGATCGACTGCGGACAGATGAAGTGCACGTGACCGTCGATCCCGCCGGCCGTGAGGATCTTGCCGTTGCCGGAGATCACCTCCGTGGACGGGCCGACGACCAGCGCCGGGTGCACGCCGTCCATCGTGTCGGGGTTTCCGGCCTTGCCGAGCGCGACGATGCGGCCGTCCCGGACGCCGACGTCGGCCTTCACGACGCCCCAGTGATCGAGCACGATGACGCCGGTGATCACCGTGTCCGGGCTGCCGGGCACATCGCCGCGCTCGGTCCGCGTGGCGTGCCCCATCCCCATCGACTCGCGCAGCACCTTGCCCCCGCCGAACACTGCCTCCTCGCCGTATCCGGCCACGGCGCACAGGTCCTGCTCGATCTCGATCAGCAGGTTCGTGTCGGCCAGCCGGACCCGGTCGCCGGCGGTCGGGCCGTACAGCGCCGCGTACCGGGCCCGGGAGATCTCAACCATCGAGCTTGCCTTCCTCGCGTGCGCCGCTGACCCCGCGCAGACCGGTCACGACGCGCCGCCCCGCGATCGGGACGAGCGCGACCTCGCGGGCCAGCCCGGGCTCGAAGCGGACCGCGGTGCCCGCCGGGATGTCCAGTCTGAGACCCCAGGCGGTGCTCCGGTCGAACTCGAGCGCCGGGTTGGCCTCGGCGAAGTGGTAGTGCGAGCCGACCTGCACCGGCCGGTCGCCCGTGTTGAGCACAATGAGCGTGGTACACGGCGCCCCCGCGTTGAGCTCGATCGGCTCGGCGGCGAGTACGTATTCGAACATGGCGCCGTTATCCGATCGGCCGGTGGACGGTGACGAGCTTCGTGCCGTCCGGGAAGGTCGCCTCGATCTGCACCTCGTCGATCAGCTCGGGCACCCCCTCCAGGACGTCGTCCGCGGTGAGCACCCGTCGCCCGGCGTCCATCAGCTCACTGACGGACCGGCCATCCCGGGCGCCCTCCATCAGGAAGGAGGTGAGCACCGCGGTCGCCTCCGGGTAGTTCAGGCGCAGTCCGCGGGCCCGCCGCTCCCGGGCGATCCCGGCGGCGACGTGGATGAGCAGGCGTTCCTGCTCATGCGGGGAGAGAAGCATGGTCACGCGTGCCTTTCCGTACTACGCAGCGGTCGCCGCGGCGGGCATTCCGAGATCCACCAGTCCCGTGGTCTCAGACTTCTTGCAGGCGTCGTGGCACTTGGCCTCGAGGCTGCAGCACAGTGAGCAGATAGCGCCCTGGTGGAACGGGCAGGCGGCCATGTCGGGTCGCTCGAAGGTGTCCGAGCAGACCGTGCACGTGAGTTCCGCTGCCGATAGCTGCCCGTCCACGACGAGCGGTTCTTCGAGTGCATCGACGCGGGCGATGTAGTACCTGCCCTTGGTCGCATACGCCAGGATCGGCGAGAGGACCATGCCGATGGCGAGGGCGATCAGCGGCGAGAAGGCCTTCGCGTACGCGCCGAACGCGTTGAAGTACGCGGCGATCGAGACGGCCGAGGCCAGGAGCATCGAGCCGAAGCCGACCGGGTTGAAGTTGTACAGGTGTGCGCGCTTGAACTCGATGTACGACGGGCTGAGCTTGAGGGGCTTGTTGATGACGAGGTCTGCGGTGACGGCGCCGATCCAGGCGATCGCGACGTTGGAGTAGAAGCCGAGGACGTTGTTCAGGAACCCGAAGACGCCGCCCTCCATCAGCGCGAGGGAGATGCCGACGTTCAGGAAGATCCACACGACGCGGCCGGGGTGCTTGTGCAGGACGCGGGAGAAGAAGTTGGACCAGGACAGCGAGCCCGAGTACGCATTCGTAGAGTTGATCTTGATCTGCGAGAGCACGACGAAGAACGTGGCGAGCCCGAGGGCGACGGGCGCGGCGAAGGTCTTCAGCCCGAGCAGGTACTGCTGGATCGGCTCGTCCGCAACAGACTTGCCGATCTTCTCGGTGACGTAGAAGGCGAGGAACGCGCCGCCGAGCTGCTTGAGAGCGCCGAGCACGACCCAGCCGGGACCGGCCGTGAGCACGGACGCCCACCACTTCTTCGCGTTCTCCTCGGTTTTGTCCGGCATGAAGCGCAGGTAGTCGACCTGCTCTCCGATCTGCGCGATCAGCGAGAGCGCGACGCCCGCGCCGGCCCCGGCGCCGAGGATGGTGAATCCGGCACCGCTGGCCGAGTCGCCGCCGAAGTGCGTGAAGCGCGCGAACTCGCCCGGGTCCTTGATCGCGATCGCGATGAAGGGGGCGACCATCAGGATGAGCCAGATCGGCTGCGTCCACACCTGCATCTTCGACAGCGCGGTCATTCCGTAGATCACCAGCGGGATCACCAGCAGCGACGCGATCAGATAGCTGATGGCCAGGGGTATGTGCAGGCCGAGCTGGAAGGCCTGTGCCATGATCGAGCCCTCGAGCGCGAAGAAGATGAAGGTGAAGCTCGCGTAGATGATCGAGGTCAGCGTCGAGCCGAGGTAGCCGAATCCGGCGCCGCGGGTCAGCAGGTCCATGTCCACGGAGTACTTCGCCGAGTAGTACGCGATCGGGATGCCGGTGGCGAAGATGATGACCGCGGCGATCAGGATCGCGACCGCCGCGCTGGTGAATCCGTAGGAGATCGCGATCGAGCCGCCGATCGCGAAGTCGGCGAGGTACGCGATGCCGCCGAGCGCCGTGGTCGCGACGACGTACGGGCTCCAGCGTCGGAAGGACTTCGGCGCGTAGCGCAGCGAGTAGTCCTCGAGCGTGTCGTTCTTGGCCCAGCGGTGATAGGAGCGCCGAGCCTGCGTCGGCGCAGCGGTCCCGGCCTGGCTGTCGGTATCGGTCATGGCCGAGAGCGTGGCGCGCACGTGTTGAAACCACGTTACGCGGCGTTACTTCACGGAGAAACTATTTCTCCGATGGGCCATCTCGGCGTCTCGGGGCCCTACCATGGAGCCGTCCGGCACCGCGCGAAACGGGGGTGGCCTAGAGTTGCGCGACGATGTCGAAGTCGGGCCCGTCGGCCCGCGCGAGATAGATCGGCTGGTCCACGTGGTTGCCATGCAGGGAGACAGCGCCGCGCGGACCCTCGTACGCCACAGCACGGCCCGCACGCATCAGCGCACGCACATCCAGGCTCCGCGCACGGTCCGCCAGGGCCGCCAGCAGACGCACACCCTCGTAGCAGGACTCCCCCAGGCTGCTGAGCACCGGAGCCTGCGTGCCGAACCGCGCAGCGTACCGGCCGCTGAACGCCAGGCTCTCGGCCGTGGCGAGCGTCTCGAAGTACCCCGCCGCCGCCCAGAGGTTCTCCATCGCCTCAGCCCCGGCGGCCATCAGCATGTTCTCATCCATGTGCGTGCTGAGTCGCAGGGCCCGTTGATGCAGCCCGCACGCCGCGTACGCCCGGCTGAAGTGCACGGCGTCCGCACCGATCAGCAGCATCAGCACGACATCCGCCCCGCTGCGATCGATCGCCCGCATGACACCCGCGTAGTCCTCCGTGCCGAGCGCCACGAACTCCTGCCCACACACCCGTCCCCCGCAGGCTCGCGCGTACCGCAACGCGGCCCGCGCAGTGACGCGCGGCCAGACGTAGTCGTTGCCGACCACGAACCAGCGGCGCACGCCGTGCGAGTCGGCCAGCAGCCGCATCGCCGGAAGCAGCTGCCGCGCCGGGGTCTCGCCGGTCACGAACACGCCCGGCGCCCGCTCTCCCCCCTCGTACTGGGCGGTGTAGACATACGGAACGCGGCCGGCGATCCTCGGCACCAGCGCACGGCGCACCGCCGAGATATGCCAGCCCACCACGGCGTCCACCGCGCCGAGGTCCACCAGCGCAGCGACCTCCGCCGCCACCTGATCCGGCGCCCGTCCCCCGTCGACCGGCAGCAGCCTCACCCGGCGCCCCAGCACCCCGCCCGCCTCGTTGAGCTCGCCGACCGCCAACCGCGCCGACAATTCGCACGACGGCCCGAACACCCCCGCCGGCCCACTGAGCGGGATGACCAGAGCGACCGTCAGCTCCTCGCCCGCCGCCGCGGCGCCGCGCACCAGCGCGTGCCGCGGCCCAGGCACCGGCTGCGGCGACTCGGCGAACACACGACCACCTCGGAACGGGACGGAAGACCCGGCCATCCTGACCGGCGAGCAGCCCGCACGTCCAGTCCCGTCCGCTCAGCACTCCGCAAGAAAGGGCAGGTCCATGACCGGCACAAAACCGCAGCGTGACCTGGCGCACCTGCTGAGCAGGGCCGAGCACGCCGCCGTGCGCCGGTTCACCGCCGCCCTGGAAGCCGAGGCCCCCGGCTGCTCGCTCGAACAGTGGTGGGTACTCGACCTGCTCGCCGACGGCGAGGGCCACACGATGACCGAGATCGCCGAGCACGCCCTGCTCCCCGCCTGTCCCTTCTACACATCTGACGCTGCCGACGACA
>NZ_JAGSOH010000186.1 GCF_018139625.1 Actinospica acidithermotolerans | reverse complement strand
GGGTTTACCTGGGCCGGGACGAGGGGTCGGGGCGGCACGCGGCGGTCAAGACGATCCACGGGGAGCTGGCGGCCGATCCGGAGTTCCGGACGCGGTTCACCCAGGAGGTCAACGCGGCGCTGCGGGTGCGCGACGAGTACATCGCGGAGGTCGTGCTCGCCGATCCGGCGGCGGCGGTGCCGTGGCTGGCCACCGCTTACGTGCCGGGCATCTCGGTCGAGGACGCGGTGCGCAAGTACGGTCCGATGCCCGCCGACTCGGTGCGCATGCTCGGGGTCTGCGTCTCCCGCGCGGTGGCCGCGATCCACGCCGTCAGCCTGGTGCACCGGGACCTCAAGCCGGGCAACGTGCTGCTGACCGCGCAGGGGCCGAAGGTGATCGACTTCGGCATCGCGCGCGGGGTCGGCGAGGAGGGCCTGACGAAGACCGGCATGGTCGCGGGCTCGCCGCCGTACATGGCGCCGGAGCAGCTGATCAGCGGGGAGTTCGGGCCCGCGTCCGACGTCTTCTCGCTCGCCTCGATCCTGCACTACGCGGCGACCGCGACCGGTCCGTACGGACGCGGGGGCGCGCAGGAGCTGTACGCGCGGGCCATCGCGGTCGGGCCGAGCATCTCGCCGGAGCTGCCGGAGGCGGTCGCCGTCCCGGTCTCGCGCGCGCTGGCGAAGGAGCCCGCGGCGCGGCCGTCGGCGGCCGAGCTGGTGACGCTGCTCGAGCAGGAGCCGGGCGAGAAGCCGATGCCCGGCTGGCTGCCCGGGAACGTGACGCAGGAGATCCTGACCCAGGCCACCGAGGCGCTGAGCACGGCGTCGGCCGCCTACAACACGCTCCCGCCGCCGCAGCAGGACCGGCCCGGCTTCGCGCCGCCGTTCCCGCAGAACCAGCCCCCCGGGCAGGGGCAGGGCCAGTCTGGTCCGCCCTCGCATCCGTCGAATCCGCAGAACCCGACGTTCGGGCCGCCCCCGGCCCCGTCGAACCCGTCCAACCCGCAGAACCCGGTGTTCGCGCCGCCGAACAGCGGGCCGAACCGGGCGTTCGGGCCGCCGCAGCAGATGTTCCAACAGCCGCAGGCCTTCCCGCAGACCCCGCCGCGGCAGACGCCGGTGCCGCCGGGCGCCCCGCAGCGTCCGCCGTACCCGCAGCAGGGCGGCTCCTTCGGGCCGCCGCCCGGCACGCCGCCGCAGGGCGTCGGCTACCGCTACCCGCAGATGGGCATGGCGCCGCAGGTCCGGCAGAGCAACGGAATGGGCGTCGCCGGGCTCACCCTCGGCATCATCGGCCTCATCGTCCCCTGCCTGCTGGTCCTCGGCATCATCTTCAGCGGCATCGGCCTGTCCCGCGCCAGCCAGGGCCAGCCCTCCGGCACCTCCAAGTGGGGCCTGGCGATCAGCCTGGTCGGCGTGGTCGGCTGGATCCTGCTGGTCGTCTACTCGGTGACGCACGCGGGCAACTCGACGTACTGAGCCGGCATGCGGAAGAGGGCCGCCCCCGCCGGGGACGGCCCTCTTCCACGTCATCCGCGCCCTGCTACCAGCGCAGGTGCGACCAGAGGTAGAACACTGTCGGAGTGCCGACGCCGGTCACGTCGTCGTACCCGCGGGTGGCCTGCAGGATCTGCGTGGAGCCGAAGTCGACCGCGTACTCGGTCCCGGTGCCGGTCGAGTCCGGCATGTCGTTGTACGCCTTCGTGCCCTTGCCGTTCGCGGTCACGTCGTAGTACGCGGGGCTGCCGGCGCGGGCGTAGATCGCCGGGTTGGCGAAGCCGATCGGCTCGTAGCCCTGCAGCTGCATCGCGTCCGCCTGCAGACCCGCGAACAGCGGGCTGGCGAGGCTGGTGCCGCCCCACGCGGACTCGCCGTAGCCGGTGCTGCCGTCGGGCAGCGTCTGCGTCTGGCCGACGAGGAAGCCGGTGTACGGGTCCGCGTCCATCGACACGTCCGGCGTCACGCGCATTTTCGAGGTCGTGGTCGCGCCGGTCGGAAGCGTCGTGGCCAGCGAGTTCGAGACGACCCCGCGCTGGTACCAGGGCTGGCTCTCCACCGCGCTGGTTCCGCCGCCGCCGCCGAAGTACCAGCCGTAGTCGCTCCAGCTGGTGCCGGCGTTCAGGAAGATCGACGTGCCCCAGGCCGTGTTCCATTCGACCTGGCCGTGCTTGCCGATCGCGACGCTGGTGCCGCCGACCGAGGTCGCCCAGTCGGACGAGGAGGGCCAGTCGGCCTGCGGCTCGGTCGAGGTGTCGGTGGCGCCGCAGCCGGTGGTCGGGATCTCCGCGCCGCAGTCGCCGGACGAGAAGTTCATCTCGATGCCCTCGATCGCGGCCTGCATCAGCACCTGGTCGTACGAGGCCTGGACGCTGGTCGCCAGATTGCCGGTGCTGGAGTAGACGACCTCGCCCCAGGAGTTGGAGACGATGTCGGCCGAGTGCGTGTCCACGATCTGCTGCAGCGAGGCCAGCAGGTCCGCGTCCTCGCAGGAGTTGGCGCCGTAGTAGTGCACGGTGGCGCCGGGGGCCATGGCGTGCACGGCCTCGACGTCGATGTGCTCCTCGGGCGCCCAGCCGGCCGCGCCGCCGCAGGCGGTCTGGTTCGTCCAGTCGGCCGGGGTCTCGGTGTCGAGGAACTGGCCGGACCTGAAGGCCGGGTCGCCGTGGTTGACCGCGTACGTGTCGGCGTCCGAGAGGATGTCGGAGCTGCCGTAGGCGTCGACGATCGCGACGGTCACCCCGCGCCCGGACACGCCGCCGAACACGCCGTACGCGCTGCGCAGCTGGCTCGGGACGTACCCGCAGATGACGTACGGGTTGTCGGTGGTCCCGTTCAGGCTCGGCGCGTTCGTGTCGACGGCCTGGCCGTAGTAGGTGGAGCACGGGGTCTGGCCGACGTAGTACGAGCCGTCGGCGCTCTTGGTCATCGTCGGCTTCTCGCCGGTGATCTGCTCCTCGGACTTCGCCGTGCTGACGAGGTCGTTCGGCTTCATCTCGGTCGGCATGTCGGTCAGGCCGCCGATGGTCAGCACGTCCGCGGCGACCGAGGACGGCACCTTGGCGTCGGCGGACGGGGCGCGGTACGTCTTGCCCTTGACCGAGTACTCCCGCAGCGAGGTGCCGTAGGCCGCCTCGGTCTGCGCGGCGGTGCCGGAGACCCGGACCTCGTGGCTGTTCGCGGAGACGATGCGCAGCCCGGCCGAGCGCAGCCACGCCTCGACCGCGGTGACCTGCGAGGCCGTGGTGCCGAAGCGCGCCTGGTACTGACTCGCGCTCAGATAGTGGTGGTAGAGCGCGTTTCCGGGGGTGGCGACCGCCTTCGCGTACGCCGCCATGCCCGACTGGTCCTTGCTCTGCAGGTAGACGGTCGAGTCGACCGAGGTCCCGGACGCGACCGCCCCCCGGTCGGCGGACGAGGTGGCCCAGCTGGGCGCGGTTCCCGCGATGGAGGAGCCCGCGCTCGAGGTCGAGGTCGCCGAGGCCACGGCCGCCGTCACGAACGAGCCGGTCAGCGCGGCCACGGCGAGCGAGGCCGCCCCGATCCGCCGCCGCGCACGCGCGCGGGCGTGCCAAATCTCTGAGGCCATACTTTCGTGGGTCCTTCCCCGGTTTCGGCCCACGCGATCGGCAGCGCGACCACTCGGGCAATCGGAAAGTGCTACCACGAGTTAGTACTCTCCCGGCCAGCGCGAGACAAGAGCCTCACGATCACAAGCTGGGAAAGTCCATTGAGATTTAGGGGAATTCGAAACCCGCCGGAAACGATCTTCGCGCCTGAGCGGGCATTTACCGGAAGATTCGTCGTCGATCATTCGATCGGACTAACGGCGACGCGACGCGCCGCCGCCACCCGTTCAGACCACTGCGATCCGTCCGCGGAATCCGTCCACATATGACGGATGAGAGTACTCAGACGTTGAAGCGGAACTCGACGACGTCGCCGTCGGCCATGACGTAGTCCTTGCCCTCGATGCGCGCCTTGCCCTTCGAGCGCGCCTCGGCGACGGATCCGCAGGCGACCAGATCGTCGAAGGAGACGATCTCGGCCTTGATGAAGCCGCGCTGGAAGTCGGTGTGGATCACCCCGGCGGCCTCGGGAGCGGTGGCGCCCTTCCTGATGGTCCAGGCGCGCGCCTCCTTCGGACCCGCCGTCAGGTAGGTCTGCAGGCCGAGGGTGTCGAAGCCGACGCGGGCCAGCTGGCTCAGTCCCGACTCCTCCTGGCCGATGGACTGCAGCAGCTCGAGCGCCTCGTCCTCGGGCAGCTCGATCAGCTCGGACTCGATCTTGGCGTCCAGGAAGATCGCCTCGGCGGGCGCGATCAGCGACCGCAGGTCCTGCTTGAGCGGCTCGTTCGCGAGCTCGTCGGAGTCGAGGTTGAAGACGTAGATGAACGGCTTCGCCGTCAGCAGGTGCAGGTCGTGCAGCGGAGCCGGGTCGAGGCCGGCGGCGAAGACGGTCGTGCCGGTCTCCAGCAGCTTCTGCGCCTGCTCGACCGCGGCGACCTTCTCCTGCAGGTCCTTCTTCATCCGCGACTCCTTCTGCAGGCGCGGCAGGACCTTCTCGATCGTCTGCAGGTCGGCGAGGATCAGCTCGGTGTTGATCGTCTCGATGTCCGACTTGGGGTCCGGGGCGTCCTTGTCGTCGGCGAAGACCACGTCCGGATCGGTGAAGACCCGGATCACCTGGCAGATCGCGTCCGCCTCGCGGATGTTGGCGAGGAACTTGTTGCCGAGGCCCTGGCCCTCGGAGGCGCCCTTGACGATGCCGGCGATGTCCAGGAAGTCGACCGTCGCCGGGAGCACGCGCTCGGAGTGGAAGATCTCCGCGAGCGTGCCGAGCCGCGGGTCCGGCACGCCGACCACCCCGACGTTCGGCTCGATGGTGGCGAAGGGATAGTTCGCCGCCAGCACGTCGTTCTTCGTCAGCGCGTTGAAAAGAGTCGACTTGCCCACGTTGGGCAGGCCGACGATGCCGATTTGCAGACCCATGAGGGTGAAGTCTAGTTCAATGACGAGGTGACTCTCGGCGCGCTGGCACTTCTCCTGCTCGGTCTGGTCCTCGGCACCGCCCTCGGCGTCCTGTGGGAACGCTCGCGGCGGGCGGCGCGGACCGACCCGGCGACGTCCGCGGCGATCGACGGGGCCTCCCGCGCGCTGCTGGAGACGGCGGACCGGCAGCTGTCCCGGGCGAGCGCGCCGATCCACGAGTCGCTGCGGCACCTGGACGACCGGCTGCGCGAGATCGAGCAGGGCCGGGCGGCGGCGCAGGCGGCGCTGTCCCGGCAGATCGAGGACGTGCGCACGACCGGGGAGGAACTGCGCGGGCAGACGGCGGCGCTGGTCACGGCGCTGCGCACGCCGCAGGTGCGCGGGCGCTGGGGCGAGCTGCACCTGCGCCGCGCGGTCGAGCTCGCCGGTCTGGTGGACCGCTGCGACTTCACCGAGCAGCTGGTCATCCCGGCGCAGGAGGGGGCCGACACCGGCGAGGGAGCCGGCGTGGCACGTCCGGACCTCGTCGTGCACCTGGCCGGGGACAAGCACGTCGTCGTGGACGCGAAGGTGCCGCTCGGCGCGTTCCTGGAGGCCGCCGAGGCGCCGGACGAGCTGCGGCGCGAGGAGCGGCTGCGGGCGCACGCCAAGCAGCTGCGCGCGCACGTGGACCAGCTTGCCTCGCGGGGCTACTGGAAGCGGATGGCGGCGGCCGGGGCGCCGACCGCCGAGTTCGTCGTGCTCTTCGTGCCCGGCGAGGCCTTCCTCTCGCACGCGCTGAGCGCGGATCCGGAGCTCGTCGAGTACGCGGCGGAGCGCAAGGTCGTGCTCGCCAGCCCGATAACGCTGATCACGCTGCTGCGTACGGTCGCGTACGCGTGGACGCAGGACACGCTCGCCAACGAGGCGCGCACGATCGTCGAGCTGGGCCGCGAGCTGTACGAGCGGATCGGGGTCTTCACCGAGACGCTGGACGGCGTCGGGCGCTCGCTGGGGGCCTCGGTGGCGGCGTACAACCGCGCGGTCGGCTCGCTCGACGCGCGGCTGCTGGTGACGGCCCGGCGGCTGCGCGAGCTCGGCCTCGACGACGGGGAGCCGCCGAGCGCGCGGAGCCTGGACACGGCGGCCCGGTCGATCAGTCAGCCACAAGAGTGAGCGGGCCGGCCGCCTGTGCGTCGCGAAGCTTCCGACGGCCTGTCAGCTCGTAACGTGGTCCTATGAGCCAGAACCGCGTCTCGCAGTCTGCGCAGTCGCGGCTGCGTCGGCAGGAGCCGCCGGCCTCCCCGGCGCCGCGCCCCGCTCCACGGCCCGCCGCGCACGCGCAGCAGCCCGGGCCCTATCCCGGCGCCGCGGGCACGGGTGTCGGCCCGCTGACGGGGCTCGGTGTGTCTCTGGTGCTGCTGGCCGCGTGCGTGTGCGGCGCGCTGCTTGACCTGCTGCTGGTGGGCACCGCCGACTGGGCGGTCACCGCCCTCTACATCGCGGCCTGCGGGTACACCGCGTACCGGGTGCGCGGTGCGGACTGGTACGCCGCGCTGGTCGCTCCCCCGCTCACTTTCGCGGTCTCGATGATCCTGCTGGCCAAGCTGATGCCGGAGTCGTTCGGATCCGGGCTGCTCGGCCTGGCCGCGACCACGTTCGAGCTGCTGGCCGCCAAGGCGAAGGCGCTCTTCTTCGGCGCGGCGCTGTCCGCGGCCGTGCTGGCCGTGCGGCGGGTGCGTCGCCCCCGCCGCTGACCGGCCGGATCTTCGCCTACAGCCGCTTGAGCTCGTGCGGGAGCGCGAACAGGAGCTTCTCCTGCGCCGAGCGCACTTCCTCGACCTCGCCGTAGCCGTGCGCGGCGAGCAGTTCGAGGACGTCCTGCACCAGGTTCTCCGGCACCGAGGCGCCCGAGGTCAGGCCGACCGTGGTGACGCCCTCGAACCAGGCCGGGTCCACCTCGTCGGCGAAATCGACCAGGTAGGACGCGGGCACGCCGACCTCGAGGGCCACCTCGACCAGGCGCACCGAGTTCGAGGAGTTCTTGGAGCCGACCACCAGCAGCAGGTCGCAGTCGCCGGCGATCTGCTTGACCGCGGTCTGCCGGTTCTGGGTGGCGTAGCAGATGTCGTCCGACGGCGGGTCGAGCAGCATCGGGAACTTCGTCTTGAGCTTGGCCACGGTCTGCTGGGTCTCGTCCACCGACAGCGTGGTCTGCGAAAGCCAGGCCACCTTAGCCGGGTCGCGCACCTCGACGCCGTCGACCGAGTCGGGGCCGTCGACGAGCTTGATGTGCTCGGGGGCCTCGCCGGTGGTGCCGATGACCTCCTCGTGGCCCTCGTGGCCGATCAGCAGGATGTCGTAGCCCTCGTCGGCGAAGCGCACGGCCTCCTTGTGCACCTTCGTGACCAGCGGGCAGGTCGCGTCGATGGTGCGCAGGTTGCGGCGGGCGGCGCTGGTGTGCACCTCGGGGGCGACGCCGTGCGCGGAGAAGATGACCAGGGCTCCCTCGGGAACCTCCTCGTTCTCCTCGACGAAGACCGCGCCGCGTTCCTCGAGCGTCTGGACGACGTGCTTGTTGTGCACGATCTCCTTGCGCACGTAGACGGGGGCGCCGAAGCGCTCGAGCGCGCTCTCGACGGTCTGCACCGCGCGGTCCACGCCCGCGCAGTAGCCGCGCGGCGCGGCGAGCAGAACTCGCTTACGGGGGGCGGAGTCGGTGGAAACCGGAGCATCGACCATGCCTCCATGGTATTCCGGCCTCGGCGCTGCCCCTAGTCCGGCCCGGCGATCTTCACGACAGTTGCACATCCGCTCCCCGGCCGTACGCGCCTCGCGACCCCGGCCCTGCGCGCGCCGCGGTGTCGGCGCGCATCGCTACTGTGGGCGCATGGCCTTGGAGAGCTCCTTCGAAGCACCGGTGCCGGTCTCGACGGTCGCGACGCTGGTCGCACAGTGGATCGACCGGCTCGGCGTGGTGCACGTCGAGGGGCAGATCACCCAGATCAGCCGCCGTCCGGGCGCGGGAGTGGTGTTCCTGACACTGCGCGACCCGGCGCAGGACGTGTCGATGTCGGTGACCTGCATGCGCTCGGTCTACGAGCAGATCCTGCCGGCGCCGAGCGAGGGCCAGCGCGTGGTGATCCGGGCGAAGCCGGTCTTCTACCGGGGGCGCGGGCAGTTCTCGCTGCAGCTGCAGGAGCTGCGGCAGGTCGGCGTCGGCGAGCTGCTGGCGCGGATCGAGCAGCTGAAGGCGAAGCTCGGCGCGCAGGGGCTGTTCGCGCCCGCGCGCAAGCAGCCGCTGCCCTTCCTGCCGCAGCTGATCGGCCTGATCACCGGGCGGGCGTCGGCGGCGGAGAAGGACGTGCTGGAGAACACCAGGCGGCGCTGGCCCGGGGTGCGCTTCGAGGTGCGCGAGGTGGCCGTGCAGGGGGCGACGGCCGTGCCGCAGGTGGTCGGCGCGCTCAAGGAGCTGGACGCGCATCCCGAGGTGGACGTGATCGTGATCGCGCGCGGCGGCGGCTCGGTCGAGGACCTGCTGCCGTTCTCGGACGAGCAGCTGCTGCTGGCCGTCGCGGCGTGCGGCACCCCGGTGGTCTCGGCGATCGGGCACGAGCCGGACTCGCCGCTGCTGGACCTGGTCGCCGACGTGCGCGCCTCCACGCCGACGGACGCGGCCAAGCGGATCGTGCCGGACGTGCGCGAGGAGCAGGAGCGGGTGCGCACCGCGCGCGAGCGGATGCGCGGGGCCGTCGAGCGGATGCTGGAGCGCGAGGAGCGCGCGCTGGCGAACTACCGCTCCCGGCCGTCGCTCGCCGCGCCGTATGACATGATCGACCGCCGCGAGCTGGAGCTGAGGGAGGCGAGCGGCCGGATGCGGCGTGCGCTGGAGCAGCGGATCTCCCGGGACTCCGAGGTGCTCGGGCACACGCTCGCCCGGGTGCGCGCGCTCTCCCCGCTCAAGACGCTGGAGCGGGGCTACGCGATCGTGCAGGCGCAGGACGGCGCGGTGGTCCGCGACGCGGCCGAGGTGGCTGCCGGCCAGCAGCTCGGCGTGCGGCTGGCCGCGGGCCGGCTGTCGGTGTCCGTCGCCTCGGCTACACCTGAGCAGGCAGCCAGCGGCTGAGGTGGGTGCCGAACCGCGGGTCGGAGAAGCCGAGCTCGCGGTAGAGGGAGTCGCCCATCGAGGACGCGGCGAGCTCCGTCTTCGGCACCCCGCAGCTGTCCAGCCACTCGAGCGTCGCCTCGACCACGGCCCGCGCGTAGCCGCGCCGCCGGTAGTCCGGGTCCGTCGAGACGCTCTGGATGTAGCCGATCAGCCCGGAGTGGTTGTCCGGGCTCGGCAGCCGCTGGTGGATCAGCCCGATCGAGCAGGCGGCGAGCTTGCCCGGGAAGTCCCCGGCGTCCACCACGAAGGCCTGGATCATGCCGTCCGGATCGGCGAGCGCCTGCTCGAACGTGTCCTTGCAGGCGTACTCCCACTGATCGTCGTAGATCTCCTGGAAGTTCTTGAGCATCACCCGGCGCAGACGCGTGAGCTCCCACGCGTCCTCGACGGACGCGCGCCGTACCACGACTCCCATACGTGCCTCCCCGATTTCTGTCCGTAGGGGAATCTATCGTGGAGGCCATGACTACGGAAGAGATCTCCTCGCTCGGCTACGAGCAGGCGCGCGACGAGCTGATCGGCACGGTGCAGAAACTCGAGGCAGGCGGCCTGGCCTTGGAGGATTCGCTCGCGCTGTGGGAGCGCGGGGAGGCGTTGGCGGCGCACTGCCAGGCCAAGCTGGACGGGGCACGCGCGCGGCTCGATGCAGCGTTGGGGGCGCAGAACGGGCGCGCGGAGGGGGAGAGCTGAAAACCCCTCAGGG
>NZ_JAGSOH010000185.1 GCF_018139625.1 Actinospica acidithermotolerans | reverse complement strand
CCCCGGCGGCGGCCCGGCCCCGCGCAGCACCCGCAGCTCCGCGCCGTCCTCGAGCGCGGCAGCGATATCGGCCGCGACCTCCCCGGTCCCGTCCGTGCTCGCGTCGTCGACCACGATGACGGTGAACGGCCCCGGATAGTCCTGCGCGAGCACGGACGGCAGCGCCGCAGGCAGGATCCCCGCCTCGTCCCGCGCCGGAACGATCGCCGTCACCCCCGGCCACGACGTGCGCGCCGAATCCGGCTCGGGCTCGGGCAGCCGCAGGTTCATCCGCCAGAACCCGCCGCGCCCGGCCAGCAGCACGAGCCAGATCGCCAGCGAGACCCAGGCGAGCGCGGCGAACACCAGGTACTCAGCAGTCACGCCGCCAAGCCTCGCACAGTCCGTGGCGGTCCTGCGGGATCAGCTGATCCGCTTGAGCCACCTGATCGGCGCGACCTTGATCGCCTTCTTCGGGTCGCCGTCCCACTCGACCGTCAGCCCCTCGGCGCGCAGGTGTCCGACGATCTCCGCGGCCACGTCGGCGTCCTCGTGCGGCTTGACCGCGCCGAAGTAGAGCCAGAGCACCCCCTGCTCGACGGCCAGCTCCATCTCCTCGAGGTCGAAGTACACGTATCCGCGCGGCTCGTCCGCGTGGCCCCGGTCGAGGACGCCGCGCGCGCAGATGCCGCCGCCCGCGAGCAGCGCGAGCGCCGCCTCCAGCGCGTCCACGTCCGTGCGCTCCGGCCACGACGCCTGCTCCGCGAGCCGCCTCTGCCAGGCCGCCTCCGCGATCCGCTTGGTCTGCACGAACACCATCGGTTCGAGCCCGCGCGTCTCCTCATCCTCGTCCTGCCGGTGGATGAGCATGTCCGCGACCTGGTAGACGTCGTAGGTTCCGTACGTGACCAGCAGGCGGGCGTTCTCGGCGGCCCTCGCGGCGACCACCGGGTCCGGCTCGACGCCGCTGTCCAGCTCCTCGAACGGCACCCACGCGCGGCCGGCCTGCCACCGCTCGCCGCGCGCCCACAGCTCCAGGCAGCGCGCGACCTCCTCCGCCGACTCCATCAGCGTCGCCACGTGCTGCTCGGGGCCGCCAGCGCGCACCTCCACCCGGAACGTGCGCCGGGCCTCGCGCAGCACCTGGAAGTAGTCGTGCTCCTGCTCCGGCAGCCGGTCGACCACGAGCCAGGTGTCCCATCGGTGCCCGATCGCCGCGGCCAGCTCCCGGAACTTCGCCGCGGTCGGCCGCTCGAACTGCCGGCCGCGCTCGTCGTTCACCCGTATCGCCAGCCCCGCCGTCTCGGTCACGCCACCCAGGCTACGCGCCGGGTCCGACGGCGTACGCTGAACTGCATGATCCCGTTTCCCGAGGAGCCGCCGCGCCCTCGGCGCGTGGAGATCGCCCCGGGCGCGGTCCACCTGCCCGGCTGGCTCGACGTCGAGCAGCAGCGGCACCTCGTGCGCGCCTGCCGCGAGTGGGCGCGCGGCCCTGTGCCGATGCGCCGCACCCGCCTGCCCACCGGCGGCGTGATGTCCGTGCAGTCCGTCCACCTCGGCTGGTACTGGCGTCCCTACCACTACTCGCGCACCGCCGACGACCACAACGGCGCCCGCGTCCCCGAGCTGCCCGACTGGCTCGCCGACCTCGGCCGGCGGGTGCTCGCCGACGCCTATCAGGACCCGGATGCCGCCGTCGGCTACCGGCCCGACGTCGCGCTCGTGAACTACTACGACCACGCCGCCAAGCTCGGCATGCACCAGGACAAGGAAGAGCGCTCCCCAGACCCTGTCGTCTCACTCAGCATCGGCGACCGCTGCGTGTTCCGCTTCGGCAACACCGAGACCCGCAACCGACCGTGGACAGACGTCGAACTCGCCTCCGGCGACGCGTTCGTCTTCGGTGGACCCTGCCGCTTCGCCTACCACGGCGTGCCCAAGCTCTATCCCGGCAGCGGCCCGAACGCCGATGTCGGCCTCGCCGAGGGCCGCCTCAACCTGACGCTACGGGTCACCGGCCTGCCCGGGTGACCGTCCTGGAAAGGTGACGGGCCAGTGGCTCAGTCCCCCGTGAGGGGCCGTCCCCACACCACCGTCGCCACCACGTCGATCGGCTGGGAGTCATCGGCGTCGTACGGCGTGGGCAGAGCGCGGTGCTCGCCGGACTTGCGGAACAGGCCGCGCGCGATGAGCTCGTCGGCTAGCGCGAGCGGCGGACGGTGGTTGCCCTGCTCGACGATGGCCATCACGCCGTGCGGCCCCAGCACCGCGGCGAGCCGTGCCATCGTCGGCTCCCAGGGCAGCTGGTAGAGCCGGGAATCGGCGGTGATCAGGCTGTACGGCGGATTGAGCGGCACCGTGTCCACGGCGCCGGCGATCCAGTGCAGGTCGGGGTGGCAGCCGCCGGGCAGTTCGCGCGCGGTGGCGATCGACTCGGGGGAAGGCTCGACGGCGTCGAGCCGGGCGACGCGGCCTCGCGCGATCAACGCTCGCGCCAGAGCGCCCTCCCCGGCTGTGGCATCCAGGACGTGCGTAGGCTCCTCGAGAAGGCTTTCGAGGACGTCGAAGATCTCGGCGGGATAGGGCGGCGGGGACTGACTCTCCGTCATACTGCCATCATGCATGCGCCGTCCACCGGGTGGCTCAGGCGCCAGCGTATGCAGCATCCAACGCGACCCCTACCGCCGCGTACGCCAGGGCTTCCCGAGGCCCTCGCCGCCGCCTTCGCCACCGCCTACATCGCGACGAACTTATAGCCCTCGGCCAGCAGCTTCGGTATGAAGATGCGGAGTGCGGCCACGGTGTTCCGGCGCACGCCGCCGCCGTCGTGCTCCAGGATGATGTCGTGCGCGCGCGTGGTGCGCAGCACCGTGTGCACGATCTCCTGCGTGTCCACCTGAGCGGTGTCCCAGTCGCGCGGGTCGACGGACCAGTCGACGGGCTTGAGGCCGCGCTCGGCGCAGGCCTCGAAGACCGCCTTGGACCAGTTGCCGTAGGGCGCGCGGAAGATCGACGGGCTCTGCTCGGCCGCGGCCAGCGCGTCGTTGCAGCGGTCGATCTGCGAGAGCACCTGCCTGGTCGTCAGGTGCAGCAGGTCGGCGTGGTTCCAAGTGTGGTTGGTGATCGTGTGGCCCGCCGCCGAGACCTCGCGCACGATCGAGAGGTTCGAGGCGACCTGGCCGCCGATCATGTTGAACGTCGCCTTGATGTCGTACTCGCGGAATATCTCGAGCACCTGCGGCGTGTAGACCGGGTGCGGGCCGTCGTCCATCGTCAGCGCTATCGCCCGCGGACCCTGGTCGTCCACGTAGTACTGCGGCTTGGTCGCGACGGCGGTCGCCGGGTGCTTCGGCGGAGTCCAGGCGGGCGACGGCTTGGCGGTGGCGCGGGGGGTGCCGCGCACGGTGCGTAGCGCGCCCGCCGTCGTCGTCCCCGGGCTCGGCTTCCCGCCCGAGGAGAGGATCCCGGCCGTCATGCTCACGCCGGCGACCAGCGTGACCCCGCCGATCGCGGCCACCACCCTCCGGCGCGGGGGACGGCGCACGCCCGCCGCGCCGTCCGCCGCGGGATTTCCGGTGTGTTCGATCTGCACGGTCCGCTGGAGATCTTCATCGCTCACACCCGGTACCGACGCAGTGCGCCGCCGACCGGTTCGAGGATTCTTCAGATTCGTTTAAGCGCCCTCCCGGCCGGTCCTCCTGCCCCGGTCCTCCTGCCCAAGTCCTCCCGTCCGGTGCCCCGGCCCGAAGCCTCTGGAGCCCGCGGGCGTCGAGCGCATAACCTACTCCCCATGACAGACGACAAGTCGCAGTTGCCGGAGCTCCGGGCGTCGCACGCGGATCGCGACCGGATCGCCGAGCAGCTACGGGTCGCCGCGGGGGATGGCCGGCTGACCATGGATGAACTCGACGAGCGCCTGGAGAAGGCGCTGAACGCGAAGACCGGGAGCGAGCTCGCCGTCCTGGTCACCGATCTGCCCGCGGTGGCCGCGTCCGGCCTTGCGCTGCCCGCCGAGGCGCAGGAGCTCGTCAAGATCGAGGTGAGCAGCGGCAGCGCGGCGCGCGAGGGGCGCTGGGTGGTGCCGCGCGCGATGGAGGTCAAGGCGGGCAGCGGCAGCGTCAAGCTGGACCTGACCAAGGCCGTGATCAGCGGGCCCACGCTGCGGATCGACGCCACCGTGCGCAGCGGCAGCCTGACGATCGTCACCAAGCCGGGCATCGAGGTGATCGTGGACGAGGTGAGCGTCTCCAGCGGCTCGGCGAAGGTGCGCCAGCCGCCGGGTGCCGAGTCGGTGCCGACGGTGCTGCGGGTGACCGTCTCCGGCAGCGTGCGCTCCGGATCGATCACCGCGCGTCCGCCGCGCCGCGGCTTCCTCGCCTGGCTGCAGCGCAAGCCGGTCACCTACGAGTAGCCGCCCGGCGTCCGAGCGGCAGCACCCTGATGCGGGTCTGCCGCTCGGCGGCCGAACGGTCGGTGCCCGCATGATCGCCGGGAGCGAGGATTCCTGAAGGCGGCCTCCAAGCTTCCTGAAAGCTTGCCGCCGGAGCCGGGTGTTTTCAGCCAGGCTGAAGATGAGCTTGGCGAACTGTACGCATGACCCACCCGCCCCAACGCCGCCTCGTCGCCCTCGACCTCATGCGGGGGTACTACGTAGGCGTCCTGGCCGCCATCCACCTCGACTACGTCCCGTCGCTGCTCGGCCTCGTCGACGGCCGGGGCGCGCTGCTGGTCTCCGAGGCCGAGGGCTTCTTCATGATCTCCGGACTGCTGGTCGGCCTGCTGCGCCGCCGCGACCTGGTGCGCTATGGAGCACGCCGGATGACGCTGAACTCCTGGAAGCGCGGACTGCAGCTCTACATCGTGGCCGTCCCGCTGACGCTGCTGTTCACCTTCATCGGCCGCACCGCGGTCGAGCACGGCCATCCCGAGGTGAAGGTGGGCCTGGACGTCTCCTCGTCCTGGCCGCGGCTGATCTACAACACGCTGACCTTCCACTACACGTACGGCTGGGCTGACTTCCTGACCTACTACGTCCCGATGTTCCTGCTCGCCCCGCTCGCGGTGTGGCTGCTATCCAAGCGTCTATGGCCGCTTATCCTCGTGCTTTCATACGTTGGCTTCTGGCTCCCCTCGCACTACGACACGTCCTACATCAGCCCATTCCTGCAATGGGGCGTCTACTTCTTCATCGGAACCGCCGCTGGCTATCATTTCAATGATCTGCGGACCTTGAGGGCTCGGCAGTCCCGGAACCGGCAGCGGGTGATCAAGGTGGGCCTGGTCGCCGCGACCCTGCTGATCTACGCCGCCGGACTCGTGCTGCTCTACCGCCCCCACCTGGTCTCCAGTGCCGGCATGTACTACCACCTGTTCGAGAACAACCGGCTGGGCCTGCTGCGCCCGCTCGTCGCGCCGATCAGCGTGGCCGGCACGTACCTGGCGATCCGCCGCTACGAGGAGCCGATCAGCAGGACCCTCGGCAGGATCCTGATCCCGTTCGGCCGCAACTCGCTGTACGTGTACGTGGCGCAGAGCTTCTTCGTCTTCCTGGTGCCCTTCGCCTTCGGGCCGAAGAACTTCCTGTTCAACACGCTGTTCGACGCCGCGGTCATCGGCCTGATCTACCTCGGCGTGCGCACCAGGTTCCTCGCCGTCCTCATCCCGCGCGCCTAGCCCGCACTCCCCGCCAGGCGGCCCGCCGCGCACCCGTTCCCGGGACCGCGCGGCGGGTTTGCATTCTGCCAAAACAATTCTGTGCGGAGCTTGACGGGATCGCCCCCTGGCGGACCCGCCATGCTTCTGTTACGTTACGCAGCGCTCACCGTTTTGTTCGATCAGACAACCAATCCGTGTCGTCGTTCAAAGGAGAACGCTGATGCATGCGGCGCACCCACGGCTCCGCGCACTGAGACCCCTGATCTCCGCCGCGTCGGTGCTCGCGCTCACCGCGACCGCCCTCGTGGCCGGATCCGCCGCCCCGGCCCTCGCCGCCACGGCCTCGGGCGGTCCCGGAACCACCCCCTACTGGAACGAGAGCGGCGCAGTCCAGGGCTTCGCCGACTCGACGAGCTCCTCGTCCAAGGTCGCGTACACGATCGGGAACGGCGAACTGGAGAACGTCTTCTACCCCGAGGACGACGAGCCCGACACCTACGGCCTGCAGTACTACGTGACCGACGGCTCCTCGTTCAGCGACAGCGAGGTCTCGAACACCACGCACGCGGTCACCCTGGCCGACTCGACCTCGCTGACCTGGCAGCAGACGAACACGGCGGCCAACGGCGACTTCAAGATCGTCAAGACCTACATCGCCGACCCGAACTCGAACGTCGTGCTGATCCAGACGACGTTCACCAACGAGACCTCGACCCCGCTCTACCTGTACGCCGACTACCAGCCGTACCTGGACAACCAGGGCGACGGCAACACCGGCGGCACCGACTCGACCACCGGCGACCTCGAGGCGGTCAACGGATCCGTGGCCAGCGCGCTGTCCGCGAGCACCGGATTCACCGAGTCCAGCACCGGCTACGTCGGCACAAGCAGCTCCGGCGTCACGCAGCTGGCCAGCGGCTACGGCCTGTCGACCACGTACTCCGGGGTCTCCAGCAGCGGCCACCTCGACCAGACCGCCGAGATCCCGGTCAGCACCTCCGGCTCGACCACCTTCACCCTCGCGCTGGCCTTCGACACCACCGAGGCCTCGGCGATCAGCGACGCGTCCACCGCGCTGACCGCCGGGTTCAGCTCGCTGGAGTCCGGCTTCGAATCCGGCTGGCACACCTGGCTCGCCGGGCTGAACTCGCCCCCGGCCTCCGTCAGCAGCAGCTCCACGCTGCTCAACCAGTACTACATCTCACTGATGGAGCTGAAGGCGGACGAGGACAAGACGTACACCGGCGGATTCGTGGCCTCGCCCACCGATCCCTGGGGTGCCTCCGACAGCGCCGCGAGCACCGGAAACCACGGCTACCACCTGGTGTGGACGCGCGACGAGTACCAAATGGCGTCCGCGCTGCTCTCGGCGGGCGACTCCACCGACGCGGCGGCCGCGCTCGCCTACATCCTGAAATACGAGGTCGAGTCCAGCGGCGAGGTGAAGCAGAACACCTGGCTCAACGGAAACCAGGAGTGGGGCGGCCAGCAGATGGACGAGGCCGCCGACCCGATCATCCTCGCCTACCAACTCGGCGACACCAGCTCCGGCGACTGGTCCACGCTCAAGACCGAGGCGAACTACCTCGTCGCCAACGGCCCGTACACCGGCCAGGACCGCTGGGAGGAGAACGGGGGATATTCGCCCTCGACGATCGCGGCCGAGATCGCCGGACTGGTGTGCGCGTACTCGCTGGCCACGACGCAGGGCGACACCTCCGACGCCTCGACCTACCTGAGCACGGCCGAGACGTGGGCGAGCGACGTGGACGGCTGGACGTACACCACCAGCGGCTCGATCGCGAGCGGTGACTACTTCGTCCGGATCGCGCCGAACGGCACGCCGAACGCCTCCGACACCATCTCCATCTCGAACGGCGGCGGCTCGTACGACCAGCGTGCCGTCGTGGACGCCGGGTTCCTCGAGCTCGTGCGCCTGGGCATCAAGTCCGCCTCGGCGACCGACATCGCGAACTCGCTCACGGCCGTGGACGACACGATCGCCACGACCACGCCGGAGGGCACCATGTACCACCGGTACAACCACGACGGCTACGGCGAGACCTCGACCGGCGCCGACTACACCGGCGCGGGCGTCGGCAATCTGTGGCCGGTGTTCAACGGCGAGCGCGGCGAGTACGACATCGCCGACGGCAACACCAGCGGCGCCGAGACGCAGCTGGAGATCATGCAGGCCTCCGCCACCGGCGACGGCCAGATCTCCGAGCAGGTGTGGGGCAGCTCGACCGCCGCCACCGCGTCCGGAACCGGCTGGACCCTCGGCCAGGCGGACAACTCGGCGACCCCGCTGATGTGGTCGATGGCGCAGTACGTGCGGCTGGCCGACGACATCTCCAACGGCGTGAGCGACACGCCGAAGATCGTCTGCCAGACCTTCAGCACGTGCAGTGTCACCGCCCCGAGCGCGCCGACCGGCCTGAAGGTCACCGCGACCACGTCCACCACCGCCTCGCTCTCGTGGACCGCGTCGAGCGGCGCGACCAGCTACAAGGTCCTGCGCGGCGGCACCGTCGTCGGCACCACCACCTCCACCGGCTACACCGACACCGGCCTGACCGCCGGGACGTCCTACACGTACACGGTCGAAGCGGTGAACTCCGCCGGCACCTCCTCCGCAAGCTCATCGGTCACCGCGACCACAAACGCAGCGGGCACCGCCCCCAACGCGCCAACCGGCCTCACGGTCGGCACCGTCACCACCACCACCGTCCCGCTGACCTGGACCGCGGCAACCACAAGCGGCTCGTACGCAGTCGCCAGCTACTACGTCCTGCGCGGCGGCAGCATCGTCGGCACGACCACCTCCACGTCGTATACGGACACGGGCCTCACACCCGGAACCACGTACTCGTACACGGTCGAGGCCTACGACTCGAACGGCGACGTCAGCGCCGCATCGAGCGCGGTGTCCGCCACAACGAAAACCGCCTACACCGAGACGTTCAACGTCACAGTCCCGGTCAACACCGCCGCCTCCGGAGACACCGTCTACCTCGACGGCGACTTCTCGGTCCTAGGCGGCAGCGCCTCCGACTGGTCGGCCTCGGGCATCGCGATGACCAAGGTGGACGACACCCACTACACGGCCACCGTGACCTCGGCCAGCAGCACGACCCTCGACTACAAGTACGACCTCGGGGGTTCGTGGAGCAACGTCGAGGAGACCGGCAGTTGCGGCTACGTCGCCAACCGCTCCGTCACCGTGTCCAGCGGCACGGAGACCGACACGGTCGACAACTGGGCAGGCCCCAACACCTGCGGCAACGCCCAGGCCGTCATCGACGTGACCGTCCCGTCCTCCACCCCGAGCGGCGACGAGGTCTACATCTCCGGCGACTTCTCCGCCCTGGGCATCGGAATGTCCTCCTCGAACGACTGGTCCGCGGGCCTGTACCCGATGACCAAGATCGCCACGAACGAGTGGCAGATCATCGTCCCGTCGTTCTCGGGCGACACCCTCGCCTACAAGTTCGACCTCAACGGCACCTGGACCAACGTCGAGGAGGGAAGCTCCTGCAGCTACGTGAGCAACCGCAGCTTCTACTTCAACGGCGCGGACAGCACGTACACCGCGTCCGACACGGTGACGAACTGGGCAGCCCTCAACGGCTGCTAACGCGCACTAGCTAGCCGCCGTTGACGGTTAATGGCTCGCCGTTATCGACGGCGGCTGCAGGTTACCCCGTCCCGGGCGCGGTTACGACACCGCGCCCGAGACGGCCGTCCGAAAGCAGATCCCGAAACGTCGTCCTGAAAAACTGTCAGACCAGTCCGTCATGATCTCCCTCATGAACAACATCGACACCAACAATGCCATCGCCGTCGACGCCAACGCCGCCATGGCCCACGGCAACGCCGCCCTCGACATCGACATCGACATCGACATCGACTCCGAAAACGAACTCGTCACGACCTGGCGGGAGATCCTGATCGGCGACCACAAGTCCTGGGTGCTGTTCGCCCACGACACATGCGTGGTCCTGCCAGAGCCACCACCCGGGGGAGACCTCGGCGAGCAGGCAATCCGCCTGCTCGCCGAGCACGGCCCCGTCCAAATCGGCTCCCCCTCCGCCGACTTCAACGTCATACACCTGGACGAGGCCCCCGGCTGGTGCGTCACCTGCCACCACCCCGACGTACTCACCTACGTGGCACCCACGGACGTGACCAAGGGCGCCGGCGACCTGGAGGTAGGCCTATGCGGCCGCTCCAAGCGCCACATGGACGGCACCGAACTCAACATCACCCACATCGAAGACAAGCGCCCCGTCAACATCTGACCCCGCCGCCGCGCCGCCACCCGCGTAACTCCGTTACCTCCACGT
>NZ_JAGSOH010000184.1 GCF_018139625.1 Actinospica acidithermotolerans | reverse complement strand
CAGGAACGGCTCGATCAACGCCCACTCGGCATCGGTCACATCGAAACGCGCCACACCCGAGTTCTACCAGCCACGACCACTCGCCCAGCAAACCGCATCAAAGATCTGAACTACGAACAGTCCCTAGGTGCCCGAGCTGGTCTAGGTGTCCGAACTGCTCTGGGTGCCCGAGCTGGACCAGCGGCGGCCGGGATATCATCCGCGCATGTACTTCACCGACCGGGGCATCGAGGAACTCGCGCAGCGGCGCGGCGAGGAGCAGGTCACGCTCGAATGGCTCGCCGAGCAGTTGCGCACCTTCGTGGACCTGAACCCGGAGTTCGAGACCCCCGTCGAGCGCCTGGCCACCTGGCTCGCGCGTCTGGACGACGAGGACGAGGACCTAGACGACTGAGGCAGTCCCGGCGGACGGCGCGTGCCGACGGCTTGCCGCGTGCCGACCGACGGCGCGTCCCGGCGACTTACTTAGCGAGTCCCGGCGGACGGGGGCGTGCCAGCGACCTACCGCGTCGCGGCGGACGGCGCGTCAGCTCTCGTCGGTGAGGCGGGTCTCGAGGTGCTTCAGCAGGTGCGGCCAGCCCTCGCCCATGCCGTGGAACGCCTGCCTGCCGAGCGGGGAGTCGAGGTCGAAGCCGGCGTGCTCCAGGAACAACCGGGTGCCCTTGCCCTCGGGGGCGAGGCGCCAGGTGATGACGGTGTCGAGGGTGGACTCGGCGAAGCGGTAGGCGAGCAGCCGCTCCGGCTCGACCGCGGTGACCTCGCAGGGCTGTCTGCCCCACTGCTGCATGTCGAGGTGGAAGCGGTGGCCGACGACGGGGGCGATGTCGCCCTCGGTGAACCAGCGGGCCAGCCGGTCCGGCTCGGTGAGGGCGGCCCACACCTTCGCGGGCGGGTGCGGGATGAAGCGGTCGCAGCGGATGACGGCATCCGCGTCGCCGGGGACATCCTGGGTCATCGGGAATCCTCCTCGTCCAGCAGGTCGGACAGCGCGCGCAGGCGCCGGTTCCAGTACCGCTCGAAGGGGTGCAGCCAGTCCTCCACCTCCGCGAGCGGCGCCGCCTCCAGGTGGTAGAAGCGGTGCCGCCCGCGCGGCTCCTCGCGCACCAGGCCCGCGCCGCGCAGCACCGCGAGGTGCTCGGAGACGGCCGGCCGGCCGAGGTCGAACATCCCGGCCAGGTCGCCGGTGGAGCGCGGGCCCTCGCGCAGGCCCTCGAGCAGTCGGCGGCGCACCGGGTTGGCCAGCGCGCCGAACACGTCGGTCGACATGGCCCGAGGATACGTCGGAGATTCCCGACGCGTCAACCTTTCCCGACGCGTCGGGAAAGGTTGACGCTGCCCGCTATCGCCCGGTCATCGCGAGTCGTCGCATCCGGGTCGCGTGTCGGAGGTGACCTGGCCGTGGTCGGCCGTGATGACGTGGTGGTAGCAGGGTTGGGTGAGGCTCCGGCTCTGGTAGTCCTCCGAGTCCTGGCCGTCGGCCTGGATCGAGACGCCGGAGTCGTCGCGCTGCAGGACGCCGCTCGCGTTGACCTGGTCGGCCACGGAGCCGGTGGTCAGCCACACTCCGCGACCGGCGTCGACGCCGACCGCCGTGGTCGTGAAGCGGGCCTGGCTGACCTGCGCGGTGAGCAGGAAGCCGGAGCCGGTCGTGTCGGGCACGTAGCTCGCGTTCATGCTGATCGGGTAGCTCCAGGTGGACTTCGTCGACAGGCCGTTCACGGTCACGACGTCGTAGCCCTGGTCCTTCTGGTCGACCGTCTGGTTCTCCCCGCCCTGCCAGATCTTGTCGATGTTCTGATACGTCGCGTGCTGGCTGACGGTGGTCGTCACCCGGCCGTGGCTGGTGTCGACGTAGCCTGAGACGCTCCAGTCGCGGCCCGCGTTCGCCGTGATGACGTTCGTGCCGCTGACCGGGCTGGTGATGCTCGTGGCCAGGTTCGGCGCGGCGGAGATCGTGTCGGAGGTGACGGCGCCGCCGGTTTGGGCCGCGTGCGCGTCGGTGGTGAGGAACATCGTCGCGTCGAGCATCCACACGTCGCTGATGTCGGCGGGCGGCACGAGCGTGACCGTGTGCTGTTTTCCGTCCGAGAGCACGCCGGCGAACGGGGTCAGGTTCATCGTGTACGGCTCGGTGCGCAGCGAGTCGACGCTCATGATCGGCCGCCACATCAGTGGATTGATCCCACCACTGTAGATCACGGGGTAGACCTGCGCGATCCCGGCCAGCTCGCCGTCGATCTCGACGCCGACCTCGCGGTACGTCCCGCCGCCGCAGTAGCCGTTCGCGATGTCGGCCGAGTCGCTGTCCGGCACGTTGCTGTACCAGAACTCCTCGCAGCCGTTGCCGCGCGCGTAGACCTCGATGCCGACGCCGGTGAGGTTCCTCGGGAACGTCTCGGTGAGGCTGGCGGTCTGCCCCTTCGACAGGTCCCACCAGTCCGAGGCGCCGTCGCTGTCGGTGTTGCTCAGCGGCAGCACCTCGTCGGCGACGTGCGCGGCCGGATACTGCCGGTCAGCCGTGTAGTAGGTAATCTTCAACGTCATGTGATAAATACCCGTATACGTACTGTTGACAACGTTGCCGAGACTCACGTCGATCGGCTGGGCCTTCTCCAGCAGCGGGATGTACTTGCTCAGGTCCGCGTCCACGTGCCACGAGATGCCCGCGGCGTCCGGCTCGGGCGTGCTGGTGCGGAAGACCTCGGCGCCGCCGATCCAGACGCCGGCCAGGCGGTCGTACTGCACGCCCGCGACGCTGCCGTACCAGTCCAGCACGACCTTGCTCCACGGGCCGGAGCAGGCGCTCGGCGGGGTCAGGGTGCCGGTGTAGTCGGCGCCGTAGGAGTTGGCGAAGTCGTGCTGCATCGCGGTCACCGTGCAGCTGCGCGTGGCCGGACGGGAGACCGGCTCGAAGGCGGTGACCGGGTTCTGATATCCGTTCTCGACGTAGTCGGCGGAGGTTCCGGAGCCGCTGCCGGTGTGCGCCTGGACGACGGCGGCGTGCCGCGCGGCCCCTGCGCGGGGCGCGGCCGCCGCGGTGGCGGGTCCGGCCGTCACCGCCAGTCCGGCCACGAGCGCGGCGCCGAGCAAAACGCCGCGCAGGGATTGCCTGCGCGATCTCATGTTGGTGGTGGGCATACGAAAGAACATCGCCCATTCGGTTGCGGGGAGTAAACCCCCTGAAGGCAAAATCGGGTGCATGCCGCCGGACCCCGGACGTAGCATGCGGCCCATGGATACCGTCTGGCGGACTCTGACGAGCGGCGACGCGGCCGCGCTGGCCGAACTCGCCGACGCGTGCGAGGCCGTCGACAGGATCGACGACCACTCCAGCGCCGAGGAGATCGCCGAGGAGCTGGACAGCCCCATGATCGACGCGCGGGACGGCGCCTTCGGGGCCTTCGCCGGCGGCCGTCTGGTGGCCGCCGGGATGGTGTACTCGCGGACGGCGGCGGATCCGGTGCACGGCATGTTCTTCTGGGGCAGGGTCCGCCCGGAATTCCGGCGGCGCGGCCTCGGCACGGAGGTCGTCGACCGTGCGCTCGGAGCCGGTGCGCGGATCACCGAGCGGCTCTTCCCGGGCGCGCGATGCGAGCTGCGGACCGGCGTGGACGCCGCGCTGGCGGGTGACACGGCACTCCTCGAAGCGTGCGGGTTCACGACGAACCGGTACGAGTTCGCGATGGAGCTGCCGTTCGCCGGCCGCGAGCCGCGCAAGACCGGGATCCCGGACGGGTTCACCCTGCTGAACTTCGAGGACGCCCTCTCCGAGGAGTTCCGCGAGACGCACAACCTCGCGTTCGTGCCGGACCACCCGGGCTCGACCTTCCAGACCGCCGAATCCTGGCCGCACGTCATGGGGATCGCCACGTCAAGCTTCCGCGCCGATCTGTCCTTCGGCCTGCGCGACACGAAGACGGGCACCCTCGCCGGCTACGTCCTGTCCCGCTGCTACGAGTCGGAGACGGCGGCGACCGGCCGCCTCGACCTGTACCTCAACTACATCGGCACCCGCCGCGAGTACCGGGGACGCGGCCTGGCCGGCGCCCTGATCGACGCCGCGCTCGAGGCGGCGGCCGCGAAGGGCTTCGACAGCGCGTCGCTCAGCGTCTACGCGGACAATCCGAGCGGGGCGCTCGGCGTCTACGAGCGCGCGGGCTTCCGGGTGCGCCGCCGCATCAAGGTCTTCACGCGGCTGGCCCCGTAGTATGAACGCATGAATTTCGCCTTCTTCGACCTCGACGACACCCTGGTGGACACCCGCGCCGCGCTGCACGCGTGGGCGCTCGACTTCGTCGCCGAGTACGGAATAGGCGACGGCGACGAGGAGCAGGCGGCGGCACGCGTCGTGTCCCAGCGGGTGCGCGAGGTCGAGACCTGGCGGGAGTTCGCCGAGCACGTGGACGAGTGGTACGGGATCGACGTCCCCGTCGACCAGCTCTTCGAGAAGCTGGCCACCTCGTATTCGGCGAAGTTCACCATCGCGCCGAGCGTGACCGACGGCCTGGTCCGGCTGCGCGCGGCCGGCTTGCTGCTCGGCATCGTCACCAACGGGATGACGCGCGTTCAGCACGGCAAGATCGACCAGGTCGGCCTGCGCGACTACGTGGACGTCGTGATCGACTCCCAGTCGGCCGGCGTCCGGAAGCCGGACCGCCGGATATTCGAGCACGCGGCCGGCCTGATCGGCGTCGAGCTCGGGCCGCGCGGCTGGATGGTCGGCGACATGCTGGACAAGGACGTCGAGGGCGGGATCGCCGCGGGCCTGCGCACGATCTGGCTGCCGCACGAGGTCGTGCGCGCCCCCGGCGACCCGGAGCCGGAGTTCGCCGCCGCCTCGATCGACGAGGCGATCGCCATCATCGAGGGCTCGGTGCGGACGCCGGCGGCAACGGCGGAATAAACCGCCGCCCGGCTTCCGCTGTTGCGGGTGAAGAGTCGTCTAGTGGTCGGTGGGAGCCGGAGAATGCGCGTCGAGATCTGGAGCGATGTGGCCTGTCCGTGGTGCTACATCGGCAAGGCCCGCTTCGAGCAGGGGCTGGCCGGCTTCGAGCACAAGGACGAGGTCGAGGTCGTCTTCCGCTCCTACGAGCTCGACCCGAACCGCGCCGAAGGCGACACGACGCAGGTCATCCCGATGCTCGCGCGGAAGTACGGCATGAGCGAGGCGCAGGCGAGGCAGGCCGAGCAGCGGGTTGCGGACAACGCGCGCTCCGAGGGGCTCGGCTACATCGCCGAGGGCCGCGACCACGGCAGCACCTTCGCCATCCACCGGCTGCTGCACTTCGCCAAGACCAAGGGCGTGCAGAACGAGCTGATCGACCTGACCTTCAAGGCGAACTTCGCCGAGGAGCGCTCGGTGTTCGACCGCGCGCGCGTCCTCGAACTGGCCGTCGAGGCCGGTCTCGACAAGGACGACGCCGCCGCCGTGTACGACGACCCCGAGGCGTACGCGACGGAGGTGCGGCAGGACGAGCGCGAGGCGCAGGAGCTCGGCGCCAACGGCGTGCCGTTCTTCGTGCTGGACCGGCGCTACGGCGTGTCCGGCGGGCAGCCGGCCGACGTCTTCAAGCAGGCGCTGGAGGAGGCGTGGGCCACCCGCCCGCAGCCGCTCAAGCTGCCGAGCGTGCCGGGCCTCGGCCCGGACGACATCGGCGTGAGCGGCGACGTCTGCGGACCGGACGGCTGCGCGGTCCCGCAGCGCTGAAACCGGCGGCAAGGCCGATCCTCGCGCTTGCCGGCGCGAGGATCGACACAGCACGGCCGGCAGCGCGCTATCGGACGAGCCGCGACCCCAGGTAGTCCACCGACTCCTTGATGGCCGATCCTCGCGCTTGCCGGCGCGAGGATCGCCACAGCACGGCCGGCAGCGCGCTATCGGACGAGACGCGACCCCAGGTAGTCCACCGACTCCTTGATCAGGCCGGAGACGTCGGGGTAGCGCTGGAAGCAGTGGTCGGCGCCGGGCACGATCCGCATGGTCGAGTCCGCGCCGACGCCGAGCAGCAGCTCGTGCAGCCGCAGGCTCTGCGCGACCGGTACCTCCCCGTCCTCGTCGCCGTGCACGAGCAGGACCGGCGGCGCGGCCGGGGTCACGTGCGTGACGGGGCTGGCCGCGGCCGCGAGTTCGCGCGCATCCTTCAGTGGCACACCGTAGAGCTGGGAGTGCCGTTCCAGCTCCGCGGGATCGGCGGGTAGGAACTCCGCGAGGTCCGTTACCGGGTACCAGGCGACGACGGCCTTCACCTGCGGCACGGTCAGCCCGGCGAGCAGCGCGAGCAGGCCGCCCGCCGACTCGCCCCAGACGCCGGTCCGGTCCGCGTCGTACCCGTAGCGTTCCGCGCGCTCGCGCAGGAACCGCAGCGCGGAGCGCACGTCCTTCTCCTGGTCAGCGGGATGCGCGGCGGGCGCGAGCCGGTAGTCGATGGACGCGCAGGCGATCCCGGCGGCCGTCAGCGCGCCGAAGACCGAGCCGGGCGCGAGCGTGCCCGGCAGACCGACCCGGTCCCCGCCGTGGAAGCCGCCGCCGTGGATCCAGACGACGAGCGGGGGCCGGGTCACCCCGTCCGGCGTGTAGAGGTCGAGAAGTGTCGGCTCGAAGCCGGGGACGGCGGAGAATTCGAGGCCACGACGAATCACCTCAGCAATTTTACTCACCTGCCGTGATCGGAGAACAACTCAGCCGACTGTTCGGCCGGAACCGTGCGCCCGCGAGCGGCTGAGCAGGGCCGCGCCGAGGGCGGTGAGCAGCGGCACGGCGAGGGCCACGGCGCCGAGATCGAGCCACGGCACCGTGAACACGCGCTGCGCGCCGTCGATGCTCAGCACGTCGTTCGGATCGAGCCGTGCCAGATTGCTGACTCTGATCAGGCCCGCGGCGATCAGGAGGCCGATCGGGACGCCGATCAGCACGCCGAGCCCGGTCACCACGAGCGCCGTGCTGCCGGCCAGCCGGCGCCGCGTCCACGGGCTGCCGCCGACCGCGACGAGCGTGTCCTGATCCGCCTGCCCGTCCGCGAGTGCGAGGCCGGTGGCGATCCCGCCGGCGGCGAACGCGACGAACACGGCGATGAGCAGCACCACGACGTTCGCCAGCCCGTACTCGCTCCGCAGCCCGTCCTCCACGGTCAGTCCGCTGTGGACGCCGAAGCCGGCGATCACCTGGTCCGCGGTGGCCTGCTGCGCGGTGGTGGCGTGGCTGCTCAGGTCGAGCAGCAGCGTCTTGGTGCCGTCGGCGATGCCGAGCGACCGCGCGGCCTTGGCCGAGAGGAGGTAGCCGGGGCTCGGGAAGTCGTGCACCGGGATGTAGACGGCGGGCACGGTCAGCCGCTCCGTCTTCTTGATGAGCTTGCCGTCGGCCGGGACGACGACCGTCGTCTTCCCGTTCTGCACGATCCCCTGCGTGAACAGCACCACGCCGCCCTGATCGAGCACGGCGTCGGCCCGCGCGTCGTCGAAGCCGGTGATCTCACGGAACTCCGCCGGTCCGCCGATCGCGTTCTGCACGGTCCCGCCGCCGTACGACGCGTTTCCGCAGACTGTCGTGATGGCGTTGTTCGTCGCCTCGGGGCAGCCGAAGTCGTCGCCCGGCGCCTCGAAGGCGACCTGCCAGCTGTCCGGAGCGCCGCTCGCGCCCACGGAGCCGGTCAGCATGGTGCCGGTCACCGGCAGGATGCCGCGCAGCTTCGCGGTGATCTCGGCGGCCTGCTTCGCATCGGCGACGCCGACGATCGCGACCTGGTTGCCGAGCAGCGACGGCTGGTAGTTCGCGCGTTCCTGTGCCAGGCCGCTCTCCAGCCAGACCCCTGCGGCCACGGCCCCGGCGACGGCCGCGAACATCGCCGCGACCGCGGGCGTCGTGCGTGAGCTGTTGCGGGCTCCGTCGCGCAGCGCCAGGCGCGGGCTGAGCGGCAGGATCCCGCCCCAGCGGGCCGCGAGGGCGATCACGGCCGGGGTGCACAGGATCCCGCCGATCTCCACCAGGGCGATACCGGCGACGACGTCGACCGCGCCGAAGCCGAGCGAGCTGCCGGCGACGAAGTACTCTGTGACGAGCCCGACGCAGATCAGGGCGGCGCCGAGCACCACGCGGCCGACGCGCACGCGGCGGGTGACGGCGCCTCTGCGGCCGTTGAGAGCACCGACGATGTCGCGCCGTGCCACAGAGATGGCCGGTGCGAGCGCCGCGCACATGCCGAGCACGATCGCCAGCAGTGCGACCACGGCCACGCTGACGACGCTCACGTGCACGGCCCCCGGCAGCTGCGAGGTGTGGCGCGCGATGAAGGCCAGCGCGGCGGCGCCGGTGGCGAAGCCGAGCGCGGCGCCGACCACTCCGGCGATCGCGCCGAGCACCAAGCCGTCCGCGAGTACGATCCGGCGGATCTGGACGTCGCTCGCGCCGACCGCGCCGAGCATCGCGTATTCGCGCTCCCGTCGGCGTGCGGAAACCGCGAAGGCCGGTCCGGCGAGCAGGACGACTTCGAGCAGTGCGATGCCGGCGACCATCGCCGTGATCGCGACACTCGCGTCGCTGCCGCCGAGGACGAAGCGGTAGCCCGCGATGCCCAGGGTCCCGTATCCCTCGGCGAACAGGTAACTCGGCGTGCCGGAGGGGATCTGCGACGCGGCAGGCGGATCGAGCGCGACGTCGCGGGAGATGACGCGGAACCCGCTCTTGTTGAGCTGCTCGACCTCGCTCCAGGTCACCCCGCCGCTGTTCTTCACGAACCAGCCCGCGCGGCCCTCGCCGGTGACCGCCGGAGCGCCCGGCAGCGCGTAGACCGCGTCCGCGTTCATCTGCGACGGCTGCCGCATCAGGCCGACGACGGTGAACGTCGCCGACTTCCCGTCGCGCGCCGACGAGGCGTCGAGGGTGACCCTGTCGCCGACCTTCACGCCCAGGTCGGCGGCGGCCACCGGGCTCAGGTCGACCTCCGACGCGGTGGTCGGGCGACGGCCCGCGGAAAGGTCGATGGCGCCGTTCAGTGCGCTGTCGGAGACATCGAGCCGGTAGTACTCGCTGGTCGCGCTGGCGGTCGAACCGTGCATGATGACGCTGCTGGAGACGTCTTCGGCGAGCAGGGTGGCGTGCGGCAGCACGGCCCGGATCGCCTTGTCGGAGGCGAGTTGGGCAGAGGTCAGCGTCGGCGGGTTCTGCGTCAGGTCGACCTGAATGGAATCCGCGTTGACGTCCGCCGACTGGTAGATCGGCATGCCCTCCGTCGTGTCGATGAACGCATCGGTCCCGCCGACGGCCCGCGTCACCCGTTCCTGCGCAGTCAGATCCTGGGTGCTGGTCAGGATCGTGTCGAGCGCGGTCACGCCGAACACCGGCAGACCGAGCATCGCGACGATCAGGGCATTGCGAGCCTTGTGCCGCAGCACCTCGCGCCGTGAGATACGCAGCGCCGCTCGCCACGACGTCCCCCACCCGAAGGCGCTCATCGGGCACCCGCCGCGGAGTCCGTGCTGCTGGCGATGACGGCCGAGGTGGGCGCTCCGGTGCTGTCCACGATTCGCCCGTCCCGCAGGAAGATCGTGCGGTCCGCGTACGCGGCGTAGCGCGGCTCGTGCGTGACCAGGATGCCGGCCGCGCCCGCGTCGCAGCGCTGCCGCAGGACCTTGAGCACCGCCTCAGAGGTCTGCGAGTCCAGCGCGCCGGTCGGCTCGTCCGCGAGCACCAGGCGCCGGTCGCCGATCAGGGCCCTGGCGATGGCCGTGCGCTGGCGCTGGCCGCCGGACATCTCGTCCGGGAACCGCGGAGCCAGGTGCTCGACGCCGACCTCGGCGAGCGCGGCCTCGGCCAGCTTCCTGGCCCGGCCGGCCCGCACCCCGTCCAGCTCCAGCGGCAGCGCGACGTTCTCCGCGGCCGTGAGGGCCGGTATGAGGTTGTAGTCCTGGAAGACGTAGCCGATCCGGGTGCGGCGCAGCCTGGCCAGCTGCCGCCTGGACAGCTCGTCGAGCCGCACCCCCTCGACGACCACCTCCCCCGCGGTCGGCGAGTCCAGGCCGCCGACCAGCGAGAGCAGCGTCGTCTTGCCGGAGCCGCTCGGGCCCATCACCGCGACCAGCTCCCCCGCCGCCACATCGAGGCC
>NZ_JAGSOH010000183.1 GCF_018139625.1 Actinospica acidithermotolerans | reverse complement strand
GGGAGGTGCCGGTCCGCCGCGGTCGGGCGGACCGGCACCGGGTCACGCCGGGCTGAGCGCGGGTATCCGGGCGGGTACCCGCGCGGCCGGTTCCGGCCCGGCGGGCGGCTCCGGTCGCGGGACCGCCGCGCCGCCACGCACGCTGATGCTGCGGATGCGCGCGCTCCCGTCGCGCAGTACCACCCACCAGTTCTGCGGAGCGTGGCCGGGCAGCCAGGGGCTGATGGTCACCTCCGCGTGCACCGGAGTGGCGATGCGCACGTCGATCCGGCCGGCGGCCGCCGCGGAGAGCACCGCGACCGACTCGGCGTGGTCGTGCTGACGGCGGTACCAGCGCGCGAATTCGTCGGTGCCGCGCACGGTGCGGTCGGGCAGTTGCAGCAGCAGGCCGTTGGCCAGGTGCGGGAGCAGTTCGGCGGCGGGGCCGCGACGTTCGAGCGCGGTGCACCAGGTCTCGATCAGCCGGTGCACGTGCGCGGGGGTGAGGACGCGGACGGGTATGGGTGGGTCGGACGGGGTCACTGGCTTATCGCTTTCTGCGCGGCTCGCCGTCAGTCCACGGCGAGGTCGATCACGTACGGGCCCTGATGCTGAAGCAGCGTGTCGATCGCGTCCCCGACCTGTTCGGGCCGCTCGACCCGCCGACCAGGCACCCCGAGCGAGGCGGACAGGGCGGCGAAGTCGATCGCCGGACGGGACAGGTCGAAGGCCTCGGGGCGGGCGTGCGGCGCGATGCCGAGCTCGCGCCAGTACTGCTCGATGTTGAAGTCGAGCAGCCGGTAGCGGCGGTTGTTGCAGATGACGAACTTGGCGTCGATGCCGTAGCGCGCCGCCGTCCACAGGGCCTGGATCGTGTACATGCTGCCGCCGTCGCCGGTGAAGGCCACCACCGGCAGGTCGGGCCGGGCGAGCTTGACGCCCAGCGCTCCGGGGATTCCCACGCCGAGCGATCCGCCGCGGGTCTGGAAGAACCGGCCCGCCGACCGCGGCGGCAGATGGGCGGCCAGCGGCCCGGACGCCGTGAGCGCCTCGTCGAACAGCGCCAGCTCCGCCGGCGCGCGTTCGGCCAGGGTGCGCACGAAGCGGTCGAGCAGCGGTTCGTCCGCCGCGCCGGAGCGCGCCGGAGCGACCTGCGCGGCCGGGGGCGCCGCGGGCGGCGGCAGCACCCGGTCGAGTTCGCCCCGGATCGCCTCCAGGGTCAGCCGCGGGTCGGCGACGACGCCGAGCTCCACCGGGAAGTTCTTCGCGATCTCATAGGCGTCCAGGTCGATGTGCACGATTCTGGCGTCGTCCCGGAAGGGGTTCTCCAGCAGCGGGAAGACCTCCGGGAAGACGTACGTCCCGACGACCAGCACGCTGTCGGCCTCGCGCACCACCCGGGCGCTGTCCGCGCCGAACATGTGGCCGAGCTGGCCGCCGTAGTTCGGATGCGCGGCGTCGAAGTTGAACTCCGAGGAATTCGCCCCCCACACCTGCGCGCCGAGCCGCTCGGCCACGGCCTGCAGCTGCGGCTGCGCGTCGGACGCGGCGATCCCGTCGCCCATGATGATCAGGACCCTGCGACCGGAGCGCAGGATGTGCGCCGCCTGCCGCACCGACTCGGGCGCCGGCACCACGCGGGTGTCCGGGATCGAAGTGGGCACCGCGGGCTCGGTGGTCACCTGGTCCAGCACGTCGGCCGGAAGGATCAGCACCACCGGACCGCGCGGCGGCGTCATCGCGATCTTCACGGCGCGTCGCAGCAGTCTCAGGACGGAGCCCGGATCCAGCGCCCGGAGCACGTGCTTGCTGACCGGGCGCGCCATCGCCGCGAGGTCGACGGCCATCTGCCCGTCCATCGCGTCGTAGCGCACCCCGGCCTCGCCGACGAGCACCACCAGCGGCGAGCCGCCGCGCTTGGCCTGGTAGAGCATGCCGATCCCGTTGCCGAGGCCGACGCCGCTGTGCAGCTGCACCAGGCCGGGCCGCCGCGCGGCGCGGGCGTAGCCGTCCGCCATCCCGACGGCGACGCCCTCGTGCAGCGTCAGCAGGTAGTCCAGCTCGGACCGGGCCGCCTCGTCGAGGAAGCCCTGCTCGACGGTGCCGGGGTTGCCGAACATGTACGCGATGCCGTCGGCGGCGAGCTGCTCGTAGAGCGCGGCCTTGCCGGGCCGCGCGCGCGTCGCGCTCACCAGCCGTACCGGCGCAGACCGCTCTCCAGCACCTCGACCATGAGCTCGCCGGCCGGTACGGAGTCGGGGGTGGACCGCGCGGTGATGAACGGGAAGTCGACGATGACCGAGGTCTCCCGGCCGACGTTGCCGTGGAAGGCCCCGTCCGGGCCGGTCGCGTCGCGCAGGATGTACTCCAGCGGGTACGGCGGCGGGCCGAAGTTGAAGTCGGCGCCGAGGAATCCGGTGCCGTCCTTGTAGTCGTACTCCTTCGGGTGCCCGGTCACGTGCTTGCCCCACAGGATGCTGGCACGGGTCTCCAGGTCGCGGGCGAACGCGAGCACGGCGACGCCGTAGCACTCGGCCAGGATCGGCCGGTCGGCCGCGGCGAAGGCGAGGACGAGCTCGTGCAGCCGCTCGTTGTTCGCCATGTCCACGATCGGGCCGCTGCCGCCGACCAGCACCAGTCCGTCGAAGCTGGCGACGAGGTCGCCCGCCGCGCGGGCGAGGTCGCGGTGGTAGGCCTCGAGCTCGCGCAGGTGGTTGAGGGAGCTGTAGTACGGCCGCTCGGGGATCAGCTCGCTGAGACTGAGCGGGTTGTCGAGGCGCGCCGAGGCGTCCAGTTCCGCGGCGCGGCGGGCCATGTCCCGGGTGGTGACCGACCGGCCCAGCGGCGGGTCGATGTACTCCGGATCCAGGCTCGGCGGCAGCGCCCTGGCCCGCGCGCCGTTGGCCGTGGCGAAGGTGACGCGGTAGCCGCGCGCGTCGAAGGCCTCGACCGGACCGACGAGCTCCTCTCCCCAGTAGCCGCGCTCGGAAAGCACGATCAGGATTCTTTTCGACACAGTCGTCTCCTTATGAGAATGCAACACGAGATGGTGGGCGCCGTCGATTTCCCGAGAGAAGTGGAATCGACCCGCCGTGTCGATATCGAGTGAAGCGTGCCGGTCGGGGACCCGGCAAGGCCTGGCCCGGGTACGGCGACGAGTTGCCGAACTTGACACAATCGCAGCCGCCGAAGGCCCGTAACGACTTCTCAAAGTACGAACTGTATACCGCTTTCGCTGCCGCAATCTTCCATGCTCACCCGCCTTTCCCGACGATGGGGGTAACAAGAAGAGGGGCGGTTATGAACGCACGAATCATCATCGAGGAGATTTCCCCTGTCGTGGACGCGGGCAGATATCCCGCCAAAGCGGCGACCGACGAGGACGTGGAGTTCGGCGCGACGATCTGGACCGAGGGACGCGCGACGGTGGCCGCGGCGGTGCTCTGGCGGCCGGAGGGCGGGGACGAACGGGCCAGGACGGTGCCGATGCGGCCGGCCGACCCGGGCGCGGACCGGTTCGCCGCGCACGCCGCGGCCGAGCGGGTCGGGCCCTGGGCGTTCCGGGTGGACGCCTGGATCGACCCGTGGGCCGGCTGGACCGCGGACGTCGCCGCCAAGCTCGCGGACGGCTGGGACGCGCCGCGGCTGGCCAACGACCTGGAATCGGGGGCGCGCCTGCTCGAACGCTGCGCCCGCCGCGCCTCCGCGCAACGGGCCGCGTCGCTGCTCGAGGCCGTCGCGCGGTTGCGCGACACGCGCCTCGAACTGACGGAGCGTCTCAGCGGCGCGCTCTCGGAGCGGGTCCGCGCGGCCGTCGCGGACAACCCGCTGCGCGACGGGCTCACCCGCAGCCGGTGGCACCGGATCGGGGTCGAGCGGCCGCTGGCCCGGGCCGGCGCGTGGTACGAGTTCTTCCCGCGCTCGACCGGCGGCAGGGACGCGGACGGACGCCCGGTGCACGGGACCTTCGCCACCGCGGCCGCGCAGCTGCCGCGGATCGCGGACCTCGGCTTCGACGTCGTCTACCTGCCGCCGATCCACCCGATCGGCAGCACCGCGCGCAAGGGCCCCGACAACAGCCTGACCGCGGGAGCGCTGGACGTCGGCTCGCCCTGGGCGATCGGCTCGGCGGACGGCGGGCACGACGCGGTGCATCCCGGCCTCGGCACCGTCGCGGACTTCGAGCGCTTCGTCGCCGAAGCGCGCCGGCTCGGCCTCGAGGTCGCGCTGGACCTGGCCTTCCAGTGCTCCCCCGACCACCCGTGGGTGACCGAGCACCCCGAGTTCTTCACCGAGCGGCCGGACGGGAGCATCGCGTTCGCCGAGAACCCGCCGAAGCAGTACCAGGACATCTACCCGCTCGACTTCGAACGCGGCGGCACGGCGCTGTATGCCGAACTGCTGCGCGTGGTGCTGTGCTGGATCGGCCGCGGCGTGCGGATCTTCCGGGTGGACAACCCGCACACCAAGCCGGTCGGCTTCTGGGAGCGGCTGCTGGCCGACGTGCGCGCGCAGTACCCTGACACGATTTTCCTGTCCGAGGCCTTCACCCGGCCCGCGGTGCTCAAGGGGCTGGCCAAGGCGGGCTTCTCGCAGTCCTACACGTACTTCACGTGGCGCACCGGGAAGGAGGAACTCGGCGAGTACCTGACCGAGCTCGCCGCGGACCGGCACTTCCTGCGACCGAACTTCTTCGTCACGACCCCGGACATCCTGCCGGTCCAGCTGCACTCCGGCGATCCGCGGCTGTTCGCGGTGCGCGCCGCACTGGCCGCGCTGCTCGGTCCGTCCTGGGGCGTGTACTCCGGCTTCGAACTCTGCGAGCATCAGCCGCTCGAGCCCGGCAGCGAGGAGTACCGGTCCTCGGAGAAGTACGAACTGCGGCCCCGGGAGTGGACCGGCAGCGCGCCCGAACGCGACCTGCAGCCCTGGATCAGGGAACTCAACCGGCTCCGGCGCCGGCACCCGGCCCTGCTCAGCCTGCGGACGCTGCGCTTCCACCCGGTGGACGACGAGCGCCTGCTCGCGTTCTCCAAGCACGACGAACGTACCGGGGAGACGGTCTTCGTGCTCGTCACCCTCTCCCCCGACCGCGTCGCCGAGGCCGAGCTCACCCTGCGTCCCGACCTGCCGGGACTCGAGGCGGACGGCACGGTGGACGCGCGCGACGCGCGGACCGGCGAGCCGGTGCGGCTGTCCGGCGGCACCGTCAAGATCGATCCGGCGCGGGGCGTGGCCCGCGTCCTGACCTGGACGGCGCGCCGTGGCTGACTCCGTGCGGCGCGCCGCCCCCCGGTCGGGCGCCGAGCCGCTGCCCGAATCGCCGGGCTGGTTCCGCAGCGCGGTCTTCTACGAGGTGCCGATCCGCTCCTTCTACGACGCCGACGGCGACGGCATCGGCGACCTGCGCGGGCTGACCAGCCGACTGGACTACCTGCAGTGGCTCGGCGTGGACTGCCTGTGGCTGCTGCCGATCTACGCCTCGCCGCTGCGCGACGGCGGCTACGACATCAGCGACTACCGCTCCGTGCTGCCCGCGTACGGCGACGTCGACGACTTCGTGGAACTGCTCGACGAGGCGCACCGGCGCGGGATCCGGGTCATCACGGACCTGGTGATGAACCACACCTCGGATCAGCACCACTGGTTCCAGGAATCCCGGCGCGACCCGGACGGCCCCTACGGCGACTTCTACGTGTGGGCGGACGACGACCGGGGCTTCCCGGACGCCCGGATCATCTTCGTGGACACCGAGGACTCCAACTGGAGCCGCGACCGGGTGCGCGGCCAGTTCTACTGGCACCGCTTCTTCAGCCACCAGCCGGACCTCAACTACGACAACCCGGACGTGCGCGACGCCATGCTCGACGTGGTCCGCTTCTGGCTGGACCTGGGCATCGACGGGTTCCGGATGGACGCGGTCCCCTACCTGTTCGTGCGCGAGGGCACCGACGGCGAGAACCTGCCGGAGACGCACGACTTCCTGCGCCTGGTGCGCAAGGTGGTGGACGACGAGTACCCGGGCCGGCTGCTGCTGGCCGAGGCGAACCAGTGGCCCGCCGAAGCGGTGGCCTACTTCGGCGCGCAGGGCGCCGAGGAGATGCACATGGCCTTCCACTTCCCGCTGATGCCGCGCATCTTCATGGCCCTCGGCAAGGCCGATCACGGACCGATCACCGAGGTGCTGGCGAACACTCCGGACATCCCGCCCGGCTGCCAGTGGGCGATCTTCCTGCGCAACCACGACGAGCTGACCCTGGAGATGGTCACCGAAGAGGAGCGCTCGTACATGTACGCCGAGTACGCCAAGGAGCCGCGGATGCGTGCCAACATCGGCATCCGCCGCAGGCTCGCGCCGCTTCTGGGCAACGACCGGCGGCGGATCGAGCTGCTCACCGCGATGCTGCTCTCGCTGCCCGGCTCGCCGGTGCTCTACTACGGCGACGAGATCGGGATGGGCGACAACATCTGGCTCGCCGACCGCGACGGCGTGCGCACGCCGATGCAGTGGACGCCGGACCGCAACGCCGGCTTCTCCGCCGCGGAACCGGGCCGGCTGGCGTACCCGGTGGTGAGCGATTCGACGTACGGATACACGGTGGTCAACGTGGAGGCGCAGACCGCGGTCGCGTCCTCGCTGCTGCACTGGACCCGCGCGATGCTGGCCAACCGCCGGATGCACCCGGTGCTCGGGCTCGGCTCCTATCTGCCGCTGGAGAGCGGTAACCGCAGTGTCCTGGCATACGCGCGCCAGCTCGTCCTGCCGGACGGCGGCCGGGACCTGGTGCTGTGCGTGAACAACCTCTCCAGCCATCCGCAGCCGGCGGATCTGCACCTGCCCGGCGCGATCGGCCTCGCGCCGGTCGAGCTCACCGGGTCGGTCGTCTTCCCGACCATCACCGGATCGCACTACCGGCTCACCCTGGGCGGCCACGGGTTCCTCTGGCTCGCGCTGCGCATCCCCGCCGGCGCCGCCACGGGCGAGCCGCGAGAAACGGAGGAAGGATGACCGGCACCGCGCCCGCGAACCGGGGACGGATCGCTCCGGACCCGACCGGAAACGCCGAATTGGCCGAGGCCCTCGCCCGCTGGCTGCCGCGGCGCCGGTGGTTCGCCGACAAGGACAGGCTCCTGACAGGGGTGCGGATCCTGCACGCCCCAGCGGTCTCCGGGCCGCACGCCGAGCGCACCGGCGTGCTCGCCGTCGTCCGCGCGGAGTTCGAGGACACCGCGGGACCCTCGGACTACCTGGTCCCGCTCGCCATCGGACCGGTCCGCCGCACGCTCCCGGGCGCCGCGGACTCACTCGTCGCCCGGCTGCGCACGACGGAGTTCACCGACGCGCTCGCCGAGCCCGGCTTCGCCGCGGCCCTGGTGCGGCGGACCGCCCTGGGCGGCTGCGCGGACGGCCTCGCCTTCGTCCCGGAGGGCCCCGGCTTCGCCCCGCCCGGGCCGGGCGCGCCCGAGCGCGTGCTGACCGTGCAGCAGAGCAACACGTCCGTGGTCGTCGGCGACAGGCATCTGATCAAGTTCTTCCGCCGGCCGGCGCCGGGGGTCAACCCGGAGCTCGACGCCCTGCGGCTGCTGCGGGCGGGCGCGAGCCCGGACGTCCCCGGGCTCGAAGGCGCCGTGCACGGTCCGCTCGGCGCGGCCACGGCCACGTACGCCGTAGTCCAGGAGTTCGTCCCGGACTCCGAGGACGGCTGGACTCTCGCGCTGCGCAGTGCGCGGGCCGAGCGCGAGGGCCGCGCGGACGGTTTCGCCGCATCGCTCGCGCAGCTCGGCTCCGCGGTCGCCCGGGTGCACGCGGTCCTGGCGGCGCAGGGCGAGGTCGGGGCGCTCGATCGCGGGGTGCTGAGCCGGCTGGCGCGGGAGATGGCCGGGCGGCTGGACGGGGCCATCGCCCTCGCACCGGAGCTGGCCGGGCGGCGCGAGGCCATCGCGGCGGTGTACGCGGCGCTCGGACAAGCCACGCCGCGGCCCGGCGGGCTGATCCAACGGGTGCACGGCGACCTGCATCTCGGCCAAGCGCTGCGCGCCGGGCAGCGCTGGTACGTGGTGGACTTCGAGGGCGAGCCCGCCGCGCCTTTCGCGCGCCGCACCGCGGCGCACCCGCCCGAACGCGATGTCGCCGGGATGCTGCGCTCCATCGACTACGCCGCCGAGCACGGCGCGGCGGCCGGGTGGCCCGGCGGCGCCTGGGCCGGACGGGCCGAGCGGGCGTTCCTGGCCGGGTACCGCGCGGCCGCCGGGCTCGGCCCCGAGGAGTCGCTGCTGACCGCCTACCAGATCGACAAGGCGGTATACGAGCTCTGCTATGAGCTGCGTCATCGCCCGTCCTGGGCGCCGATTGCGCGCTCAGGCCTCAAGCGGCTGCTCGGCGACGCGGGAGCCCCGCCCGGCAACACCCTGCGTTCGCTTTGCGCCAATCGGTAACCGGGCCATGGCTCAACGATCATCCGCCTTGTATGTTCCCGCTACGGGCCGAAACAGCCCGGAGGGGAGGTTTTCCAGGCAGGTGCCCGCCCTGTCTCACGGTGGGCGCTCGCCCGCGCCCAGAGCGCCGCCGAGCGCACTCCCCCTTCCGCCCCATCCGGACCGACCCGCATGTTCAGGCCGGGCGCCCACCCACCGCGCCCGCGCCGCGCGCCACGGGGACCCGAGCGCCCTTGGCCGCTGAGCCCTGCCCGTGCGCGCACCCGCGTACGCGGGACCGGGCGCCGCCGGACCGCCGGACCGGCGCCAGAGGAGCCGGTCCGACGCTGAACACCCACCAGCCCATCAACCTCGATCAGGACAGACGGGAGCAGACCGTGCCCCTCACATCCGTGGCGGTGAGGACCTCACCGCCCCACCACACCATAGGCACCTACGCGGAGTCCGTATTCAGCTCGCTGCACCGGGCGGATCAGCGACGCTGGGCGGAGACGTACCTCCATGGGATCCTCTTCGCGGACGGCAAGAAGTCGGTGCGCGGCATAGCCGACAGCGTCGGGATCTTTCGGGCGAACCAGTCGTTGCAGCAGTTCATCAACCAGAGCCCCTGGAAGTGGGAGCCGGTGCGCCGGCTGATCGCCCAGCACCTGCAGGCCGTCCGGCCGACCCAGGCGTGGGTGGTGCACCGGGTGGTGATCCCGAAGCGGGGCCAGCGCTCGGTCGGGGTGCAGCGCCGCTTCGTGCCGGAACTCGGCCGCAGCGTGAACAGCCAGCTGATCCTGGCCGTGTCGCTGGCCGACGAGCACACCGCGGTCCCGGTCGACTGGCGGATCGCGCTCGGCGGCGACTGGTGCACCGACGAAGCGCTGCGCCAGGCCGCCTACATCCCGGACGCCGTGCGGGGCCGGACCGAGGGCGCCGAGATCATGGACATGATCGACGAGATGCGCTCGGCCTGGCGGCTCGAGCCCGCTCCGATCACCGGCGACATCCGGCACTTCCCGGACGCCGCGCGGCTGGTCGGCCGGCTCGTCCACCTCGGCGCCACGTTCTCGCTCCAGGTCGACGGCGGCTTCCCGCTGGCCGGCGCCGGCCGGCTGCAGGCGCTGATGCACACTCGCACGGCGTGCCACGGCGCGGAGCGGGACGCGCCCACCGTGCGGCGGCTGCTGGACCAGCAGGTCCAGCATCCGGCCGGGAGCGTGTTCGACGGCCCCCCGGGCGAGGGGGCCGTCGGCAGGGGCGGGCCGTCCTGCCGCGTCCGGATCGTCTCCGCGCTCGCCCGCCCCAACGTCCCGCGCTCCGGCCTCCAGGTGCACCCCCGACCGCTGAAGGTGATCGGCGAGGTGCACCAGGACGGGAGCACCCGGTACTGGGTGACCAACATGCTCAAGCACAGCATCGACGACATCCTCGCGGTCAACGGTGTCGGCCTGCGCGGTTGGCGCGATCCCGGAGTGCCCGAATCGGAGTTCGGCCTCCGGGACTTCGAGGGCCGTTCGTACCGGGGACTGCACCACCACCTGACCATGGTCTCCGCGGCCTTCGCGTTCAACGCCCTGGACGGCGGCTACGGCCTCGGGCGCGTCGGGGAAGACGAGGGCTGAAAGCCGCGAACGATTCCAGAGCCGGCGGACAACGGCGTCCGTCTCCGCGGACCGCTCAGGATTGCGCGGTGTACGGCGAACGGGGCACAGGGGAACGGGGTACAGGGGAGTACAC
>NZ_JAGSOH010000182.1 GCF_018139625.1 Actinospica acidithermotolerans | reverse complement strand
GCGTTGACCGCTGCGGGGGACGCCGTCTCGCCGGGGTCGGTGCCGGCTGCGGCCGCGGCGGCTCAGGCCGCGGCCGCCAGCGCGGCGTGCGCGGTGAACTACACGGTCAGCTCGAACTGGACCACCGGGTTCGAGGTGCAGATCACCATCACCAACACCGGTCCCGCGATCACCAGCTGGAACCTGCAGTACGCGTACACCGGATCCGAGACGCTGGCCAGCGGCTGGGACGGGACGTGGACGCAGAGCGGCGGCACGATCAGTGTCGCCAGCGAGAGCTGGAACGGCAGCCTGGCGACGAACGCCTCCACCGGCATCGGGGCGACGTTCAACCTCAGCGGGTCGCTCGACACGCCGACCGCGTTCACGCTGAACGGTGTCGCGTGCAGCAGCAACACCGGCGGGACGGCGTCGGCCAGCCCGACCGCCAGCGCCAGCAGCACCGCGACGGCGAGCTCCACGGCCACGGCGACCTCGACCGCTACCGGCACGAGCACCGCCTCCTCGAGTCCGACGACGTCCACGGCCAGCGCGTCGCCGACCTCTACCGGGACCACCGGCGCCGCGCCGTGCACGGTCGTGCCGGGGTCGTCGTCCTCGAACGAGCTCGCGCCCAGCGTGTCGCTGGTCAGTCCGACCTCCAGCGAGATCTTCAGCCCGGGGTCGAACATCTCCATCCAGGCCTCGGCGTGCAGTTCGGGGAGCATCAGCTCCGTGACCTATTACTCGAGCACCGGCCCCGGGAACAACGCGGAGATCGGGGTCTCGACGGCGAGTCCGTGGGCCATTCAGTGGTCGAACGTCGCGGCGGGGAACTACTCGGTGACCGCGGTCGCGACGGACAACCTCGGGCAGAGCACGACGTCGTACCCGGTCGCGATCTCGGTCGAGGGGCCGACGATCATCGTCAACCCGACCGTGCTGACGGTCGCGCAGGGGACGACCTCGACCTTCGGAGTCGCGCTGTCCTCGCAGCCGGCCACCAGCGTCACGGTCGCGGTCGCGCAGAGCGGGGACTCCGATCTGTCGATCTCGGCGGGTTCGTCGCTCACCTTCACCACGTCGAACTGGAACGTCGCGCAGCAGGTGAGCGTGAAGTCCGGGAGCACGTCGGCGGACGTGGGGGCCAGCGGGACGATCACGGCGTCGGCCGCCGGGTACACGTCGGGGACGGTCGCCGTCACCGAGGCGCAGTCGGGTTCCACATACGACCAGTGGTTCCTGAACCTGTACGACGACATCAAGAACCCCGCGAACGGCTACTTCAGCCCGCGGGGGATCCCCTACCACTCCGTCGAGACGCTGATCGTCGAGGCGCCCGACTACGGCCACGAGACGACCTCCGAGACCTACAGCTACTGGCTGTGGCTGGAGGCCGACTACGGCCGCGTCACCGGGGACTGGACTCCGTTCGTCAATGCGTGGACGAACATGGAGACGTACATGATCCCGAACGACGCGAACCAGCCGGGCCAGTGCTCGTACAACCCCTCCTCGCCCGCGACCTACGGGCCCGAGGAGCCGGCGCCGAGCGACTACCCGGTCGCCCTCAACTCCTCGGTGCCGGTCGGCTCCGACCCGCTGTCCGCGGAGCTCAAGTCCGCCTACGGCACCTGCGACATGTACCAGCCGATGTGGATCATGGACACGGACAACCGGTACGGCTTCGGCCAGCAGGAGGACGGCACCTCGACGCCGAGCTGGGTCAACAGCTACCAGCGCGGGGCCGAGGAGTCGGTGTGGGACACCGTGCCGCAGCCGGACTGGGACACGATGACCAAGTACGGCAGCGCGGACGGCTTCCTCAACCTGTTCAACAACGGCGGCGGAAGCTTCGCCGCGCAGTACAAGTACACGGACGCGCCGGACGCCGACGCACGCATGGTGCAAGCAGCGTTCTGGGCCGACACCTACGCCAAGGCGCAGGGCAAGACGTCCTCGGTCTCGGCGACCACCGCCAAGGCCGCGAAGCTCGGCGACTACCTGCGCTACTCGATGTTCGACAAGTACTTCAAGCAGATCAGCAGCGCGTGCAGCCAGGACGGGTCGGTCTCCTGCCCGGCCGGGACCGGCAAGTCGAACGAGGACACGTACCTGATGTCCTGGTACGACGCGTGGGGCGGCTCGACCACCGGCGCCTGGAGCTGGCGGATCAGCGGCACCGAGATCCACGAGGGCTACCAGAACCCGCTCGCCGCGTACGCGCTGAGCACCGACTCCGACCTGATCCCGCTGTCGCCGACCGCGAAGAGCGACTGGGCGACGAGCCTGACCGCGCAGCTGAACCTCTACTCCTGGCTGCAGTCGGCCGAGGGCGCGATCGCGGGCGGCGTCACCGACAACTGGGGCGGCAACTACGGCGACGTGTCCAAGCCGCCGTCCGGGGACACCACGTTCGACGGCATGTACTACGACCCGGAGCCCGAGTACCACAACCCTCCGAGCAACCAGTGGTTCGGCTACCAGACGTGGCCGATGGAGCGGCTCGCGGAGTACTACTACGAGACCGGCAACACCCAGGCGCAGGCCATCCTGGCCAAGTGGGTCGCCTGGGCCGAGTCGGTCACCACCGTCACGCCGAGCACCGGCACGCTGCTGCTGCCCGGCACGCTGACCTGGAGCGGGCAGCCCGGCGAGAACTGGACCACCGGCACGTCGAGCTCCTCGCAGCCCCCTGCGAACACCGCTCTGCACGTGGCGGTCTCCGGCACGGACACGGACATCGGCGTCGCGGCGTCGCTGGCCAAGGTCTATGAGTACTACGCGGCCAAGTCCGGCGACTCGACCGCCGAGGCCGCCGCGCAGAACATCATCGACATCATCCACAAGTACTACGCGGACTCGATCGGCTACACCGCGCCCGAGACGCGAACCGACTACAGCAACTTCACGTCCGCCTACAACAGCACCAACTACGAGGGCGTCTACTTCCCGTCCTCGTGGACCGGGACCTACCCCGGCGGGATCAAGCTCAGCTCCGCCACGAACACGTTCCTCTCCATCAGGCCGTGGTACGTGGGAGACCCGGAGTGGTCGAAGGTCTCGACCTATCTGAGCGGCGGTTCCGCGCCGGTCTTCGACTACCACCGGTTCTGGGCCGAGGGCGACGTGGCGACGGCGTTCGACGCCTTCGCCTACCTCTTCCCGTCCGTCCAAGCGCCGTCGGGATTCTGATGCGCGGAAGCGATGATCACAGCGTGCGGTCCGGAGTCATCCGGGCCGCGCGCCCGCGCCGCTCGGCGGCCGCGATCGCGGCCGTGCTGGCGGCGCTGCTGATGACGTGCGGTCTGCCCTCGCTCGCGGCCTGCTCCGGGTCCTCGGGCGACTCCTCGCTGCCGAGGGTCTCCGGGGCCCTCGGCGCCGATCCGCAGATCGCGCTGCCGGACGGCGACCCGCCGAGCGGGCTCGTCGTGCGCACGCTGATCCAGGGCGCCGGACCGCAGGTCAAGGCCGATGACCTAGCCCTTGTGTACGTCGAGGGCAAGGTCTGGGCCGGGGACCGGGAGGTCTTCGACAGCTACACCGACCGCCAGCCGCAGTCCGTGCCGCTGGCCACCGGAGGCGTGCTGCCCGCCTGGAAGCAGCTCGCCGGTCGGCGCGTCGGCAGCAGGGTCATGATGGTCGTGCCGCCCTCCGACGGCTTCGGGTCGAAGGGCGACTCGCAGCTGAACATCGCGAGCAGTGACACGCTCGTCTTCGTCTTCGACGTACTCAGCGCGGTCTCCGAGGGCGCGGCGGCGAACGGCTCCGCGATCGCCTACGACCCGGGCAAGTCGCTGCCGACCGTCAAGGAGACGAGCGCGGGCCCGAAGATCACCATTCCCGCGAAGACCTCGCCGCCGAAGAAGCTCGTCGTGAAGACGCTGGTCAAGGGCAACGGCGCGCCGCTCGCCTCCGGCCAGACGGTCGTGGTCCAGTACTCCGGCGTCGTCTGGCGCAGCGGCCGATTGTTCGACTCCTCCTACACGACGAAGACCCCGGACTCCTTCGTGCTCGGCGCCGGCCAGGTGATCCCCGGCTGGGAGCAGGGCCTCGGCGGGGTGACGGTCGGCAGCAGGGTACTGCTGGTCGTCCCGCCGTCGCTGGCCTACGGCGATCAGGCGGAGCCGCCGTACATCGACAACAACGACACGCTCGTGTTCGTCATCGACGTGATCGACGCGTACACGCCGGAGGGATCGTGATGATGCACAGGAGACGACGCGGCAGGACGGCGGCCGTGGCGGCAGCGGCCGCCGTCGCCTTCGCCGCGGCCGGATGCGGTTCGTCCGGCACGTCGAGCGCCACCGACAGCCTGACCGTCATTCAGGTCGTCGCGGCGGAAAGCGTCTGGGCGGAGGTCGCGACGCAGATCGGCGGCCCGAACGTGCACGTCACGACGTTGGCCGACAGCGCCTCCGACAAGAAGGCCATCGCGGGCGCGCAGGTGCTGATCGTGAACGGCGCCGGGTTCGACGCGTGGGCCAGCCAGGACGCGGCGGCGAACCCCGGCGTCGGCCGTCTCGACCTGAACGTGGGCGACGAGGTGGGCATGATGCCGGGAGGCGTGGACCCGTACCTCTGGTACAGCCCGGCCGACGTCGACGTGGCCGCCGAGCGGCTGGAGGCGGACTTCGCGCAGCTGCGGCCGGGCTCCGCGGCGTTCTTCCAGGATCAGGAGCAGGCCTTCGAGCGCAGTTCGCAGGCCACTGACGAGGCTCTGGCCGGCACGATCAAGTCGCGGTTCGCCGGGACGCACGTCGCGGCGTGCACCGGGCTCGCCTCGGACGTCGCGGCGGACCTCGGGCTCAAGCCGCAGCGGCAGATCGACCAGAGCAAGGCGCTGCTCTGCGATACGAAGGGCGACACGGCGCTGCTGGAGGCCGCGGCCCACGCGAAGATCCCGGTGGTCTCGCTCGCCGAGGGCCTGGAACCGGCCGGAACGACCTTTCAGCAGTGGCTGACCGGCCAGCTCCAGCAGATCCAGCAGGCCCTCGGCGGCGGCCGGCCCTGACGCGGAGGCGAGCGCCGCGACCTACCGGCAGTCCGGCTCCACGGCGATGCGGCCCGACCTCATGGCGGCCCGCATCGCCGCGTAGTCGCGCTCGTTCTGGTCCGCGTACGCCGGAGGCGAGCGCCGCGCCCTCGGCGGCGGCCGGCCCTGACGCGGAGGCGAGCGCCGCGACCTACCGGCAGTCCGGCTCCACGGCGATGCGGCCCGACCTCATGGCGGCCCGCATCGCCGCGTAGTCGCGCTCGTTCTGGTCCGCGTACGCCGGAGGCGAGCGCCGCGCCCTCGGCGGCGGCCGGCCCTGACGCGGAGGCGAGCGCCGCGACCTACCGGCAGTCCGGCTCCACGGCGATGCGGCCCGACCTCATGGCGGCCCGCATCGCCGCGTAGTCGCGCTCGTTCTGGTCCGCGTACGCCGGAGGCGAGCGCCGCGCCCTCGGCGGCGGCCGGCCCTGACGCGGAGGCGAGCGCCGCGACCTACCGGCAGTCCGGCTCCACGGCGATGCGGCCCGACCTCATGGCGGCCCGCATCGCCGCGTAGTCGCGCTCGTTCTGGTCCGCGTACGCCGCCGAGAACTCCGCGATGGCGTGCGCGAACGTCGCGTCGTCGCCCAGGTACGCGGCGATGGCGACCCGGTCGCCCGAGCGCGCGTGCGCCCGCGCGAGCGTCCAGCCGCACAGCTTGCCGTAGTCGATCATGTCGCGCGGGACCATGTCCTCGATGTTCGCCGAGCCCTTCCAGTCGGCGAGCTGCCGCACGTAGAAATCGCGGCGCACGCCGTCAATGCCCTCGGTCGACTCCCAGCCGAGGAAGATGTCGCTCGCGGCCTGCATCAGCCGCTGGCCGTCGACGACGCGCTTGCCCTGGCAGCCGGCGTGCCGCGGATCCGGCTTCATGCCGCCGTACTCCTCGAGGACCGAGCGCTGCGCCTCCTTGATCTGGAGGAACAGCGGATCGTCGTCGTCCCGGCCGAACATCAGCGTGATCCAGCAGCGCGTTCCGACGCTGCCGACGCCCACCACCTTGCGCGCCATGTCCACGTAGTCGAACTTGTTCAGCAGGACGCGGCGGTCCGGCTGGAGGGTCTTGCGGTAGCTGTGGAGCAGCCTCTGGATTTTCGCCTCGAACCGCGCGAGCTCCTCGGGCGGGAGCAGGTCGCGCACCGGGACCACGAGCGGGGGATCGGCGACGATGCGCTGCCGGCCGTCCACCAGCTTCGTGAGCTTGCCCATGGCCCGGCGGCTGTTGCGGGTGCGCGCGTGGGCGATCGACTTGTCCACGGCCTTGCGCCGCGCCTTCTTCAGCTGGTCCTTGAGCGTCTTCTTGATCTCGTGCACGTCGCCCTGCGCGTACCAGACGTCGAGCTCGTGCATGCCCGCGAATTCGAGCATCGCGTGCTGGTACGAGCGCACCGCGGCCATCTGGATCGCCCGGCGGTGCTTGCGGCCGAAGCCGTTGCCGCGCGCGGCGATCTCCAGGCTCGCGGCCAGCCGCTTGACGTCCCACTCCCACGGCCCGGGATGCGTCTCGTCGAAGTCGTTCACGTCGAACACGAGCCGGCGCTCGGGCGAGGCGAACAGCCCGAAATTGGCCAGGTGCGCGTCGCCGCAGGCCTGCACGTGCAGGCCGGAGTCGGGCGTGCCGGCCAGGTCGGACGCCATGATCGCCGCGCCGCCGCGGTAGAACGCGAAGGGGGAGGCGAGCATCCGGCCGTGCCGGATCGGGACGAGTTCGGGCACCCGGTCGGCGTCCTGCCGCTCGAGGATCGCGATCGGGTCGCGGTCGCGCACCGACGCCGGCACCTCGGCGTGCGCGGCCGGCGGGACCAGGTCCCGCGCGGTGATCCCCTGCCCGGCCGACGTGAGTGCCGCGGTGGTGGTCGTCATGCTGCCTCCCGACGTCGATGCAGGATCCGCGCGCACGCGCGCCGCGCTTCTCGCCATCCTGCGCTCCGCGACCGGGTCGTGCTACTCGGTCGTACGGCATTCGCAGTAAGTTCCCCCGTTGAGCCGTAGGATGCGGGGCACGGCGGTGGAGGAGGGCGTGATGGTGGCAACGCGTGGCCGGCAGGCGGTGGGCACCAAGGAGGCGATCATGGCGACCGCCGAGCGGCTGTTCGCCGAGCACGGGGTCACGGCCGTCTCCAGCCGCCAGATCAGCGAGGCCGCGGGGCAGGGCAACAACGCGGCGGTCGGCTACCACTTCGGCGCGAAATCCGACCTGATCAGGGCCATCGTGCACCGGCACGACGCGCAGATCGAGCAGTCCCGCAGGCTGCTCGTCGAGCGGATCGAGGCGGCGGACGCGGGGGCCGGCGTACGCGGCTGGGTCGAGTGCCTGGTCCTGCCGCTGACCGAGCACCTGGCCGCGATCGGCCGCACCTCCTGGTACGCCCGCTTCTCGCTCCAGATCAGCACCGATCCCGCGTTGCGCGAGATCGCCACCGACGAGGTGCTGGCCGCGCCCTCGCTGGGGCCGATCCTGCAGGGCCTGCGCGCCGGGATGCCCGACCTGCCGGAGGACGTGCGCCGGGAGCGGCTGCAGATGGTCCGAAGCATGCTGATGCACACCTGCGCGGACCGGGAGCGGGCGCTGGCGGCCTCGGGCGAGCCGCCCAAGGCGGCCTGGGCGCGCACCGCGACACTCCTGGTGGACGCCGTCACCGGCCTGCTGCTCGCGCCGGCCACCCCCGAATCCGGGTTCTGACCGGCGCTTTCTCCGGACGCCGCCCCGCTATATGTAGAACTCTGCGAAAAAAGTTAAGTCGGACGCTTGACTTAATACTACGCCGCGCAGTTGACTGCCCACGGAACGGCAACCTCGTCTCGAGGAGTGGGTACCACCATGAAGTTGACGGTTGATCAGGACGTGTGCTGCGGCGCGGGACAGTGCGTGCTGCTGGCGCCCGAGGTCTTCGACCAGCGCGAGCAGGACGGCATCGTCGTGCTGCTCGACGAGACCCCGGCCGACGCGCTGCACGAGGTCGTCCGCGAGGCCGCGGCCGTCTGCCCGGCCGGCGCGATCTCGGTGGAGGAGGGCCGGTGACGATCGCGCAGGAGACCCTCCCCGCCTACCCGATGCGCAAGGCGCCGGGCTGCCCCTTCGATCCGCCGCCGGAGCTCGGCGAGCTGCAGCGGCAGGGCCCGATCGCGAAGGTCCGCCTCTGGGACGGCAGCACGCCCTGGCTCGTCACCGGCTTCGCCGAGCAGCGCACCCTGCTGCGCGACGCCCGGCTGAGCTCGGACGTCACCCGCCCCGGCTTCCCCACGATCGTGCCCGTCCTGCCCACCGCGGCCGGCCAGGGCCTGAGCTTCATCAGGATGGACGACCCCGACCACGCCCGGCTGCGCCGCATGGTGACGGCCAACTTCGCGATCAAGCGGGTCGAGGCGATGCGCCCGGCCGTGCAGCGGATCGTCGACGAGCTGATCGACGGCCTGCTCGCCGGCCCGCGGCCGGTCGACCTGGTCGAGGCCTTCGCGCTGCCGGTGCCCTCGCGGGTGATCTGCGACCTGCTCGGAGTGCCGTACGCCGACCACGGCTTCTTCCAGGACAACAGCAAGGTCCTGATCCGCCGCTCGGTCACCGCCGAGGAGCGCGCGGCGGCCCGCACGCGGCTGTTCGACTACCTGGACGGTCTCATCGAGGAGAAGACGAAGCGCCCCGCCGACGACCTGCTCTCCGAGCTGGCGGCGCGGGTCACCGCGGGCGAGCTCACCCGCGCGGAGGCCGCGCAGATGGGCGTGCTCATGCTCGTCGCCGGGCACGAGACGACCGCCAACATGATCGCCCTCGGCACGTTCGCGCTGCTCGAGTACCCCGGGGAGCTCGCCCGGCTGCGCGGCGACGAGACCGACCCGGACCTGGTCGCCAGCGCCGTCAACGAGCTGCTGCGGTACCTCAACATCACGCACACCGGACGCGTCCGGCAGGTGCTGGCGGACATCGAGATCGCGGGGGAGGTGCTGCGCGCGGGCGACGGCGTGATCCTGGCGAACGACATCGGCAACCGCGACCCGGCCGCGTTCCCCGACCCGGACCGGCTCGACCTCGGCCGCGAGGCGCGCAACCACGTGGCCTTCGGCTTCGGCGTGCACCAGTGCCTCGGCCAGCCGCTCGCCCGGCTCGAACTGCAGGTCGTCTACGGCACGCTCTACCGCCGGATCCCGGACCTGCGGCTGGCCGTCGAACCGGCGGACGTCCCGCTCAAGCACGACGGCTTCGTGTACGGCGTCTACGAACTGCCGGTCACCTGGTAGAAAACGGCTGGCTCCGCTTCCGCTGTGCCGGAAGGCTGGCGGTATGGAGTTCTTCTGCTACCACCGCGACCGGTCCGGCTCCGCAGCACTGCGCGACGATTTGGTCGAGCAGCACTGGTCCTACATGGATCAGTACGCGAAGGAGCTGATCGCCCGCGGTCCGACGCTCACCCGCGACGGCGAGACCGCGACCGGAAGCGTGCACGTCGTCGACCTTCCCGACCCCGCCGCAGCACGCGTCTTCGCATTCGACGAGCCGAACTACCAGGCCGGCGTCTACCGGGACGTGATGCTGCGGCGCTGGCGCAACCTGCTCGGCCGGACCATGTGGGAATTCCCCGGCGGACGCGAGGGCGGGGACCGCTTCCTGGTCCTCGGCCTCGGCGAACCGCGGGCGCTCGACCTCTCGGCACCGGACGACCGGGACGACCTGATCGCCTTCGGCCCGCTGCTCGCCGACGACGGCGTGACCTGGCTCGGCACGGCGGCGTTGGTCCGCGCGGCGAGCCCCGAAAGCGCGCGGGCCGTCCTCGCCGAAAACGAATACGCCGAAATCGAAGTCCACCCCTGGCGATTCGGCGGACGCCCGTCTCAATAGCTCGACCGAATTCCCGCGACTCATGGAAATCGCGGGAACGCGATTGCCTACCCCGAAAGCGTATAACGGTGTTCCGGGCGGCCCGTCGCGCCGTATCGGAGTTGCAGCCGCACGACTCCGTGCTGCGCCAGATAGCTGAGGTATCGCTGGGCGGTCGGGCGGCTCACGCCGACCTGCTCGGCGACCTCGGCCGCCGAGATGTCGCCCTCTGCCGCGCGCACGGCGTTGCGCACCAGTTCCAGCGTCGGCGCCGAATGTCCCTTCGCGGGCTGCTCGACGCGCTGCGGCGCCGGGCCGCGGAGCATGCCGAAGAGCGCGT
>NZ_JAGSOH010000181.1 GCF_018139625.1 Actinospica acidithermotolerans | reverse complement strand
GCCCCCACCCGCATGACCGACGGCCGCCCGGCCGCCTTCCGCCGCTGGGTGGACGGCTACGACCCCGCCGACGCCGTGGACCGCGCCATCCGCGCGACCCGCTCGGCGGTCTTCCCGGAGCACGGACTGGACCCGCAGCCGTGAGGTTCGGCCGCGCTGACCGCCCGGCCGGCGGCCATGCCCGATGATCGGCGACCGGCCCGTTCAGGCCGCCGGGCGCCCCAGCTCGCGGATGGCCGCGCGTTCCACGAGCACCGGGACGAAGTCGCGGATGTGCGCTTCGGCGAAGCCCCGGTAGATCCGCTGGATCGTGGCAACCACCTGATCGGCCGGGACTCCGGGCGCGTAGGCGGCGGTCAGGTGGGCGGTCATCCTGCTGATCGCGTCGCGCTCGGCGGGGGTCACGTCGGGCGGAGCGATGAGGGGGTCCGCCGCGGATGCCGTGGTCATAATCACAGGGTGACCGAGGAACCACCTAGAGGCAACAGGTAGATGCCTAGAGCTTTCTAGCGCTGGGCCGGTGAATCGGAGCCGCCGGCGCCACGTCTGCGGGAGGGCGAACGCGCGGACGCGCGAGCCGGGCGCGGCGCCGGGCGCCCCGACGCGAGGCAGGACCGGCCCGGCGCCGCGGCTCGGCCCGCGCGGCGAAGGCCGGCCCGGCGTATCTCCTCCCGGGGGCTCAGCTCTCGTAGTTCTCCACCACGCGGGTCGGCCGCTCGCGGGCGCGGCCCGGGTCCTGGGCCCACTCGCGGCGGGCCTGGCGCTGGCGGAGCAGGTCCCAGGCCTGGTCGAGCTGCATCTCGAGCTCGGCGAGGCGGCGCCGGCGGTCGGCGTCGGGCACCTCGGGCTCGTCGCCCGGGGCGCCGTCGCCGCGCAGGCGGTGCTCCTCGTCGATCAGATCGTTGATGCGGCGGTGGATTTCCGCGTTGGCGTCAGCCATGGCGCTCGACCTCCTGGTAACCGTGAGTACTGCGCTTGCGGGCCGTCATGACCTGCTACGCGCCGTCCAGGCCCGGGCGAGCCGTCACGAGCCGTTGAGCTTCGCGGCGGTCTCGGCGAGGCGACGGCCCTGGTAGCGCGCTGCTTCGAGGGTAGCCTCGTCGGGGCCCTCGCCGCCGCCCGACGGCCAGCTGACACCGTAGGGGTTGCCGCCGGAGGCGTAGAGCAGCGGGTCGGTGTAGCCGGGCGGGACGATCAGGCAGCCCCAGTGGTAGAAGACGTTGTTCAGCGACAGGATCGTCGACTCCTGGCCGCCGTGCCGGTTCGCCGACGAGGTGAAGCTGGTGACGGGCTTGTCCTGCAGCTTGCCCTGCTGCCACAGCCCGCCGGTCTGGTCGAGGAACTGCTTGAGCTGCGCGGTCACGGTGCCGAAGCGGGTCGGGGTGCCGAAGGCGTAGGCGTCGGCCCACTCCAGGTCCTCCAGCGTCGCCTCCTCGACGGAGTCCTTGGTCGCGTCGACGTGCGCGCGCCACGCGGGGTTGGCGTCGATGGCGGTGTCGGGGGCGAGTTCGTGCACGCGGCGAAGGCGCACGTCGGCGTCCTGCTTGGCGGCGCCCTCGGCGAGGGCGGACGCGAGGGCGTGGACGTTGCCGGTGGCGCTGTAGTAGATCACCGCTACGCGGACACTCATGAACGGATTCCCTTCTCTCCGGTGGAACGGCGGTGCGTCCCGGACGCGAGAGCGGTTCACCCGTGCGGGCTACTGTCAAACTCCGGATCGGGCAATTCCCGCGATTCCCGCAATGCGCGCCACACGGCCCAGCCGATCGAGACCAGCGGGACGGCGACGACCGCCCCGGCCAGGCCGGCGAGCGAGGTTCCGGCGATGACGCAGATCGCCACGACCACGGGGTGCAGCCGCACCGCCCAGCCCATGACGAACGGCTGCAGGACGTGCCCCTCGATCTGCCCGATCACCACGATCAGCACGAGCACGATCACGGCCGTGGTCACGCCGCGGCTGGCCAGGGCGACGATCGTGGCCACGGCCAGCGCGATCGGGGAGCCGATGAGCGGGATGAAGCTCAGCAGGAACTCCAGCAGCGTGAGCGGCAGCACCAGCGGCACGCGCAGGATCTGCAGCGCGATGCCGACCATCACCGCGTTCGCCGCCGCGACCAGGACGATGCCGCGCGTGTAGCCGGCGAAGGTCTGCCAGGCCGTGCGCCCGCAGCGCGACCACGTCTCGCGCGAGCCCTCCGGCAGCTGCTGCTGGAACCAGCGCCACATCCGGTCGCCGGAGACGGTGAAGAAGATCGCGCAGAAGACGGCAAGCGCCAGCGCGGTCACGACGTCGACGAGCCGGCCCGCCTCGTTGACCGCCTGGTTGATCAGCGTCGACCTGTGCTGGGAGAGCCACGTCGTCAGCCTGCTCTGCAGGTTCGTGAGCGTCTGCGGGTTGACGTGGAACGGCGCGCCCTGCAGCCACGTGCGGATCCGGTCCACGCCGCCGCGGAACTCGCTCGACAGGTCGCCCGACTCGTTGGCGACCGAGTCGGTCACCAGCCAGCCGAGCCCGCCGAGCACCGCGAGGCCGCCGAGCGCGGTGGCCAGCACCGCGAGCGGCCGCGGCATCGAGCGGGAGAGCAGCCGCACCGGCGGCCAGAGCAGCGAGGTCAGGATCAGCGCGATGAACAGCGCGATGAAGACGAGCTCGAAGCGCACCGCCACCCGGAACAGCACGTACAGCGCCACCCCGAGGATCAGCAGCCGCCAGGCGTAGTCCGCGGCCCGGCGCAGGCCGGGACCGACCGTCCGGCGACCCGGCTGCTGATCCATGGTCGGCCGCCTACCCACGCGGGCGGTCGGAGATGCCGGGCGCTACATCCACCGGTGGACGAAAGGGGGAGCCGGCGGCCGTCCGCGGAGAGCGATCACAGCCGCCGGTTCGCCGGGCGGCGGCGGATCCGCCGCCTCTGGCGGGGTTCTTCTCCTGGCGGCCGGGGTCTCGCCGTCGGCGACAGCGCCCGGCCACGGCGGCTCAGCGGTGTTCGAGCACCCGGGACAGGAAGCGCTGCGTCGAGGGGTGCTGCGGGTCGCCGAGCACCTGCTCGGCGGTGCCCTGCTCGCGGATCACTCCGTCCTCGAGGAAGCAGACCCGGTCAGCGGCGTGCCGCGCGAAGCCCATCTCGTGCGTGGCCATCAGGATCGTCATGCCGCGCTGCTTCAAGTCGCCGACCACGTCCAGCACCTCGCCGACCAGCTCCGGGTCCAGCGCCGCGGTGATCTCGTCGAGCAGCAGCAGCTCCGGCTCGGTCGCCAGCGCTCGCGCGATCGCCACCCGCTGCTGCTGGCCGCCGGAGAGCCGGTCCGGGTACTCCCGCGCCTTCTCGGCGAGGCCGAGCCTGCCCAGCAGCTCCATCGCACGCTGTTCGGCGTCGCGCCGCGGCACCTTGTGCGCCTTGCGCGGGGCCAGCGTCACGTTCTCCAGCACGCTCAGGTGCGGGAACAGGTTGTATGACTGGAACACGACGCCGATCCGCCGCCGTGCCGCGTTGGCGTCGAGCCGAGGGTCCGTGAGTTCGGTCGCGCCGAGGTGGATCGTGCCGTCGTCGACCGTGTCGAGCAGGTCCACGCAGCGCAGCAGCGTCGACTTGCCCGAGCCGGAGCCGCCGATCAGGCAGACGACCTGGTGCTCGGAGACGTCGAGGTCGATCGAGCGCAGCACGACACGGCCGCCGTAGGACTTCCGCAGGTCGCGGATGCGCAGCAGGGCCTCGCCGCCGCCGCTCACGCCGCCGCCGGCGGCGCCACCGCGGACGCCGCTGGAGGGAACGCCCTCGCCGGGAATGATCACGCTCATCGTCCTGAACCTCCGGTCTCCGCCCACTGCCGCCGGACGGCCTTCGCCTGCAGCCAGTCCGCGTACCGGGTGAGCGGGATGGTCACCAGGATGAACAGCAGCGCCGCAGCGAGGTACGGCGTGTAGTTGAAGTCGTAGTCCGCGTTGATCTGCGCGACGCGCAGCGCCTCGAGCGGGCCGAGCACCGCGACCAGCGCGGTGTCCTTCTGCAGCGAGATGAAGTCGTTGAGCAGCGGCGGCACCACGTTGCGCACGGCCTGCGGCAGGATCACGTGCCGCAGCGTCTGCCGCTCGCTCAGGCCCAGCGCCTTCGCCGCGTTGCGCTGTGCCGGGTGCACCGAGTTCAGACCCGCGCGGAAGACCTCGCCGACGTACGCCGTGTACGAGAGCACCAGCGCGATGCAGCCGAGCACGACCGGTGAGGACGGGGTGCCCTGCAGCTGGAGCGCCGGCAGGCCGAAGCCGACCAGGAAGACCAGCAGCAGGGTCGGCACGCCGCGGAACACGTCCACGTACAGCATCGCGCTCCAGCGCAGCGGGGCCAGGCCCGGCGCCGTCGTCGTGCGCACGAGGGCGAAGGCGAGGCCCAGCACCAGGATGCAGATCTCACAGCCGACGAACATCTGCACGTTGAGCCAGAAGCCGTGCAGGATGGCGCCGAAGTAGCGCCGGAACTCGGTGCCGTTCAGGAAGTACTCGTGCACCCGGCCCCAGCCGGGCGAGGACACCAGGCCGACACAGACCAGCACGAGGAAGCCGACGGTGCACCCGATGGCGATCAGGCCGTCCCGCCGCCGGCGGCCGCGGCGGTAGCGCTCGCGGTCCAGCCGGACGGCGCTCGGCGCGTAGCCGTCGCTGTCGGTCGTCGTCGGGCCGGTGGCGGCCGTGGTGTTCTCTGTCACTGTCTACTGACTATCTCTGCGTCTGCTGTATGTGGGCTGAGTGTCTGCGGGCCGGCTGTCTTTGGGCTGACTGTCTCTGCTGATCGGCCGAGTCACGGAGACCCCGCTGCCCGTCCGCTACTGCGCGAGCTCGGGCGCGTCGGCCGAGTCCGCGAGCCACTGCTTGGTGATCGAGGCCAGCTCGCCGCTCGACTTGAGCTTGGCGAGCGCCTGGTCGACGCAGCCGGTCAGCTTGCTGCCCTTCTGCAGCAGCAGGCCGAACTGCTCCGGGGTGCCGCCGTCGTAGTTGAACTGGCCGACGATCTTGCCGTTGGTCAGCTCGGCGCTGGCGAGGTAGAAGACGGTCGGCATGTCGGTGACGATCGCGTCCACCTGGCCGTTCTTCAGCGCGTTCACCTCGTCGTCGGTGGTGTTGTAGACCGAGAGCGAGCCGCTCGGCTTGATCTCGTTCTCGACGGCCTGGTAGCTGGTGGTGGACACCTGCACGCCGATCTTCGCGCCCTTGAGCGCGGACAGCGAGGTGGCCTTGGCGTACTTCGAGCTCGCCAGGGTCAGCACGCCCTGGTTGACGTCGTAGTAGCCGGTGGAGAAGTCCACGGCCTTGGCGCGCGTGGAGGTGATCGAGATCTCGTTGATGTCGAAGTCGAAGTTCTTCGCGCCGGGCGCGTAGGAGTTGTCGAAGGACTCGGTGGTCCACTTGACCTGGCTGGAGCTGAAGCCGAGCTCCTTGGCCACGGCGTAGGCCACGGCGCTCTCGAAGCCCTTGCCGTCCGACGGCGCGTTGTTGTCGAACCAGGGGGAGTACGCCGGCGAGTCCGTCGCGACGGTGAGCTGGCCCGACTTGTACAGCGCGAGCGAGCTCGCCGAGCACGAGGCGGACGCGGAGCCGGTGGCGGCCGCGGACGAGGTGGTGTCGCTCTTCGGCGCGCAGGCGGAGGCGAGCAGGGCGACGGCGGTTGCGGCGCCGAGGATCGCGGCGGCGCGGCCGCGCGGGCTGAGTGAACGCAGTGAGGACACGGGGGTACTTTCAGGTCGAGGGTGGGAGTGATGATATCTGCTTTTCGGACGTCTCAGTCAATGAGACGGAGAGTTCTAAGCGACGAGAACGGCTTCGGACTGCGCGGCGTGGGCCAGCGTGTCGCCCTCCCGCAGCCCGAAGGCGCGGGCCGCCGAGCCGCCGCGGACGACCAGCTCGGCGAAGCCGTAGCCGGAGCTGCCGGTGACGATCCCGGGCTCGCCGCGCGGCACGTCCACCAGCCGCGGGTAGCAGGGCACCTCGCGCGCGGCCCCGGACTCCCGGTCGAGCACCGGGACCGCGCCGCCCGCCGCGTAGCCGGGCAGCTGCTCGGCCGGGGCGTCCAGCTTGCAGTTGCCGAAGTTGTCCACCACCGCGACCCGGATCCGAGACGGCTCGGCCGGGCCCTCGACGGCGCGGGCGACGGACGGCACCGGCCGGCCGTCGACCAGCCAGCGGGCCAGCAGCGGCACGTACCACAGGCTGCGGAACTGGGTGCGCGCGATCTCGTCGACCTGCGCGGGGGTGAACCGGGCCCAGCCCGCCGCCGCGGCCTCGAGCACCTCGCGCACATCGGTCACCTCCACCGCCTCGACCCCCAGGTAGCGGCGCAGCGGCGCGAGCACGCGCGGATTCAGCGTGCTGACGACCAGGTGCTCGCGAACCCGGAAGTAGCAGAACGGCACGCCGTTCGGCCAGTGCCCGTCGCGCGGGGCGATGTTCACCAGGATCACGGTCGGCTCCCCGGCGGCGCCGAGCAGCTCGGTGGAGCGCAGCACGTCGAGCAGGGTCAGCGCGGCCGTGCCCTCCGGGTCCGCGCCGCACAGCGGGAGCACGGTCGGCGTGCTGCCGAACAGGGTGGCCAGGCGGGCGCTCTGCCTGGCCACGGCGTTCGGGTCGGTGCAGTCGGTGAGCGAGATGACGGGCGGGTTCGACATGGGGGTCGTCTCTTTCTGGCGGAGAGAACGGCGGGGGAGTTCCGGGGAAAGCAAAGACCCCCTCCGGAGTCCGGAGGGGGTCACGCGTCGTGTGCGCGCACGGCTTCGCTAGCGAAGAGCCTCCGGGGAGCGGGGCATCATTCGCATCATCATCGCGAAGCCAGCGGTCATGGCGGGAACCTTAACACACGGCGCGAGCGGCTCCGCAATCCGCCTTGACCTTGCCGTAGCGTCAACTCGTACCGTCGTCCACGAGGCCGCGACCTGCGGCTTCCCGAGTCCCGAGCGGGCGGCGCCCCAGGAGAGGAGCACGGTGGTGTCCTGGTCGATCGCCGAGGTGGCCAAGATCTCCGGCCTCACCTCGCGCACCCTGCGCCATTACGACGACATCGGCCTGCTGCGCCCGGCCTACGTCGCCGGCAACGGCTACCGGCACTACGGGCCCGAGCAGCTGCTGCGGCTCCAGCAGATCCTGGTGCTGCGCGAGCTCGGCGTTGGCCTGCCGGAGATCGGCCGGATCCTCGACGAGCAGACCGACCGCGTCGCGGCGCTGCGCGCGCACCACCGGCGGCTGCTCGCCGAGCGCGACCGGCTCGGCACGCTGGCCGCGACCGTGGCCCGCACCATCCGGGAACTCGAGGAATCAGCGCACGACGAAGGAGGCGACGTGTCCATCAACCGTCCGGAGAACCTGTTCGAGGGCTTCGACAGCTCGCAGTACGACGAGGAGGCCCGCGAGCGCTGGCCCGAGGAGTTCGCGGAGTCGCAGCGCCGTGCCGCGGCGATGAGCGCGCAGGAGATGGAGCGCATCCAGAAGGAGACCACCGCGAACATGGTCCGCATGGCCGAATTCATGGTCGCGCACACGCCGGTGGACGACGAGGCCGTGCAGGAGGCTGTGCACGAGCACTACGTCGGCCTATGCCGCTGGTGGACGCCGAGCGCCGAGGCGTACGCGTGCGTCGGCAACATGTACGTGGACGACCCCCGCTTCACCGCCACGTACGACAAGATCGCAGTGGGTCTCGCCGCGTACTACCGGGACGCCATCGCGCACTACGCGCGCACCCGGCTCGGCTAGGCCGGCCTTGCCCGACGGCGGAGCGGCTGACGTGCTCTCAGCCGCTCTTGCCGCGCGCCCCGGGAACCCGGTAGACACAGGGTTCGTGAATAACCCACGTCGGCGCATGGTCGTCGTCAACGGTCTGCCGGGTGCCGGGAAGACCACCCTCGCCCGCTCCCTGTCCCGCCGGATGAATCTGCCGCTGATCAGCAAGGACATCATCAAGGAAGCATATTCCGACGTGTTCGGGATAGCCCCCAAGGAGGGCCACGCGCGGCGCGAGTGGAGCAACGCGCACGGCGCCGCCGCCTCCGAGACCATGTGGGCGCTGGCCGCCGACGCCGCCGGCGGCGCGATCCTCGAATCCTGGTGGCCGCGCGACCGGGCGCACTTCGTCGAGGCCGGGCTCAAGCGGGCCGGAATCGAGCACACGGTGACCGTGCTGTGCGAGGTCGCGCCCGAACTGGCCAGGGACCGCTTCGTGCGGCGGGCACGCGACGGGTCCCGGCACCCGATCCACGGCGACACCTCCGACCCGGCCGACTACGACCGGGACTGGCTCGGCGCCGAGCCGCTGACCGTCGGCCCGGTGCTGAAGGTGGACACCACCGGCGCCGTCGAACTCGAACCGATCGTGGAATGGGTCCTCGCGCACAGCGCCGCTTAGGCTTCGCCCGCCTTACGCGCCTTTTGGTAGAAAGAGGCGTGACCGCCACGCGCAATCTCCTGGAACCCGTCCACCTCAGCGCGGGACGCCTCTACCTGCGTCCCACCGAACCCGGCGACGAGGCCGCGGTCGCCGCCGCGCTGCGCGACCCCGGCATCGCCCTGTGGAACACCGGCATATCCATCGCCCGCGCGCCCGAGGCCGAGCGCGCCGCCATCTGGCTGCGGGTGCGCGAGCAGGGCTGGGCCTCCGGCGCCGCCGCCAACTTCGCCGTCGTCGACGCGACCACCGGCGAGCTGCTCGGCACCGTCGGGATCCGCGACATCAACCGGCTGCCCGAGCAGGCCGTGGCCGGCTACTGGACCGCCCCCGGCGCCCGCGGCCGCGGCGTCGCGCCGCAGGCCCTCGACGTCGTGGCCCGCTGGGCCTTCGCCCCGCAGCGCGCCGGCGGCCTCGGCCTGCACCGGATCGTCCTGGACCACGCGCTGGTGAACACCGGCTCCTGCCGCGTCGCCGAGAAGGCCGGCTTCCGGCTCGAGGGCACGATGCGCGGCTCCTTCCTGGCCCACGACGGCTCGCGGCACGACTCCCATCTGCACGCCCGGCTGGCGACCGACGGAGCTTCCGAACCCTCCTGAAGGCAAACCAAGAATCGAGTCACGGTTCGGTGACTAAGAGCGTTTTCATGCATGGCTCACTCCCGGCCTAGACCGTGAGCCCAGATTTCTTGGTCGTACCCGCGGCACAGAGGCGTCCATGCGTCCGCGCCGTATCCACGTCCTCGACCAAGACATCAGGGGCCATAGATGTTCTTCACCTACCTGGGCCGGGAGCTGCGCAGGCGCAGTCGCCAGGCCCTCGTCATCGCGCTCGGCCTGGCGCTCGGTATCGGTTTGACGATCGCGGTCAGCGCCGCCTCTTCCGGTGTCAAGGTGGCCCAGAACGACGTTCTCAAATCGCTGTACGGAGTGGGCACGGACATCACCGTGACGCAGACCGCCACCCGCGGATCCGGCGGCGCGGGCAGCTTCGACATCAAGGGGCAGTCGCAGACCACCACCGGCACCAAGACCACCAGCAGCTCGCAGGACACGGCGTCGGTGTCGCAGGGTTCGGGCACGCTGACCTCGGCCACGCTGACGAAGATCAAGGCCCTGTCCGGCGTCTCGGACGCGGTCGGCAGCCTCTCGCTCTCGGACATCAACGTCAGCGGTTCGCTCACTCAGAGCTTCACCCAGAACAAGTCCTCCTCCAGCTCCGGCAGCACCACCGGCAACGCGCCCAGCGGCGGCAGCACCAGCAGCAGCTCGGGCGGCGGCAGCTTCTCGGCCGGCCCGCCCTCGGGCAGCTTCAGCTTCAACCAGACCACCATGGAGGGCGTGGACGTCTCCGACCTGTCCATCGGCCCGATGTCCTCGGTGACGCTCAAGTCCGGCCGTGAGCTGACCTCCGCCGACGCGAACTCCGCCGTCGCGGTCGTCACCTCCAGCTACGCCACCCAGAAGAGCATCAAGGTCGGCAGCACCGTGACGCTCGGCGGCGCCAAGTTCACGGTCGTCGGGATCGTCACGACGTCGGCCAGCGAGGATTACTACATCCCGCTGGCCGAGGCGCAGAAGATCTCCAGCGAGACCGGCAAGGTCACCACCGTCTACGTGAAGGCGGCCAGCAGCACCCAGATCAGCGCCGTGGCCAGTGAGATCTCGAAGACGGCCTCCGGCTCGACCGTCTCCACCTCGGCCGAGCTCGCCAATTCGGTCTCCGGCTCGCTCGCCTCGACCGCCTCGCTCGCCAACAACCTGGGCAAGTGGCTCTCCATCGGCGTGCTGCTCGCCGCGTTCCTGGTCGCCGCGCTGTTCACGATGTCGGCGGTGGGCCGGC
>NZ_JAGSOH010000180.1 GCF_018139625.1 Actinospica acidithermotolerans | reverse complement strand
GCCCGGAGCCCCCGGTCGCCGGCGCCCCCCAAGACTCCGGCCGGCTCTGCTGCCCCCACGGCTGCGCCTGCGGCGGCGCCCCGAAGGGCGCCTGGTTCGGATCCTGATACGACACGGTCGTCCCTCACCCCGTTTCAGTGTTCAGTTGACGGATGGCCGTCTCGACGGACGGCCGCGCGTGCGTAGAGCCTAGCGTCCGCGCCCCCGGCGGGAAAAAGCCGTTAGCCGCCCGTTACCGCGCTTGGTCAGCGCTTTGCCGTCCAGTAGATGTCCGTGACGTACGGGATCTCGATGCGCTCGCCCTGCGTCTCCGGATAGCGGTCGAGCACGCTCTGCAGTTCGCGGCGGATCTCCTCGCGCGCCTCGACGCTCAGGGTGCTGATGCGGCTGGAGGTGAGCGCCTGGCCGAGCACGCCCTCGCGGTCGGTGGTGTACGGATTGGCCACGTGCGCCGAGTTCAGCGCCTTCCAGCCGCGGCGCCCCTCGAACGCCGTGCGCCAGGAGCCGTCCGTGTGCACCGGGAGCTCGTCGGTGCGCCAGGCCGAGTAGATCCGCGAGTACGCCGCCACCCACGGCACCGTCGTGTCGAGGGTGTTCCAGACCAGCCCGAGCCGCCCGTCGGGCCCGGTCACCCGCTCGATCTCGGTCAACGCGGCGGCGCCGTCGAACCAGTGCCAGGCCTGCGCCGCGACCACGGCGTCCACCGAGGCGTCCGGCAGCCCGGTCGCCTCCGCGATCCCGGCCACCGCCTGGACCTGCGGCAGGATCTCGGTCAGCCGCTCGCGCATCGCCGGAACCGGCTCCACCGCCACCACCTGCGCCCCGGTCAGCGCCAGCAGCCGGGTGAACTTCCCGGTGCCCGCCCCGAGGTCGGCGACCCGCGCGCCGGCCTTGAGGTCCAGCGCGTCGGCGAGCACGGCGAGGGCGCGGGTCGGATACGAGGGCCGGACGCGCTCGTAGTCCGCCGCGGCGAGTTCGTAGCCGGTCTCGGCGGCGTGGTGGATGGCCACGACGTCGAACCTAGCACCACCGATCATGTTTTGAACGTATTGGCGGGTAGCGAGGCGCGGCCGAAGGGTGACGATCCGATAAACCCCAGGCGCCTGCGTAGACTTCGGGGGCGCACGCACCACCGCCGGAAGACGGAAAGACCGGGTACCCCACGTGACGATTCTGCTGGTCTCGACCGCGGACACCGACCTGCTGGCCGCCCGCGCGGCGGACGCCGGATACCGGGTCGCCAACCCGGCGCGTTTGGCCGAGACCGAGCTTCAACTGCTGCTCGACGGGGTGGACGTGGCGGTGGTCCGGCTGCTCGGCGGCGCCCGGGTGTGGGAGGCGGGGCTCGCGGCGCTCGCGAGGGCCGGCGTGCCGACGGTCGCGCTCGGCGGCGAGGCCGTGCCCGACGCGGATCTCATGGCTCTGTCGTCGGTCCCGGTGAACGTCGTCGCCCAGGCCTCGCGCTACCTGATCGCCGGCGGCCCGGACAACCTCGGCCGGCTCGCGCGGTTCCTGCGGGGCGCCGCGGCCGAGGAGGTCGTCGAGGCCCCCGAGTTCGGCGTTCACGGCGCCCGCGCCGAGAACCCGGATCTGCCGACCGTCGGCGTGGTCTTCTACCGCGCGCACGAACTGTCCGGGAACACCGCCTTCATCGACGAGCTCTGCGACGCCGTGGAGCGCGCCGGGGCGAACGCGCGCCCGATCTACTGCTCCTCGCTCCGCTCGCTGCGCGCCGGCTCCGGCGAGGGCCTGGTCGGCCTGCTGCGCGGCTGCGGCTCGCTCATCGCCACCGTGCTCGCCGGCGGCGGCGCGGTCGCCGCGGACGCCGTCGCCGGGGGCGACGAGGACGCCTGGGACGTCGGCGCGCTGCGCGACCTCGGCATCCCGGTGATCCAGGGCATCGCGACGACCGGTTCCCGCGCCGCCTGGGAGGCGTCCGACGCCGCGATCTCCCCGATGGACGCCGCGATGCAGGTCGCGATCCCCGAGTTCGACGGCCGGCTGATCTCGGTCCCGTTCTCCTTCAAGGAGCTCGACGAGGCCGGCATCCCGGTCTACAGCGCGGACCCCGAGCGCGCCGCCCGCGTCGCCGGAATCGCCGTACGCCACGCCCGGCTGTCCCGGAAGCCCAACGGCGAGAAGAAGATCGGCATCCTGCTCTCCAGCTATCCGACCAAGCACGCGCGCATCGGCAACGCCGTCGGCCTGGACACGCCCGCCTCCGCCGTGCGGCTGCTGCGCGCGATGCGCGACGCCGGCTACCTGGTCGGCGAGTTCCCCGAGGACGGCGACCGGCTCATCCACTCGCTGATCGCGGCCGGCGGCCACGACGTCGAGTGGCTGACGGAGGAGCAGCTGGCGACGGCCACCGCGCGCGTTCCGCTCGCCGACTACGAGGCCTGGTTCGGCACGCTGCCCGAGCCGCTGCGCGAGGGCATCCGCGAGCACTGGGGCGAGGCGCCCGGCCGGCTGTACGTCGACGGCGACGAGATCGTGCTCGCGAGCCTGACGTTCGGCAACGTCGTGCTGATGATCCAGCCGCCGCGCGGCTTCGGCGAGAACCCGATCGCGATCTACCACGACCCCGACCTGCCGCCGAGCCACCACTACCTCGCCGCATACCGCTGGCTCGAGCGCTCCTTCGGCGCGGACGCGCTGCTGCACCTCGGCAAGCACGGCACCCTGGAGTGGCTGCCCGGAAAGGGCCTCGGCATGTCGGCGGCCTGCGCCCCCGACGCCGTGCTCGGCGAGGTTCCGCTGATCTACCCGTTCATCGTCAACGACCCCGGCGAGGGCACGCAGGCCAAGCGCCGCGCGCACGCGACGGTGATCGACCACATGATCCCGCCGATGGCCCGCGCCGACGCCTACGGCGAGCTCGCCAAGCTGGAGCAGCTGCTCGACGAGTACGCGACGGTCCAGGCGCTCGACCCGGCGAAGGCCCCGACGCTGCGCGCGCAGATCTGGGAGGTCGTCACCTCGGCCGAACTGCACCGCGACCTGCACCAGGAGGCGATGCCGGGCGAGGAGGAGTTCGACGACTTCGTGCTGCACGTCGACGGCTACCTGTGCGAGATCAAGGACGTGCAGATCCGCGACGGCCTGCATATCCTCGGCCGCGCGCCGGAGGGCGACGAGCTGGTCAACGACGTGCTCGCGATCGTCCGCGCCAAGCAGGTCTTCGGCGGCGTGCACGGCGCGCTGCCCGGCCTGCGCCGCGCGCTCGCCGCGGCCCGGGGCCTGCCCGAGGACGCCGAGACCGACCCCGACCACGTCGACGCCCTGGAGCAGTCGGCGCGCGATCTGATCGAGGCGCTGGCGGCCGCCGACTGGGACGCGGCCGCGGTGGACGCGCCCTCGCCCGAGGTCGCGAAGGTGCTGGAGTTCGCCGCCTCCGAGGTCGTCCCGCGCCTGCGCCGCACCACCGACGAGATCGACAACGTGCTGCTCGCGCTGAACGGCGGCTACGTCCCGGCCGGCCCCTCCGGCTCGCCGACGCGCGGCCTGGTCAGCGTCCTGCCGACCGGCCGCAACTTCTACTCCGTCGACCCCAAGGCGATCCCGTCGCGCACCGCCTGGGACGTCGGCAGCGCACTCGCCGAATCGCTGCTCGCCCGCCACAAGGCCGACACCGGCGAATACCCGCGGTCGGTCGGCATCACCGTCTGGGGCACCAGCGCGATGCGCACCCAGGGCGACGACCTCGCCGAGATCCTGGCGCTGCTCGGCACCCGTCCTACCTGGGACGCCGCGTCCCGCCGGGTGACCGGCTTCGAGATCATCCCGCAGGCCGAGCTGGGCCGGCCGCGCGTCGACGTCACGGTCCGCATCTCAGGCTTCTTCCGTGACGCCTTCCCGCACGTGATCTCGCTGGTGGACGACGCGATCCGGGCCGTCGCCGAACTCGACGAGCCGGACGAGCTCAACTACGTCCGCGCGCACACCCGCGCCGACCGGCGGGCGCACGGCGACTCCCGCCGGGCCACGACCCGCATCTTCGGCTCGAAGCCCGGCGCGTACGGGGCCGGGCTGCTGCCGCTGATCGACGCCCGCAACTGGGACACCGACGCCGACCTGGCCGAGGTCTTCGCGGTGTGGGGCGGCTACGCGTACGGCAGGGGCCTCGACGGCCGCGAGGCGCGGGCCGACATGGACGCCGCCTTCCGCCGCATCGAGGCCGCCGCCAAGAACCAGGACACGCGCGAGCACGACATCGTCGACTCCGACGACTACTTCCAGTACCACGGCGGCATGATCGCCTACGTACGGGCTCTGACCGGCAGCTCCCCGGCCGCGTACGTCGGCGACAGCGCCGTCCCCGACGCGGTCAGGACGCGCACGCTCGCCGAGGAGACCCACCGCGTCTTCCGCTCGCGCGTGGTGAACCCGAAGTGGATCGCCGCCATGCAGCGGCACGGCTACAAGGGCGCCTTCGAGCAGGCGGCCACGGTCGACTACCTCTTCGGCTACGACGCGACCGCGGGCGTGGTCGACGACTGGATGTACGAGCGCCTGGCCGCCGCGTACGTCTTCGACGAGACCAACGCCGAGTTCATGCGCACGTCCAACCCCTGGGCGCTGCGCGGCATCGCGGAGCGCCTGCTGGAAGCCGCAGAGCGCAAGCTGTGGGCCGCGCCGGACCCGGCGACCGTCGACCGGCTGCGCGAGGTCTACCTGGAGCTGGAGGGCGACCTCGAAGGGGAGTGAGCCCTCGAAGGAGTGTGAGCCTCGCCCCTGAGGCGCGCCGACGTCAGCGCGGGCGACCTCGAAGGAGTGTGAGCCCTCGAAGGCGAGTGAGCCCTCGCCCCTGAGGTGCGTCGTCGTCAGTCCCCGGCGAGTTCGCGCAGCTTGAGCACGGTGTCCCAGTTGCGGCCCGTGGCCACCTGGACCTTGAGCTTCCTGGTCAGGAACTGCTGCGTGAACTTGCTGGTGTGCACCCCGTTCGGGCTCCAGCTGTAGAGCTCGTCGCCGATGAACGCGAACTCGTCGGGTGCGAAGTCCTCGGGCTTGAGCGCTGCGACGAGCCCGGCTTCGGGAGCGTGATCGAAGAAGGTCACCACGTACCGCTTGGCGTCGGCGACCCGATCCGGCAGCGGATTCGCGGCGATGACCGCGTCGAGCTGCTCCGTCGTGCGCATCACGCACTCGACGACGAACCCGAACTCGTCGAGCAGCAGCTTCTCCAGCCGCCTGCCGTTCTCCGCCGCGCTCAGGCCGCCGTCCGCCAGCAGCACGTTCCCCGACTGCAGGTGCGTCGCCACCTCCTGGAACCCGGCGGCGGCCATCAGCTCCCGCAGCTTCGCCATCGGGACCTGGCGCTTGCCCACGTTCACGGCGCGCAGCAGCGCGATCTGCCTACCCATGGTCGGATCCTAACCGCGCCCGCCGACACACACGCTGCCGATCACGCCGTTCATCCGGCCGGGGCGCCGATCTGGTCGGCTTCGAGCGCGGCGCGCAGTTTCGCGACGGCCTGTGCGGCGGAAGTGATCTCGGCGGGGGAGAGGGTGGCGCCGACCAGTTCGGCGAGTGTGTCCGTGAAGGTGTGCTCGGCGGCCTCGACGAGGCGCACGCCGTCCTCGGTGAGCGCGAGCAGCGAGGAGCGGCGGTCCGCGGGGTTGGGCCGGCGCTCGACGTAGCCCAGGGCCTCCAGGCGGTCGGCGCCCTTGCTGGTCGCGCCGATGCCGATGGCGAACTCCGCGGCGAGGTCGGCGACCCGGGCGCCGGGGTGTGCGTGCAGGTAGCGCAGGGACTCGAACTGCGAGGTCACGATGCCGTGCCGGCTGCGGAGCCGCTCGTTGAGGGCGTTGTACAGCCGCGTCTCGCTGCGGACCAGGTCGGCGAAGAAGCCGGGCAGGGCGGACGGCTCGTTGCTCAATTTAGATTCCTTGGCATATAGTGTCTTGGAAGATACTTCCTAGGCTACCTCTGAGGAGAGCGTACCCGTGAGCAGCCGACAGCGCGCGGACGTCGCCGCGAGATTCCGGCACCCCCGGCCCGATGCGCAGCCCGGCACGCCGCCGTCGATCGAGGCGATCCGCGCCGGATTCAAGGCCCTGATGGCCGGGATGCGCGTTCCCGAGACCGTCCGGACCGCCGCCACGACACTCGGCGGCCTGCCCGCGCTGCGCGTCGAGCCGGCGGCGGGCGGGGCCGGCACGTCGGCCGCGGGAACGATCCTGTACTTCCACGGCGGCGGCTGGGTCTGCGGCTCGCCGGAGACCGCGTTGTCGGTGACCGGGCACCTCGTGGCCAAGACCGGCATCGCGGCGTACTCCGTGGACTACCGCCTCGCGCCCGAGCACCCGTTCCCGGCCGCGATCGACGACACGCTCAGCGCCTACCGCGAACTGCTGGAGCGCGGTGTGGACCCGTCGTCCATCGCGTTCGCCGGAGAGTCCGCGGGCGGCGGGCTCGCCGTCACCACCTGCCTCGCCGCGCGCGACGCGGGCCTGCCGCTTCCCACCGCGCTGGCGATCTTCTCGCCCGGCCTGGACGCCACGCGCAGCGGAGAGAGCATGCGCACGAAGGAGGACGTCGACCCGTTCTTCACGCGGGAATCCGTCGGACGCACCGGAGCGATGTACCTGGCCGGCGCCGATCCGCACCAGCCGCTGCTCAGCCCGGCGCTCTACGCCGACCTGGCCGGCTTCCCGCCGATGCTGATCCAGGTGGGCACCAACGAGATCCTGCTCGACGACTCGACGCGCCTCGCCGCCCGCGCACGCCAGGCCGGGATCGACGTCATCCTGGACGTCACGGCCGACGTGCCGCACGTCTTCCAGTCCCTGGTCGGGCTCCTGGACGAGGCGGACGAGGCGCTGGAGCGCGCCGCGCTCTTCCTCGGGCAGCGGATCGGCCGCGCTTAGCCGGCCGCCGCTTCCGGGTCAGAGCTTGCGGAACAGCCGGGCCTCCTCGGCGGCCGCGCGGACCGACTCGAGGTCGCCGCCGGCCGAGGCCGTCACCACCGCGGCGACGGCACCCTCGACGAACGGCGCGTCTGCGAGCACCGCGCGGGCCTCCTGGCCCACGCCCTCGTCCAGCAGGGTCTTGACGGTCAGCAGCGCACTGCCGAGGTCCCCGAGCAGCAGCACGCCCGCCCCCTGGTCCGCCTCGCTCACCGCCCGCTCGATCCGGCCGTAGCTCGTCCCGAGGCTGCCGTCGTCCATGCCGCCCGCCGCGATCACGGGCACCTGGTCGCCGCCGAGCTCACGCACGAGCTCCGCCAGCCCTTCCGCGAGCTTCGGGCTGTGCGAGACGAGGACGACGCCGACCAGTTTCACGATCCACATCCTACCGGGCGCGCCCGCCGACGCTTTCGGCCAGTGCGCGCCAAAGCAGCGCCGCCGACGCAGCACCCGGATCTTCGTGCCCTTCGCTGCGCTCGCCGAGATAGCTCGCCCGGCCCTTGCGCGCCCGCAGCGGGATCGTGCTGCGCGCCGCCGACTCGGCCACGTCCGCCGCCGCGCCGAACGCGCCGTCGACGGACGCGCCGTCAGCCAGACCCGCCAGCAGCGCGTCGAGCGCCGGGACGAACACGTCCACCATCGTCTTGTCGCCCACGCTCGCGCCGCCGAGCTTCTGCACGCCCGCCAGCCCCGCGGCGATCGCGTCCGCCAACTCCCGCGCGCTGACGCTCTCCGCCTCGCCGAGCGCCTTGCCGGTGCGCCGGAACACGGTGCCGTACAGCGGCCCGGACGCGCCGCCGACCGACGAGATCAGCGTCGTGCCCACCTGCACCAGCGCCGCGCCGGGGAACTCCGGCGGCTTCGCCTCCAGCGCCGCGCGCGCCGCCGTGAACCCGCGGTCCAGGTTCGTGCCGTGGTCGCCGTCGCCGATCGCCGCGTCGAGCGACGTCAGCCGCTCCTTCTCGGCCGCCACCGCGCTCGCCGTGCGCTCGATCCAGTCCAGGAAGAACCCGACCTCGAGACCGGCCGCGTCGCCGGCGTGCGCATCGCTCACGCGCCCCACCGTAGTGCGGGAGTGTTGACCGGCGCATCCCACAGGTCGACCAGATCGGCGTCCGCACGGCACAGCGTGACCGAGAAGCCGGGCATGTCCAGGCTGGTCACGTAGTTGCCGACGAGGTTTCGCACGATGCTGACACCGCGCGACTTCAGGGCCGCCTGCACCTCGTTGTAGACCACGTACAGTTCGAGCAGCGGACTCGCGCCCATCCCGTTGACCAGCGCGATGGCGTCGCCGGTGAAGTCCAGGTCGGCGCAGACCGCCTCCACCGCGAGCCCGGCCAGCTCCGCGGCCGGGGCCATCGGCGCGCGCCGCCGGCCCGGCTCGCCGTGGATGCCGATCCCCACCTCGATCTCGTCCTCGCCCAGCTGGAAGCTGGGCTGCCCGGCCGCGGGCGTCGTGCACGGCCCGAGCGCGATGCCGAACGAGCGGCTGGTCGCGTTCACCCGCTCGGCCACCCCGGCGACCGCCGCCAGGTCCGCGCCGCGCTCGGCCAGCGCTCCGGCGATCTTCTCGGCGAACAGCGTCGCCCCGGTGCCGCGCCGGCCCGCCGTGTAGAGCGAGTCCTCCACGGCCACGTCGTCGTTGATCAGCACCGAGCGCGACTCGATGCCCTCGTCCTCGAGCAGCTCGGCGGCCATCTGGAAGTTGAGCACGTCGCCCGTGTAGTTCTTCACCAGGAACAGCACGCCGGCGCCCGCGTCCACGGCCTGCGCGGCGGCGAGCATCTGGTCCGGCACCGGGGAGGTGAACACCTCGCCCGCGCAGGCCGCGTCCAGCATGCCCGGGCCGACGAATCCGGCGTGCAGGGGTTCGTGCCCTGATCCGCCGCCGGAGACCAAAGCGACCTTGCCCGCCGTGCTCGCGTGCGCCGCGCGGCGCACGATCCGGCGCTCCACGTCCACGGTGAGGCCGGGATGCGCGGCGGCCAGGCCCGCGAGGGCGTCCGACACGACCGACTCCGGCGAGTTGATCAGCTTCTTCATGCTGGACATTCTGCCGCCCGCCGTCCATGAGCGGTAGGCGGACGGCGCACTCGGGCGGCGCGCGCCGGGGGTCGGTCGGGGCGGTCCGGTCGCGGCCGTTATGCTCTGTAGCCGTCGGCAGCGCAGGAATCCGGTGAGAGTCCGGAACGGTCCCGCCACTGTCAACGCCCGTCCGCGGACGGCGCGTGAGTCAGGAACTGCCCGCCGACCGCACGGACGGACCTCCTGGTTGCTGCTCGAGCGGGCGTGGGCTCCCGCAGAGAAGAAAGGCGCAGTGTTGCGTTTCCCCTTTTCGGCCGTTCTCGGCCAGGACGACCTGCGCTTGGCGCTCATCCTCAACGCGGTGCACCCGGCGGTCGGCGGCGTGCTGGTGCGCGGCGAGAAGGGCACCGCGAAGTCCACGATGGTCCGCGCGCTCGCGGCGGTGCTGCCCGCGGTCGACGCCGTGCCCGGCTGCCGCTTCTCCTGCGACCCGGCGTCGCCCGACCCGGGCTGCCCGGACGGCCCGCACGACGGAGCCGAGGACGCCGGGAGCCCGGCCACCCGCCCGGCGCGGCTGGTCGAGCTGCCGATCGGCGCGTCCGAGGACCGGCTGACCGGCGCCCTCGACCTCGAGCGCGCGCTCGGCCGCGGCGAGGCGGCGTTCCAGCCCGGCCTGCTGGCGGCGGCGCACCGCGGGCTGCTGTACGTGGACGAGGTGAACCTGCTGCCCGACCACCTGGTCGACGTGCTGCTGGACGCGGCCGCGATGGGCGAGGCGCACGTCGAGCGCGACGGCGTCTCGGTGCGGCACGCGGCACGGTTCCTGCTGGTCGGCACGATGAACCCGGAGGAGGGCGAGCTCCGGCCGCAGCTGCTGGACCGCTTCGGCCTGACGGTGGACGTGGTGGCGAGCCGGGAGCCGCGGGAGCGGGCGGAGGTCGTGCGGCGCCGGCTGGCGTACGAGGCCGATCCGGCGGGGTTCTGCGCGCGCTGGGCCGAGGCGGACGCCGAGGTAGGCCGCCGCATCGCCGCCGCGCGCGAGGCGCTGCCGAAGGTCGCGCTGCCCGACGCGGAGCTGGAGCGGATCGCCCGGATCTGCGCGGCGTTCGAGGTCGACGGCATGCGCGCCGACCTGGTCACGGCGCGCGCGGCGGTCGCGCTCGCGGCGTGGCGCGGCCTGTCGGCGGTCACCGCCGAGGAGGTCCGCGACGCGGCCCGGCTCGCCCTGCCGCACCGGAACCCCGTACTCCGCGGGCGGAATCCGCACGACCGTCGCCGCCACCCGGGCAGCCGACGACGTCCAGCTGCGCGCCAACGTGCGGCGTCTGGTGCACGAGATGGCGGCGCAGGGTACGACGA
>NZ_JAGSOH010000017.1 GCF_018139625.1 Actinospica acidithermotolerans | reverse complement strand
GGCTCGCCGAAGGCGGCGGCTAGGGCGGTGAGCCATTCGCGGGAGGGAGCGGGGTCGTCGTCGACGATGTTGACGGTGGCGTTGGGCCATTCGAGTGCTGCCACCGCGGCGCGGGCGGCATCTTCCACGTGGATGAAGGAGGAGACGCCGTCGTTCGCGGTGATGGCGTGTTCGCGGAGTTGCCGGGCTACGTAGCCGCCGCGCTCGTGCCAGGTGCCGGGACCGTAGAGGAGGCCGTAGCGCAGGACCACGTGCTCGGGCAGGCGGGCGGATTCGGCTTCGAGGGCCTTGACGCCGGCCATCATGCGGGAGCGTTCCGGGGATTCGTCGAGTGGGACGGTCTCGGCGGCGGGGGTGTCTCCGGCTTCGTACACCCACGAGATCGACTGCGCGACCATCTTTCGCGCGCCGACTTCGAGGGCGGCGTCAGCCAGGTGACGCGTGCCCTCGATGCGGAGGCGGGAGTTGGCGGCGAAGTCGCGCTCGCCGAGGGCAGTGAGCTGGTGGACGATGATCTCGGGGCGGTAGGCCTGGAACGCGGCGTTCACCGATTCGGCGTCGAGGGCGTCCATCTGGATGCCGCGGGCGCCTCGGGCGTCGACCGCCTTCACTCCTTCGGCCGAACGAGACGTGCCGGCGACCTCATGACCGTCCGCCAGCAACATCGGCACCAGCAGGCGGCCAATCGCTCCCGTCGCCCCCGCAACCAGAACTCGCATGGCAGCTCCCACTCCCCTGTGTTCAGGAGGCCTGTTCCCGGCCTACCACGCGGCCGTCGCAGCTTCGCGGCAAGCCTTGGTCACCATAGGTATCACGGAAGAGTGCGTACAGGTCCGCCGGCGCCAGCTCGCCCCCGTGCTCGTCCGTCGCTCGCTGGACGACGTCGGCGAACTGCCGCCGGCGGTCTGAACGGCCGGTGGTAGAACTGGGGCGTGAGTCTCCGTTCGCTGCGGCCCAGCTTGCTCGTCGAGCAGGCTGCGGTGCTGACCGACCTGTTCGACCAGTTCGTGCCCGCGCTGCGCGAGGGCATCGTCGAAACCTGTCGCTTGATCGCCCGCGGCGATGAGAACATCGGGCACGCCGCGCATGCGGGCCTGGTCGAGGCCATGCGCGACGGCGATTCGGACCGCGCCGCGGCGGTGCTGGCGGACGAGATCAGGTTCTCGCTCAGCCTGCTGCGGCCGGCCGCCGATCCGGCGACCGACTGAGAGGGCGAACGTGGCGTTGGAAGTGCGCACGGCCGTGGCCGACGATGCCGAGCAGATCGCGCTGCTGCACGCGGACAGCTGGCGGCGGTTCTATCGGGGCGCCTACTCGGACGCGTACCTGGACGGCGACATCCTGTCCGACCGGCTTGCGGTGTGGACTGCGCGGATGTCGGCGCCGGGTCACAGCGGGACGCTCGTCGTAGACGATGGGAACGGCCTGGCCGCGTTCGTGCACGTGGCCCTCGACGACGACGCTCGCTGGGGCAGCCTTGTCGACAACCTGCACGTGCGGCATGATCGGCAGCGATCGGGGCTGGGCCGGGTGCTGCTGCGCAAGGCCGCCGCCGTGGTGGCCGATCGGGCGGCGGACCACTCCCGGATGTATCTGTGGGTGCTGGAACAGAACCTGAGCGCGCAGCGGTTCTATGCGTCGATGGGCGGCGCGTGCGTCGAGAAGACGCTGGTCACGGCACCGCCTGGGACCACGGGCAGGCTGGCCGGCACCCCGGCCAAGCTGCGCATCGCATGGGCCGACGTGTCCGTGCCGGAACTGAGTGAGTGAGCAGTGGGAAGTGCGGATTTTCCGGCGCTGCCGGAGTGGTCGGACCGGATCGCCGAGTTCCTGGCCGGACGGCTGACGCCCGAACCGGCCCGGCTGGCCGCGACCGTCGTCCTGCTGCGGCCGCCTGCTGACGGCGCGTCGGGTGCGCCGGAGATCTACCTCCTGAAGCGCGCCACGACGATGTCCTTCGCCGGGGGCCGCTACGCGTTCCCCGGCGGCCGGGTCGATCCGCGTGACTCGGACGCGTCCGTGGCGTGGGCCGGGCCGTCAGCCGAGGAATGGGGCGCGCGCTTCGGCTGCTCGGCCGCCGACGCCCGCGCCCTGGTCTGCGCCGCGGTGCGCGAGCTGTTCGAGGAGACCGGCGTGCTGTTCGCCGGGCCCTCCCCCACGTCAGTCGTCGAATCCACCGCCGACGACGAGTGGGAGGCGGATCGCCGCGCGCTGGAGACCCGCGAACTCTCGCTCAGCGAACTGCTCACGCGTCGCTCACTCGTGCTGCGTACGGACCTGCTCGGGGCCTGGTCGCGCTGGGTCACGCCCGAATTCGAGCCGCGCCGTTACGACACGGCGTTCTTCGTCGCGTCGCTGCCGCCGGGCCAGCACGCGCGCGACGTGTCGGGCGAGGCCGACACCACCGTCTGGACGTCCGCCGCCCAGGCCATCGCGGATCACGCGGCGGGCACGGTCTCGATGCTTCCCCCGACGATCACGACGCTCCGTCAGCTCGCCGCGTTCCCGAGCGCCGCGGCGGCACTCGCGGCGGCCCCGGACCGCTCGCTCATGCCGATCATCGCCGGTGTGGAGCAGCGGCCGGACGGATTCTGGCTCGTCTGGCCGATTGATTTGACCGGCTGACGATGGCCGGCTGACGGCGCGGTGTGCCTCGCGTGGTACGCCCTGCTCAGTGCGCGACGTCGGACAGCGCGGCGGCCAGCGGCGCCAGCATTGACTCGTCGTAGGGCGGCGGCAGATAGATGATCGCGAGGTCGGCACCCGCAGCGCCGAACGCGGCTGCGTTCGCCGCCGTCTCGACCGCGTCACCCGTGTGGCGCACTTGTACGGAGAGCGTGATCTCGGCGGGATCGCGCTTCTCGGCGGCGCAGTGCCGGTACAGGACGTCGCGGCTGTGGCTGAAGGCCGCGGGCCCAGGGCCCTCGAAGTTCCAGTGCTGGGCGTAGCGGGCGACGGTGCGCAGCGTGCGCTTCTCACCGTTGCCGCCGATCACGACCGGCGGGTGAGGTCGCTGAATCGGCGTAGCGTCGCAGCGTGCGTTGGTGAGGTCGTAGTAGGTGCCGTGAAAGTCGGTGGTGGGCTGATCGGGTGAAAGCAGGCTGATGAGCACCTGACAGGCCTCCTCGAAGCGGTCGCTGCGGACGCGCGGCGAGCCGAGCGCGAGGCCGTGGGCGCCCGCCTCCTCCTCGTCCCAGCCGGCGCCGATGCCGAGTTCGAGCCTGCCGCCCGAGACGATGTCGAGCGTGGCCGCCATGGCGGCCAGGATGCCGGGGTGCCGGTACGGGATTCCGGTGACGAGCGTGCCGAGCCGCAGGCGCCGGGTGGCCTGGGCGAGCGCGGTCAGCACGATCCAGCCTTCGAGGCGGCCGCCCGCGGGATCCGCGCCGTGCTGTACGTATAAGTGGTCCGAGGTCCAGCCTGATTCGAAGATCTCGATCTCGTCGGCGGCCCGCCAGAGGTCGAGCATCGCGGACCAGGACGTGTTCTGCGGGCTGGTCTTGAATCCGAAGCGCATGAACGCATTCTCGACGCCGGGCCGGCTCCGCGGAGCCCGGCCGGTCAGCCAGCCAGCCAGTCAGTCCCAGTTGTTCTGCTGCGGCTGGGTGCGCTCCTCGGCGCGCGGCTCACCGGCGGCCTCCGTGTCACCCACCCGGGTAGCCGGGGCGGGTGTCCATTCGGGGGAAAGCCGGCCGATGGGCTCCTGCCGGGTCCGGCCCTCGCGGACGGTGGCGATCGAGGCCGCGAAGATCATCACCGTCCCCGCACACGCGGCCATGATCGGGCCGGCGCCCACCAGCGCCGAGTGCAGCCCGCTCGGGTTCTGCGCCTGACGCGCGCCCCACAGGACGACGGTGGCGATCGCGACCGCGCCGGCGAGGGTCCACAGCCAGCGCCACCACACGAGGATCCCGGCGAGCACCAGCACCGCGCTGACCAGCATCGGGAGCAGCAGTGAGGTCATGGTCGCCGCGCTCTCGACGGTGAGGCCGTGGTCGAACAGATCCAGGAAGCGGATGTTCGTGCCCTTGCGGCCGCCGTACCACGGCGCGAACGCGCTCCACACGGCGACCACCGCGGCGGCGATCACGAGGATCAGACCGAGCAGCCTTCGGGTCGAGGAAACCATGGGGACTTCACTCCTTTGGCGGTTCCCCCTCCCTTCCAGCCTGCATCACGCCCTCGCTTTCGGCATCCGCTGACGCGCCGTCGCCCGACGTGGCCTCGTTCGACGCCGACCGACCCGACGCGGTCTCGCCCGGCGCCGCTTCGTCGATGCGCGCGATCTCGCGCTTGCTGCGCAGCCAGCGCCACACGGTGAAGTTGATCGCGCCGAACGGGATCGGGACGATGAACGTCAGCGCGCGGGAGAGCAGGATCGCCGCGGCGATCCGGTTGGTGAGCGCGGCGTCGAGGCCCGCGGCCAGGTACGCGGTCAGCCCGACCTCGGTGACGCCGAGGCCGCCGGGGGTGATCGGGATCGTGGTGAGCAGCCGGATCAGCGCGTAGCCCGCGAACGACTTCTCCCAGGAGACCTCGGCCGCGGTCACGCCGCAGGCGCGCAGGCAGGCGAGCTGCACGAACCAGCCGGTCAGGTCGCTGGTCAGGGTGGACACGCTCATCAGCCAGCCGCGCGTTTTGATCAGCTGCGCGGCGCTGTGCTTGAAATCGAGGAACGCCGCCTCGAGATCCTTCGGGCCCGGCCGGTGGAACCAGCCCATCACCTTCGTCGCGGCGCGCTGGGCGAAGCGCCCGAGAGCGGTCATGAAGTTCTCGCTGTGCAGCGCCCAGATCACCACGCCGAGCGCGCCCAGGAAGACGGCGGTGCCGAGGACGGCCGCGAGCACGAGCGAGCGGTTGGCGCTGCCGACGGCGGCCAGTGCGACGAGCGCGACGGCGGGCGTTCCGAACTTGGCGAACTGGCTCCACAGGCCGGAGACGAGCGTGTAGAGCGTGAACTGCTCCAGCCCGAAGCCCCAGGCGGAGGTCATGTTCCAGCTCACGCCGAGGGCGAGAGCGCCACCGCCGGGCACGGTGTTGGCGACGGCCGTGGACGAGAGGTTCATCGCGGCCGCGCGCGGCAGGCTCAGCCCCGGCAGACACGTGGTGATGAACCACCAGCCGGTGAACAGGTTGAGCACCGTCACGCCGATCAGCGCGAGGATCCAGCCCGCGGTCAGCGAGCGCACGTCGTCCCACGCCGCGCTGTACGAGGCGATGCGCGGAAAGATGAAGCCGAAGACGGCGAGGATGACCGCGAGTGCGATGAACTGCGTCAGCCGCTGCCGCCGTCGCCTGGCCCGCTGGTCCGCCGAGGTCCCGCTCTCTGCCTGCGCCACATTCGCGAGTCTAGGGTGGCAGATCGTTCCGGGCACACATCGGGGGGCGGGGCGCGCTGCGGCACACGCGGGCGCGAGCGTGTGACGGGGTGTGAGACCGGTTGCGGGGTCACCTGCCACGGGCGAGGATCAAAAGGTGATTTCGTGGTTGTACGGCGGAGACGGATGGGGCACGCGCGAGCGGGCCATACCCGGCGAGTGGGCGTTGCTGCTGCTCATCGTCGTGCTCGGGGCGGTCTTGGGCCTGATCGTGCTCTGGTTCACGCTGCTGCACCACAAGCGGACCGTGCGGCGCCGGAACCGGCGGCGGACCGAGCTGGCGATGCTGGACGTCGGCCCGGCCGCGGACGAGGCCGATGCGGGCGCCGAGACGGAAGCCGCGGCGGAAGCCGATACGGGCGCCGAGACAGAAACTGCGGCGGAGGCTGCGACGGTAGCCGAACCGGAGGAAGCTGCAACGGTGGCCGAACCGGAGGCCGCGGCCGAGGGGGCGCAGGCCGCGCAACCGGAGGCCGCGCAATCCCCCGAGGCAGCTGCCGGCCAGGATGAGGTCTCGCCGCCGAAGGCCCTGCTCACCGGCGCGAGCGCGCAGCGGAAGCTGACGGACGAGATCCTCTCGCGGGTCGAGGCCGAGCTCGCCGGGCGCGAACGGCCGCGCTGGAAGGAGCTGGCCGCACTCGTGCACCGCGAGTTCGGGGTGAGTGTGCACCCGAGCTCGATTCAGAAGGCCGTCAAGAGGCGCCGCCTCGCCCAGGCAGGCTCCCAGACGACGTAACCGCCGCATGCGCGAGACCCGAACCGGCGGAAACGGCTCGGGTCGTGCGCGCCCCGCGGGGTGCGCGGGAGCGTGCCCGCTCAGCTGATCCGGCGCAGGCGGACGATCGCGAAGCCGATCAGCAGCGCGGCGAGCGCGAGGAAGATGCCCGACTCGATCCACTGGAAGTCCCAGAAGCGGTCGGGGCCCTGGTACAGCTGCAGGTTGTACGCCCCCTGGTAGGCCGCGTCCGCGCACGGGTTGGCCCCCACATCCATGCCCCCGGTGCCACTGGTCATCAGGCTGGTGACGTTGCCGCCCGAGCACTGCAGCTGACCGTCCGCGATCAAGGTCTTGCCGGTGGCGCTGATGACGGAGTTCGAGTAGATCCAGTCGCCCGCGTACGAGTTGAGCTGGTCGGTGCTGGCGATCGGGAGCTTGATCGACTCGGGACCGAGGTAGTGCTTGCGCGCCACCCATTCGACCACGGCTCGCACGGCGACGAAGCCGGCGACCGTGACGCCCATCGCCGGGAGCACCTTGCGCGTGTACACCCCGAGGAAGACGCCGAGCGCCACCGCGAAGAGCGTGTAGGCGACCGGGACCACGCCCTGGATGTCGAAGGACAGGTAGTTCATCCGTCCGCTGCCCTGGGAGAGCAGCGGCGCCGCCCACCAGCCGACGCCCCAGGCGTAGAGCACGCCGATGGCGAGCGCGACCAGCCCGATGAGGCCGAATTTGGCCACCGCCCAGCGCAGCCGGCTCACGCCCTGCGTCCAGACGAAGCGGTGCGTGCCGCGCTCGAACTCCTGCGCGACGAGCGGGGCGCCGAAGAAGATCCCGACGAAGACAGGGAAGAGCACGAACAGGATCCCGACGAAGGCCAGGCCGTTGTAGTGCTGGGAGAACGCGTTGGCGAGCCGGCCGCAGTCCCCGACGTTCTGGCCGATGGTCTGGCCGGTGCCGGCCGCCGCGATGCAGGCGGCGAGGCCCGAGTCCACGTAGTCGTGGTGCATGGACAGGCCGGTGGGCACGAGCACGGCGGCCGCGACCGCCAGGGCGACGAGGGTGTAGAGCAGCTGCTTGCGGTGCTGCCGCCAGGTCAACCAGATCATTTCGCCGCCAACTCCCCCTGGGTCTGCGTCCGCGCCTCGGAACCCGCCGTCAGATACGCGAGTACGAGGTCTTCCAAGTTCACGTCCTGCGCGCGCCAGCCCTCGGCGAGCGCCGGCATCGCGCCGGGCAGCCGCACCAGCAGCGTCGACTGCCGGTCGGTCCGGCTGGCCCGGATGACCGCGAAGGTGCCGGCGAGCGCGCTCGCCTCGCTCTCCCGCGGGCCGATCAGGGTCCTGTGCCGGGCCAGCAGGTCGTCCACGTCCCCGCTCAGCTGCACGTGCGCCTTCTGCAGCACGATCAGAAAGTCGCAGGCGCGCTCAAGGTCGGCGAGCAGATGCGAGGAGAGCAGCACGGTGGTGTCCGTCTCGCTGACCGCGCCCATCAGCGTCTGCATGAACTCGTGCCTGGCCAACGGGTCCAGGCTCGCGATCGGCTCGTCGAGCAGCAGCAGCCTGGGCCGCTTGGCCAGCGCGAGCGCGAGCGCCACCTGGGCGCGCTGTCCGCCGGAGAGCTTGCCGACCGCGCGGCCGGTCGGGATGTCGAGGCGGGAGAGCCGCTCGTGCGCGAGCGCCGCGTCCCAGGTGCGGTTGAGCTTTCCGCCGAGCTTGACCAGCTCGGCGGCGCTGAAGTCGCGGTAGAGCGGCGTGTCCTGGGCGACGAAGCCGATGTCGGCCAGCGCTTCGCGACCGGCGCGCGGGTCGCGGCCGAACACCCGCGCCTCGCCCTCGTCCGGCCGCAGCAGGCCGACGGCCAGGTGCAGCAGCGTCGTCTTGCCGGCCCCGTTCGGGCCGACCAGCGCGGCGATCCGCCCGATCGGCAGCCGCAGGCTGCAGTCCCGGAGCGCCCAGGTGCGCCCGTAGCGCTTTCCCAGGCCCGCGACCTGCAGCGCGGTGTCATCTGTCATGGCGTTCAGTTCCCCTCGGTTCCGTCGAAGGTGGAGCGTACGGTGGTTTCGATCAGGGCCGTGATATCCTCGCGGGTCAGGCCGGCGGACCGTGCCCTGCCGAGCCAGCCCACGAGCTCGTCGCGCAGCTCGGCCTGGCTGCCGAGCGAGGGCCCGGCGAGCGTGCCGACCAGGAAGGTGCCGCCGCCGGGCCGCCCCTCGGTCAGGCCCTCGAGCCGCAACTCCCGGTACGCCTTGAGCACGGTGTTGGGATTGATGGCCAGCTGCTGGGCCACGTCGCGCACCCGGGGCAGCTGGTCGCCCGGCCGAACCAGGCCGACGCGCAGCGCCTGCTTCACCTGGAGGACCAGCTGCATGTAGGTGGCGACCTGGGAGCGGCCGTCCAGCACGAACTCGATCACGAGCACTTCTCCTATTGTCTTACGACAGTAAGACAGCCTGGACGCGACAGAGGGGCCTGTCAAGCCCTCTCGGACTGACAGGCCCCTGAACTGGGATTACCGAGACTAGCCAACGCACGGCGCGCGGACCGCAGCGCGGACTACAGCCGCGGACCAGAGTGCAGACCACAGCACAGAACCTTGCGCGGACCACGGTGCACACCGCCGGGCAGACCTCAGTGCAGACCGCCGCGGACCTCAGCGCAGACCCCAGCGCAGAATTCCGCGCGGACCTCAGTGCAGACCGCTGGGCAGACCGCCGCGCGGACCACAGTGCAGACCGCTGGGCAGAACTCTGCGCGGACCACAGCGCAGACCGCCGCGGAGCTCAGTGCAGGCCCCAGCGCAGAATTCCGCGCGGACCTCAGTGCAGAAATCCCCGCGGACCACAGCACAGACCCCCGCACAGATCGCTGCCCGGACCCCAACGCGCACCACAGCGCGGACCTCAGCGCAGAAATCCCCGCGGACCACAGCGCAGACCTCCGCGCCGCCTGGGACCGCGGCGGGTCACTCGGCCGGGGCGGAGTCCTCGGCGTCCGCGGCCGCCGCGTCGGCGCGGCGGGCGAGCACCTGGTTGCGCCGCGCGATCACGGCGGTGGCCACGCCCGCGGTGCCGACGAACGCGGCGGCGGCGAGCCAGGGGCGGTCGAGGACGTGGCCGGTCGCGTCGTCCAGGGAGAGCGTGCCCGCGCCGGTCAACCCGAGGCCGGCCGCGCCGAGCCCTATCAGCAGCGGCAGCTCGTAGCCGCCGCGCATCGCGAACAGGCCCTTCTCCCAGTTCACCGATGCCGCCGCGGCCATCGTGCCGGCCGCCGCCGCGCCCGCGGCGGGCGTGGCCAGGCCGAGTGCGAGCAGCGCGCCGCCGCCGGTCTCGCCGACGCCGGCCGCGATCGCGCTCTCCCGGCCCGGCTCGAAGCCCATCGACTCCATCGCCGCCGCGGTCCCCTCGACCCCGCCGCCGCCGAACAGGCCGAACAGCTTCTGCACGCCGTGCGCCATCAGCACCCCGCCGATCCCGAGGCGCATCAGCAGCAGGCCGACGTCCCGGCTGCACGTGCAGGAGGCCTGCCTCTTCGCTCGTCCCGCCATGATCCGCTCCCTGCCTCTCGACATCGCCCCTTACCGCCATCCTGCGCCGCACGGGGCGCATCGCGCAGCCCGGCTGGGCCGTTCGTGCACCCGCGGATTCTGAGTGTTCCCTGAGATCTTCATGAAGTTTTTGACAAGAACCTCTACAGAATCCGTTGACCCTCCAGTACCCCGGCGCTACGTTTCCTGGCAGCACGGCGCCGGAACGACCGGTCGGTCGGCCCGGCTTCCGCCACCCACGCTCCTCCCGTACGTGAGAACCCTGACACCACAACACGGCCGGATCCACCCACTCCCTTCGGGCCGCGGCGATCCCGCGCGCCCGAGAACCGGGTCCTGCCGCTGATCCGAGAGGGGAACACCCGCAGTGAGACTCACCGACCGGCTGCGTGCTCCGGCACGCGTTGTCACCGCCGTCGCGCTCGGCGGCGCACTCGCGCTGAGCAGCACGGCGGCGGCCACCGCCGCCTCGAGCACCCACCCCGCGCTCTCCGCCGCCCAGCGGATGATCGCCAACGAGGCGGCCGGCTCCGCGCACGCCGCGCAGCCCGCGGCGAGCGCCGCGAACTCCGGCGCGAAGAACGTCTGCTCCGCCAAGATCACGGCCACCAAGAAGGCGTGCTTCGCGCTGCGCCGCGACGGCATCCACCCGGTTTCCGCGGCCGCGTCGCCGAACGCGATCCCGTCCGGCTACGGCTACGGGCCCTCGCAGCTGCAGGCGGCGTACAACATGACCTCCGCGTCGGCCTCGGACGGCTCCGGCCGGACCATCGCCATCGTCGACGCGTACGACGACGCGAACGCCGCCAGCGACCTGGCCGCGTACCGCTCGGCCGCCGGCCTGCCCGCGGTGCCCAGTTTCAAGAAGGTGAACCAGAACGGCGCCACCTCCCCGCTGCCTTCGGCGCCGCCCTCCGGGGACGACTGGACCGTGGAGGAATCGCTCGACCTGGACATGGCCTCGGCCATGTGCCCGCTCTGCAACATCGTGCTGGTTGAGGCGAACGACGACAGCAGCGACGGCCTGTACGTGGCGAACAACGCCGCGGCGAGCCTGGCCGGCTACATCTCCAACTCGTGGGGCGGCAGCGACTCGTCCACCGACACGTCGTACGACTCCTCGTACTTCACCCACGCGTCGGGCATCGTGACCACGGTGTCCGCGGGCGACTCGGACTACGGCGTGAGCTACCCGGCGACCTCGCCGAAGGTGGTCTCGGTCGGCGGCACCGCGCTGAAGACGGCCTCGAACTCTCGCGGCTGGACCGAGTCGGTGTGGAACACCACGACGGGCTCCGAGGGCACCGGATCCGGCTGCTCGTCGTACGAGTCGCAGCCGTCCTGGCAGACCGCGCTCGGCCTGAGCGGCTGCTCCGGGCGCATCGACAACGATGTGGCGGCGGACGCCGACCCGGCGACGGGCGTCGCGGTCTACGACACGTCCAACGGCAACTCCGGCTGGAACGAGGTCGGCGGCACCAGCGCCTCCTCGCCGATGGTGGCCGCGATGTACGCGCTGGCGGGCAACGCGGGCGCGAACCCGGCGGACGACGTCTACACCCACACCGGCAACTTCTACGACGTCACCTCGGGCAACGACGGCTCGTGCAGCCCTGCCTACCTGTGCACCGCGGAGACCGGCTACGACGGCCCGACCGGCATCGGCACCCCGAACGGCATCGCCGGCCTGCAGACCGGCACGAGCAGCGGCGGCAACACCGTCACCGTGACGAACCCCGGCAGCCAGACCGGGACCGTCGGCACGGCAGTCTCGCTGCAGGTCTCGGCGACCGACTCGGCCTCGGGGCAGACGCTCAGCTACAGCGCCACCGGCCTGCCGGCCGGCCTGTCGATCAGCAGCAGCGGCCTGATCTCCGGCACCCCGACCACCGCCGCCACCTCGAGCGTGACGGTCACCGCCACCGACACGACCGGGGCGTCCGGGTCGGCGACGTTCAGCTGGACGATCAGCTCCAGCTCGGGCGGCGGCGGGTGCACCGCGGCGCAGCTTCTCGGCAATCCGGGCTTCGAGAGCGGCAGTATCAGCCCCTGGTCCTCGACCGCCAACGTGCTCAACAGCTCGTCGAGCGAGCCGGCGCACTCGGGCAGCTACGACGCCTGGCTCGACGGCTACGGCACGACCCACACGGACACCCTGGCGCAGAAGGTGACCATCCCGTCGACGTGCGTCAAGGCGACGTTCTCGTTCTGGCTGCACATCGACACCTCGGAGACGACCACCACCACGGCCTTCGACACGCTCAAGGTCCAGGTGCTCAACTCCGGCGGCACGGTCGTGGCGACGCTCGCGACGTTCTCCAACCTCGACCACAACTCCGGCTACGCCCAGCACTCCTACAGTCTGAACTCGTACATCGGTCAGACCGTCACCCTCAAGTTCACCGGGTCCGAGGACTCCTCCCTGCAGACCTCGTTCGTGGACGACGACAACGCGGTGAACGTCAACTGAGCGCGCTGAACGCCGGCTAGCGAGCCGACGTGCCGGGGCGGCGTACACATCCGTGAAGAGCGCGGATGTGTACGCTGCCTGCTATGCAGACGACCATCAAGGGCACGACGCTACCGGTCCTCGAGATCACGTTGAACCCCGGGGAATCGGTCATCTCCACGCACGGCGAGCTGTCATGGATGTCGCCGAACATCACCCTGTCGCAGACCACCGGCGGCCGGGGCGGCGGCGGCTTCCTCTCGGCGGTCAAGCGCGCCATCGGGGGCGGCAGCTTCTTCCAGACGCAGTATCAGGCGCAGGGCTCCGGGCCCGGCATGATCGCGTTCGCCACGAAGGTCCCCGGTGAGATCCTGCCGATGCAGGTCGGACCCGGCCGCGGCCTGTACGTGCACCGGCACGGCTTCCTGTGCGGCACCCCGGGCATCCAGGCGACGGCGTCCTCGGTTCCGGGCCTCGGCGCCGGGCTGTGGGGCGGCGAGGGCTTCGTGCTGCAGCGGCTGGAGGGCAACGGCGAGGCGTGGATCGAGTTGTCCGGCGAGGTGTCGACCTATCAGCTGGCGCCAGGTCAGACGATGCTCGTGCACCCGGGTCACGTGGGGCTGTTCCAGGAGAGCGTGAGCTTCCAGATCACCCGGCTGCAGGGTGTGCGCAACATACTGTTCGGCGACAACGGACTGCACCTGGTCGCGCTGACCGGTCCCGGCGAGATCTGGCTGCAGTCCATGCCGATCCCGCTGCTGGCGCACGCCGTGTACCCCTACCTGCCGCGCCCCTCCTCGAACTGAAGCCGGCGTACACATGGACGTCGTCGGCCGGGGCGGCCGGTGGATGCGCGAATCCATCGACGCGGTCCCGGCGACCACTCTCCCGTGGACGAATCCGTGGAAGTGCACGCTCGCCGGGATACTGATCCGCAGGCCGGCGTCCCCGCTGCTCGACGCCGGGCCGCTCGGGATCCTGGACCGGTTCGGCGCCCTTCATCTGGACGGCACGCAGGTCGGCTTCGACGGCGAGCCGCACGAGTGGGACCGGGTCACCGGCGTGCGGACGTGCAGCGCGATCGAACTGCTCACGAACGACGCGCTGGAGCGGGAGGTGGATCGCATCCGCCATCTGCTGCCGCCGGTACCCGGTCGCAAGAAGCTGATGATGTACGTCGCCGAGCATCTGACGCTCGTGCTCTACACCGCGCTGGACCAGAGCGAGGCCGCGCTGCACCGCGAGATCGTCGCGGAGGTTCGGTACCGCGGCCCGGTTCCCGGGGCCAGACGCGTGGCCCGACCAGGCCTTTTCGCCGCAGCGCTGCTGTCGCTGAGGCCTGATGCCAACGAGGCGCTGATCGGCGAGGCAACGCGACGCGAGATCCCCGTGGCGTCCCGGTGAACGCGTGAGATCCACCTTAGAAATTTATTAAAATCGGCCCTCAGGGTCCTTGTCTTCGGCGGGGATCGCCCGGACCATACGGGCGTTACCCACCCACTCGCGCCCCGCGATTGCCATAAGGAGCAACGATGATCGGGCGTAAGACAAGGATGGCGCGCGCGGCAGCGATCCTGGCCGCCGTCGTCCTACCCACCACGTTCAGCCTCGGCGCGGGCTCGGCCTCGGCCGGCGCCGGAACCCGCCACCCGGCCACCGGGGTCGGCTCGTGCACCCTCAAGGGCTGGAACCCGAAGGCCGATCCGGCGGACGCCAAGAGCCTGCCGGTCGGCAAGCGGCCGCAGAGCTACATCCCCGACAACTACGACTGCACCGGCGCGGTGTTCGCGGCACCGGGCACGGAGTTCCGGAAGTTCCCGCAGCCGCACGATTTCACCATCGTCAACCGTCCCTCGATCGCGCCGCGCGACCTGAACCAGGCCGAGGTGCAGACCCCGGAGACGGCGACCAACCCGCTCGCCCCGTACTTCCCGCCGTTCCAGCACTTCGTGATCATCTACCGGGAGAACCACACCTTCGACGACTACCTGGGCGACTGCGCGACCACCGTCATCGCCGGCTGCAACGGCAAGGTGGAGAGCACCAACCACATCAGCTCGGTGCCGTACCTGCACTCGATGGCCAAGACCTACGCGCTCGACGACTCCTACAGCACGGGGACGCAGCCGCCGAGCGGCCCCAACCACTGGTGGCTGTTCTCCGGGCAGTCGCAGTCGAGTTCGCAGCAGCAGACCTACCCGGGCAACGGCACGCAGTTCGACCGGTTCCTCACCGGCGACGACGGTCCCGAGGACGAGGGCACCAGCGCGTGCACCGCGCCGACGGGCACGAGTAGCGGCAGCAGCCCGTACACGTTCGTCATGAACGGCGACTTCTACTGGATGCTCAGCAGCGGCAGCGGCTACTGGCGCAACCCGGCCGACGGCAAGCTCGAAGTGCTGCCACCGGACCGGCCGGGCACGACCATCCCGGAGGAGCTGCACTACAACGAGTACACGTGCAGCGGCCAGAACATCCCGGACACGACGGTCGCGAACGACTACGACAACTTCGTGAAGACGAACGGCCTGCCGGCCTACAGCTTCGTGGAGCTGTTCAACGACCACCCCGGCACCTACCAGGACATCCCGACGAACGACTCGGCGACCAACGACGTCGTGAGCTCCCTGATGAGCAACCCGACGTACAAGGACAACACGCTGATCATCGTCACGGAGGACGACACCCAGAACGGCAACAACGGTCCGGACCACGTGAGCAACACGTACCGGGTGCCGATCGTCGTGATCGGGTCGCCGACCTACGTCAAGCAGCACTACCTGAGCCATGTCGCGTACACCACGAGCAACGTTCTCGCGGCGATGGAGCGGACGATGGAGAACGTCAAGTCCGGCATCATCAACTCCAGCGACAGCATCGGCACGTCCACGTTCCCGATGACGACGGCGGACCAATCGGCTCTGGGTGATCCGCTGGAGGACTTCTGGGTCCAGGGATCGACACCGCTGTCGGCCTCGGCGACGGGCTCTCCATCCACGGGCAACGCGCCGCTGACGGTGAACTTCACCGGCACGGCGACCGGCGGCACGGCTCCGTACACGTACAACTGGACCTTCGGCGACGGCGCGACGAGCACGGCGCAGAATCCGAGCCACACGTATTCGGGTGCGGGTACGTACACTGCGACGCTTACCGTGACCGACGGCTCGTCGCCTGCGAAGACGGCTACGTCCCAGGTCACGACCAACGTGAGCGCGGTCGGCAATCCGCTTGCGGCGACAGCCTCCGCGAATCCGACATCCGGCCAGATTCCCCTGGGAGTGACATTCACCGGCACGGCGACCGGCGGCACGCCCGGCTACACGTACAGCTGGAACTTCGGTGACGGATCGGCGGTGAGCACGAGCCAGAACCCGAGCCACACGTACTCGGCTGCGGGCACGTACACCGCGACGCTCACGGTCACCGACAGTGCAAGCCCGGCGAACACGGCATCGTCGACCGTCACCATCACGGCATCGCCTGTGCAGGGAACTGCACCAGGAGCGCCGACAGGGCTGACCGCGTCGCCTGGGACCGGCCAGGCATCACTGAGCTGGACGACGCCCTCGAGCAACGGAGGCGTCAACATCACCTCGTACAAGGTCTACCGCGGCACGTCGAGCGGTACCGAGACGCTGCTGACCTCAGGCGGCTGCTCGGGACTCGGCGCGGTGAATTCGTGTACCGATACCGGGCTCACGGCAGGCCAGACGTACTACTACAAGGTCACCGCCGTGAACGCGATCGGGGAAAGCGCGCAGAGCAACGAAGCGAGCGTCACCCCGACCGGCACCGGCTGTCCGTCCTCGCAACTGCTCGGCGATCCAGGCTTCGAGGGCGGCGCATCGAACACCGCGCCGTGGACAGTGACCTCGACGCATTCGCCGGTCGAGGTGATCAACAGCAGCACGTCGGAACCGCCGCACAGCGGAACCTATGACGCCTGGCTCGACGGCTGGGGCACGACCGACACCGACACGCTCGCGCAGACCGTGACGCTGCCGAGCGGCTGTACCAACTACAACCTGAGCTTCTGGCTGCACATCAATACCGCCGAGACCTCCACCTCGACCGCGTACGACACGCTCAAGGTGCAGGTGCTCAACTCCGGCGGCACGGTCCTTTCGACCCTGCACACCTACTCCAACCTCGACCACAACACCGGCTACGCGCAGCACACCTTCAGCCTGGCCTCGTACGCCGGCCAGACCGTCACCCTCAAGTTCACGGGTGCGGAGGACTTCGAGTATCAGACCTCGTTCGTCCTCGACGACACCGCGCTCAACGTGAGCTGAGGTAACGCAACGCCCAGGGTCGGCCGCCGGAAAGCCATCCGGCGGCCGACCCGTTTTTGCTACGGCGTGGCGCTTACGGCTTGAGCCGCGCGCCGCCCTCGACCGGGACCACGATGCCGGTGACGAACCGATTGCGCACCAGCAGCGCGATGACGTCGGCGATGTCCTCGGGCTTGCCCACCCGGCCGACCGGGGTTCCGGCGACGAAGCTGTCCAGCACGGCGGCGCGCTGCTCGGGCGGCACGACGCGGTTCCACCAGGCGGTGTCGACGACGCCCGGCGAGACGCAGTTGACGCGGATCGGAGCGAGTTCCAGCGCGAGGGTCGGGACCAAGGTCTCGACGGCGCCGTTGACGGCGGCCAGGCCGGCCGTGCCCGGCAGCGCCTGCTGCGCCGAGGCCGCGCTGACCACCGTGATCGAACCCTGATCCTCGGCCAGGTAGGGCAGCGCGGCCTGGATGGTGTGCGCGAGGCCGATGAACTTGGTCCGGAAGGCCTCCTCGAGAGCATCGAGGTCGAGTTCGGCCAGCGGGCCGGGGGCGCCGGTCCCGGGCGCCGTGACGACGAGGTTGTCGAGCGAGCCGAGCTCGGCGAACAGCGCGTCCAGGGCCGGGCGGTCGCCCGTCGACGCGACCCGTCCCTGCGTGCCCTCGCCGCCGATCTCGGCCACCGCCTGCTTCATCCGCTCCGCGTCCCGGCCCACGACGGTCACCCGGTGGCCCTCGGCGGCCAGCTGCCGCGCGGCGGCGAGGCCGATCCCGGCCGTGCCGCCGACGATCACGGTGTGCTGCGCCATGACAGACAGACTCCTCCCGTAATTACGAGACATTCTGCCTCGGAAAGGCTCCAGCCTATTACGAGACATAATGTCCAGTAAAATGGGGCTATGGAGCGCGATGAGGCGCTCGCCGACGAGCTCACGGAGGCCGTGCTGCGGCTGCTCGGGCCGGTCGGAAAATAACTTTGCGCCCTAACAGTTAGGGCACTAACCTTTTCGCGTGCGAGAGGATCACGCGAAGTCGCTGCACGCCGCCTTCCACAGCGCGGCGTCCGACCCGGAGGAGTTCGCCGGCCTGCGCAGGCGGCTGCTCGACTCGCCGCTGATGCGGCTGGTCGGGCTCGCCGGGCAGTCCGTCGGCCACTCCTTCCGGCGGGTATTCGCGGAGGAGGACGGGCTGAGCCCCGGCTCCGCCGCCGTGCTCAGCGCGCTCGCCTTCGGCACCGGCCGCGGTCTCGACGCCGGCACGCCGGGCCGGGCGACGCACAGCGAACTGGCCAAGCGCTGCCTGATCACCCCCGCCACCCTCACCGGCATCGTCTCCACGCTGGAGAAGGCGGGCTACGTCCGCCGCGAGCGCGACCAGGCCGACCGGCGCGTGGTCTGGCTGCTGCTCACCGAGACCGGCCATGAGCGCGCCGAGCAGATCGGCGCCCGCTTCGCCGCCGCCAACGAAGCCATCACGCGCGACCTCGATCCGGAACTCGAGGAGTCGCTGCGCAACTTCCTGATCACCGTGATCGAGAACAACTTCGCCATCGTGCAGGAGATCCCGCCCGTGTCAGACAACGACGTCCACGCCACCGACCAACCGAACCGGGGGAACGCACAGTGCTAGTCAAGCTCTTACGCGAGTACCTGCGGCCGTATCGAAGGCCGATCGCCTTCATCGTCGGGCTGCAGTTCCTCGCCACGCTCGCGATGCTCTACCTCCCGACGCTGAACGCCGACATCATCGACACCGGGGTGCTGACCGGGAACACCGGCTACATCTGGCGGACCGGCGCGCTGATGCTGGGGATCACCCTCGGCCAGATCGCCTGCCAGATCTGCGCCGTCTACTTCGCCGCGCGCACGGCGATGGCCGTCGGCCGGGACCTGCGCTCGGCGCAGTTCCGCCAGGTGCAGCGCTTCTCGGCGCGCGAGATCGGCGGCATCGGCACCCCGTCGCTGATCACCCGCAGCACCAACGACGTGCAGCAGGTGCAGATGCTGGTGCTGCTGTTCTTCATCATGACGGTCTCCGCGCCGATCATGATGGTCGGCAGCATCGTGATGGCGCTGAACCAGAACGTCACGCTCTCCGGGCTGCTGGTCGTGATCATCCCGGTGCTCGCCATCGTGCTCGGCCTGATCATCTCCCGCATGGTGCCGCTGTTCCGGGCCACGCAGGGCAAGCTCGACTCGATCAACCGCGTGCTGCGCGAGCAGATCACCGGCGTGCGGGTGGTGCGCGCGTTCGTCCGCGACGACCGCGAGCGCGACCGCTTCGAGGACGCGAGCAACGAGCTGCTGCAGGTCTCGCTCGGCGCGGGCAAGCTGATGTCGCTGATGTTCCCGTCGGTGATGCTGGTCGTGAACCTCTCCAGCGTCGCGGTGCTCTGGTTCGGCGGGCACCTGATCAACGACGGCCGGATGCAGATCGGCGCACTCACCGCGTTCCTCAGCTACCTGATGCAGACGCTGATGTCGATCATGATGACGGTCTTCACGTTCATGCAGGTGCCGCGCGCCACGGTCAGCGCCGAGCGCATCCGCGAGGTGCTGACCACCGAGAGCAGCGTGGTGCCGCCGGCGAACCCGCGGGTGCCCGACGCGGTGCACGGCACGATGGAGCTGCGCTCGGCCGAGTTCTGCTACCCGGGCGCCGAGAAGGCGGTGCTGCAGGACGTGAGCCTGCTGGCCCGGCCCGGCGAGACCACCGCGATCATCGGCTCGACCGGCGCCGGCAAGACCACGCTGCTGTCCCTGATCCCGCGGCTGATGGACGTGACCGGCGGCGCGGTGCTGGTGGACGGCGTGGACGTGCGCGAACTCGACCCGGACGTGCTGACCAAGGCCGTCGGCTACGTGCCGCAGCGCCCCTACCTGTTCTCCGGAACCGTGGCGAGCAACCTGCGCTACGGCAACCGGGACGCGACCGACGAAGAGCTCTGGCACGCGCTGGAGATCGCGCAGGGCAAGGACTTCGTCGAGGCCATGCCGGACGGCCTGCAGTCGCCGATCGCCCAGGGCGGCACGAACGTGTCCGGCGGCCAGCGGCAGCGGCTCGCGATCGCGCGGGCGCTGGTGCGCCGGCCGGAGATCTACCTGTTCGACGACTCCTTCTCCGCCCTCGACTACGCCACCGATGCGCGGCTGCGCGCCGCGCTGGCGCGCGAGACGCGGGAGGCGACCGTCGTCATCGTCGCGCAGCGGGTGAGCACCATCCGGCACGCCGACTCGATCATCGTGCTCGACGCCGGCCGGGTGGTCGGCACCGGCACGCACGCCGAACTGATGGACGGCAACGAGACCTATCGGGAGATCGTGCTCTCCCAGCTGACGGAGCAGGAGGCGGCGGCGTGAGCGGCGAGCAGCCCCAGGACAGGCGCCCGGCCGGAGCCGCGCCCGGCGGAGCACCCGCGGGCACCGCGCCCGGCGGTGCGGCCACCGGCACGGCCGGCGAGCGCGTCGTACCGCAGCGCGGGCTCGGCCCGCAGGCCGGCGAGCGGCGCGGCGGCCCGGCCGCGTTCATGGCCGGACGGTCCACCGAGAAGGCGCTGAACTTCAAGGGTTCGAGCAAGCGGCTGCTGAGCACGCTCAGCCCCGAGCGTCCGCTGATGATCTTCGCGCTGACGCTGACCGCGATCGGCGTGACGCTGAACGTGCTCGGCCCGAGGATCCTCGGCAACGCGACCAACCTGATCTTCGCCGGCGTCGCCGGCAAGGACACGGCGCAGTTCGCCGGGGAGACCCGCGCGCAGGTGCTGGCCGACCCGCACGTGCCCGCCGCGATCCGCTCCGTGCTCGGCAGCGTCGACTTCACACCCGGCGTCGGCCTGGACTTCGGCGCGATCGGGCGCACGCTCGGCACGGTCGCCCTGATCTACACCTTCTCCTCGCTGATGCTGGCCTTCCAGGGCCGGATCACCACGTCGCTGGTGCAGCGCGCCGTCTACCGGATGCGGCGGGACGCGCAGGCGAAGCTGTCGCGGCTGCCGCTGAGCTACTTCGACGGCCAGCCGCGCGGCGAGATCCTCTCCCGGGTCACCAACGACATGGACAACCTGTCGCAGACCCTGCAGCAGACGCTGAGCCAGATCGCCCTGTCGCTGATGACCATCGTCGGCGTGCTGACGATGATGTTCACCATCTCCTGGGAGCTGGCGCTGCTCGCGCTGGTGACGATCCCGGTCTCGGTGTGGCTGGCCGCGCGGATCGGCAAGCGGGCGCAGCCGCAGTTCGTCAAGCAGTGGGGCACCACCGGCCGGCTGAACGGGCACATCGAGGAGCAGTACACCGGACACACCCTGGTGAAGGTCTTCGGCCGGCAGCAGGACGCGATCGCCGAGTTCGACGAGCAGAACGAGACGCTCTACCACGCCTCGTTCAAGGCGCAGTTCATCTCCGGCTGCATCCAGCCCGCGATGATGTTCCTGGGCAACGTGAACTACGTGTTCGTCGCCGTGGTCGGCGCGCTCAAGGTCACCACCGGCTCGCTCTCGATCGGCGACGTGCAGGCCTTCATCCAGTACTCGCGCAGCTTCAACCAGCCGGTCACCCAGGTGGCCAGCATGTCGAACCTGCTGCAGTCGGCGGTGGCCTCGGCCGAGCGGGTCTTCGCGCTGCTCGACGCCCCCGAGCAGGCCCCGGACGACACGCACGCGCCGACCGTGGACCAGGTGCGCGGGCACGTGGAGTTCGAGGACGTCTCGTTCCGCTACAAGCCGGACGTGCCGCTGATCCAGGACCTGTCGCTGTCGGTCAAGCCGGGCCAGACGGTCGCGATCGTCGGCCCGACCGGCGCCGGCAAGACCACCCTCGTCAACCTGCTGATGCGGTTCTACGAGATCGACGAGGGCCGCATCACCCTGGACGGCGTGGACATCGCGAAGATGACCCGCGAGGATCTGCGCTCGCGCACCGGCATGGTGCTGCAGGACGCGTGGCTGTTCGGCGGCACGATCGCGGACAACATCGCCTACGGCGTGCCGTCGGCGACGCGGGAGCAGATCGTCCGGGCGGCGCAGGCCACCCACGTGGACCGCTTCGTGCGCACGCTGCCGGACGGCTACGAGACCGTCCTGGACGACGAGGCCTCCTCGGTCTCGGCGGGCGAGCGGCAGCTGATCACGATCGCGCGGGCCTTCCTGGCCGAGCCGGCGATCCTGATCCTGGACGAGGCGACCAGCTCGGTCGACACCCGCACCGAGGTGCTGATCCAGCGCGCGATGAACTCGCTGCGCCAGGGCCGCACCAGCTTCGTGATCGCGCACCGGCTCTCCACGATCCGGGACGCCGACCTGATCCTGGTGATGGAGGACGGCCGGATCGTCGAGCAGGGCACCCACGACCAGCTGCTGGACGTCGGCGGCGCCTACGCGCGGCTGTACGAGGCGCAGTTCGCGCAGGCCGTGGCCGAGGTCGAGTAAGCGCACAGATCGCAGTGCAGTCCGCGGCGCCCGGCTCCCACCGGGCGCCGCGGCGTCTTCCGGGGTCCGACGAGCGCCCCGACGATCTTCATGGAAGGGCCGCCTGCACCGAATCGCCGCCAGTACGCCGCCGTTTTGCTCCGAACGCCCTCCCCATGCGGGTGCGACGGGATTAACCTCTAGGGCATGGCGAGCACGGGCGGGGTGCAGCGCGGCATCGACCGGATCACCGGATTCCTGATCGGTCTGATCTCCTTCATCGTGGTCAGCGCGCTCGCCGGCGCCCTGGTCGCGGGCATGGTGCTGCCGGCCGTGGCGGGCGTGGGCCTGGGCGCGAAGGCCGTCTCCGACCACTTCCTGACGCTGCCCGCGGCCTTCCAACTGCCGGAACTGCCGCAGCGCAACACGATCGAGGCGTCCGACGGCTCGGTGATCGCGACGACCTGGAACCCGGACAACGAGAGCAACCGGGTGGTCGTGCCGCTCTCGAAGATCAGCGTTCTGATGCAGCACGCGATAGTGGCGGTCGAGGACCAGCGCTTCTACCAGCACGGCGGCATCGACCTGAAGGGCACGCTGCGCGCGCTGATCCACAACTCGAACGGCGGCAGCCTCCAGGGCGGCTCGACGATCGCGCAGCAGTACGTGAAGAACGCGCTGGAGCTGGAGGCCGGCGACAACACGCGCCTGCGCGACGCCGCGCAGGCGGACACGTTCGCCCGCAAGCTCACCGAGCTGCGCGACGCGATCTCGCTCGTGCAGGAGATGAGCAAGGATCAGCTGCTCTCCGGCTACCTCAACCTGATCTTCTACGGCAACGGCGCGTACGGCGTGCAGGTCGCGGCGCAGACGTACTTCGGCACGTCGGCCGCGAACCTCGACGCCGACCAGGCCGCGATGCTCGCCGCGATCGTCAACAGCCCGAGCCAGTACAACCCGTTCACCAACGCGGGCCCGGTGCTCCAGCGCCGGAACCTCGTGCTCGCGGACATGGCCAAGCAGGGCTACCTGACGGCGAAGCAGGCCGGCGCCGACGAGAAGCAGCCGCTCGGCCTGAACCCGGGCAACGAGACGGACGGCTGCGTGGGCGCGGGCAACGAGGCGTTCTTCTGCACCTACGTCTACGACACGTTCATCGACAACACGGCGTACGGATCGACGAAGGCCGCGCGCGAGCACCTGTGGAACGAGGGCGGACTCGTCGTCAGGACGACGCTCGTGCCGCAGGACCAGGCGTCCGGCGCGAAGGCCGTCGCCGACCACACCAATCCCGGCGACAAGGTCGCGAGCGCACTGGCCATGATCACGCCCGGAACCGGTGCCATCACCGCGATCGCGCAGTCGAAGCCGATGGGCAGCGGCTACGGCGAGACGTACGTGGACCTGGCCGCGGATCCGTCGCACGGCGGCGGAGGCGGGTACCAGGCCGGCTCGTCGTTCAAGATCTTCGAGGGCCTCGCGGCGCTGGAGGACGGCTGGGACCCGTCGACGAAGTTGACCGTGGCCAGCCCGCTGGTCGAGGGCGGCCTGCGGCTGCCGGTATGCGTGCCAGGCCACCCGAAGACGATCATCTGGCCCGCCAGCTACTCGCCGAACAACGACGACGGCAGGGGCTTCACCGGCACACTGCCCGAGGCGTACTGGTACTCCGTCAACACCTACTTCCTGACGCTGGAGACGCAGACCGGGCTGTGCCTGCCCGCCACGATCGCGCAATCGATGGGCGTCACCCTGGACAACGACACCGGCACCGGATCCCCGCTGGAGCAGATCGCCTCGTTCACCCTGGGCACGAACCTGATCACCCCGGTCGAGATGGCCGCCGCCTACGCGACCGTCGCCGCGCACGGCGTGTACTGCCGCCCCTACGTGATCACCGCGGTCGCCGGCCTGACCGGCCGCCAGTACCCGGCCGAGCACCCGGACTGCGCCCAGGTCATCGACCCCAACCTGGCGAACGAGCTGACCGCGATGCTGGAAGGCGTGCTCACCCAGCCCGGAGCGACCGCCCAGGGCCTGGGCCTGGACCGCCCGTCGGCCGGCAAGACCGGCACCACGACGCAGTCGATCGCGACCTGGTTCGACGGCTTCACCCCGCAGCTGGCCACCGCCGTCTGGACCGGCTTCATCAGCCCGCGGCGCGGCGACTTCATGGGCTACATGACGGTCGGCGGCACGTACTGGGCCCAGCAGATCTTCGGCGCCACCATCTCCGCGCCGACCTGGCAGGAGGCGATGGCGGGCGCGCTGAAGGGCCAGCCGGTGGAGGACTTCACCGCCCCCACCGGCTTCCCGCCGATCGGCTGACCCGCTGCTCCGTCGCGGCCAGCACCTGTGTCGGGGCCCGCCGTTGCGTCGCGGCCCACCCCTCCGTCGCGGCCGGCGCATGCGTCGCAACTCAGCTCTCGTCCCGTCCGCGGCGGAAGTCGCCGTCTTCCCTACTCGGCGACGTGCGCGACGACGCAGGCCACGTTGTCCTCCCCACCCGCCTGGCCCGCGAGCTCGATCAGGGCCGCGACCGCCTCCGCCGGCTCCTCGCTCCCCTGCACCACACGCCGGATCTCGGACTCCGCGACACTCCGCGAGAGTCCGTCCGTGCACAGCAGGTACCGGTCCCCCGCGCGGACGTCCGTGACGCGCAGTTCCGGCTCCGGCGTCGTGTCGCTCGCGCCGACGGCCTGCACGAGCAGCGTGCGCTGCGGGTGTGACTCGGCCTCCTGCGGCGTGATCCGGCCCTCATCGAGCATGGACTGCACGAGGGTGTGGTCGTGGGTGATCTGCCGGAGGCTGCCGTCGCGCAGCAGGTACGCACGCGAGTCGCCGATGTGCACGAGCCCGAGCTCCGAGCCCGTCCACAGCATCGCGGTGAGCGTCGTGCCCGACGACGACTCCTCGCCGATCTCCCCCACCGCCCGGTGGGCCCGGTCGACCGCGTCCTGAAGCACGTTCAGCAGGTCGCCCGACTCGACGGCGTCGACCGCCCGCAGCGTGTCGATCGCCCTGCTGCTGGCCGCGTCGCCGCGCTCGCCGAACCCGTCCGCGACCGCGAACAGCCGCGGCCCCGCGTACGCCGCGTCCAGGTTCCGCGTGCGCACCGAACCGCGATCGGACAGCGCGGCGTACCGCATCCGCAGGGGCCGCGCAGTGGTCTGACTGGTGGTCATGATGTCGTCCTTCCCTGACAACTGCTCGATGAGGAAGGCGACGAGCTCGCGCCGGGCCGCCGTGTCAGCCTCGACCCGCGCCCAGTACTCGCGGATCTCGCCGACGGCCGCGCCCCGATCGCTTTCCCGCAGGTCGCATACCCGCCGAATCCCCGCGAGCGGCATCCCGACCCGCCGCAGCCACGCGACCAACCGCGCCCGCTCCAGCTGAGCGGGCGCGTAGTACCGGTAGCCGGTCTCCGGGTCGGTGCAGGCCGGCGGCAGCAGGCCGATCTCGTCGTAGAGCCGCAGCGCCTTGATCGAGAGCCGCGACGTGCGCGCGAACGCCCCGATGGTCAGCAGTGCCTCCACCGCAGGGCCGTTCGCCGCCGTACCCGCACTCGCGCTAGCACCCGGCCCCGTGGCCCCGTCCGCCGCCATAGTCCGCACCCGTTCCCTCTCGCATGCCTTCCTCAGCCCGGCGGCCGAATCCGCCCGGCCCCGCCGATGCTGGGCCCGGCCCTGAGGGGAGAGTCAAGCACGTGGGTCAACGGTGACGTTCACGGCGTCGGGTTGACGCCCTTGCGCGCCGCCCTTGCGCGCCCGTTGCGGCCGCGCGGGGAGCGAATATCTGGCAACATACTGCTATGGCCTTTCAGCCGCCCTACGGGCCCCCGCAGCAGCCCTACCAGCAGGGACAGCAGCCGTGGGGAGAACCCATGGACGCCGCGCAGGCCGCGGCGCAGGGCGCGGGTCCGGTGCTGGTGACGATCGGCGACATCGTGTGCACCAGCACCACCGTGATCACTCCCTCGGGCCAGGCACCGATCGGCGGCGTCGTCTGGTCGTACACGGACATGTCCCGGACGACCCGCGGCATCCCCACCTGGGCGATCGTGTGCGCTGTGGTCTTCTTCGTGTTCTGCCTGCTCGGCCTGCTGTTCCTGCTGGCCAAGGAGGAGCGCACCGAGGGCGCGGTCCAGGTCGTCGTCCAGGGCCCCGGCTTCCTGCACCAGGTGCAGCTGCCGGTCGCCTCGGTGTTCCAGGCCCAGGACTACGCCGCCCGGGTCAATTACGCCCGCTCTCTTTCGGCGGCCGCTTCGGGGCGCTGAGGCCTTCGGCGCGTCTTTCTGTTAGCCGGGCGGCTCGTCGCGGCCGGCTACAGGCCGTAGACCCGTGCCGCCGTGCCGCCGAATACCGCCGCCCGCTCGTCTTCGCTGAGATCGTCGGTGAGGGTGCGGGCGGACTCGAAGACCTCGGTGTAGGTGGCGGCGAGCAGGCAGACGGGCCAGTCGGAGCCGAACATCACGCGGTCGGGGCCGAAGGCCTCGAGGGCGGTGCGGACGTAGGGTTCGAGGTCTCCTATGGTCCACGTGTTCCAGTCGGCCTCGGTGACCATGCCGGAGAGCTTGCAGACGACGTTGCGCTCGGCGGCGAGCTCGCGGAGCCAGGTGGCCCAGTGGGGGTCGGGGGACGAGGCGGCGTCGGCGATGGGGGGTTTGCCCAGGTGGTCGAGGACGAAGGTGAGCTCGGGGACGGCCCGTACGGCGTCGAGCGCCGCGCGGGCCTGGGCGGGCCTGACGAGGAGGTCGTAGGGCAGGCCTGCCTCGGCGACGGCGCGCAGGCCGCGTCGGACGTCGGTGCGGGTGAGCCAGGCGGGGTCGGGCTCGTCCTGGACGAGGTGCCGGATGCCCTTGAGCATGTGCCCGCCGGGCGCCTTGCGCAGCGCGTCGAGGCCGGCGGCCGGGTCGTCGGCGGTGAGGTCCATCCATCCGACGACGCCGGCGATCAGCTTGTTGCAGGCCGCGAAGGCGAGGAACTCGCGGGTCTCGTCGACGGAGGCGGCGGCCTGGACGAGGATCGTCACATCGACGCCGGACGCGCGCGCCTCGGGCTCGAGCTCCTCGACGGGGAAGTCGCGCCAGATCGGCTTGAGCTCGGGGGCTCGCAGCCACTCCTGGGCGCGGACCTTCAGGTCCCACAGATGGTGGTGCGCATCCACGATCGGAGTAGCCGTCATATCTTTCAGCACCTCGTTGACGTCAGACTTCGTTGTCCCGGTCAATCAATCCGCGCTCACGCAGACTCTGCCACAGCATCTCCGGTATCGGTACCCCCGCCATCGCGGCGCAATCCCGGGCCTGAGCGGCGTCCCGGATGCCGATGAGTGCGCTGGCCACGGCGGGGTGGGCCAGGCCGAATTGCAGGGCGGCGGCGCGGAGCGGGACGCCGTGTTCGAGGCAGATTTGCTCGATCTCCAGCGCACGGTCGATCAGTTCGGGCGGGGCGGGGGCGTAGTCGTACGTGGCGGCGTTCCGCGGGTCGGCCAGGAGACCCGAGTTGAAGACGCCCCCGAGGACGATCGCGACGCCGCGCGCCTCGGCGGCGGGGAGCAGGTCCCTGCTCGCGCTCTGATCCAGCAGCGTGTAGCGGCCCGCGAGGAGCACGACGTCGATGTCGGTCTCGGTGACGAAGCGCGTCGGGACGGCGCTCTGGTTCATGCCGACGCCGATCGCGCGCAGCACACCCTCCTCGCGCAGCTTCTCGAGCGCGGGGTACGCCTCGTCGAGCGCCTGCTCGACGTGGTCGTCGGGGTCGTGGAGGTACGCGATGTCGATCCGCGACAGGCCGAGGCGTTCGAGGCTCTCCTCGATGCTGCGGCGCACGCCGTCGGCGGTGAAATCCCAGCGGCGGGTGACGGTGGCGGGGACTTCGAAGCCCTGGTCGTCGGCGGCGTGGATATCGGCGGGGTCGACGTCGGGGACGGGGTCGAGGAGGCGGCCGACCTTCGTTGAGAGGACGTAGTCGTCGCGGGGGTGGTCGCGCAGGGCCGCGCCCAGGCGGCGTTCGGACAGGCCCAGGCCGTAGTGCGGCGCGGTGTCGAAGTAGCGGATGCCGGAGTCCCAGGCTGCGTCCACGGCGGCGTGGGCGGCCTCGTCGTCGATGGCTGTGAAGAGGTTGCCCAGGGGGGCTCCGCCGAAGCCGACCTTTCCGAGCGTCAGCGGCGGCAGCGACCTCGGCCGAGGCTGCGGCGCGGTCATGCGGCGGGGCGAGGGCGCAGGCCGGTGAAGCCGCCGTCGACCGCGAGCGACGTGCCGGTGACGGAGGCGGCGAGCGGGGACGCGAGGTACGCGATGGCCGCGGCGATCTCAGGGGCCGTCACCAGGCGGCCCATCGGCTGACGCGCCTCGAGGGCCTTGCGCTCGGCCTCCGGGTCCTCGGCGGCGTCGAGCAGCCGGCCGACCCACGGCGTGTCGGCCGTGCCGGGGTGCACGCAGTTGACGCGGATCCCCTCGCGCAGGTGGTCCGTGGCCATGGCCAGCGTCAGGGCGTAGACGGCGCCCTTCGTCGCGCTGTAGAGCGCGCGCTGCGGGAGGCCCGCGACGGCGGCGATGCTGGCGGTGTTCACGATCGCGGCGTGCTCGGACTCGCGAAGGTGCGGCAGGGCGGCGCGGGTGACGCGGACCATGCCGACGACGTTCACGTCGTAGACCCGGTGCCACTGCTCGTCGTCGTTGTCCTCGACGGTGCCGGCTGCGCCGATGCCCGCGTTGTTGACCAGGATGTCGATGCCGCCCAGGGCCTCGGCGGCGTTCGCGATCGCGGCGCGGACGGACTCGTCGTCGGCCACGTCGGCGACGAAGCCGAGCTTGGGGTCGGGCGCGGACGACGGATCCAGGTCGAGGACCGCCACCGCGGCGCCGCGCTCGGCGAGCAGGGTGGCCGTGGCCAGGCCGATGCCGGATCCGCCGCCGGTGACGACGACCTTGAGACCGGAGAATTCCGCACTGCTCACGCTGCGACTCCTTCGTTGCGCTCACGCAGGTCTGCCATCCAGAACGTACCGTCGGGGAACCGGTACGTCGCGATGGATTCGGGGTGCATCTCGGCGGAGAAGCCGGGGGCGCTCGGCGCGAGGTAGCTGCCGCCGCTGATCCGCACCGGGTCGGTGAAGTGCTCGTGGAGGTGGTCGACGAACTCGATGACGCGGTCGTCCGTGGTGCCGGTCAGGGCCACGTAGTCGAACATCGACAGGTGCTGCACGAGCTCGCACAGGCCCACGCCGCCCGCGTGCGGACACACCGGCACGCCGAACTTGGCCGCCAGCAGCAGGATCGCGAGGTTCTCGTTCACGCCGGCCACGCGCGCGGAGTCGAGCTGGAGGATGTCGATCGATCCGGCCTGGAGCAGTTGCTTGAAGACGATGCGGTTCTGCACGTGCTCGCCGGTGGCGACCTTCACCGGCGCGACGGCCCGGCGGATCGCGGCGTGGCCCAGGATGTCGTCGGGGCTGGTCGGCTCCTCGATCCAGTAGGGGTCGAACTCGGCCAGCGCGCCGACCCAGTCGACCGCCTCGGGCACGTTCCAGCGCTGGTTCGCGTCGACGGCGATGCGCAGTTCGTCGCCGACGGCGGCCCGCGCGGCCCGGAACCGGCGCACGTCGTCCTCGAGGTCGGCGCCGACCTTCAGCTTGATCTGGGTGAATCCGTCGGCGACGGCCTGCTTGGCGAGCCGGGTCAGCTTCTCGTCGCTGTAGCCGAGCCAGCCGGGCGACGTGGTGTACGCCGGGTAGCCGGCCTCGCGCAGCCGCGCGGCGCGCTCGGCGGAGCCGGCCTTCCCGGCGCGCAGGAGCTCGAGGGCCTCGTCGCGGCTGAGCGCGTCCTCGATGTAGCGGAAGTCGATCTGCGAGACGAGCCATTCGGGCTCGGCGTCGGCGAGGAACTGCCAGACCGGCTTGCCGGCGCGCTTGGCGGCGAGGTCCCAGACGGCGTTGACCACCGCGCCGATCGCCATCTGCATGACGCCCTTCTCCGGGCCGAGCCAGCGCAGCTGGCTGTCCCCGACGAGCGCCCGGCTGATCACGCCCGGGTCGGCGCACAGCTCGTCGAGGTCGCGGCCCACGATGTGCGAGCGCAGCGCGTTGATCGCGGCCACCTGGACGTCATTGCCCCGACCTATCGTGAAGGCGAAGCCGTGGCCCGCGAGCTCCCGGCCGGCGCAGTCGGCGACGTCGGCGCGCAGCACCACGTACGCCGCCGAGTAATCAGGGTCCGGATTCATCGCGTCGGAGCCGTCGTGCTCACGCGAGGTGGGAAACCGGATGTCGTGGGTCTCCACGGCCGCGATGCGCGCGCGGGCAACCGACATGGCGCTGGGTCCTTTCAGGCTTCTGGTGGGACTGAATGTAGAAGCCCGAAGGGACCCGGCGCAAGCCATTCATCGGATGTCTTGGACCTCGACCCCCGTCCCGGTGAAGCCGAGGTTCGTCTCCCGCTCGGTGATCCGGGCGTACTGGGAGACGGTCGCGGTCGCGTCGACGTGCACGTTCCGCAGCGTGAGCACGGTCGGGTCGGCCGCGTCGTAGCCTTCGACGATCTCCTGGGCGCCCGGCAGCGAGTTCGACGCATTCGCGCCATCGATGAGGATGCCGGCGAAGTCCGGCGCGCTCGTGCCGGTGGCCGTCGCGTAGAACGGGTCGATGTCGATCGGGTTGGCCAGGTCGTTCATCACGATGTCCCGGTAGACGACGTCCTGGACGAGTCCGCCGGCGCCCGCGTACGACTTGATCCGGATACCGGCGGCGATACCCGACTCGGTGCCGTCGAGGTCCTTGCCCTCGATCAGATCGTGGTCGACGAGCACCGCCTCGACGCCGTACGCCGTACCGCTGCCGACGGAGATGCCGTGCGTGCCGAAGCACTGGTCGTTCTCGACGCTCAGGTGCGCGACCGTGGCGTCGTTGGCCTCCATCGCCACGCAGTCGTCGCCGTCCATCAGCCACGAGTCGCGGATCGTGCCGTACGCCGAGCTGTCGAAGTCGACACCGTCGGTGTTCAGCGCGGTGTCCGGCGTCTCGATGACGACGCCCTGGACGAGCAGGCCGCCACCCTGCTTGTAGTAGATGTTCTCCTTCGGCGAGTTGCGCAGGGTCACGTCGTAGACGGTGAAGTCATCGGACTTCGTGGCCTGGATCAGCCGCGGCGCATCCGACTTCAGGCCTTGGGTCTTCGCCGCGGCGGCCAGGTCCCACCAGCTCGTCGTGGTGCCGAGGAGCGGCAGGTCGCCACGGCCGTCGATGACTCCCTGGAGCGGGTTGCCGTAGTGATCGCGATGGTGATCCGACCGGATGCTCTCGATGCCGCTGGCGTTGCCGCTCACCGAGATGAAGGGCACGTAGCCGCCGGTCGTGCCGTAGTCAGAGGCCTGACGTGACGCGTAGAGCGTCACGCCGGGGTCTACGACCAGGTACTCCAGCTTGCCGATCGACAGCGGCGCGGACAGGAAGGCGGTGTCGGTGCCGTCGGCGCTCGGCGCCAGGACGACCGCCTCGCCGGTGACCGCGCACGCGGTGAGCGCCGCCTGGATCCGCGCGGTGTCGGGCGCGGCGGCCTCCTGGGCGTCGGTGAACTCGCGGTTCGCCGGGTCGGCCAAGTCCGCGTTGACCGTCTGGCAGGTGCCGGGAGTCGTCGGCCGGTCCACCTGGCGCGTGTCGCCGACCTGGCCGTTCTCGGCCACCGCTGCGGTCGCCGTGGTCACCGCGTTCGCCGATCCGGAGACGACCGGGTCCCAGCTGTCCGAGCCGGCGAGGTACTTCGTCGCGGTGTACGTGCCCTCGTTCGACGACGTGAGTTGCGGCCGCGTGGACTCGCTCGCGTTCGCGCCGTACCCCGAGTTGTCGTATTCGTAGTAACGGCCGGAGGTCCAGGTGGCGCCGCTGATCCCCAGATAGGGGTCGGTGGAGTTGACCTGCGCGGGCAGGTTCGTGTTGCGGACTACGAGCTGCGGCGAGGAGTCCGTGTACGGCTTCCACGCGCGGCCGAGGTAGACCGCGTTCGACGCGAGGCTGCTCGTCACGGTGTCGCCGGTGAGCAGGATCCCGTACGTGTCCTCGGAGTACGTCGCGGGCGCGGTCAGGTAGGCGCTGGAGTAGATGCCGTCGTTGAGGGTCTTGATGGCCGAGCGGTCCACCACAAGGTCGCCGTTGCCGAAGATGAAGTCGACGTCGCCCTCGACGGTCGAATCGTAGACGTACTGCCGCAGCTGGGCCGAGGCGGTCGAGTCCCAGGACAGCAGCGTGTCCTGGTGGCCGTAGAAGATGTCGTCCTCGTAGACCTGCCGGTCGCCCTCCATCGCGATGGCCACGGCCTGGGTCGCGGTCACCGAGGGGTAGTCCAGCTTGTCGAAGGTGTTGCTGAAGGTGATGTACTTCGCGGTGAAGTTGCTCGCCTTCACGTGCACGGTCGCCGAGCCCTCGGTGCCGTACGTGCTGCCGGTGCTGGTGTTCGTCTCCCCGGAGTAGGTGGACGAGGTGATCACGACGTCCGACGCGTTGCCGGTGGCGCCGATCAGCGACAGGTGCAGCTTGGTGGCCGGGATGTTGACCATCTCGCTGTAGGTGCCCTTGGCGATCGAGATCGTGTACGAGGTGCTGGAGTCGTCCGGCACGGCGTTCACCGCGGCTTGCACGGTGGTGTACTCGGCGCCGCTCTTGGCGACGGTGAGCGTGACCGACGCGGCCGAGGTCGCGGCGGAGGCGGGCACCGCGGCGACGACGCCGGCGGCCAGAGCCGCCGACGTCCCGGCCGCGAGCAGCATGGCGCTGCGCAGCTTCATCGGAGAGTCCTTACAGGCTCGGGTAGGCGGCGAAGGAGCAGCTCGGGGCCGAGCCGGAGCCGCTGATCTTCGTGGTGGTCACGCCGGTGCCGCTGGGCACGAGGGTCGAGTTGTAGTACGACACGTTCGCGTACTCGGCGGTGTAGCCGTTGCTGTCGAGGCTCACGTCCTCGAGCGTCAGCCCGAGCGGGTAGCTGGAGCTGTAGCCCTCGATCGCGGAGGAGGCGCTGGAGACGGAGCTGGTCTCGGTCGCGCCGTCGATGGTCACGGACTTGAAGTAGGGGTAGTTCGAGCCCGTGGACGAGGAGTAGAACGGGTTGATCTCGATCGGGTACTTCAGCTTCGTCATGCAGGTGTCTTCGTACTCGACGTTCGTGACGGTGCCGCCGACCTTGCTGTAGCTCTTGATCCGGATGCCGTTAGCGCTGCCGGACTCGGTGCCGTTGGTGTCCGTGCCCTGGATCCAGTTCTCGTTCACCAGCACCGAGTTCACGCCGTACGTCGTCTCGCTGCCGATCGAGATGCCGTGCGTGCCGTAGCAGTGGTTGCCGATGACCGAGAGGTACTCGTCCTCGGCGGAGTTTGTCTGCATGGCCACGCAGTCGTCGCCGTCCATGATGTACGAGTCCTCGACCGTCGCGTCCTTGGTCGAGTCGACGTCGACGCCGTCGGTGTTCAGCGCGGTGTCGACGGTCTTGATCCGGATGCCCCAGACGGTGAACCCGGTGCCGCCCTCGTAGTACAGGTGCTCCTTGGGCGAGTTCTCCAGGTCGATGTGGAACACGGTGAAGCTGTTCGCGTCGGTGGCCTGGATCAGCCGCGGGTTGACCTGCTTGTCCCCGTCGGCCTTGGCGGTGGCCGCGTTGGCCCACCAGGAGGTCGAGGTGCCGTAGATGTCGAGGTCGCCGCGTCCGTCGATGGCGCCCTGCGAGCCGGAGGAGGACTGGGTGCCCTCGATGCCGGAGTCGGCGCCGTCCACGGTGATGAAAGCATTGCAGCCGCTGCTCGTGCTGGAGGAGATCGAGCCGCACGTGGCGCCCGAGCTGGACTGGTAATCGGCGGCGACGCGCGAGGCGAAGAGCGTGACGCCGGTGTCGATGACCAGGTATTCGTCGGCGCCGATGGTCAGCGGCGCCGAGAGGAACGCGGTGTCGGAGCCGGAGGCCGCGAGCACGACGGCCTTTCCGGTGCCGGCGCAGGAGGTCAGGTCCGCCTGGATCCGCGAGGTGTCCGGCGGGGTGGCCTCCTGCGAGCTGGTGAACTGACGGGAGCTGGGCGTGGCCAGCGTGGAGGTGAGCGTGGCGCAGGTCCCCGGGAGCGTCGGCTCGCTGACGCTGCGCTGGTCGCCAAGGCTGGCCGCGGACGCGGGGCCGACGGGAACCGCCGTCAGCAGCAGCGTGCAGAGCGCCAGCAGGGGCAAGGGCATGAGGCGGGAGAGGGTTCGCGAAGAACGCATGAAGGCCGTCCGTATCGACGTTGATAAGCGGTGGGTGGGTCCCTCACTCGGCCGGACACCCTCATATCCGGCACACGTGCAGTCCGGGACGCTAGATGCGGATCCCGGCGGCGTCAAGGGCGTTGACGGAATCTCGTGTCACGGATACGTTCCACGGCACGTCGTATATGAGACATCGAACGACGGTCGACTCCCGCGCGGGCGGACCTCCGGCACACCCTCACTCGGCCGGGGCCTGTCCGCGCGGGTCTTTCGCCGCCATGCTCCCGCTCCCACTCCGGTGCGGGGCAACGGGAATCGGGCATTGACACCGCGGGCCGGACGGCGCTAGCGTCCCCCTCACATCGTATACGAGATACCCGATATGGAAGAGAATCCTCCATGCCTGACACGGTGATGCCCTCGGTCGCGGTGCCCTCGCGCACCGAGGCGGTGCTGGACGCGGTCAAGCACGCGATCCTCACCGGCCGGCTCACGCCGGGCCAGCCGTTGATCGAGACCGAGCTCGCGGCGCAGCTCGGCGTCTCCAAGACCCCGGTCCGCGAGGCGCTCAAGACGCTCGCGGGTGCGGGGCTGGTGACGATGAGCCCGTACAAGGGCGCCTCGGTGCGCATGGTGGACGACGCCCTCGCCCATTCCGTCTACGACATCAGGATCCTGATCGAGCCGGAGGCGGTGCGCAGGTCCGCCGCCCGGTGCGAGGCGGCGTCCTGGGAGTCGGCGGACGCCGCGCTGGACGCGGCGGACCGGGCGGCCGACCGGGCCGACCGGCAGCAGGCCAACCGGGAGTTCCACCGCGCGCTGTACCTCGGCTGCGGCAACGACCTGATGATCGGCATCCTGGACGGCCTGCGCGACCAGACGGCGCTGGTGTCCACGGCCGTGTGGACGCGCAACGCCAGCTGGGAGCAGGAGGCCGCCGAGCACCGGGCGATCCTGGAAGCGATCAGGGCCGGGCGCGGCGATCTCGCCGCGACCCTGCTGGAGGAGCATATCCGGGCCTTCGTGGACCGGAACTTCAGCCAGGTCTGACCTGGGCACGAACGAAGAAGCGGTCCGGACCGCTGCAACGGTCCGGACCGCGGAGCGATACCGCACCGCACATCCAGAGTGGGGACACAGTATGCAGTCCGATGATGGCACGGCGGGTACGCCGACGCCTATTCCGGGAGCCGGCCCGGGCGATTTCGCGCGGCAGCGACGCGCGCTGCGCGGCGTCGTCGCGATCCCGGTCACGCCCTTCGAGGCGGGCGACGAAGGGCGCCTGGTCGATTGGGAGCGGCACGGCGCGCTGATCGAGCGCCTCGTCGCCGCCGGGGTGGGCGCGATCACGCCCAACGGCAACACCGGCGAGTTCTACACGCTCGAGCCGGCCGAGGCGCGGCGCGCGACGGAGAACACGGTCAAGCAGGTCGGCGAGCGCGCGGCGATCATCGTCGGCGTCGGCCTGGACACCACGACCGCGATCAACGCCGCGAGGCACGCCCGCGAGGTCGGTGCCTCGATGGTCATGGTGCACCAGCCGGTGCATCCGTACATCTCCGGCGAGGGCTGGAGCGAATACCACCGGCGGATCGCGGAGGCGGTGCCGGAGCTCGGGATCGTGCTGTATGTGCGCGACGCGCGCATCAGCGGGGCGCAGATCGCGCGGCTGGGCGAGCTGTGCCCGAACGTGATCGGGATCAAGTACTCGGTCCCGGATCCGGTCCGCTTCGCCTCCGTGGCCATGGACGCGGGCGCGGGCCGGTTCGAGTGGGTCGCCGGGCTCGCGGAGCTCTCGGCGCCCGGGTACTTCGCGATGGGCGCGACCGGATTCACCTCCGGGCTGGTGAACGTGGTCCCGGCGATCTCCCTCGACTTCTACCGGGAACTGGCCGCCGGCGACTACGGCCGGGCGCGCTCGATCTGGGGGCTGATCCGCCCGTTCGAGGAGCTGCGCGCGGCGGACTCGTCCGCCGACAACGTCAGCGTGGTCAAGGAGGCTTTGGCGCAGCTGGGGTTGTGCCGGGCCGATGTGCGCCCGCCCTCGCGGCCGCTGCCGCGCAGCGTGCGGGATCACATCGAGGCGATCCTGGCCTCGTGGGGGGAGCGCTGGACGATATGAGCACTGCCCTGCGCTCCCAGGCCTGGTTCGGCGAGGGCGTGACCGGCGGCCACCTGCGCGCCTTCTCGCACCGCAGCCGTCTCGCGCAGCTCGGGTACGAGCCGGGCGAGTACGAGGGCAAGCCGGTCATCGCCGTCTTGAACACCTGGTCGGACATCAACCCCTGCCATATGCACCTGCGCGAACGCGCCGAGCAGGTCAAGCGCGGCGTCTGGCAGGCCGGCGGCTTCCCCCTCGAGTTCCCCGTCTCGACGCTGTCCGAGACGTTCCAGAAGCCCACCCCGATGCTGTACCGCAACCTGCTCGCGATGGAGACCGAGGAACTGCTGCGCTCCTACCCGATCGACGGCGCGGTGCTGATGGGCGGCTGCGACAAGTCCACCCCCGCGCTGCTCATGGGCGCCGCCAGCGCGGACGTGCCCGCGGTCTTCCTCCCCGCAGGACCCATGCTGCGCGGAAACTACCGCGGACAGGCACTCGGCTCCGGCACCGACCTGTGGAAATACTGGGACGAGCACCGCGCCGGACGCATCGCCGACTGCGACCTCGCCGAGGTCGGCTGCGGCCTGGCCCGCTCCCCCGGCCACTGCATGACCATGGGCACCGCCAGCACCATGACCTCGATCGCCGAGGTCCTGGGCGTGGCGCTGCCGGGTAGCGCCTCGATCCCCGCCGTGGACAGCGCGCACCACCGGATGGCGGCGAAGGTCGGGGCGACCGCGGTCGCCCTGGCCCGCGACGGCAGGAAGATCACCGGGTTCCTCACCCGGGAGGCGTTCGAGGACGCCGCCGCCACCGTCTTCGCGCTCGGCGGATCCAGCAACGCCCTGATCCACCTGATCGCCATGGCCGGACGCGCCGGAGTCGAGTTCACATTGGACGACTTCGACGTGATCTCGCGGCGGGTCCCGGTGCTGGCGAACCTGCGTCCGTCCGGCGAGCACCTGATGGAGGAGTTCTACTTCGCGGGCGGCCTGCAGGCGCTGCTGCACGAACTCAGCGCCGTGGACGGGGCACTGCATCCGGACCGGCCCTCGGTCGCGGGCGGCACCGTCGGCGGGCACTGGGACCAGGCGACCGTGCACGACCCGGACGTCATCCGAAGCCCGGACCGGCCGTGCAGCCCCGAGGGCGGACTCGCCGTGCTGCGCGGCAACCTGTGCCCCGACGGCGCGGTGATCAAGTACATCGCCTCGCAGAAACCCAGCCTGCTCAAGCACACCGGACCGGCCGTCGTCTTCGACGACTACGCCGAGCTGCGAGCCGGAATCGACGACCCGGTGCACGCCCTGACCGAGGACTCCGTGCTCGTGCTGCGCAGCGCGGGCCCGATCGGCGGACCCGGCATGCCCGAATACGGCATGCTCCCCATCCCCGCCTACCTCCTCGAGGCCGGGGTCACCGACCTCGTACGCATCTCCGACGCCCGGATGAGCGGGACCAGCTACGGCACCTGCGTGCTGCACATCGCCCCCGAATCACACGTCGGCGGGCCCCTCGCCCTCGTGCGAACCGGCGACCTGATCACGCTCGACGTCGAGGCCAGGACCCTCACCCTCGACGTCGACGAGGCCGAACTCACCCGCCGCCGCGACGCATGGCAGGCCCCCGCGCCCAAGTTCGAACGCGGATACGGCGCGCTCTACCAGTCCCACATCACCCAGGCCGACCAGGGCTGCGACTTCGACTTCCTGGCACGCCCCGGACACAACCCCCAGCCCGACCCGCACTGAGCGCTCCACGGGCTCCAAGCGCACCAACCGACATCCCGTCGGTCGCTTCGACGGCACAGCCAACCCAGAAAACATCAATGGACCAAAGGCGGTTCACCATGTCCTCACCCCAGCCTGCCCTGAACCGGCGCACCCTGCTCGGCACCGCCGGGCTCGCCGTAGGCGCAGCCGCTGTCACACCCCTGCTGTCCTCGTGCTCCGCGCCCAGCTCGAGTGTCTCCAGCAGCAGCCCGGCGGCCTCCCTGGCCGCCACCCCGAGCTCGCCGGTGACGCTCAACATCCTCGACGTGGCCGGCAACCTGGCGCTGACCAAGCCCGCGATCCAGGCCTTCGCCGCGGCCAACCCGCACATCGTCTCCAACATCACGTACACCACCGGCACCGCGCCGGACGTGCCCGCGAAGCTCAAGGCGGAGCAGGCCGGCGGCAACGTGCAGACCTCGCTCGTGCTCACCGGGACCGACGCGCTGGCCTCAGGCATCACCGACGGCCTGTACGTGAACCTCAAGACGTACTACGACCAGTTCTTCCCGGGCCTGATGTCGAACTACCAGACGGCCGCGGCGAGCATGGCGACCCTCGCGCAGGACCAGGGCATCGAGATCGTCTGGTACCCGAGCGGCCCGCTGATCGAGTACAACCCGGCCAAGGTGGCGACGCCGCCGGCCACCACCGACGCGCTGCTCGCCTGGGCGCAGGCGAACCCCGGCAAGTACCAGTACGCGCGGCCGCGCAACTCCGGCCCCGGACGCACCTGGCTGATGGGCCTGCCGTACCTGCTCGGCGACTCGGATCCGGCCGACCCGACCAACGGCTGGTCGAAGACCTGGGCCTACCTGACCGAGCTGAACAAGTACATCGACCAGTACCCCTCCGGCACCACGGCCACCATGAAGAACCTGGCCGCCGGGACCGCGGACCTGATCGCGTCGACGACCGGCTGGTACATCAACCCGCGCGCGCTCGGCACGGTGCCGAAGTCGATGGCCGTGGCCAAGTTCCAGAACATGACCTGGGTGACCGACGCGCAGTTCGGCGTCATCCCGAAGGGCGTCTCGAACGACACGCTGATCGCGGGGTTGGCTCTGCTGGCCTACATCCTGACGCCGTCGGCGCAGGCCGTGACGTACGACAAGGGCTACTTCTACCCGGGGCCGGCGGTCAAGGGCGTGACGATCTCGCAGGCGCCCGCGTCCTCGCAGGAGGTCATCTCGACGTACGGCGAGCCGGAGTTCGACACCTGGATGACGCAGTACCCGATGAAGAACTCGCTGCCCGCCACCGCGCAGGTCACCGCGTTCGACCTGTGGGACAAGCACATCGGCAGCACGAAGTGACGACGACCGAGATGACCGACACGGCACAGACCCCCGCCAAGACCCTGGACGCGCAGCGATTCAATGAGCTGCGACTGCAGGGGATCAGCCGCGCGTACGGCGCGCACACCGCACTCCACCCGCTCGACCTGACCGTCCGCGGCGGCGAGTTCATCGCGCTGCTCGGACCCTCCGGCTGCGGCAAGACGACCGCGCTCAACTCGATCGCCGGCCTGCTGCCGCTGACCGCGGGCTCGATCGAGCTCGACGGACGGCGCATCGACACGCTGCCGCCGGAGAAGCGCGGCTTCGGGATGGTCTTCCAGAACTACGCGCTCTTCCCGCACCTGAGCGTGCGCCGGAACATCGCGTTCGGCCTGCGCATGCGGAAGGTCTCGAAGGCGGAGACCGAGCGCCGGGTGAGCGCTGTGCTCGATCTCGTCCGCCTGAACGAGCACGCGCACAAGCTGCCGGGCCAGCTCTCCGGCGGCCAGCAGCAGCGTGTCGCGATCGCGCGCGCGATCGTGCTGGAGCCGCCGCTGGTCCTGATGGACGAGCCGCTCTCGAACCTCGACGCGGCGCTGCGGCTGGACATGCGCGCGGAGATTCGCCGCATCCACCAGGAGTTCGGCCTCACCACGCTCTACGTCACGCACGACCAGGAGGAGGCGCTCTCGCTCGCCGACCGCCTGGTCGTGCTGAACGCGGGCCGCGTCGCGCAGGTCGGGACGCCCTCCGAACTGTACGAGTCGCCGCGCAGCGCGTACGTGGCGGCTTTCATGGGGTACCGCAATATCCTGAGCTTGCGGGCCGAGTCGGTGGACGCGGGCGCGGCGACGGTGGTCGGCGACGGCGTGAAGTTCGCCGGCACGGTGTCCGCGGCAGTGACCGCGGGCGCATCGGTCCAGGTGGCCGTGCGGCCGGAGGATTTGAAGATCGCGGCCGGCGAGGCCGATGCGGCGTTCGAGGCGGTCGCCGAGGTCGTCGAGTACCACGGCCGCGAGTTCCAGGTCGACGCGCTCACCCGCGCCGGAAGCCGCGTGCACCTGCGTACGCCGGAGCGGGTCGCCCCAGGAGATCGGCTGTCGTTGACGGTGGATCCGCGGCGGGCGCTCGTCTTCGCGGCGGAGAATGCCGAAGCAGGCGGGGCGGCCGAGGATCCGGGTGAGGCCGGATGAGCGCCGCGACCGTGACCGTGGCCGACGCCCCGAAGGCCGCCCTCCGGCACCGGCTCGCCGAGCGCGGCGTCGACAGAACCCTGCTGCTCCTGCTCCCCGGCGTGATCGCGATGGCGGCGCTGTTCTGCTACCCGTTCATCTACGGCCTCGGCCTGTCGTTCCAGCCGGCCAAGGGCGGCGTGTTCGGCGCGTACTCGGCGTTCTTCGGCGACTCGTTCTCCGAAGGCACGATCTGGACGACGCTCGGCCTCGCGATCCCCGCGTCGCTGATCAACGTCGGCCTGTCCGTGCCGATCTCCTACCGGATGCGCGGCGACTTCCGCGGCAAGCGGCTGCTGCTGACGCTGCTCGTCGTGCCGATCACGCTCGGGACCGTGCTCACGGCGGAGGGCATCCTCGAGTACTTCGGGCCGGTCGGCTGGTTCAACCTGACCCTGCAGAAGCTCGGCCTGGTCGGCGCGGGGCATCCGATCACGCTCGTCAACGACTACTGGGGCGTGCTGTTCTCGCTGATCATCAGCGGTTTCCCGTTCGCCTTCCTGCTCACCCACTCGTATCTCTCCGGCATCCACCCGGCGCTGGAGAAGGCGGCGGCGACGCTCGGCGCGGGCTGGTGGCAGCGCTTCCGGTTCGTCACCTTCCCGCTGCTGCTGCCGGGCCTGCTGACCACGTTCTGCCTCACGTTCGTGCTCGCGTTCTCCGTCTTCCCGTCGGCGATCATGGTGGGCGACCCCGACGGCAGGACGCACGTGATCTCGATCGAGGCCTACGAGCAGGCCCTGCAGAACTTCAACTACCCGCAGGGCTGCGCCGACGCGATGATCATGACCGCCGCGATGCTGCTGGTCATCGGCCTCGTGATGGGCGTGCGCAGGTTCTTCTACACCGGTTCGACGGGAGGCAAGGGCTGATGGCGGCCATCGCGCAGGCCGCGGGTGCGCGGCGGGAGCGGCGCGCCCTGCGGATGCGGCCGGGCAGCTGGCTGGTCTGGGCCCTGGTCGTGTTCTTCCTGGTGAATGTGCTCGGCGTGATCGGGTCCGTGGTCCTGGACTCGGTCGGCAAGACCTGGTTCAGCGGCTGGACGCCCACAGGGTATACGACCTCGAACTACTCCCAGGCCTGGGACGAGTTCGACCTCGGCCAGGTCATGACCGTCACCTTCCAGATCACCCTGCTGGTCGTCGGGCTCTCGCTGCTGATCGGCGTGCCGGCGTCCTACGCGCTCGCCCGGCGCGACTTCCCCGGCAAGCGGGCCGTGATGCTGCTGTTCGTGCTGCCGATCCTGGTGCCGCCGATCGCGTACGGCATCCCGCTCGCCACGATGCTCTACAAGGTGCACCTGGCGGGCTCGTTCACCGGCGTGGTCGCGGCCAACCTGGTGCCGTCGGTCCCGTTCGTGGTCTACACGATGACGCCGTTCATCGAGCAGATCGACCCGCGGCTGGAACAGGCCGCGCGGATGTGCGGCGCGCCGACCCGCAGCGTGCTCGGCCGGATCATCGCGCCGCTGCTGCTGCCGGGCATGCTGGCGGCCGGGATCCTCGTGCTGGTGCGCACGTTCGGCATGTTCGAGCTGACGTTCCTCACCGCCGGGCCGACCAGCCAGACGCTCGTGGTGAGCCTGTTCTCCGCCGCGACCTCGGCGGGCATCCGCACCGCCCAGAACATCGACGCGATGGCGGTCATCTACACCGGCTCGATGCTGGTGCTGCTGGTGATCGCGCTGCGTTTCGTCAACCCCACCCAACTCGTCGCACGTTCACGGGACTAAGGACGAAGATGTCTCCCACCTTTGATCGTCGCACCCTGCTCATCGCCGCGGCCGCCTCCGGCGCGGCCGCCACCGTTGCGCTGCTGCCCGGCACCGCCTCGGCCGACGCGTCGGCCGCGCGCTTCGACGACCTCGACCCGGCCGAGCGGCCCCCGGCCGCGTGGTTCGCCGGCCGCGGGTGCGCGGACCAGGCAGGGCCGCGCGACCTGCCGCAGGACCGTGCCGCCGATCGGATCTACTGCCAGACCCGGCGGCCGCGCATCCCGCGCCGCGATTTCCCGGTCACGGACTTCGGCGCGGTCGGCGACGGCGTCACCGACGACACCGCGGCGATCGCGGCCGCCATCGCGGCGGCGTCCCGCGGCGGCGGCGGACGCGTCGTGCTGCCGGCCGACCCGGCGACCGGAACCGCGTCCTACCTCACCGGCCCGATCCACCTGCGGTCGCGCATCGAACTGCACGTGCCGGCCGGGGTGACGGTCCTGTTCAGCACCGACCCGGCGGACTACCCGCTCGTATACACGCGCTGGCAGGGCATCGAGTGCTACAACTACTCCCCCAACGTCTACGCGTACGGCGCGACCGACATCGCCATCACCGGCGACGGCACGCTGGACGGCCAGGCGTCGACGAGCAACTGGTGGGCGTGGAAGTCCCTCGAGACGCCCGGCTGGAACGTGCTCCAGGCGTACGCCGACGACGATGTGCCGGTCGCGCAGCGGATCATGGGGGCCGGCTACTACCTGCCGCCGACCATGATCGAGCCCTACAACTGCGAGCGCGTGCTTCTGCAGGGCGTCACGTTCGTCAACTCGCCTTTCTGGCACCTGCACCCGACGCTCTCGCAGGACGTGATCGTCGAGGGTGTGACGGTCGGCCCGACGACGGGCCCGAACACCGACGGCATCGACCCCGAGTCGTGCACCCGCGTCGTCATCGACCACTGCTCCATCTCGGCGGGCGACGACTGCATGGCGATCAAGGCGGGCCGGAACGCGGACGGCCGCCGGGTGAACGTGCCCTGCACCGACCTGGTCATCCAGAACACGCAGTGCGCCAACGGCCACGGCGGCGTGACGATCGGCTCCGAGATGACCGGGGGCGTCGCGCACGTCTACGGCCGCGACCTGGTCCTGTCCAGCACGGGACTGCTGGCCGGGCACCGGCTCAAGACCAACTCCGTGCGCGGCGGCTACATCGAGGACAGCAACATCTTCCGGGTGAGCGCGCCGACGATCGGCGGCCCGGCGCTGCTCATCGACTACACCTACGGCGAGGGCGACACCGGCACGTACTACCCCGATGTCACCGATATCAACCTTCTGTATTGGAACGTCGGGACGGCCACCGCGGCGTGGGACGTCATCGGCTACACCGAGGACCACGTCGGCGCCGTGCTGCTGCAGGACTTCGTCCTCGCCACGATGACCGGTTCGAACACGCTCGAGTTCGTCGACGATTTCGAGCTCGTCGACGTCACCATCGACGGCACCGCGGTCACCACCGGCTGACCTGGTCCGGCCGGCCGCCGATCCGGCCGAGTGCCCGCGTCATACGCTCGCGCCCCGACCCCCGCCCCGGTTCGCCGGGTCGGAAGGTCGGGGCGCGGGCGTCTTCGGAGGGCAGCTGGTGCGATCGGGGGCTCCACCCGACCGCGGCCTCCAGGACCTTGGGCAGGATATCCGGATATCCGGCAACATTCACCGGCCCTTTCGGGGCTTTTCAAACAAGCCCCGGCCGCCCTCGCCACCGCGGCGCGGGCCCGGCGGTCACGCTACGTCAACGAGGTTCGCCGAGGATTCGGGCGAATCGGTGGATACCGCGCGCGTCGCAGCACGCTGCCAGAGCCTGCGCCCCGTCCGCTCCGCGCCGAGCGCGGCCAGCAGCAGCACGCAGGCCACGATCCCGTCCGCCCAGAAGTGGTTGCCGGTGACGACGACCACGAAGACCGTCAGCGCCGCGTGCAGCACGGCCAGAGCGCGCCAGCGCGACTTCGTGACCGAACACACCGCGATCGCCACCAGCACGGCCCACCCCACGTGCACGGACGGCATCGCGGACAGCGCGTCCGCCTCGAAGCCGCCCATCGTGCCGTAGACGGACTGGTGGTAGACGACCGCCGTGTCCACCATCCCTGTCGACGGGACCATCCGCGGCGGCGCGACCGGCAGGAACTGGATCAGCAGGCAGGAGAGCGTGAGCAGCGCGAGCACCGTCCGCCAGCGCCCGTAGAGGTCGCGGTGCCGGGAGAAGAGCCAGACCAGGAAGACGATGAGCACGGTGAAGTGCATCGTCGCGTAGTAGAGGTTCGCAGCCTGCACGAGGATGGGATGCGGCAGGATCCAGCCCTGCAGCGTCCGCTCGCTCGGCAACCCGGCCGAGCGCTCGGCGTTCCAGATCCACTTCGCGCGCGAGATCGCCGAATAGTCGCCGCCGCCGGAGAGGCTGCCGACGAGCTGCCACAGCCCGTAGAGCAGGATGATCAACGCGGCCTCGTACACGAACGGCCGCGCCCGCGGGGCCGCGCCGCGCGCCTTGAGCACGCCCCAGACGGCGGCGAGGACCCCGGCGACCGCAGCGGCCTGCTGCCACGTCCACATGATGTTCGGCATCAGGCCCGCCCGCGGTCGACAGTCAGGAAAACACTATGAGTCGATCAGTATCCCACGATGCGACGCTCAGCTGTCCAGGTACTCCTGCAGCAGCATCCCCGGCCAGTCCGGCCTGCCCGTCCGCTGGACGACGAACGGCCCCACCTCGGTGAAGCCCTGGTCGACGTACCAGCGGTTGAGCCGCCGGTCGCCGCCCGCGTAGCAGTCCACCCGCAGCAGCCGCAGCCCGCGCCGCCGCGCCTCGGCCCGCGCGTGCGCGAGCAGCAGTCCGCCGATGTCGCGGCCCTTCGCCGCCCGCGACGTGCCGAGCAGATTGATGTACAGCTCCGGCTCCGGCGGCGGGCTCACGTACGTACCGCACTTCTCCGACAGCGCGATCACGCCGAGCAACTCGGGCGCGTGCGCCGGCCCCTCCTCGGCGATCCGCAGCTCCCCGCGCTCGATCTGTCCCGTCAGCCGCTCCACCTGCTGCGGCGTCTGCGACCAGCGGTCCGTCCCCCACTGCCCGGTGCGCCCGAGCGACTCGAGCCACTCCACGATCCCGTCGAACATCCGCAGCACCGCCGCCGCGTCGTCCGCCTCCGCAATCCGAATACGCGCAGTCATCGCGTCCCCTGTTCTCCGCTCGTCCCGGCGGCCGCGCTCTCGTCCACGCGCGCCGCCACTGCCGCCAGATGCTGCCGGAACACGCTCCGCGCCGCATCCGGATTAACGCGGGTCAGCGCCACCATCGCGGTGATCACGACGTCGCACAGCTCGCCCTCCACATCCGCCCAGCTGTGCGAGAACCCCTTGCGCGGATTCTGCCCCGTCACCCCGATCAGCGCCTCCGCCACCTCCCCCGCCTCCTCGGTGATCTTGAGGATCTGCAGGATCGTCTTCGTCTCCGCCGGCAGCGCGCTCCCCCGGTCCAGCCAGGCCGCCAGCCGCCCGATCGTCTCCCACGTCGCATCGTCCATGCCGGGAAACCTATCGCTCCGGCCGGCGTCCGAAAGCCGGCCGCCCGGATGCGCGGTCTGCGCATCCGGGCGGCCGGGCCGGTATCGGGGGCTCAGCCCGCGTACTGGACCACGATCTTGGTGTAGTCGTACGCGTTCTGGGTCACCTCGGAGCAGGTGCCCGGCGCCCACGGCTCGACCGCCCCGGCGGGGCACTCGAAGTCGCGGTTCGCCGACCAGAAGGAGAACAGCGCCGGGTGATTCGCCTGCGCGAAGGCGAGGATGTTGCTGAAGTCCGACTGGGCGAACAGCTCGGACGGCTGGTCGGTGTGGCCGTTCATCAGGGTGATGCCGAGGTGCGACCAGGCCTGCGCGGAGGTCCACCCGTAGATGGTCTCCAGCTGCGAGACGGCGTCGTCGGCGATGGTCTCGGTCTGGGCGGTCTCGGTGCCGGAGGTCAGGCCGGTGTCGAAGTCCATGATGTTGACGACGTCGAGGCGCGCGCCGTCGGCCTTGGCCTGCGAGATCTCGTCGGTGCCGGTGCCGGGGAAGCCGACGGTGGTCATCGGGACGGTGAGCGAGACCTTGAGGTTCGGGTTGTTTGCCTCGAGGATCTTGATCGCGCCGAAGCGGATCGCGGTGTTCGAGTCGAGAGCGCCGTTCTCGTAGTCGAAGTCGACGTGCGTCAGGTTGTACTTGGTGACGACCTCCTGGTACGCGGCGGCCAGGGCGGACGCCGAGCCGCAGCTGGTGCCGAGCTCGGTGCCGTTGTAGCCGCCGAAGGTCACCGCCACGTCGCCGCCCGCGGCGCGGATGGCGTTGACATCGGCGAGCACGGCGGTGTCGCCGGAGACCGGCTGGCTGGTGCTGCCGTCCCACGCGGGCGTGCAGCCGCCGGAGTCGAGGACGAAGGAGAGGTTGAACTCGGTCTCGCCGGAACCGGCGACGATCGAGGAGATCGACTGCGGGTCGTTGTCCAGCGGCATCCAGTAGACCGGGTGCGTCCAGGAGCCGGAGCCGCCGGTGGACGTGCCGGTGCCGGTCGGGGTCGGGCTGGAGGACGCGGTGGCCGTCGAGGTGGGCGAGCTCGACGCGGTGGCGGTGGCGGTGGCGGTCGCGGTCGCCGTCGGGGTGGTCGCGGTGGCGGAGGCCGAGGCGGACGAGGTCGGGCCGGCCGGACCGGACAGGTCCAGGTCGTCCGCGTAGTACGTGCCCTGGGCGTACCAGCCGTGCACGTAGATCTGGATCGAGGTCTGCGAGGACGTCGTGGTGAACGTCGTCGACAGCTGCTGCCAGCTCGTCGCGGACGGGGTCCAGTTGTCGGTGCCGCCGGTGACGCCGAGGTAGACGTAGGAGCCCTCGACGTAGCCGGACAGCGTGTAGCTGGTGCTCGGCTGGACGGAGACGGTCTGCGTGCACTGCGCGTCGTCGGACGAGGTCGCGGCGCCCGCCAGCGCGTAGCTGCCGGAGTGGACGGGGCCGGTGACGACCGAGCCGGTGCCGGAGTCGCAGGTCCAGCCGGTCAGGCTGCCGGATTCGAAGCCGGGGTTCGCCAGCAGGTTCACGGTCGCCGCGCCGGCCGCGCCGGACAGCACGCTGACCGTCGCGGCCCCGCCGAGCACGAGGGCGGCGCAGGCGAGTACTGCGAGCCGCTTGCTCGCGCGGGGCGCCGATGGGGTGGGTGAAAGACGCATGCCGAGAATGTGGTCCAGACCAATGGCACTGTCAAGGGTCTAGACCAAAGTTCGACTCAAGGCTGGATTAAGCCCGCACCGGGCGCGGCCGACGAGGTCCGAGCGCGTCGCCAGGCCACACTGTTGCGGTCCACCGTCGCATGGTCACGGTGTCGCGGACCTCGCCCGACCACGCCGTCGCGAGCCACCGTCGCTCGGTCATGCCGCGGCGGCGACGGACGCCGCGTGCGCGGCGCGGCGGTAGCCGCCCGGTGCCTGGCCGTACTCGCGCTTGAAGGCCTTGGCGAAGGCGAACTCGGAGCCGTATCCGGTCCGCGCCGCGACCGCGGCCAGCGGGGCGTCGGACTCGCGCAGCAGCCGGGCCGCGGTGGTCATCCGCCAGCGGGTCAGGTACGTCAGCGGCGGCTCGCCGACCACCGCGTGGAACTTCTTCGCGAACGCGGCCCGCGACAGGCCGGCCCGCGCGGCCAGCGACTCGACCGTCCACGAGTCCGCCGGATCGGCGTGCATCGCGGCGAGCGCGGGAGCTATCGCAGGGTCCTTCAGCGCCGCCGCCCAGCCGGTCCCCGGCGCCCGGCCCGGCCACTCGTCCAGGTGCGCGCGCAGGATGTAGAGCAGCAGCGAGTCGATCAGGGAGGGCACGATGCCGCTCGCGCCGATGCGCAGACCGTCGAGCTCGGTGCGCAGCAGCTCGACGGCCGCCGTCAGCTGCGGGTGACGGCCGTCCCCGGTACGCAGGTGGATCACCTCGGGCAGCTGGCTCACCAGCGGATGCGGCCGCGCGCGGTCCAGGGGGTAACGGCCGCACAGCAGGCTCGTCAGCTCGCCGTTCCCGCCGATGTCGTGCGCGCCGAGCAGTTCGTCGCTCTGGAAGTGCTCCGCGCCCGCGAATCCGGTCCTGGTATCCGGATCGTGGGCGAGCACGTGCCCGGGCCCGGAGCGCAGGAAGACGACGTCGCCCGCCTCGAGGCGCAGCGGGACGGCCGGCCCGCCGCCCGGCTGAGGCAGGATCAGCCAGCACCGGCCGTGCAGCACGACGTGGAAACCGGCTGACTCGCTCGGCGGCAGGCGAAGGCCCCACGGCGCACGGCCGTTCATGCGCACCGACACGGAGCGGCCGGTGCGCATCGAGGCCAGCGCCTGCGTCAAGACGTCCACGATCCTGCCTTTCCCCCTGTCACGGAACCGGATTCGCACAAACAGCTGAACATTCAATCAATCCAGGAAGACCCGATCCCGGATGACCGGATCCCGCCGGGAGGACCGGCTCTCGGGAGACTCAGTCCCGGAAGATGGGACTGCCCGGCTCGACGATCCGCACGCCCGCCTCGCGCAGCTCGCACTCGACCTCCTTCCCTATCGTCTCCGCGCTCTTGCCGTCCGCGTCGTACGTCCCATGCGCGCCGTGGATCAGCCGCACGTCGTAGCCGCGCCGCCGCGCGCTCAGCGACGTCGCGCGCACGCTGTAGTCACTGGCCAGGCCGGCCACCAGGATCCGCGAGCCGGCCGGGATCAGCTCGGCCAGCGCGGTGTCCGCGAAGGCGTCGAGACCGAACTTGTCCACGATCGCCTCGCCGTCCACCGGCACGTGGTAGAGCTCCCAGCCCGGCGTGCCCGGCACGTCGGCCTCGCCCTCGGCGCCGTTGTTCCGCACGTGCACGACGGCCGCGCCGACGGCCCTGGCCCGCTCCAGCAGCCCGTGCACGAGCACGATGAGCTGGTGCGCCGTCGGGACCTGTTCGGGTGGCTCCAACATGTTCCGCTGCAGGTCGATCAGGAGAAGGGTGGTTGCCATGGCTCCACTTTAGCTCAAATGTTCGAACGGAGCGCGGCTTTCGCCGACCATACTCCGACGACTGTTTCGAGCGCCGGCAGCGCGCTCAGCCCGGCGCCAAGATCCCGGGCGCGGGCCGCGTACGACGGGTCGTCGAGCACCGCGGTCAGGGCCCCGGCGAGCTCCGCGGCCAGCGCGGCGAGCCGGGCCCGGTCGGCGGGCTCGGCGGCGAGCGGGATGCCGTGCTCCCGGATGTCCGCGGTCTCGATCTGGATCCCCGCGCCGCCGGCCGCGATCAGCCTCGCGTTGTGCGGCTGGTCGGAGAAGAGCGGCAGGAAGACGCCGGGCAGCCCGGCCGACAGCGCGCCGTACGCCGTTCCGGAGCCGCCGTGGCTGACCACGGCCCGCGCGGCGGCGAACGCGCGCTCCTGCGGCACCCAGCGCTCGGGGCGCACGTTGCCCGGGATGGCCCCGAGCGTCGCCGGATCGAGGTCGCGGCCGGTCGTCAGCAGCACCCTGATCTCCGGGCGCGAGCGCTGCAGCAGCGCGAAGGCGTCCAGCAGCACGCGGTATGCACCCGGGGAGAACTCCGTGCTCGGGGTGACGCTGCCGAGCGTCGCGTAGACGAGAGTCGAGCCCTCCGGCGCGAGATCCGCGCCGAGGGGTTCCGCAGGCGACGTCTCAGCATCCTCCTGGTACCGGATCGTCTGCGGATAGTCGCTCGGGTCGAGACTCTCCGGCAGGCGCGTCGCGTACGGCGCCTCAACGATGATGCGCACGGCGTCCGGCTCGTAGGCGGGCAGCACCTGCGCCGCGTAATCGTGCAGGCTGCCCCATTCGAGCCGGGCCAGGCCGATGGCGACCTGCATGTGCGGGATCCCTGCGCGGTGCGCGGCGATCGGCGAGGCGTAGTCGCACGGCTCGTGCACGACCAGGTCGGGCTTCCAGGCGGCGCACGCCTCCAGCGCGGCGGGCAGGATCGCCTCCGTGCACAGGCGGCCGAAGTAGTCGCGGTTCATCAGCAGCGCCGCCGCCGTCGGATCCGCGGCGACCGCGTCCTTGATCCGCTGGTGCTCGACGGGATCGGGCGTCGCCGCCTCGCGCACCGCGAAACCGGCCCCCTCGAGGGCGGAGCGGGCCTCCGGAGGCACCAGGAACAGCACCTCGCACCCGCGTGCGGCGAACGAGCGGGCGAAGGGCAGCAGCGGCCCGTAGTGGCCGGCCAGGGACGTCGAGCCGAACAGGATCCTCATTCGGCCGAGTTTAGGTGGGCTCTCCCGGAATCACCCGGAATTACCGGAGATAAGGAACGGTCCCGTCCCGCCGCATGGTGGCGGCGGGACGGGACCGCGGCGTGGGTCACACGCCTAGGAGGCGGGATGCGCGGGGGTCGGCGACCACGCTCCTAGCTGGTGGACAGCTGTGATCAGCTGTAGTTCTCCCAGGTGTCACTGAAGGTGCCCCCGGAGATGGAGCCCGGCTGCGCCTTCGTGTCCGAGGTGCCGGCCATCACGATCTCGGTCGGCGAGTAGCTGCCGAGCGAGGTGTTGTCGGCCTCGGCGTTCGTGAAGGTCACGGTGCCGAAGTCGGAGAGGTTCGCGATCCTGCCGTTGACCTCGGTCGCCTCGGCGATGACCTCGGCGGAGGAGTCCTGGTAGCCGGAGGAGCCGTTGGCGGTGGTCGTCTTCGTCCAGCCCTCGGTCGAGTCGGACAGCGTCATCGTGAAGGTGCCGTTGCCGTTGTCCACGACGCTGGCGCTCAGCGCGTCGCCCGCCTTCACCGTCACCGAGTACGCGCTCTCCGAGGCCGGGAGCACCTCCCACCAGGCGCCGTAGGTCGCCTTGCCGCGGATGCAGTCGGCCTCGGTGCCGGTCTGCTCCAGCGCGGAGTTGCTGTATCCGTCGAGGCCCACCCAGTACGACGAGTACGTGGTCTTCGACCCGCAGGTGACGGCGGGCTGGGTCCACGAGGCGGAGACCTGGGTGAAGGCGCCGCTGCCGCCGGTCGCGGCGTAGCCGGACCAGTTGCTCGAGGAGACGGTGGTGCTGCTGCGGTGGGCCAGCGCGTGCAGGCCGTGGCTCTCCTGGTGCGCCTGGGCGGCGGTCACCTGCAGCGGCGCGGATACGGTTCCGTCCGCGGCGAACGCGGCGGGGGCGGCGAACAGGGCCGTGGCGGCGGCCGAGCCGAGCGCGATCATGCGGACGTGAGACCTGTGGGACATGTCCTTGCTCTCCCTCTCGTGGGTGTAAAGGGACGCGGCCGGGCGGCGGGAACGGGGGGCCGCCCGGCACGCCGGTTGAACCGCACCGACGTGTGTGGGCAATCGGTGCGGCCGTTGCTCAGCTTGCGGGTGTTGCGTGCGGGCCGACAAGGGTTTTCCGGCCGTTTAGCATTGAGCGAATTGCCCGGCCGTCCCTACAATTCCCGACATAGCAGGGCACGAAGACGCAATCGATCCGGCGGACGCACCGTTGCGCGGGGCCGACGCGAAGATCAACGTAAGGTCACGATTCGGAGAACACCTGAGGAAACCACTCACCATCGCGCGGGCTTTGACCGGTACGTTCTCCCCTAGGGGGCGACGCCGCGCGAGAGGCCGGGAGGACATCGGTGATGCACTCGGGTCCGGCGGACCCCGGGGCGCCGCGCGGCGGTGCCGCGGAAGCCGGGGAACGGGCCGAGGCCCGGCTCGCGCGCCTGCTCAACACGGGGCCGTTCGACGAGGCGCTGCGCGCCGCCGTGGCCGCCAGCGGGCTGAGCCTGGACCGGATCCAGGACCGGCTCAAGCGGCGCGGCTCGCGGATCTCGGTGGCCACGCTCAGCTCCTGGCAGTCCGGGCGCTACCGGCCGGAGCGGCCGGCCTCGCTGCTGGTGCTCGCCGACCTCGAAGAGGTCCTCGGCGTGCCGCCGAAGGCGCTGTCCGCGCTGATCGGCCCGCCGCGCCCGCGCGGGCGCCGGCTCGCCGCCGTGACGGACACCCGCGGCCTGGCCGCGTTCAGCGACTCCGACCCCGTCGACATGGAGTCCGCGCTGCGCCAGGTGGACACCCGCTGGGACGAGGCGCTGACCCGGCTGAGCACGCACTGCCGCCTGGAACTCGACGCGCAGGGCCGGGAGCGCGGCATGTACAGCCGCCAGCTGCTGCGCGCCGAGGTGGACGGACCGGACCGGTGGATCACCGGCTTCCAGCGCGACGATCCCGGCGAGCCGCCGCGGCTGCGCGTCGAGGCGCCGCACCGGATCGGCAAGGTGGTCGAGAACCAGGCGATCGGCCTGGGCGTCGCCGAGATCCTGTTCGACCGCCCGCTGAGCCGGGGCGACATCATCATCCTCGAGTACTACCACGAGAACGGGATGCCGCGGCCGTACTCGACGTCGATGCAGACGGCACTGCACGTGCCGGTGCGCGAGTACCTGATGGAGGTGCGCTTCGACGTCGCGGCGCTGCCCGAGTCCTGCTACTCGTACCGCACCGCCGAGCTCGACGCCGACGCCCGCCCGCAGGAGCGGCTGCTCAAGCCGGACGCGATCGGCTCGGTGCTCGCCGTCGCGCTGTCCGCGGGGCCCTGCCGCTTGGGAATCCGTTGGGACTGGGGCGACTCGCCGCCCCTTACAGTGGGTTCATGACTTCTGGACAGAGCACTGACATGACCGCGGCGGAGCTGCTCGCCGCGGCGGATGAGGCCCTGATCGAAGCCGGCTTCCGGACCGGGGACCTCGACGGAGCCGAACTGCTCGCGCGGGCCGCCGCTGAGCGCGCCGCACGGGACGGCGATGCGGCGGCGTCCGCGGCCGCAGCGAACCAGCTGGGGTACGTACAGCACTTCCGCAACATTTTCGTCCTGGCCGACGGCGGAACCCCGGCGCCCGCGGACGTCGCCGCGGAGCGCGAGCTGTTCGCCGAGGCGCTGGCCGGCTTCCAGGAGGCCGGCGACGAACCGGGCAGCGCGCGGGCGTCCTTCGGCCTCGGGCTGGTCGAGCAGGTGCTGAACAAGGACTGGGACGCCGCGATGACGCACTACCGGCGCTCGGAGTCGCTGATCCCCGCGCTCGAGGCGGCAGGCGACCTGTACACGCGCTCTGAGATACACCGGCACCTCGGCTTCTACCACCTGGTCGCCGACCGGCAGACCGCGGTCGCCGTGCAGCACCTGCAGATCTCGCTCGACCTGCGCGAGGAGCAGGGCGAGCGGCGCCTGGTGCCGAGCGGCCTGGTCGCGCTCGGCCGGGCGGAGCGGGAGAACGGCAACCCCCGCCGCGCCGTACTGCTGCTGCGGCGCGCCGTCGAGCTCTCCCGCGCGCAGGGCCTGCTGCCGGCCTGGACCGCGGACGCCCAGCGCGAGCTCGATGCGGCGGAGCAGGCGCTGGGGGACGGGTCTCCCGGCTGAGCACCGGACGGCCACCGCGTCACGAGACGGCGGCGAAGTCCTGCGTCATCCAGACCGTGCCGGAACTATCCCGGGTCACGGTCTCCCGGCTGAGCACCGGACGGCCACCGCGTCACGAGACGGCGGCGAAGTCCTGCGTCATCCAGACCGTGCCGGAACTATCCCGGGTCACGGTCTCCCGGCTGAGCACCGGACGGCCACCGCGTCACGAGACGGCGGCGAAGTCCTGCGTCATCCAGACCGTGCCGGAACTATCCCGGGTCACGGTCTCCCGGCTGAGCACCGGACGGCCACCGCGTCACGAGACGGCGGCGAAGTCCTGCGTCATCCAGACCGTGCCGGAACTATCCCGGGTCACGGTCTCCCGGCTGAGCACCGGACGGCCACCGCGTCACGAGACGGCGGCGAAGTCCTGCGTCATCCAGACCGTGCCGGAGCTATCCCGGGTCACGGCGATGCCGACCTCGGTGTACGTGCTGCTCAGGATGTTGAGCCGGTGGCCGTCGTCCGGCGCCTTCTCGGCGAGCATGCTGTTCGTCAACCCCACGGCCATGTCGGTGATCGCGGACTGGGTGTCGCTCTCCGGGCCGCCCTCGCCGATGTTCTCGCCCGCCGCGCTCCAGTGCACGCCGGCCGCCGTCTCCCGGTCGCCGAACGCGGCCTCGCCGGGGCACTGGTGCGAGAGCCCGCAGCCGCCCTCCATCACCGTGTTGTGCGCCGTGGCGCTCCTCACGAGGCCGCCGGCCATCGTGTACGGCTTGAGGCCGGCCGCCTTGCGCGCGTTGTTGATCACGTCGAGGACCGCCTGAGCGGCCGAATTAGAACTCGCACTCGACGTCCTGACGACGACGGCCGCAGCCGTGGTCTGCTGGACGGCGGTGGTTCGGGCCGTGGTCGGCGCCGTAGTGGGCTTGGCGGAGGTCGCGGACTTGCTCGGCGACGCGGAGACGGTCGGGATCGTCAGCGCACTCGGCGACGCCTGCGGGCTCGAGGCGATCGCCGAACCGGTGGCCGTCGTCGTTATCGCGACGGTGTTCTGCTTCGCGCCCAGCGTGTCCACGGCGACGGCGCCGGCCGCGACGACCGCTATCGCGGCGAAGGCGATGCCGATCGGCTTGGCCGCGGTCATCCCCGCCACCTTGCCGCCGCGATGCGCTCCGTGGCGCGGGCGGGGCTTGGGCGGAGCGACCTCTATGAACAGCGATGTGGCGCGGAACGCGGCGTACGCGGCGGGAATCGGCAGCAGCGCGAGGCCGGCGAGCAGCCGCTCTGGCGCGATCAGATCTCGGGTCGCGGCATCGCAAGTCGGGCATTCACGGACATGACGCGCGAAGCGTTTACGCCATACGGAGGACGTCTCGCCGTCCCAGTCGAAAGCGGCGTCGTCCAGATGGGGGCATCGCGGGCTGAGACCGAGGACGCGCACGATGCGCCGCGAGGCGTCGAGCTGCTCCTTCATCCGGCTCACCCGCACGGCCACGTTGTGCGAGTCGGCGCCGAGCGCCTCCGCGAGTTCGGGCCGGGTCAGATGCCCGGACACCTCCAGCCACCACAGCGCCAGCAGCTCGCGGTGATCCGGATCGAGCCACTGCACTGCCTGCTGCGTCTCACGGCGCTGCATGGACACGTCGAGCTGCATGAGCGTGTAGTCGACGAACTCGCCGCCCGGATCGGGTATGTCGAGCCGGTCGTCGAACGAACTCGGGGCCCTGACGGCCATGCGCTGATGGTCGCGTATCTGATTGACCGTGATGGCGACCAGCCACGGGCGCAGCCGCTCCGGGTCGCGCAGCGAACCGACGTTGCGTACGAGCTGGAGCATCGTCTCCTGCACGACGTCGTCCACGTCCGCGCTGTGCCGCAATGAGCGGCGCACGATGTTGTACACGAGCGGCAGATACTCGGTCGCCACCGCGTCCAGCGCCTCCGGATCGCCCGACCGCGCGGCGCGAACCCGCGCCGTATCCATCTGTAGGCTCACGCCGCACACTCCCATCGCCTCGCACGCGTATCGCGCGGATTCGCCGTCCTTCCCTAACGGAGACGGTCCGGGACCAGCCGGATCACGGAAATCCGTCGGACTTCACGCTCTGCTCATCACACCACGGCCGGGGTAAAGCCGTGGCAAGCTGGACGCCATGTCTGGGAAGCTCACACACGAACCCGCGCTCGACCGGCCCGAACTCCTGGCGGAATCAACCCTCGACGCCGTGGCCAAGCTCGGCCTCGCCGACCGCGTCGAGGTGGCACAGATCGATCCGACGCTCGCCGACACCGCGGCGTTCTGCGTTGAATACGGTGTCGCCCTTGACGAATCCGCCAACTGCGTCGTACTCGCTGCCAAGAAGGCGGGCGAGGTTTTCTACGCGGCGTGCATGGTGCTCGCGACCAGCCGGGCCGACGTCAACGGTCTCGCACGCAAGCACCTCGGCGCGCGGAAGGCGTCGTTCGCCCCGATGGACGACGCGGTGGGTCTCACCGGCATGGAGTACGGCGGAATTACGCCGATCGGGCTGCCCGCGGACTGGCCGGTGCTGGTCGACCGCGCCGTCGCCGAGGCGCCGCACGTCGTCGTCGGCTCGGGCATCCGCGGCTCGAAGCTCTGGCTGCCCGGGGCCGTGCTCGCCGAGCTGCCGAACGCCGTCGTGCTGGACGGCCTCGGAGTGCCGGTCTCAGCGTGAAACGGGTCGGATCTTCCCACGTGACCGGCCCGAACTCGCCCTTCGTCGGAACGAACCTGTACAAAAGACGGCATGAGCGAATCACCGTCCGCCGCGACCGGCGCACCGACCCGTGACGAGGCCGAGGCCGTGCTCCGCCGCCTCGCCGGGGAGTCGGCGCGGCTGCGCGAGGATCAGTGGGCTGCGATCCGCGCGCTGGCCGTCGAGGGGCGGCGGGCGCTGGTCGTGCAGCGGACGGGCTGGGGCAAGTCGGCGGTCTACTTCGTGGCCACGGCGCTGCTGCGGGCGCGCGGCGCCGGCCCGACGGTGATCGTCTCGCCGCTGCTCGCGCTGATGCGCAACCAGGTCGAGGCCGCCGGGCGCGCGGGGATCAGCGCCCGCACGATCAACTCCGCGAACCTGCCCGAGTGGGAGGAGATCCAGGCGCGGATCGCCGAGGGCTCGGTGGACGTGCTGCTGATCTCGCCGGAGCGGCTGAACAACCCCGGCTTCCGGGACGGGGTGCTGCCCCGGCTCGCCGCGAGCGTCGGCCTGCTGGTCGTCGACGAGGCGCACTCGATCTCCGACTGGGGGCACGACTTCCGGCCCGACTACCGGCGGCTGCGCGAGCTGATCGCCTCGCTCGCCCCCGGCCTGCCGGTGCTGGCGACCACGGCGACGGCGAACGCGCGGGTGACGCGGGACGTGGCCGAGCAGCTCGGCACCGGCGAGTCGACCCTCGTGCTGCGCGGACCGCTGGACCGCGAGTCGCTGCATCTGTCGGTGCTTCGCCTGCCGGACAGCGCGAGCCGGCTGGCCTGGCTCGCCGAGCAGCTGGGCGAGCTACCGGGTTCGGGGATCATCTACACGCTCACGGTCTCGGCGGCCTCGGAGACGGCGGATTTCCTGCGCTCGCGCGGCTACGCGGTCGCCGCGTACTCAGGGCGCACCGAGGACGAGGACCGGCGGCAGGCCGAGCAGGCCCTGCTGGAGAACAAGATCAAGGCGCTGGTCGCGACCTCCGCGCTGGGCATGGGCTTCGACAAGCCGGATCTCGGCTTCGTCGTCCACCTGGGCGCGCCCTCCTCCCCGATCGCGTACTACCAGCAGGTCGGCCGGGCCGGGCGCGGCGTCGAGCGGGCCGAGGTGGTGCTGCTGCCGGGCGCGGAGGACAAGGAGATCTGGAAGTACTTCACCTCGCTCGCCTTCCCGCCGCAGGGCACCGTCGAGCGCGTCCTCGGCGCGCTGGGCGAGGCGCCGAAGCCGCTGTCCACGATGGCCCTCGAACCGCTGGTCGACCTCAAGCGCTCGCGGCTGGAGCTGCTGCTGAAGGTGCTGGACGCGGACGGCGCGGTCAAGCGCGTGCAGGGCGGCTGGATCGGCACCGGCCGGCCCTGGTTCTACGACGCCGAGCGCTATGCGCGGATCACCGCCGCGCGTGAGCGGGAGCAGCAGGCGATGCTCGAGTACGCGCAGACCGACGGCTGCCGGATGGAGTTCCTCCGCCGCCAGCTCGACGACACCGAGGCGGCCCCGTGCGGGCGCTGCGACAACTGCACCGGCCGCAGGCTGGAGGCGAAGGTCTCGCGGGGCGTCGTGGCGGCGGCCGGCTCGCACGCGAAGCGGGCCTGGGTGTCGATCGAGCCGCGGCGGCAGTGGCCGAGCGGGATGCCGTCGGTCGGCGTCGAGCTGAAGGGCAAGATCCCGGCCGGCGAGCTGGCCGCCGAGGGCCGGGCCCTGGCGCGGCTGACGGACCTGGGCTGGGGCGCGGCGCTGCGCGAGCTGCTCGGCACCGGAGCGCCGGACCGGCCGGTCGAGCCGCAACTGCTCGGCGCGATCGTCAACGTGCTCAAGGAGTGGGCGACGGACCCGTCCGGCGGCGCGGGTCCGGGCGACGGGCCGGCGGCCCCGGGGGCGGGCGCACCCGGATCGGCGAGAGCGCGGGCGGCGGGTTCGCCGGGGGCCTCGGGAGCAGCTGCGGCGGCCGCCTCGTCCGGCGGACCCGGCTGGAGCGGCGTGGGCCGTCCGGTCGGCATCGTGACCATCGCGTCGCGCACCCGGCCGCGGCTGTTGAGCTCGCTGGCCGAGGGCGTCTCCGAGATCGGCAAGCTGCCTATCGCGGGCTCCGTACACCGCGTCCGCGAGGACGCGCACGCCGGCCCGAGCAACAGCGCCTGGCGGCTGCGCGCCGTACACGAGGCCTTCGACCTCGACCCCGAGCTGCGCGGCCGGCTCGCCGAATGCCCCGGTCCGGTGCTGCTGGTGGACGACTTCGTCGACTCCGGCTGGACCATGACCGTCGCCGCCCGGCTGCTACGCCGGGCCGGCGCCCCCGCCGTCCTCCCGCTCGCCCTCGCACTGGCAGGCTGATCCGGGCATGACCGCACACCTGAAGGCGCCGCACATCTATCCGGTGAAGTCTCGCCGCCCGGCTGCTACGCCGGGCCGGCGCACCCGCCGTCCTCCCGCTCGCCCTCGCACTGGCAGGCTCGTCCGGACATGACCGCACACCTGAAGGCGCCGCACATCTATCCGGTGAAGTCTCGCCGCCCGGCTGCTACGCCGGGCCGGCGCACCCGCCGTCCTCCCGCTCGCCCTCGCACTGGCAGGCTCGTCCGGACATGACCGCACACCTGAAGGCGCTGCACATCTATCCGGTGAAGTGTGTCGCCGCCCGGCTGCTGCGCCGGGCCGGCGCACCCGCCGTCCTCCCGCTCGCTCTCGCACTGGCTGGCTGATCCGGGCATGACCGCACACCTGAAGTCGCTGCACATCTATCCGGTGAAGTCCTGCCACCGGGTGGACCTGGAGTCGGCCGAGCTCGAGCCCTGGGGCCTGGCCGGGGACCGTCGCTGGCTCGTCACCGACGCGGCCGGGCGGCTGCGCACGCAGCGCGAGCTGCCCCGGATGGCCCTGATCCGGCCCGCGTACACCGAGGGGAACGGCCTGCGGCTGACCGCGCCCGGCATGCCGGACCTGATTCTGCCGCCGGTCTCCCGCGCCGCCGGCGCCGCGGAGGCGACCGTCACCGTCTGGCGGTTCACCGGCCCGGCCGCGGCCGCGGGCAGCGAGGCGGACGCCTGGGTGACGGACTTCCTGGGCCTGCCCTCGCGGCTGGTCCGGATGGACGACACCGGGGCGCGGCCGACCGATCCGGACTACTCCCGGGCCGAGGACCGCGTTTCCTTCGCGGACGGCTACCCGCTCCTGCTCGCCTCGGCCTCCTCGCTCGCCGCGCTCAGCGACTGGATCGTCGAGATGGGCGGCGAGCCGGTCCCGATGACCCGCTTCAGGCCGAACCTCGTGGTCGAGGGCACCGAGCCGTGGGCCGAGGACGGCTGGAAGCGGGTGAGCATCGGCGGGCAGCGGTTCCGGGTGGTCAAGCGCTGCGACCGCTGCGTGATGACGACTGTCGACCCGGAGCTCGGCCGCTTCGCCGGGCAGCAGCCGCTGAAGGCGCTGCGCAAGCACCGGCGCGAGGACAAGGCCGTCTACTTCGCAGTGAACCTGATCCCGGACACCGTCGGCGCGCTGCGCGTCGGGGCCGAGTTCGAGGTGATCGACTGAGCGGAACGGGTGATGCCTAAGATTCCCACAGGTGTTGTTCGGGGAATTCTTAGCCTGGTCACGACAGTCTCAAGGTGCCGCGCAGATATCCTCCAGACATGTCGATACCGGACCCCACGCAACCCTCAGCCCCTCCTGGCTGGTACCCGACCGGAGAGACCGGTCCCGACGGCCTTCCCGTGGAGCGGTGGTGGGACGGCTCCGGGTGGAGCGCCATGGTGCGGCCCCTCGGCAGCGGCGACGCGGGCACCCCGGGCGGCGGCGGCAGGCGCAGCTCGGCCTTCAGGGCCCTGATCTCGACCGCGGTGGTCGTCGTGCTCATCGGCGGCGGCATCGGCGCGTACTTCGCGTTCCACAACGACTCGAGCAGCACGACCGCCTCCAGCGGCAGCCAGCCGACCACCGGCCCGACCGGCGGTTTCGGCGGCGGCAACGGCAGCGGCGGGTTCGGCGGCGGCAACGGCGGCCCCGGCAGCGGCAGCAGCAGTTCGGCCTCGCCCGAGCCGACGGTGACCGGCGGCAGCGGCAAGACCGTCTCCGACCCGATCGACGGGCTGAACATCCCGGTGCCCAGCGGCTGGACCGGCCAGTCCGGCTCGACCAGCGGCAACGGCTCCTGGCCGACGCTGAGCACCGGCACCTACACCTGCCCGAGCGCGCTGGCCTCGGAGAACGGCACCACCTCGGGCTCCACCCCGCAGTGCACCCGCGGCGGCGTCAACTTCACCACGACCTCCGGCTCGTCCGCCCAGAGCGTGGCGACCTCCGACATCGCGAGCATGGCCAAGGGCAACTACGGCACGCTCTCCGCGCACAAGGTCACCGGCCAGGGCGCGATCACCGTGGCCGGGCGGTCCGGCTACGAGGTGACCTGGAGCGTGACCCCGGACTACTCCGGCCCCAGCGGCACGGTCGAGCTGATCGCCCTGCCGGTCACCGGCGAGTCCGGCTACTACACCCTGATCGACATCGGCGTGGACCAGTCCTCCCAGGCGCCCAGCCTGGCCACGGTCAACTCGCAGATCATCTCCGGCATCACCGACTCGAGCGCGGCAGGGGCCTGACCCCCGCCGTACCCCGGCCACCATCGCGTCGGGCTGCGCAGGCTCACATCGAGCATGCGCAGCCGGCTGCGTTTCCAGCAGACGGCTGGGGCACCCTGGGGCGCGCCCCGAGTACGTCCGCAGCGGACGCTCGACCGGGTCCTGGCCAGCGGCATCCCGGCCTGGGCGCACCTGCATGCGCTTCAAAGCTTCCGCAGGCGGACGCGTTCAATGCGGTGGTCGGCGCCCTTGCGGAGCACGAGCGTGGCGCGGCCACGGGTTGGCAGCACGTTCTCGATCAGGTTGAGCCGGTTGATGTTGGCCCACGCGCCGCGCGCGAAGTCGAGCGCCTCCTGCTCCGACACCTCGGTGAAGCGGCGGAAGTACGAGCTCGGATCCGTGAACGCCGTATCCCGCAACTTGCGGAAGCGGGCCAGGTACCACTGCTCGATGTCGGACTCGCGCGCGTCCACGTAGATGCTGAAGTCGAAGTAGTCGGCCAGCGCCATCCTGGTGCGGCCGTCCTGGCCGGGCAGCGCGGGCTGCAGCACGTTCAGGCCCTCGACGATCAGGATGTCCGGCCGGTGCACGACGGCGCGCTCGCCGGGCACGATGTCGTACACCAGGTGCGAGTAGACCGGCGCGGTCACCTCGTCGCGACCCGACTTGATGTCGGCCACGAAGCGGGTGAGCGCGCGCCGGTCGTAGGACTCCGGGAAGCCCTTGCGCTGCATCAGCCCGCGCCGCTCCAGCTCGGCGTTGGGCAGCAGGAAGCCGTCGGTGGTGACGAGCTCGACGCGCGGGTGCTCGGGCCAGCGAGCGAGCAGCGCCCGCAGCAGCCGCGCGGTGGTCGACTTGCCGACCGCGACGCTGCCCGCGATCCCGATCACGAACGGGGTCTCGCGGACGCCGCCGGTCTCGGCCGGGTCGCCGAGGAAGGTGCCGAGCGCGCCGCGCAGGCCGTGCACCGCGCCGACGTACAGGTTCAGCAGCCGTGAGATCGGCAGGTACATCTCGCGGACCTCGTCGAGGTCGATCTCGTCGCCGAGGCCGCGCAGCTGCTCGACCTCCTCGGCCGTGAGCGGCAGCGGGGTGCGCTCGCGCAGGCCGCTCCAGCTCTCGCGGTCGAGGTCCACGTACGGGCTCGCCGGGGCGAGTTCCCCGGCCGGCGGCAAGATCGGCATCCACCTATTCTGTCCGATGCCCCGGACGGCGGCTCCACCAGGTCAGCCGTCGGGCCCGGCGCACCGGCCACCACAGCAGGGCGACGAGCACGGCGAACGGCGTCACCCAGCCGGCGCCGATCATGATCACCCGGAACACGGCCAGCAGCGCGTGCCAGCCGGCGTGCAGCGCGGAGAGGAAACCCGCCTGGCGAGGTGCCGGTTCGACCGTCGCGGCGCCGGCGGGCTCGTAGTACCCGATGGTCACCGTCGCGTAGGCCGTCTGGTCGGCGAGAGCGCGCTGCTGCGCCTCCAGCGATTCGAGGTCTGACTCCCGGGTGGCAAGGGCCTGCTCCAGCGAGATCAGGTCGTTCATCGAGGCCGCCTTGTCGATCATGCCGCGCAGCTCGGCGATCGAGGACTGCGCGGAGGCGATCCGGCTGTTCACGTCGGCGACCTGTCCGGTCACATCCGTCGCGGACCGGGTGCGGTACGCGACGTCGCCCGAACCGGCCAGTTCGGCGAGCACGGCGTCGAGTTTCGCCGGCGGCACGCGCACGAGCAGGAGCGCCTCGTCGGAGTTCGCCGCGGCGTCCGGCGCCGGCAGGGACAGGGGGCTGACTCCGGTATCAGTGCTCTCGGACGAGTCCGCGGTGGTGACCGTGCCCGGCAGCACCTGCGTGCCGACTCCCTCCGCCTCCCCCGCGACGTACCCGCCCGCCGCGACGACGTCCTGCTCGGCCTGTCCGGCGGCCTGCTCGGGATCCTTCACGGCGAGCTGCAGCCCCGCCATGACGATCAGATCGGCGGTGTTCCTGACGTCCGTCTTCGAACTCGCCGCGGTGCTCCCCGATTGCGCCGCGCCGGCGTTGCCCTGCGCGGCCGGGACCTGGCGGCCCGCGCTCGTCGACGAACCCGCCGACGAGCTGTTACGACTGCAGCCCGCGAGGATGCCCGTTCCGGCGACTCCCAGCGCCAACAGGATGATCATTCCCACCGTGCGACGCACACGTCTGCGTATTCTCGTCATGCCTGGCTCCCCATCCCTCCGCCGCTTGTTCGGCGCAGCTTGGATGCGGAGGGTCTTGACCCGGTTCCGGGGGAAACCGAAATGAAACCCGGGAGGTTTAGCGTGACGGGCATGTCCGAGTTCGAGGTAGTCCCGATGGCCGCCGAGCACGCGGACGCGGTGCTGGCGATCTACCAGGCCGGCCTCGACACCGGGAACGCCTCCTTCCAGACCGCGGCTCCCGACTGGCCGACGTTCGACGCGGGGAAGCTGCCGCTCCACCGCTTCGTCGCGGTCGCGGCGCAGGACGGCGCGGTGCTCGGCTGGGTGGCCGTCTCGGCGGTCTCCAGCCGGCCCGTCTACGCGGGCGTCGTCGAGGTCTCGGTCTACGTGAGTCCGGACGCGCGCGGCGGCGGCGTGGGCCGGGCGCTGCTCGCCAGGGTCATCGAGTCGACCGAGGCCGCGGGCGTCTGGACGCTTCAGGCGGGGATCTTCCCGGAAAACGTCGCCTCGCTCGCGCTGCACGAGCGGGCGGGCTTCCGAACGCTCGGCGTGCAGGAGAAGATCGGCAAGCACGGTGAGCGCGGCTGGCGCGACGTCGCCCGACTAGAACGGCGCAGCCCCATCGTGTTCTGAGTCGTCTTCCAAGTACTGTCCGGACGCGGTTTCTACAGCAGCCCGGTGGCGATCAGGCCGCCGAAGACGAGCAGCGTCGCCGCGGTCAGCAGATTCGCCCGGCGCTCGATCCACGGCCCGGTGAGCAGCGAGGCACCGAGCGACGCGGCGACCGTCAACCCCACGATCGTCGCCACCGTCACGCCGGCGAAGACCAACAGCGAGCCGACCGCCGCCGCCGCGCCGAGCGCGCTTGCGGCGAGGAAGACCGGAAGGATCGTCAGATCCGGCGACGCCGCGGCCCCGAACGGCACCGCAAGCGCGAGCGCCCCGCGCACCCGCCCGCCGCCGGTCGCTGAGGTGTGCGCGTGAGCGTGATCCGACCCGTGATCATGTCCGTGTCCGTGACCATGATCATGGCCGGCCTTGTATGCATGAGCGTGCCCACCGTCGTGAACATGTCCGTGATCATGCCCGTGCTCGTGGCCGTCTCCGTGCGAGTGGTCGTGCGGATTGCCGTGCGGATGGCCGTGCCCCCGACCGGTCAGTTCGAGCGCGAGGAAGACCGCGCCCGTCGTGATCAGCAGTCCGCCGACGACGTAATCCTCATAGCGCAGGACCGCCGCCCGGAAGCTCAGTCCGACCCCGATCAGCAGCGCGCCGAGCAGCAGCGACAGCAGCACGTGGGTGCCGGCGGCGGCGAGCGAGCGGCGCACGACGCGGGGCAGCGGGTCCTTGCGGGTGCGGCTGAGCACCGCGAGCGGAGCCCAGTGGTCCGGCAGCACGGCGTGGCCGAAGCCGACCCCGGCCGCGGCGAGAACGAGCGCGGAGGCGGAGTTCATGCATGCCACGGTACCCGACACCTTCACATCAGTGAATATGGGAAGGTAAATGCACACAGCTGCTTCCTGCGGATAGTTCGCAGGTGAGATGATGAGGCATGGTCCCCGCAGCAGACCCCGGCGAGCATCTCCAGGAACACCACAGACCCGCGCTCGGCCGCATCCTGCCCGACGCCCACGTCCAGTTCGCCGTCTCCTACCTGGACATGCTCGCCGAGCCCACCCGGCTGCGGCTGCTGTGGGCGCTGCGCGACGGGGAACTCGGCGTCAGCACCCTGGCGGAGACGGCCGGGTGCACGCCCACCGCCGCGAGCCAGCACCTGGCCAAGCTGCGGCTGGCCGGCCTCGTCGACCAGCGCGCCGAGGGCCGCGCGCGCTATTACCGGCTGCGCGGCGACCACATCAAGCCTCTGCTCGACGAGGCTCTTCGCCAGGCGGAGCACGCCGTCGAGAACATCCCGCACGCGGAGAACGTGTAGCCCCGCCCGCCCCCGCCGGAACCGATAGAACGGTGAGTCGGCCGGATTGGGCGCGAATGTCGGACGTCGGTGGCAGAGTGACTCGGGTAGGACCGAATCATCCCGAAAACGGCGATCCCGCCAGGAGGCTGAGCACGATGCCCGATTGCACCCACCCGCACCCGCAGGGGTCTGTCGCGTGGCTCGACACGCTGCTCACCAGGCAGCAGGAGTGCCTGCAGTTCTACCAGCCGCTGCTCGGCTGGACCGGAGATCCCGACCCGAACGACGAGAACACGCGCTACGCGGTGCAGCAGGTGCACGGCAAGACGGTGGCGGGAATCGGCTACATGCCGGAGGACCAGCCGATGATGCCCTGGACGGGGTACTTCTCGGTCCGCGACGCCGAGGCCACCGTCGCCAGGATCCCGGAGCTCGGCGGCAAGGTGATCTGCCCGGCGATGAACGCCGGCGAGATGGCCCGCTTCGCGCACGGCGTGGACCCGGGCGGCGCGCACTTCGGCCTGTGGCAGGCGCTCTCGTTCCACGGCTTCGAGATCTACGGCGAGCCGGGCTGCCTGTACTGGTTCGAACTGGTGACGACCGAGGGCAAGGCCTCGGCCGAGTTCTACGGCGCGCTGTTCGACGCCGAGGTGCAGGCGATGGAGCAGATGCCGGACTCGTACTGGACGCTGCACGTGGACGGCGAGCCGCGGGCCGGGATCTTCCGGGTGGACGAGGTGGAGACCCCGCACTGGCGGCCGTACTTCCAGGTCGCCGACGTGGACATCGCGGTCGCCGCGGCGCTGGCGGGCGGCGCGCACCTGGCCGACCCGGTCGCCGACACGCCGTTCGGCCGCATGGCCGGACTGACCGACCCGAACGGGGTCGAGTTCAAGCTGGCGGTGCCGCCGACCGGGAGGTGACGCGCGCCGCGCAGAACAGACGTGAACCTCCACCGAGGTCCGCAGGATGGCCGGCGGGAAGGCCGCGGTCAGGGTCGAGTTCAAGCTGGCGGTGCCGCCGACCGGGAGGTGACGCGCGCCGCGCAGAACAGACGTGAACCTCCACCGAGGTCCGCAGGATGGCCGGCGGGAAGGCCGCGGTCAGGGTCGAGTTCAAGCTGGCGGTGCCGCCGACCGGGAGGTGACGCGCGCCGCGCAGAACAGACGTGAACCTCCACCGAGGTCCGCAGGATGGCCGGCGGGAAGGCCGCGGTCAGGGTCGAGTTCAAGCTGGCGGTGCCGCCGACCGGGAGGTGACGCGCGCCGCGCAGAGGTGAACCTCCGCCAGGGTCGGCAGGATGAGGTGGCGGGAAGGCCTGCGCGACCGGGCAATCACGTCTGCGGTGTCAGATCCGCGGGAGTCGCAGCGGCAGGTCGCGGGAGTCCGCGAGCGTGGCGCGACGGGCCGGGTCGGGCCGCCGAGGGGTCCCATCGGCGGGGGTGACCGGTTGCACCGGCCCGTCGCACAGCTTCCCCCCGCTGTACTCCACCGTGCGGGGTCTCCCGGCCCCGGGCAGGTGTGAGCGCGACCGGCGCCCCTCCGTCGCCGCCCGAGCCACCGGACCAGCATGCCCGGCGACCGGCCGCCATGGGAGTCCTGCGCCGTGGCGGGAACCTGCCGTGGCGCAACTGCGCCACCGAAACCGAGGGTTTCTCTCACGTTCGGAGAACGCTTCCGGCCGCGGTGATCGGAACCTGGCGACGTACGCCGCGGTGTGGGTAGTCTGACCTGCCGTCAGTTGCGAGCACTGCCGCGGAAGGGCGGGCATGGACGCGCAGGAAACGACGACAGACGTGCAGGTGGCAGCGGTGGGCGCCTTGGGAGACGGCGCCGCGGCACCGCTGGATCCGGCACGGGCGCCGAGCACGCCGATCCCGCGGGATGCAGGACCTTCAGCGGACGTACTGGAGGCAGCTGTCGCGACGACCGAGCCGAAGCCGCCGAAATCGGTCACAGCGGTGCCGGTCATCGCCGCGACCACGCCGAGCCCGCTAAACGTGGCCATGCCGCAGACCTCACCCGACGCCTACGCTCCGGCGAACCCCGCAGCCGCACGGGACATGCCGCAGGCCTTGCCCACTGCCTACGCTCCGGCGAACCCCGCAACCGCGCCGACCATGCCACAGGCCTTACCCGACGCCCTCGCTCCGGCGAACGCCGCGGCCGCGCGGGACGTGCCGAAGCGGCCGACGTTGCACGGGGAGTTCATGCGGGTGGTGCGGACGCGGCCGGACTGGCTTTACGGGCTGCTGTGCAGTTGGGGCTTCGGGTACGGCTTCCTGGCGTACATCGTGCTGTTCACCCGTCCGGACCTGACCAACGATCCGATGCCGACGGTCGTGCTCGTCGTGCTGAGCGCGATCGCGGACGGGTCGCTGACCAACCAGCTCGCCGCCGAGCCGGTGTGGGCGGCGGATCTGCTGCGCTCCGGCGAGGATCCGGCGCGGATCCTGCGGGTGCGCAACCTGATGCTGTTCATCTGCGAGTTCTTCTTCGTGTGCACGGTCATCGCGATCGTCGCGCGGCTCGGACACTCGGACGCATGGGTGCCGCGGGCGCTGCCGGAGCTCGCCGTGCTCCCGCTGGCGCCGATCGCGATCGGCAACATCACCTCGGTCCTGGTGCCGACGCCGTTCATGCGGCTCAACTGCCGCTTCCAGGCTCCGGGCACGTGGGTGCGCTGGTCGATCTACGTGACGATCCCCTTCGTGCTCAGCTCCCTGTCGCTCGCCCTCTACTGGCTGCCCTCGAAGCTGGAGACGCTCTACGAGCCGAAGGTGCTGCGCACCATCGGCTCCCTCAAGCACGTCACGGTCACGCTCGCCTCGGCCACGCACGTGTACGTCGCGATCTGGCTCGTGCTGATCCCGCTTTGGCAGCTCGGCGTCTGGCTGGTGTCGCTGCGGCTCGCGGACAGCATGGCGCGGATGCGGCGGCACGGGCTGGCCCGGCTGATGGACCGGCACACGGAGCTCGCCGACTCGCTGCCGAAGCTCTCGCTCTATCAGTCGACACGGCAGCTGCCGGCTCGGTTCCGGGAGATCCCCACCGACGTGCGCGCCGAGCTCAAGCTCATCGGCTCGGAACTGCTGGAGGCGTCGACCACGCTCTCCCGCCTCTGACGGTGCCTCCAAGCGCGGGCCGACCGCCGCCGGTTGCACCGCCCCGCCCGCCTCACCACCCGGCCCGCCTCGCCACGGCACGCCACCGGACGGCGCAGTATCGACCGGTGCATGTGCTGACAGCGAGGTGCGGGCTGTGGCAGGGTGGCAGGCGGTACATTCTCCGGCGCGCCGAGGCGGCGGGGCACGACGTGGGGAAGAAGTACGTGAACAAGGGCGCCATGGGGCAAAGCGGACGAATACGCGTGCCCCGGCCCGTGCTCGCCGTCGTCGCCGTGCTGCTGCTGGCGCTCGGCGCGTCCGCGCTGGCTTCGGCGAAGGGTGCGGCCACGCACGGCTCCGGGCCGCTGGCCGACCAGTGGTGGCTGTTCGCCGCCGCGGCGGTGGGCGTCGGGATCGTGTCGATCGTCAAGCTGCGCGAGCGCATCTCGGCGACGGAGCCCGACTCCTCCGCGCAGGCCCGGCTCAACCGCGGCGTGCTCGCGGTCGTCGCGGTGCTGACGGCGGCCGTGCCGGTCACGCTGTACCTGATGCGGCCGCAGGCCTCGGGCGTCCAGGATTCGTGCGGGTCGCAGTGCATCCAGATCCTGACGACCGGCACGCCGTCGGCGACGCCCCAGCAGCAGAAGCCGACGACGAACGCGAATACGCACCACACCACCTTCAAGCTGCCGCTGAGCCTGATCCTGGCGATCCTCGGCGTCATGCTGCTGCTCGTGGCCGCCGCGGCCGTCGCGCTGCTGATCCTCAAGCTGCGCGAGCTCGGCAAGGACCAGCCGGGCATCACCGGCGCGCCGCCGCCGGCGCTCGCCGAGGAGGCGCAGGACGAGTCGGTGCTCGGCGCGGCCCTGCTGGCCGGGCGCAACGCGCTGGAGGGTGAGGCGCGAGCGGCGATCATCGCGTGCTACGCGGCGATGGAGGACTCGCTGGCCGAGGCCGGCGTGCCGCGTCTGGAATCCGACAGCCCGGCCGACCTTCTGCGCCGCGCCACGGAGAGCGGCCTGGTCAGCGGCCCCGCTCCGCTGGTCCTGGCCCGGCTGTTCCGCGAGGCCCGCTTCTCCACGCATCCGATGAACGCCGCTCAGCTCGACCAGGCGCGCCACGCGCTGGACGCGATCACCGCGCAGCTCACGGCGAGCGCGGAGGCCGGCTGATGGTCTTCGAGCGTCCGCCGGTCCCTCGCCCCCGGGTGCTGCTCTCGATGCTCGGCGCCGGCGCGCTCGCCATCGAGGTCGTGCTCGTGCTGGTCGGCGGCTGGCTCGCGGCCGGAACCGGCCTGATCCTGCTGACGGTGCTCGGGATCGGGCTCGCCGCGTACGTGAGCGGCTCCGAGGTGATGGACGGCCGGTACCGCCGCCCGCTGCGGATGGTCCGGCAGCGCAATCTGAGCATGCTCGGCTGGACCTCGCTGGTCGCCGCGGCACGCTCGTCCACCGGCAACTTCCAGCACGCCGTCAAGCCCGAGCTGGAACGCCTCTACGCTGTACGCCTGGCCGAGAAGTACGGCATCAGCCTGCACGCCGAGCCCGAACGGGCCGCCGAGCTGATCGGCCCGGACCTGTGGCCGTGGATCGATCCGCGCCGGGCGCCGACGCCGCCGCCGGCGAAGGGGCCGCGGCAGGCGCTGGACCGGCGCAGCGCGGCCCCGGCCCCGCCGCCCACCGACGCCGTCCTGAGCGCCCTGGTGGACCGGCTGGAGCAGCTCTGAGCCTTCCGTACGACCTTTGACGACCTGTACTGAGACACCGGGACCCGAGGAATCGAACCGAGATGACCGACGAACTGACGCCCCAGCAGGCGGGGCAGCGCGCCCGGACCGTGCTCGACGAGGTGGAACGCGCCGTGGTCGGCAAACGCCACGCGCTCGAACTGGTGATGATGGGCGTGCTCGCCGGCGGCCACGTGCTCATCGAGGACCTGCCCGGCCTCGGCAAGACCCTGCTGGCCCGGTCCTTCGCCACCTCGCTCGGCCTGGACTTCACCCGCATCCAGTTCACCCCCGACCTGCTGCCCTCGGACGTGACCGGCGCGCCGTTCTACGACCAGCGCTCCACCGAGATGGTCTTCCGGCCCGGACCCGTCTTCACGCAGCTGCTGCTCGCGGACGAGATCAACCGGACGCCGCCGAAGACCCAGGCGGCGCTGCTGGAGGCGATGGCCGAGAGCCAGGTCACCGTGGACGGCGTGACCCGGCCGCTGCCGCAGCCGTTCGTGGTGATCGCGACCGAGAACCCGATCGAATACGAGGGTACGTATTCGCTGCCCGAGGCGCAGCTGGACCGCTTCCTGCTGCGCACGCGGATGGGCTACCTGCCCGCCGAGGACGAGGCCGCGATGCTCAAGCGGCGGCTCGAGCGGGCCGTGCCGGAGGCGGTGCTCGAGGCGAAGACGGACGCCTCCGAGGTGCTCGCGATGCGCGCCAGCCTGGAGAAGGTCGAGGTGGACGAGGACCTGCTCAACTACGTCATCGCCCTGATCACCGCGACCCGCGAGCACGCGCAGGTGCAGGTCGGGGCCTCGCCGCGGGGCGGTCTCGCGCTGGTCCAGCTCGCCCGCGCGCACGCCGTGCTGCGCGGCCGGGACTACGTGGTGCCCGAGGACGTGAAGGCGGTCGCGGTGCCCGCGCTCGCGCACCGGATCACGCTGCGGCCGGAGCTGTGGGTGCGCCGCATCAGCTCGGACGACATCGTCGCCGGCCTGGTGCGGTCGGTGCCGACGCCGCGCACCATGCCCAGGGAAGCGGCGGCGCAGGACGCGGCCGGCGCATGAAACCGAGCCTGCTGCGGGCGCTCGGCGGCGCGCAGACGCCGGTCGAGCCGCTGGAGCCGCCGTCGGCCCGGCCGACGGGCTGGCGGCTGTCCGAGCGCGCGCACCGGCTGACCCTGGTGGCCGCCTGCGCGCTGATCGGCGCGCTGGTCAGCGGGCACGCCTGGGCGTTCGCATTCGCCGCGGGGCCGGTCGTCTGGCTGCTGCTGGCCGCGACGCCGGGCTCCCGGCCGGAGCGGGTCGAGGGACGCACGAGCGTCCCGGTGCGACGCTGTTTCGAGGGCGAGCCGATGCGGGCGCGGATCGAGCTGTCCTACGTCGGCGCGGCCGGCGGCCTCGACCCGGCCGTCTACCCGGGGCCGGGCGTCGAGCTGATCGACCTCGCGCAGAACGGCGCGGTGCTCGACCTCGAATTCACCGCGCGCCGCTGGGGCCGCTGGAGCCTGGGCACGGTGGACGTGGACGTCTACGACCGCGGTGGTCTGGCGCGCCAGACCGTGCGGGTCGAGCTGGGCGAATGCGAGATCTTCCCGCTGCCCGACGACAGTTCCCTGACGCCGATCCCGACGCGGCTGCCGAACCGGCTCGGCGAGCACACCTCGCGGCAGCACGGCCAGGGCCTGGAGTTCGTCGGCGTCCGTCCGTACCGCTGGGGCGACCGGCAGCGCCGGATCCACTGGGCCGCGACGACCCGCCGCGGATCGGTGCAGATCAGCGAGTTCGCGGCGGAGCAGGCGACGGACGCGGTCGTGCTGCTTGACGCGTTCGGCGACGTGGTCGGCGCGCACGGCGGCAGCACGCTGGACGACTCGGTCCGGGTGGCCGCCGGCATCGCCCGCGCGTATCTGCGCAGCCACGACCGGGTCGGCATCGTCTCGCTCGGCGGCCGGCTGCGCTGGCTCTCCCCGGGGACCGGCGGGCAGCACCTGCTGCGGATCGTCGAATCGGTGCTCGAGGTGCGCCGCGACCTCGGCTACCAGACCCCCGACCTGGACCGGGTGCCGCCGCCCGCGCAGCCGAACGGCGCCCTGGTCTACGCCGTCACCCCGCTGGCCGACGACCGGTTCGTGGACGCGCTGCAGGACCTCGCGCTGCGCGGGAACCCGGCGGTGGTCGTGGAGATCCCGGTCGGCGAGCCGCGGCTCGATCCCGACGACCCCGGGGCGCCGCTCGCGCTGCGGCTGTGGCGGCTCGACGGCGACGCGCTGCGCTTCAGCCTGACCGAGCGCGGCCTGCCGGTGGTGACCTGGGAGGGCGAGCACTCGCTCGACCTCGCCCTCGCGCCGCTGCTGCGCCGGCCCGTGCACGGGAGGACGCGATGAAGAGGATCGAGCCCCCGAAGACGGAGTCACTGCCGACGCGCGTCCTCGGCGCGGCGCTGCTCGTCGGCGCCCTCGATCCGGCGGGCTGGCCGGACTACCTCAGCCCGCAGTGGTTCTTCGGGGGCCTGGCGCTTCTCGCCGGTTTCTGGGCGGGATCACCGGTCGTCGACCGGCCCGAGGCGCGGTCGCACCGGTTCTGGCACCAGGTCCAGCGCTATCGCAACACCCTCCTCGCCGCGGCGGCCGCGCTGCTCGCCGCGTTCCAGAGCCCGCCGGTGTGGCTGATGGTCGTCGAGCTCGCGCTGCTGCCGGCCTACCTCATCCTCGCCGACGCGGGGACCGCGCCCGGGCGCCCGGCAGGCCAGCAGCTGAATCACGCCGTATACGCCTACGCCGGGTCCGCCCTCGTACTGCTCGCGGCCCTGGCACCGGTCAGCGGCGGCGGCTGGGGCCGGATCGTGGCTGGCGCGGCCGTGCTCGGCACGCTCGGACTGCTGTTCGCGGCGGTCAGCGTGCGGTACGCGGCGGGCTACCGGACGCACCCGGCGAGCGGCCCGAACCAGGCCGACCGACGGCACTAGGCCAGGCCTAAGGTAGCGCTCGTCGATCTTGCGCCGCCTGAGGTAGCCACGGCGCCGTCTAAGGTAGCCGGCGGCCGCGAGGAGGCCCGCGGAATCGGGAGATCGTCCGATCCGCCGGGCCTACCTGGGGCGGGAATCTTGAGTCACCGGGGAGATCCCCCGGAGAACGGCTCGAGGAGATCCCGATGATGAACCCCCAGACCGACTACAGCTTCAGCTACGCGCTCGCCGCCCAGCGGCAGGCCGAGCTGGAGGCCGCCGCCCGGCGCAACGCCGTGGTGCGCGCGCTCAAGCTCGGCAGGCGCGAGGCCCGGCGCCGGGACGGATCCGGCGGCGCACGGGCCAGGATCCCGCAGCAGCGCGGCGCGGCGAAGTGCGCCGCGGACATCGGATGAGCCGGGTGGACGCGGGCCCGGCCCGGATAACCCCTCTCCGATTGTCGGCGCGCCATGGGAGACTCGGCGGTGTGGCGAGGTCAGTGAGTAGGGAGTTCATCGGCCGCAAGAGCGAGCTGGCCAAGCTGCGGGCCGCCCTCGAGCGGTCCGCGGCCGGGTCCGCGCAGACGGTCCTGCTCGGCGGGGAGGCCGGGGTCGGCAAGTCCCGGCTGGTCGAGGAGTTCGCCCGGCGCAGCGGGGCGCTGCTGGCGGCCGGATCCTGCATCGAGGTCGGCGGGGACGGCGTGCCCTACGCCGCGTTCACCGGCGCGCTGCGCTCACTGGACGACGCGGACCTGATCACCTGCGAGGGCTGGGAGCGCGACGAGCTCGCCCGCCTGCTGCCGGAGTTCGGCGCCGCGCCGCCGGCCAGGATCGACGACCAGTTCGCCCGCTCCCGGCTGTTCGAGGCGGTGCGCGCGGTGCTGGTCTGCGCGGCCGCCGAGAAGCCGCTGATCCTGCTGCTCGACGACCTGCACTGGGCCGACCGGGCGACCCGCGACCTGTTCGGCTACCTGGCCCGGGTGCTGCGCGGCGACCGCGTGCTGCTGATCGGCACCTTCCGCGACGACGAGCTGCACCGCGGCCATCCGCTGCGCCCGCTGATCGCCGAGCTCTCCCGGGTGCGCGAGGTGGAGCGGATCGATCTGCGCCGGTTCAGCCGCCGGGAGAGCGCGCTGCATCTCGCGGCGCTGCTGAGCTCGCCGGTCACCGAGGAGATGGTAGAGGACGTCTACTGCCGCGCCGAGGGCAACGCGTTCTTCACCGAGGAGCTGGCCTGCAGCGTGGAGTGCGGGGATGCGGACGAGCTGTCCTGGACCCTGCACGACCTGTTCCTGACCCGGGTGGAACGGCTGCCCGAGCCGACGACGGCGCTGCTCCGGCTGATCTGCTGCGCCTATCAGCCCACGCATACGGCGCTGATCGCGCGGCTGGCCGGGCTGGACGAGTCCGAACTCGCCGACCGGCTGCGCCCGGCCTTCGACGCGCACATCCTGACCGGCGACTGCACCGAGGACGCGTTCCGCTTCCGGCACGCCCTGATGCGTGCCGTGCTGCGCGAGGATCTGCTGCCCGGCGAGCGCGCGCGGATCTGCCGGCGGCTCGGCGAGATCCTGGAGGAGTCGCCCGAGCTGGTCGGCGACGACGCCCGCGAGGTGCAGTCGGCGCACTACTGGTACCGGGCGAACCAGCCGGACAAGGCGCTGAAGGCCTCGCTGCGTGCGGCGAAGGTCGCCAACGCGCGCTTCGCGTTCTCCGACGAGCTCGCGATGCTCGAGCGCGCCCTCGAGCTGTGGTCGGCGGTGCCGCGCGACGGGCAGGACCCGGCCGACGAGGTCTACTGGATGTACCGCGCCTCGCTGGCGGCCGGCCGCGCCGGCAACCCGGACCGCGGCCTGTCCTTCGCCGAGGCCGGTCTCGCCGCGATCGACGAGCAGGCCAGGCCGACGCTCGCCGCGCACCTCTACGACCAGCGCGCGATGCACCGTGCGCACCTCGGCCGGATCGAGTTCGAGGACTGGTACCGCGCCGTCGACCTGCTGCCCGCCGACCGCTACCCGGCCAAGCGCGCCTTCGTGCTCGCGCGGCTCGCGTCGAAGCTGTGCATCTACGGCCGGGTGAGCGAGGCCCTGCAGGTGGCCACCGAGGCGCGCGATCTGAGCCTGAAGTACGCGGACCAGGAGGACCGGGTGCTGGCGCTGTCGGCGTACGCGACGGCGGTGTTCCACTCGGGCGACTGGGAGCGGGGCCTCGAGCTCCAGCACGCCGCCCGGGACGAGGCGAGGGCGATGGGCCGGACCCCGACGCTGCTCTCGCGCACTGAGATCTTCATCTCCGACGAGCTCTGCAAGGTCGGGCTGTACTCGGAGGCCGCGGGCATCGCCGGGGGCGCGCTGAGCACCGTCTCGGCGTCGAACCGCGCCCAGCGCGGCATGCTGCGCAACAACGTCGCCGAGCCGCTGATCGAGCTCGGCCGCTGGCAGGAGGCCACCGAGCAGATCGACGCGGACCTGAACCACAGCCTGCCGGGCATCCAGGATCCGAGCCTGCTCAGGATGCGTGCGCTGCTGCAGATCGCACGCGGCGAGCTGGATGCGGCGGACCTGTCGCTGCGCAGCGTCGTCCAGCGCCGGCACGCGCAGGGCGCCGACGAGGAGCTGCAGTACCGGATCCCGGATCACGCCGCGCTGCTCCAGCTCGCGGCCGCGCGCGGCCGCATCGACGAGGCGCGCGCGGCGGTGCGCGCCGTGCTGGGCGACGGGGTCGGCGAGGGCTACGAGTGGTGGGCGTGGCAGCTGCTGTACGCGGCGGCGGTCGCCGAGGCCGAGCTCGGCGGCGAGGGTCCGGACTCGACGATCGGCCTGCTGCGCGACGCCGCGGAGAAGATGCCGCGGCGTGCGCCGATCCACGAGCTGTACGCGGCGCTGGTCGAGGCGGAGCTGGACCGCCGCTCGGCGGACTGGGCGGCGCTGGCCGAGCGGGCCGACGGGATCGGCGCGCCGGTGTTCCTCAGAGCCCAGCTGAGGCTCCGTCAGGCCGCGGCCACTGCCGGGACGCCGGGACGGCGCCAGGAGGCCGCAGAGGCGGCGCGGGAGGCGCGGGCGGCGGCCGTGCGGCTCGGGGCGGCGGCGCTGTTGGCCGAGATCGACGAGCTGGCCCGCAGCGCGCGGCTGATGAGCGTCGTGCCCGCGGAGGAGGTGGAGAAGGCCGTCGCGGCGCCGCAGCTGACGGCCCGTGAGACCGACGTGCTGCGGTTGGTGGCGGAAGGCCTGTCGAACGGCCAGATCGGCGCGAGGCTCTACATCACGACGAAGACCGTGTCCGTGCACGTCTCGAACATCCTCGCCAAGCTCGGCGTCTCGTCCCGCACCGAGGCGGCCGCGGTCGCGCATCGGGACCACCTGCTCGACGACGTCGCCTGACTGAGGCGGCGCGGTCGAGCCGATGGTCCCGGGGAGGGATCCGACGTGCCGTTAGGGCTTGCGTCCCACGGCGCCGGCGATGCAGCGCTGGGCCGAGGTCAGCGACTTGAGCTGCGGCCCGTCCGGCCACCAGTCCGCGCAGCGCACCAGGCCGGGCTCGACCAGCTCGAGGCCGTCGAACAGTTCGAGCAGCTCGGCGTGGGTGCGGAAGGTGCCCGAGCCCATCGGGCTGTGCAGGAACGCGTCCTCCGCGTCGCGCGCGGTGGTGCTGTGCTCGTTCTGCGGGTCGAGGAAGTGCGAGAGCCCGACGTACGAGCCGGAGGGCAGCGCGTCGATGAACTCGCGCATCATGGCCTTCGGCTGCTCACGCGGGCCGTTGTAGTGGTGCAGGGTGCCCATCTGGAACAGCGCGAGCGGCCGGCCGAAGTCGATGAAGCTGCGGATCTCCTCGTTCTCCAGGATCGACTTCGTGTCGAAGATGTCCGCGTTGACGAAGCGGCAGTTCTCGTTCTCCTCCAGCAGCGCGCGGCCGTGGGCCAGCACCACCGGGTCGTTGTCCACGTAGTTGACCCGCGCCTCCGGGCGCAGCCGCTGCACCACCTGGTGCACGTTCTCGGCGGTCGGCAGGCCGGAGCCGAGGTCGAGGAACTGGTCGATGTCGGTCTGGGTGGCCAGGAAGCGGCACACCCGGATCAGGAAGCCGCGGTTCTCGAAGGCGAGCTCCTGGGCCGATGGCATGTGCTCCTGGACCTGCTTGAGCACGGTGCGGTCGATCTCGTAGTTGTCCTTGCCGTTGAGGAAGGCGTCGTAGACCCGCGCGATACTCGCCCTCGTGGGGTCCACCCCCACCGGCGGCAGCTTGTCCGTCACCGGGGGGGCGGGGGTTTCCGTCATCGTAGCGATCTCCTTAACCGACTGTGTTTTTCCACGACTCGGCACTGGCGTTCGGGCGTGAGGTAACTTAGCGTAGAACCCTGTACCACGTTCGCAATTGCACGAATCCTGATCCGCAGCGAGGAAGGACCGAGGATGACGGCCGCTGAGAACACCGCCGGACGCGCCGGGCCCTCGGTCCGCAGGCTGATTCTGGGCAGCCAGCTGCGCCGGCTGCGCGAGAAGGCGGGCATCAGCTGCGCCGAGGCCGGATACAGCATCCGCGGCTCGGCCTCGAAGATCAGCCGGCTGGAGACCGGCCGGATCAGCTTCAAGGAGCGCGACGTCGAGGACCTGCTCACGCTCTACGGGCTCAACGACCCCGAGGAGCGCCAGCAGCTGATCTCGCTGGTCGCGCAGTCCCGGCAGACCGGCTGGTGGCACCGCTACAACGAGCGGATGCCGAAGTGGTTCGAGGACTTCGTGGGCCTCGAGGAGGCCGCGGCCCGAATCCAGAGCTGGGAACTGCAGTTCATCCCCGGCCTGCTGCAGACGCCGGACTACGCGCGCGCCGTGATCGCGCACGGCCAGCCGCGGGCGGCTCAGGAGACCATCGACAGCCAGGTCGACCTGCGGATGCGCCGCCAGCGGATCCTGAACGGCACGAACCCGCCAAGGCTGTGGATGGTCGTCGACGAGTCGGTGCTGCACCGCACGCTCGGCAGTCCGGCGATGCTCAAGAAGCAGATCGAGCACCTGCTCGAGGCGGTCCAGCACTCGCACATCTCGCTGCAGATCGTGCCGTTCTCGCGCAGCGGCTACGTGGCCGAGGGCGCGTTCTCGGTGCTCCGCTTCGCCGAGGCGGAGCTTCCGGACATCGCCTACATCGAACATTTGACTGGTGCGCTCTATCTGGAGCGCCCGGACGAGCTCGAGGTCTACGGACGCGCCTTCGACCGCCTCGTCGTGGACGCCGAGACGCCTCGTGGGAGCCGTCAGCTCCTTGAGAAACTTCGGCTGGAACTGTAGCCGAGAACAGATTTGCGCATCACTGGGACGTGTGATTTCCACACGTGCCCCTTCGCTGAGCCGCGTACGCGTGCTACGTTCTGCACGAAGCACATGCAATTGCAGAACTACGGTGCACGGGATTCATCGAAAGGCTGCGCACATGAGCAAGAACACGAAGATCACCGGCTGGCGCAAGAGCTCCTACAGCGGCTCCCAGGGCAACTGCGTCGAGTTCGCGCCGTTCGGCGGGGAACTCGTCGCGGCGCGCAACTCGCGCGACCCCGAGGGCGCCGTCCTCTTCTTCGACCGCGCCGAGATGGGCGCGTTCCTCGCCGGCGTCAAGAACGGCGAACTCGACAACCTCGGCTAGGACCTGCGGGCTCCCCCATCCCCCGCGACAGGTCCGCGGGAACGGGCCGTGCTCTCCGCATCACCCGACGACGCGGAGGGCACGGCCCTTTCCCATGTTCGCACGCGAAGGCCGTCAGGACACGTCCCTACGCGTCAGTATTCGAAATCAGCGGGTTCGGCAAGGCGCGCTCAGTGCGCGCACGCCCAGGAGGAGTCCGAGGTGGCCTTCTCCGCGAGCGCGCGCAGCTCGCGCACCGCGCGGTCCCGGTCCTCGGCCGCGTACACGGCCGAGCCGGCCACGAACACGTCGGCGCCCGCGTCGGCGCAGCGCTCGATCGTCTCGGCGGAGACGCCGCCGTCCATCTGCAGCCAGATCTGGCCGCCGTGCCGGGCGATCGCGTCGCGGGTGCGCCGCACCTTCGGCAGCACCGTCTCCAGGAACTTCTGGCCGCCGAATCCCGGCTCCACCGACATGATCAGCACCATGTCGAGCTCCGGCAGCAGGTCCTCGTAGGGCTCGATCGGGGTCGCGGGCTTGAGCGCCATCCCGGCCCGCGCGCCGGCCGCGCGCAGGCTCCTGGCCAGCCGGATCGGCGCGGCGGCCGCCTCCACGTGGAAGGTCACCGAACGCGCGCCCGCCTCGGCGTACGCGGGGGCCCAGCGGTCCGGGTCCTGGATCATCAGATGGCAGTCGAGGGGCAGCTCGGAGACCTTGAGGAGCGACTCGACGATCGGCAGGCCGAGGGTCAGGTTGGGCACGAAGTGGTTGTCCATCACGTCCACGTGCACCCAGTCGGCCGCCGCGGAGATGGCGGCCACCTCGTCCGCGAGGCGGGCGAAGTCGCTGTTGAGGATCGAGGGCGAGATCTGTACGGCCATGGACCCCATTCTGCCCTACCGCGCGACGGTCACCTGCGCCGGAGCAGCGCGATGTACATCGCATCGGTGCCGTGCAGATGCGGCCACAGCTGCACGTCGGGACCGTCGCCCAGCTCGGGGACGCCCGGCAGGTGGGGGCGCGCGTCGAGCTGCTCCACGTCGTCCCGGCCGCGCAGCACGTCCTCGACCACGATGCGGGTCTCGGCGAGATGCGGCGAGCAGGTGACGTAGCCGACGAGGCCGCCGGGCCGGGCCGAGTCCAGGGCGCTCGCGAGCAGCTTCTTCTGCGTCTCGGCGAGCAGGGCCACGTCCTTGGCCTCGCGGCGCCAGCGCGCCTCGGGCCGGCGGCGCAGCGCGCCGAGCCCCGTGCACGGCACGTCCGCGATCACCCGGTCGAACAACCCGCCCCGCCACGGCGGCTCCGTGCCGTCGGCCGTGATCACCTTGTGCAGGCCCGGGATCGGCTGCAGCGCACGCTTGACCAGCCGGGCGCGGTGCGGCGCGAGCTCCGCGGCGACGAGCCGTCCGCCGCGCTCGGCGACGGTCGCGGCCAGCAGCGCCGCCTTGCCGCCGGGGCCCGCGCACAGGTCGAGCCAGAGTCCGTCATCGCCGTCCAGCGGCGCGTCGGCCACGGCCAGCGCGACGAGCTGGCTGCCCTCGTCCTGCACACCGGCGCGGCCGCGCCGCACCAGCTCGAGCCGACCGGGATCGCCGTGCGAGAGGTAGGCGGCGGTCGGCGCGAACCGGCCCGGCTCCGCGCCCTCGTCCAGCAGGTCCTCGACGCTCGCCAGCCCCGGCCGGGCGACCAGCGTCACGCCGGGCCGCTCGTTGTCCGCCGCCAGCAGCCGGTCGATCTCGTCGTGCGCGACCTTGCCGCCGCGGTGCGCGGCGAGGCTGTCCCAGAGCGCCGAGACGATCCAGCGAGGGTGCGCGCGGTCGAGCGCGAGGTAGCCCTCGGGGTCATCCTGCGGATCGGGGGCGATGCGCTCGATCCACTCGTCGAACGAGGACCGGCCGACCCGGCGCAGCACGGCGTTCGACATCCGCGCTGCGCCTTCGTGCAGCACCTCGCGGGCCAGGTCGACCGTCGCGGCGACGGCGGCGTGCGGCGGGATGCGCGTGGCCAGCAACTGGTGCGCGCCGAGCCGCAGCAGGTCCAGCAGTTCCGGGTCGAGCTGCGTGAGCGGCCGGTCCACGCACTCGGCCAGGATCGCGTCGTACGTGCCCTGCGCGCGCAGGGTGCCGTAGGCGAGCTCGGTCGCCAGCGCCGCGTCGCGCGAGTCCAGGCGGCGCTCGGCCAGCAGGCCGGGCAGCACGAGGTTGGCGTACGCGTCGTTCTGGGAGACCGAGCGAAGCGTGTCGTACGCGGTCCGCCGCGCCGGGTCGTTGGTTGCAGGCATCGGATGATCTTATTCGAACCGGGCGGCGTCGTCGGTCAGCCGCAGGCCCCGCGCCCAGTCGGCGGCGCTCATCCGCTTCTTGCCCTGCGGCTGCACGTCGCCGAGCCGCACCACGTGCCCGGAGCCGGTGCCCACCGTCATCCCGCGCTTGTCCAGCACGATCCGGCCCGGCTCGACGTCGCAGGCGCCGGGCAGCGGGCTGAGCGGGAAGAGCTTCACCCGCTCGCCGCCCAGCGTCGTCCACGCGCCGGGCGCGGGCGTGCACGCGCGCACCTGCCGGTCGATGTGCTGGGCGGGCGTCTTCCAGTCCACGCGCGCGTCCTCGACGGTGATCTTCGGCGCGAGCGTGATGCCGTCGTTCGGCTGCGGCACGGGGTGCAGCTCGCCGTCCTCGATCCCGTCGAGCGTCGCGACCAGCAGGCGGGCCCCGTCGATGGCGAGCCGCTCCAGCAGGTCCCCGCTCGTGTCGGTGCGCCGGATCTCCTCGGTCACCGTCCCGTACACCGGACCGGTGTCCAGCCCCTCCTCCAGCAGGAAGGTGCACGCGCCGGTGATCTCGTCCCCGGCGAGCAGCGCGTGCTGCACCGGTGCCGCGCCGCGCCACGCGGGCAGCAGCGAGAAATGCAGGTTCACCCAGCCGCGCGGCGGAATCGCCAGCGCGGCCGGCGGAATCAGCCCGCCGTACGCGACGACCGGGCACACGTCCGGCGCCAGCTCCGCGAGCCGCTCCAGGAACTCCGGATCCCGCGCGCGCCGCGGCGCCAGCACCTCGATCCCGTGCGACTCGGCGACCTTCCGCACCGGCGACCGCTCCATCCGGCGACCACGCCCCGTGGGCGCGTCCGGCCTGGTCAGCACGGCGACGACCTCGTGCCGCGAGGAGGCGATCAGCGCCTCGAGCGAGGGAACTGCAGGCTGCGGCGTACCCGCGAACAGAATGCGCATCAGCGGGCCCGACCGAACGTCGGGTGCGGCGACTCCTTCACCCGAACCGTCTGCCCCGCCCAATCCGCCTGCCGGATCGCCCGCAGCGCCGCCTTCCGCTGCTCCCGGTCCAGCCGGTCGACGAACAGGATGCCGTCGAGGTGGTCGGTCTCGTGCTGCACGCACCGCGCCAGCATCTCGCTCCCCTCGACCACGATCGGATCCCCGTACTCGTTGAAGCCCTTCGCCACCACCCGCAGCGCCCGCGTGCACGGGAAGCGCAGGTCGGGAATCGACAGGCACCCCTCGTCCCCGTCCTGCGTCTCGTCGGACAGGTCCAGCGTGGGGTTCACCAGATGCCCCAGCACGCCCTCCACGTTGTACGTGAAGACCCGCAGCGACACTCCCAGCTGCGGCGCCGCCAGCCCGGAACCCGGAGCGTCGACCATCGTCTCCGTCAGATCCTTGACGAGAACCCGCAGCTCCTTGTCGAAGTCCACCACGGGCTCGGCCGGGGTGCGCAGCACCGGATCGCCGAAGAGCCTGATCGGTCGGATCGCCACGGTTCGAGCCCCTTAAGCCGCGCTGGACGTTGTTCCACACAAGTTTACCGGCGCGTCGACCCCCCTCGGGCCGTGTCGGAGGCAGGTGGCACTCTGATGACGCATCCAGCCGACCGAGGGGGAAGCAGTGGGCTACGACCTGCACATCACACGCGCGGACCATTGGTGGGACCACGCCATGTATCCGATCTCGCTGGAGGAATGGATCGCGGTCGCCGAGGCCGAACCACGCTTGAGGAAGCACTCGGTCGGCGCCGGCCGGCCGCCGGCCTTCACCTTTCCCGGCGACGACGGCGATACCGGCTGGACGCTCGGCTGGCGGGAAAGCCTGATCACGATCTGGAAGGCCCACGACATCGCGGCCGAACTCGCCGTCATCGCGCAGAAGCTCGGCGCCCGCCTTGTCGGAGACGACGGGGAGGAATACCACGCCGACGGCACCTCCACGCCGTGGATCGCGCCGAGGCCGATCCTCCTCGACCGCCCCCTGCACCTCCACGAGGCCGCCAAGGCGTGGGAAGCCATGCTCGAACGGCAGGACGGCTTCCAGGGGTACGGACCCCTGCCTCACCACGCGGTCTTCGCCTTCGGCTCGTTCCGCGAATTCGCCGGCCGCGAAGTGGACGCCGCTGACGTCCCCGACGCCGACGGCCTGCTCTACCAGTACGGACCGGCCGGCCAGGACGGCGAGTCGGTGTTCATCCTGAGTCTCGTCCGACAGCTGGCCACCGACGCCGACGGCGGGTTGGCCCGGGTCGAATGCCGCCTGGACTTCGGCATGACGCCCGATCTCGCCGCCCTCGGTTCGTTCCACGAGTGGTGGTTCCCCGAATCCGGCACTTCTCGCGGGCGCTTCTTCGAGGCGCTCGGGGCGCGGCCGGAGAACAAGCTAATCAACTCCTTGACTCCATCCGCGGTCTGCTTCAGTACCGATTCCGTGTGCTGAACCGAGGGCGGCTGCGGCCGGGACGATCGGGCAGGGCATGTGCCACGGCAGCGTCGGACAGCGGCCGCGAGCCGAACGCCCTACGCCAGGTCCACCGGATCGATCCGGATCCAGACCGGGTCGGCGCCGTGCTTCGCGGTGCGGACGCCGAGCGCGGACTTGAGGGCCTTGGCCAGGCGGGCGCCGTCGGCGCGGTCGCAGCGGACGAGGATGCGCTCGGTCTGCTCGCCGGCGCGCTGGACGGGGACGGGGCCGAGGAGCTGGGCGCCGTCGGGCAGGTCGGCGAGGTCCAGTATTTCGCGGAGGGCGGGGTACGGGCCGGTGAGTTCGGCGATGCGGGCGCTGGGCGGGTAGCCGAGCTCCGTGCGGTCGGCGAGTTCGCGGCGGGCGAAGGCGGCGGGGTCCCAGCGCAGCACGGCCTGGGCCGCGGGCAGCGTGCCGTCGGCGCAGAGCAGGACCGCTCCCCCGCGCGACGCGGGTCTGACCAGCGCCGCGGCGCCGAGCCAACGGCGGACGGCCTGCTCTGCGGCGCGGAGCGTCGGGAGGTTGAGGATCTCGGGGGCGTCGAGGAGCAGGGCGGCGGCGTAACCGCCGTCGGCCAGGGGCTCGGCACCCGGGGTCGCGAGGACGAGGGCCGGCTCGCCGGGGACGACGTCGATCACGCCGCGCGCGGCGTTGCTTTCGCGCACCAGCGTGCCGGGAAACGCGCGGCCCAGCTCTTCCGCGCTGCGGTGGACACCTGTCGCACGAGAACGCAGCGCGACGCCGTTACAGTTCCGGCAGCTCCACGGGGTCGCGGCGCGTCCGCACCAGCCGCACTTCGGATCCTGCCGCGGGCCGGGCTGCGCCAGCGGGCCGTTGCAGTGCGCGCAACGCGCGGTTTCGCGGCACTGGGCGCACGCGAGCCTGGGGCGGTAACCGGAGCGCGGGACCTGGACCAGCACCGGACCGTGCGCCAGCGCCTCGCGCGCGAGGCGGATGGCCTGCGGCGGCAGGTGACCGGCGACGGCGCCCGGGTTCAGCTCGCGGTCTCGTCCGCGCTCCTCGTTCAGCGCGAACACGCGCGGGGTGTGGTCGCGCACGACGGCGCGCGGGGCCGCGAGCGGCCGGGCCCAGTGTCGTTGCACGAGGTGCGCGGCCTCGGCCGTGGCCGTGTATCCGGCGATCAGTGCGCCCGCCTTCGCCTGGTGCGCACGCATGAGCAGCACTTCACGCGCGTGCGGGTACGGCGCTAGGCGCGTGGCGTGGCCGGAGTCGGCGTCGTCCCAGATCGCGACGAGCCCGAGGCTGTCGATCGGCGCGAACTGCGCGGCCGCGGTGCCGACCACGGCACGGACCTGACCCCGGCTCAGCGCGAGCCAGCGGCGGTAGCGCTCGGCTGCGCCGAGGTCGGCGGTCAGCGCGACGTGGCGCCCCTCGCCGAGCGCCTTGGTCAGCGCCAGATCGATCCGCGCCACGTCGCGGCCGGTGGCGGCGATGACCACGGCGCCCCGGCCCCCGGCGAGCGTGGCCTGGACTGCGGCGGCGAGCGCTCCGTAGGCGTCCGAGTTCGGCAGCACGGTCCACACCGCGCGCGGCGCCTCGCCCGAAGCGAGGGCGCCGAGGAACCCGGCCCCGCCCGGATACGCCGACCACGGCGCCGGATCAGGAGCCTGGATCGGCCCGAGCGGGCGCGGCGACGGCTTCTCGGCCTCGGTCGCGGCGTGCCGGGGCGGGATGACGAGCCGCAGCACGTCGGCCAGCGTGCCGCTGTAAGCGTCGGCGACCTGGCGGGCGAGGGCGAGCAGGTCGGGGCTGAGCACCGGCTCCGGCGAGAGGACCCGCTCGATCGGCACCAGCGAGCCGGTGAAGTCGGAGCTCTCGCAGCGCTCGATCAGGAAGCCGTCCACCAGCCGCCCGGCGAACCGCACCCGCACCCGCACGCCCGGCTGCGCCGTCTCCGCGAGCTTCGCGGGCACGGCGTAGTCGAAGTAGCGGTCGAGATGCGGCGGCTCGAGATCCACCGCGATCCGGGCCACGGGCCGATCCTCAGCCGGCTGCACCGGCTTCGGCGGCGCCGACACCCGGGCACGCACCAGCGCCAACTGCTCGTGCACGGCGCCCTTCTCCACGAATCCCCATTAAACAACCCGCCGCCGACAGTACGTGAGCCCTCCCACGCCCGCTGCGCGACCGGCGCGGCGGGGGCGGCGGG
>NZ_JAGSOH010000179.1 GCF_018139625.1 Actinospica acidithermotolerans | reverse complement strand
GCCGAAGCCCCCGCCGCCCGCCGCCTCGCCGCAGACTCAGCCCACGTACTCGCCGCCGCAGCCGAGGCCATCGGCCGGACTCCTCGTGCAATCTCGTCCCACGCCACCGCCGCCGCACTTCCGACGCTCCCCGAACTCCCCGCCGGGAATTCCGAAGGCTGGCACTGGTCCGCAACAGCCGTCCTCACCCACCTGAACTCCATCACCACCCTCCTGAACGGCCTCGACACGTCAGCCCCAGCCACCTCCACCGTCGCCCCGGAACTGCTCGCCGACGCCCCCGCCCTGGCCACGCTCCGCGCCCATCTCAACCCCTCCGGCGAGATCGGCCGGCACGCCCTGCGTCTCGCCGTAGCCGCGGGAATCGCAGAGACCTTCGTTCGCATCACAGGACTCTACGAGGGCCGCTGGGTCGTACTCACCGTGTTCCTCGTCCTGAAGCCCGACTACAACTCCACCGTCTCCCGCGGCGTGCACCGCGCCATCGGCACCGCGGTGGGCGCACTGGCCGGAGCCCTCATCGCGATGCTGCTCCACGGCACGCCCGTCTGCCTCGCCCTCGCGGCCGGAGTCGCCGTCGCCGCCGCGTACGCCGTGTTCGAGGTCGACTATCTCAGGTACAGCATCTACCTGACCGTCTTCATCGTCCTGCTGCTCGACATCCTCGGCCTCAGCGCCGAGACCACCGCCACCGTCCGCCTCGCCGACACGGCACTCGGCGCACTCCTGGCCCTGGTCGCCTACGCCGTCTGGCCTACCTGGCACGCCAGGAACGCCCCCCAGATCTTCGCCCGCCTGGTCGACGCCCACCAGACGTACGCGGCAGCCCTCCGCCACGAACTGGACGCCGTCGGCGCCCCCGACGCCCACCGCCTGCGCACGCTCCAGTCCGCCGCCCGACGCGCCCGCACCGACGCCGAAGCCGCGGCCGCCCGCCTGGCCGCCGAGCCGCCGCAGCCCCGCCTCACCGCGGACGCGGCCCAAGCCCTGGTCGCCGCCGCCACGCGCCTGGCCCGCGCCGAACTCTCCCTGCACACCCTCGTCACCGCGCCCGCGGCCACCCGGCTCGATCCCGCCCAAGCCGCCGCCCTCACCGCGGCGACCGAGGCGGCCCTAGCCGACCTGACCGCCCAGTTCGCCGCCCTGAGCGGCCCTAGCCCTGCAATCCGCTAGGGATCAACAGCCGTCCGTACCCGCGCTGCGCACCGAGGACTGTGCTCCGGCGGACGGACGAAAGCCGCTACGAGAGACCGAGACTGTGCTCCGCCGTCAACCAGTCGGTCGCGATGGCCCGCTGCGCGGCAGCGAGAGTGACCTTGCCCGAGCACACAGCCCGGTGCAGGTCGTTCTCCACCTTGTCCTTCGGGTTCGGCAGCGAGCCGACCTCCGGCCAGAGGTTCTTGACATCGTTCGAGCCGCCGAGTTCGAGGCTCACCAGGTGGTCGAGCTCGCTGGTCGTGCCGGACTTTATCCCGTACGCCTTGTACATCTCGGCCTTGACCTTGTCGGTCTGGCCCGTCGACGGCCGGATCTTGGCCGTGTAGTTGCTGCGGCAGATGGTGGTGGAGATGTTCTGCTGGGTCACCGCGGGATCGATGGCCCCCGGCGTGCAGGTCGGATCCGGCGTCGGCCCCGCGCCCGCGTGGCAGGAGGCTGGAACGGTCCCGGTCACCTGCCCGGGATCGTGAACGGCCGCGAGTACGCCGACCCTCGTCTGCGGAGTCGCCGCCGACGACGAGACCGCCGTCGTATCCGCTTTCAGCGCTGAGCATCCAGCGACGCAGACCACGAGTATTGCCAGCAGCGTGACGTGCAGCCTGCGCACAGCAAGGCCTCCCCTGATCAACCATCTGATCATCGGTCCGGATAGAGCTTGCTGAGAACTCTAAGATACGCAGCACCTCTCGCCCAGCAGCGCATCCGCGATTCGATACCGAGGTCCGCCGCCGCGCGTCAACGCGCTGTTCGCCGATCAGTGGCAGGCTGGGATCTATGCGGACAATCTATGAAGCTGCGGGCGCGGAAAGTGGGGTGCTGCGCCTCGCCGATGCGTGGCACGCGCGGGTGATGGAGGACGAGATCGTCAGTCATGCGTTCAGTCACGGCTTCAATCCGGCGCACACCGAGCGGCTGGCCGCCTATTGGGCGCAGGCGTGGGGCGGGCCGGCAGAGTTCTCGGAGAAGTACGGCGACGAAAGCGCCGTGGTCCGGATGCACTCCGGCGAGGGCGTCCACGAGGAGATGGACCGCCGGGCGATCGACTGCTTCGACCAGGCGCTGGTCGATGCCGGGCTGGGCGACGACAAGCAGCTCTGCCGGGTCCTGCACGACTATTTCGCCTGGACGACCACGGTCACGATGGCGCGTTACCCCTTCGACCGCAGCGAGGTCCCGGACGGACTGACCATTCCTCGGTGGTCGTGGGACGGCCTCGTCCCGGAGTGAGCAGCGGCTCGGCGGCGCCGCCCCTCACCGGTAAGCGGACAACCCGAGCTTCACCGCCAGAGCCAGCCCGGCGGCCGCGATGAAGAGCCGCAGCGGCTGTACCGGCACGTGGCGGATCAGCCTGGGTCCGATGTAGCCGCCTACCAGGAATCCCACCGCGAGTAACGGCACGTACGTCCAGTGGACCGGCGCGAAGACCGCAAACAGGATCGCGGCGACGCCGTTCGCGATGCCGCTGATCGCGTTCTTGACGGCGTTGATCCGCACCAAGGGCTCGGCGAGCATGGTGCCGAGCACGGCCAGCATCAGCACCCCGCCGGCCGCACCGAAGTACCCCGCGTAGACCGCGACCGCGAACACACACGCCAGGCGCCAGGCAGAGTTCTCGCTGTGCGCCGAGGGAGCCAACCGGCGGATCGCGGGCTGCGCAAGCAGCGCCACCGACGCGCCGCCGATCAGGACGGGAACCACCACGGCGAACGCGCGACCCGGCGCGATCAGCAGAACCGCCGCGCCGGCCGCTCCGCCGAGCGCCGTGATAAGGCCGAGCCGACGCACCCGTGACCGCTGCCCTGCCAACTCGGGGCGGGAACCAAGCACGGACCCGACGCCGGTCAGGACCAGCGACACCGTGTTGGTGACGTTCGCCGCCAGCGGCGGCAGGCCGAGCACGAGCAGCACGGGATACGACACGACGCTCGCCACGCTGGCGATCGTGCTGGCGAGCCCGCCCAGCACACCGGCCGCGAGCAGGATGAGGGCGTCGGCGAACGTCATGGCGGACCTATCGTCGCCGCCACAGACGCCCAATCAACAGGTCAAGCGAAGGTGACCTTGATCTCAGCTCACGTCACGGCTCGACGCATCGACGCATCACAGCGGCGAAGCCTTCATGACAGCCTTATAGTCCTCAAGGCTCGAGGACACGGTCAGCGCCGGGACGCCCTTCATCTCGAAGTGGCTGCCCGCCATGACGAAGATCGAGTACCGCTTGTACTTCTCGAGCCACGTCTTCACCTCAGACGTCTCGAGCGAATGCAGCGGCAGGGCACCGTACGGGACGCCATTGGGCACCGTTTCGTTCTCCCCCGCGGTGATGAGCGTCAACATGCCCCGGACATGCGGTGCCGCTTCGGGGTGTTCCATCTGCCAACCTCCAGAGGTGCGCGCGATTGCGACGGCCCTGGAACGATTGCCCCGATCCGCGGGGATTACGCGGAGGCGTCCCCCACCTGGTCTAAGCCGGGGCGCGGTCGCTGTGAATCCTGCTCGGCCTACCGGGAATCGGCGATCTCCCGGCCGTGGTCCCTCGCCCAGCTCGGCCCTACCTCCCGAACACTCGCTGCCGTAGCCTCGAAAAACGACGGGCTCAACAGCGGAGCGGTTGACCGCCTGCGTGCCGGTCAACCGCTCCGGTTCTCCGGGTCCATCCGGTGAGGGCCTCAGTTGAGGGGTAGGAACGGATCGCTCGCGGTGCCGGCCATCAGGTACCAGGCCGTCGCGCCGATGTGCGGGGCGGCGTAGTAGTCGTCGCTGTCGCAGTCGGAGAGGTTGTCCGCCGACGCCGCGACGATGGCGAGTCCGTTGTTGTGCAGCGCGGTGGTCTGCGAACGCTCGAGGGTGTTGAGGTACGCCTGGGCCTTGGCGGTGTCGCCGCTGCCGTTGCGGATCGCGAGCGCGTCCGCCAGGTGCGCGGTGCCCTCGAACCACACTTTCGACCTGTCGCAGGCCGCGAAGCTGACCCCGGTGAAGCCGTTGTTGGTCGCGGCGAGGTGCGCGATGTCCCAGTCGACTGAGGCGGCGTGAGCCGGGTCCTTGAACGCCAGGTAACTCCAGGTGTTGACGTCCTCGGGCAGGAAGTCGGTGTTGAGCGAGACGCCGTTGGTGCCGGTGCCGACCCAGAAGTCGCTCGCCTTGCTGTTCCACATCGCGTAGACGAAGGTCTTTGCGTAGCTCGCGCGCGTGGTCCAGGTGCTGCTGCCGGTCTCGGTGGCGAGCATCGAGAACAGTGCGTAGACGTCGATGTTGTGCTCGGTGGACTTCCAGGTGATCTTCGAGGATCCGTCGTAGCCGCCGGTGTAGCCGCCGGCCCCGCGCGTGTCGTACGCGTGGTTCTGGATCCAGTTCGCCACGGCCGTCGCGCCGGTCAGGTACGCGGTCACGCGGGTCTTCGCGTAGAGCTGGACCAGCGCCTGCCCGACCCAGGCCATGTTGCCGACGTCGCTGGTCGGGTCGGTGGCGTCGATCGCGCTCGTACTGGTCAGCGGCTTCGGCGCGTACGCGGCCCGGATCCGGCCGTCGTGGCTGGAGTCGTGGGCCTGCACGTACAGCAGGGCGTTGCCGATCACCTCGGCGCGCGCGATGTCGTCGCTCGTGCCGCGGGCGAGGAACGCGTCGATCACCAGGGCGTCGTCGTAGGTGACCGCGTCGGTGAACTCGCCCATCGCCGAGTCCCAGACGTAGCTCTGGACGAGTCGGACCGTGGAGCCGGTCGCGTACTTGTCCATCATCTGGTCCAGGAACTTGTAGCCGTTCGCCGTGCTGGTCGGGGTGATCGAGGCCGCCGCGGAGACGGGCGGGGTGGCGTCGGCCGCACCGGCTTCGACCGCGGCCACTGCCAGGCAGAGGGTGGTGAGCCCGGCTATCGCCGCGGCCCAACGCCGGCCCGTCATCGTTCGAGTGGGTTTCATGGCACCAGAGTCTGAAGCTTACAAAAGGTAAAGTCAAGGGGCGGGATCGGTTGCCCTTTAGGGCTCTGGATCGCCGGATGTTGCTGGCAAAGCGGCCGAGTAGGCCTTACCCTTGGTCAATGAGATCACCGGTCAAGCGTACGCAGGCACGCGACGCGATTCTCGCCATGGTCGCCGATCACGAGCCCGGCGAGGCGCTGCCCTCGGAACACGAGCTCTGCGAGCACCTCGGGGTCTCCCGCCCCACGCTGCGGGCGGCCGTCGAGGAACTCGTGGACGAGGGCGTGCTCGTGCGCCGCACGGGCCGGGGCACGTTCAAGGCCGCCGGCCGGGTGTCGCAGCCGATGGCACCGAGCGCCGGAGTCCGCAACGGGTTTCGAGTGCCGCTCGCCGAGGGGGTGTGGGAGAGCCGGACCCTCTCCTTCGAGCGGCGCAGCGCCGGGGCCCGCCTGGCCCGGGCCCTGACGGTCTCCCCGAACGAACCGGTCGTCCGCGCCGAGCGGCTGCGCATCGTCGACGGCGCTCCGCTGGCCGTGGAACGGATCCACGTCCCGGAGAAGTACGTGCCCGGGATCGACGGCGAGGATTTCCAGCGCGGCTCCTTCTACCGGCTGCTGCGCGAGCGCTACGGAATCACCATGGCGCGCGCGGCACAGTCGATCGAGGCCACGGTGACGGACGAGCAGGAGTCGAGCGTCCTGGAGGTGCCGCCGTACACCCCGGCACTGCTGTTCGACGTCACAACGCGCGACACGCAGGACAGGGTCATCGAGTACACCAGGGCGGTTTACCGGGGCGACCGGTACCGGCTCGACTCCGACCTGGTCTTCGACCACGTCCAGCCGTGAAGTGGCCGTCAGCGGCCGTCAGCGGCCGTCGGACCCACCGCGGCGGCCGGGGCTAACTCTGCGTCAGGGCCGTGAAGAGAACCCTCCCGCCGTCGTTCGAGCCCTTGCTCACCGTGCCCTGCTCGTAGTCGCCGGCGGAGAAATGGCCGCTGGCGCCGTCGAGGGCGGGCGGCACTCGGACGGTGAACGCCCTGTTCTGGCTGCCGGAGGTCGCTGCGAATGTGAGCGTTCCGTTGCCGTTGTCCGCGAGCCGGTAGCTCAGCGCGGCACCGAGCGGCACGCCCGTCAGCAGTGTGTAGTAACTCGGGGAAGCCGACGTCCCGGTCTCGACCATGACGTAGAGCCCGCCGGAGCCGTAGTCGACCATCACGAACGGATTGGAGCCGCCCGAGCCGCCCGCGTGCAACTGGGCGACGCAGATCTGCGGTTTGCTCTTCGGCAGCTGCTGGATCTCGAGCGTCGCGGACAACACGTGCTCCTGCTTGCCGACGCTGTACTTGGTCGCGGATTCGAGTTCGGTGCGCGAGTGCAGCGAGCCGGGCGTGGTGGCGCCGCCGGACGGCGCCCAGAACTCCAGCGCCCCGCCGCTCGTCCGCGTCAACCACGGCGCATCCAGCCGCGCCGGCCGGACGACCATCGCGTCCTTCCCGGACAGCTGTCCGGACGGGTTGACCGGCAGCAGCAATCCGGCCCAGCCGCCCAGGCTGACGGTGTCGGTCGTGCCGGGGGCAGCGGTGCTGGTGGCGGTCGCGGCGGACAATCGACCGGTTGCGGACGTGTCGGCGGCGGCCGGCGGCGGGCTGGCAGAGCTCGTGGTCGCCAGAGCCACTTCCGCGGCCCCGGTGATGAGGGCGAGCACTCCGGCCGTCGTCGCGATCCAGGTGAGTCGTTTCATGTTGACAAAGGGTAAGGTAAAGAAGGTTAACTAGAAGCCAAGGCGGCATCGCGGTCCGGCAAAACCTGAGGAGCAGTCAGACCGCAATTCCGCCGCCGTGCGGCATGGCCGCAGACGTTCAGGCGGTTCGCCGGGATAGATGGTGCCGACGGAGCACGGCTCGGGGCCTGCCGAACCGCGTCACCGGCCTGCCGAGAGACGTCTGGCGAGGGGTACCGCGCTGGCGAGAGCGGTGAATGCCCTCAACATCGGATTGGGGAGCCGATCGCGGTGCCACACCAGCCCGATGGTGCGCGGTGCGACGCCGATCAGGGGGCGGATCGTGACCCTGTCACGGGTCGGGCGCGCTGACAGCCAGGACATCACGGCGATCGCGGCGTTCTGCTCGGCCAGGCCCACTAAGGTCGAATTGCGGTGCGAGCGGTACACGATCTGCGCACCCAACTCCGGCCTGCCCAAGCGCTGCTCGATCGCGTGTGGGGCTCGCATCCGCGCGTAGCTGGCCAGCCGCTGACCGCGAAGCTGCTCCAGTGCCATGGGGCCGGGGTCCTGAGCCAGCGGCAGATTCTTCGCCAGCACGGCCACATAGGGGTCGTCGAGCAGTTCGACGCATTCGAAGGGGCCGGTCGGCAATGGCAGAACCACGTAGGCCACGTCCAGTTCGCCGGCTTCGATCAGAGTCAGCAACCCGGCGTCGTCCTCGGCCTCGACCAGCTCGACCCGCGCCTGCGGCCATTCGCGGGCGAATGCGCTCAGCGCGGCGGGCAGGAGCTCGGCGCCGGCGCTCTCGAAACAGCCGACCCGAAGCGTGCCGATCTTGCCGGCCCGCAACGCCGCGAGGTCGGCGGCCGCGCTGGTCAAACGAGCGGCGATCGCTTCGCCATGACGCAGCATCACCTCGCCGGCAGGCGTCATGGAGACGGCGCGCGGGCCGCTGGAGCGCTCGATCAGCCGATGGCCCACCTGCCGCTCCAGCCGACGAATCTGCTGGCTGATCGCCGACTGGGTATAGCCCAGCGCCTCGGCGGCGGCACTGAACGAACCCGTCCGCGCGATCTCGGCAAGGGCGACGAGCGGCCGGATCTCCGGTAGCGGCGCTGGATCTCCACGCACACCCCGAGTCTATTAGTGAAATTCATGATTGGGCACATGAAAACGAATTGTGCTGCTGACCATCTCGATCGATGCTGGTGAGCACTGACCCGGCCGCCGCGTTTGAACGGAGAATCCGATGACCAAGCCACCGGCCGAGGCCGGATACGCCGACCTCGTCCACCTCATCGACCTGGAGCGTTACCCCATCCACGACCTCGACAGCGATCGCGGACGCGCGTTCGTCGAACAGTGTCGTCAGCAGCTCGCCGAGCACGGAGCCTGCAGCCTCCCGGGCTTCATGCCGGCCGACGCGGTGACCGAGATGGTTCGAGTGGCCTATGCGCTGGTCTCGAAAGCGTGGAGGTCCGACCAGACCCACACCGTCTACTTCGAAGAGCCGGACGACACCGTCGCGCCGGCGGACCCCCGAGCCTTCCTGGTGCGTTCGGCCAAGAACGGGATCGCCTACGACTACCTGCCCGAGAACGTGCCGGTACGTCGCCTCTACGAGTCCGATGACCTGACCTCCTTCATTGCCGCGGTACTGGGCAAGAAAGCGCTCTACCGCAGCGCCGACCCGCTCGACGCGGTGCAGATCACGCTCTTCCAGACCGGCGACGAACTCGGCTGGCACTTCGACCGGAGCGAATTCTCGGTCACGCTGATGTACCAGGAGTCGGAAAGTGGCGGCGCCTTCCGGTACCACCCGGGCCTGCGGAGCCCGGAGGACGAGAACTACGAGGGTGTGCGCCGCGTTCTTTGGGACGGCGAGGAGGAAGGCGTCGTGGACCTGCCGAGCGCTCCCGGCACCCTGGCCTTCTTTCACGGCCGTTACGCGATGCACCAGGTCACCCCGGTGACCGGTGAGACCCCGCGGATCAACTCGGTTCTCACCTACGGCGAACGGCCCGACATGCGACTCAACGACCTGACATCGCAGCTCTTCTACGGGCGCACCAGCAACTGACGGGAGAGCGCCGCTCCCGCCGCGATTCCGACGGTGATGACTGCCCGGTTCGGTCAGTCTGCGCCGGGCACCACGCGCGCCGCGGCGGTGGGGCTTACGGCGGTCGGGGTCGGCCGGCCCGCCGGACGACCACGTCGGTTCGGTTTCCCGCACCGAACGTCGGTCTCAAGTGCCGTACGTCGGTCTCAAGCACCGTACGTCGGTCTCAAGCACCGTACGTCGGTCTCACGCAGCATAGGTCACAGTCACCGGCGCGTGGTCGCTCCACCGGGACGGGTGGTCGACCGCGCGCTCGACGACTGCGGACTTGGCGAGGGCGGCGAGGCCCGGGGTGGCGATCTGGTAGTCGATGCGCCAGCCGGCGTCGTTGTCGAAGGCGCGGCCGCGGTAGGACCACCAGGAGTAGGGGCCGGTCTCGTCGGGGTGCAGGGCGCGCATGACGTCGACGTAGCCGGCCTCGTCGAAGACGCGGGTGAGCCAGGCGCGCTCCTCGGGGAGGAAGCCGGCGGTCTTCTGGTTCGACTTCCAGTTCTTCAGGTCGGCCTCGCGGTGGGCGATGTTCCAGTCGCCGCAGACGACGAGTTCGCGGCCTTCGGCCTCGAGGCGCTTGCGGGCGGCCACGAGGTAGGCGAGGAACTCGGTCATGAAGCGCTCCTTCTCCTCCTGGCGCGCGGTGCCGGTCTCGCCGGAGGGGAGGTAGAGGCTGGCCACGGTGATGCCGGGCAGGCCGTCGACCGGGGGGAGGTCGATCTCGATGTAGCGGCCGGACTCGTCGAACTCGCCGCTGCCGAAGCCGACCTGGGTCCTGGTCGGCTCGACGCGGGTGTACATGCCCACGCCCGCTCGGCCCTTGGAGGAGGCGGGTGCGAACAGCGGCCTCGCCCAGCCCTCGGGCTCCCTGAGCTGCGCGGGGACCTGGGCATGGTCGGCGCGCACTTCCTGCAGGCAGACGACGTCGGCGCCGGTGGCCGCCAGCCATGCGTCGAAGCCCTTGCCGGAGGCGGCGCGCAGCCCGTTGACGTTCACGGTCGTGATGGTGATCATTTCGCTCCTGCCGGGGGGCCGTTCGCACCGCTTGCGCTGACCCCACCCATTGTGCACGGCGGCACCGACACCGGGCGGGCGCGAGGGCGGGCGCTCGTGTGGCGGGGTCCCGTACGGGCATGAAAGCATGCGTATCCGCATTCCGAGTTCGCAAGATCGCCGGGGTTGGCTCCGCGGTCGCAACGACGAGGGGGAGAACCTCACCATGACCGTGCCAACCGGCCCGGACCAGCCGTCGCGCGGATACGGGGGCCCGCAGCCCGGCGGTTATCCGGCGCAGCAGCCGCAACCGCAGCCCGGGCAGCAGCAGCCGGGGTACGGCGCGCCGCAGCAGCCCCAGCACCAGCC
>NZ_JAGSOH010000178.1 GCF_018139625.1 Actinospica acidithermotolerans | reverse complement strand
GGCCGTGTCTTCAAACTTGCGTTGGATCAGGCCGCGGCGTCTGACGCGTGCGCTCGCAAGGCGCAGGGGCGGGCGCATACTCGGTCGTCTGCAACCGCCCCTGCAACGCCGCGAGCGTGCGTGGCAGGCGTCGCGGACCCGGCGATAGTTTGAAGACACGGCCTAGGCGCGGCCGAGACCCGCTCGCGGCGCCGGGGGCACCCGTCGCGTCAGAGGTACTGGCCCGTGGAGGGCTCGGCGGTGATCGTGCCGAGCCCCTCGCGCCCGGCCTTGAGGGCGTAGAGCTCGGCCAGCGTCATCGGCCGGGCCACCCGCTCGCCGCCGCCCAGCCACCGCGCGGCCTCGGCCGCCGCGAGCGCGCCGACCTCGATCTGCGCGAGGCAGCGGCCCGGGCGCACCACGGCCGGGTGCAGCCGGTCCAGCTGCTCGTTCGTGGTGATCGCCACCAGGATGTTCTGGCCCTGGCCGAGCAGGCCGTCCGTCAGGTTCAGCAGCCGGGACAGCGCCTGGCCCGCGGTGTGCTTCGCCTCGCCGCGGATCAGCTCGTCGCAGTCCTCGAGGATGAGCAGCCGCCAGCGCCGGTCGCCGTGCCCCTCGCCCATCACGACCTCGAGCAGGTAGCCGGGCTCGCTGAGCAGCCGCTCCGGGTCGAGCACGCAGTCCGTGCGGCACCAGCGGCGCCAGGCCCGGCCGAGCGCCCGCAGCGCGGTCGTCTTGCCGGTTCCGGGCGGCCCGTGCAGCAGGATCAGCTTGCCGTTCACGTCCGCGGCCTTGAGCTCCATCAGCTTCTCGAGCTGCTCAGCCACCGGCGCCGAGTAGTTGTGCCGCAGTTCCGACCAGTCCTGGGCCTCGATCGCGCGCTCCTGGTTGACCGCGCCGTTCGCCGAGGCGTGCCAGAAGCCCAGGCTGACCCGGTCGTCGCGCTCCTTCACCGTGCGCTTCACCAGCTTCGCCGCCTGCCGGCCGACCTTCCGCGCCGTGTCCGGGTCGCGCGCGGTCACCACGGCCAGGCCGTGGCCCGGGTAGTAGCGGTGCAGCAGCAGGCTCCAGCCCTCGCCGACGGCGTACACGGCCCGCTGGCCGGCGTGCGCCTCGCGCAGCGTCCTGGCCCCCTCCGGCAGCCGCCAGGCGCCCTTCTTGAAGCCCTGGAGCGACGTCGAGAAGGCGTAGGGCTCGCGCCCCTCGGCGAACGCGGCGAGGAAGAGGAACTGGCAGACGGTGACGGTGTCGACGCTGTCGTCCAGCGTGCCCCACTCCGCCCACGGCCTGCCGCCGGGCAGCGCCGCCTCGCCGAGCGACGAGGCGCCCTCGGCGATTCCGCGCAGCAGGTCCCGGGCGGCCGCGGTCCCGTTCTCGGTCATGGTCACGAGGGGCCATGATCCTCGCCCGAAGTGTGCTCGTCCACTGATTTGGCCGCGACGCGCACGGTGCGTACACGGACCGGTGTCGAAAGAGTAACAACCGGCACCTGCGGCTCTTCCGCCGAAGAAATCTCGCAGCTGCGGCACTATCATAATCACTATGACGCAAACGCGAGCTTTCCGGATCGGCGAGGCGGCCGAGCTGCTCGGCGTCAGCTCCGACACGGTCCGCCGCTGGATCGACGCGGGCCGCCTGCCCGCCGACCGAGGAGGGGAGAGCGGCGGCCACCGCACCATCGCCGGCCCCGACCTCGCCGCCTTCGCCGCCACCTTCGCGGACACCGAGATGCGCGAGCGCTACGGCGCCGTCTCCTCGGCCCGCAACCGGATGCGCGGCATCGTCACCCGGGTCGTCCGGGACGGGGTGATGGCGCAGGTCGAGATCCAGGCCGGGCCGCACAAGATCGTCTCGCTGATGAGCCGGGAGGCGGCCGACGAGCTGGGCCTGGAGCCCGGCGTGCTCTCCGTCGCCGTCGTCAAGTCCACCAACGTCGTCGTGGAACGGATCGAACCCTGATGCCCACCGTGAACCGCTCCAGCCTTCGCCGTCCCGCCGCCGCGCTCGCCGTCCTCGCGCTGGCCGGAGCGGCCCTCGCCGGCTGCTCCTCGTCCTCCTCGGCCAGCGCGTCGGCCACCGGCTCGGCCTCCGGGAGCAGCCAGGCGCTCTCCGGTACGATCACCGTGTTCGCCGCGGCCTCGCTGCAGAAGACCTTCACCGAGCTCGCGAACACCTTCGAGAAGGAGCACCCGGGCACCACGGTGAAGTTCTCCTTCGGCGGCAGCGACACCCTCGCCGCGCAGATCACCCAGGGCGCCCCGGCCGACGTGTTCGCCTCGGCCAACCAGAGCACCATGCAGACCGTCGAGAAGGCCGGCGACACCACCGGCGACCCGACCGTGTTCGTGAAGAACACGCTGGAGATCGCCGTCGCCCCGGGCAACCCGAAGGACATCAAGACGCTGTCCGACCTGACCAAGTCCGGCACCAAGGTCGCGCTCTGCGCCAAGACCGTGCCCTGCGGTTCGGCCGCGGTGAAGGCGCTGGCCGCCGCCAAGGTCTCGCTGACCCCGGTGACCTACGAGACGGACGTCACCAGCGCGCTGACGAAGGTCGAGCTCGGCGAGGTGGACGCGGCGCTGGTCTACCACAGCGACATCGTCGGGGCGGACGGCAAGGTGGACGGCGTCGTCTTCTCCACGGCCTCCAGCGCCGTGAACTCCTACCCGATCGACGTGCTCAAGGGCTCGACGAATGCGACGCTGGCCCAGGCCTTCGTCGCGTACATCCTGTCCTCCTCCAGCGAGCAGGTCCTGCTCAAGGCCGGGTTCCAGGCTCCGTGACCGATCGGCGCCGGGAGGCGAGGCGCTCGGGGCGACGGCTGAACCAGGGCCGCGCCCCGATCGCGCTGCTGGCGCCCTCGCTGCTCGGCCTGGCCTTCCTGACGCTGCCGGTGCTCGGACTGCTGGTGCGCACGCCGTGGCGCGAGCTGACCGCCGAGCTGTCCGGCACGGACACGTGGACGGCGCTGCGCCTCTCGCTGGAATGCGCGACCGCGGCCACCGGAGTGAGCATCGTGCTCGGCGTGCCGCTGGCGTGGCTGCTGGCGCGCACGGAGATGCCAGGTCGCGGAATCGCCAGGGCGCTCGTCGCCGTGCCGCTGGTGCTGCCGCCGGTGGTCGGCGGCATGGCGCTGCTGCTCGTGTTCGGCCGCTCCGGGATCCTCGGCGAGTACCTGGACCGCTGGTTCGGCGTCACGCTGCCGTTCACCACCGCCGGCGTGATCATGGCCGAGTCCTTCGTCGCGCTGCCCTTCCTGGTCATCTCGGTCGAGGCGGCCCTGCACGGGCTCGATCCGGCGCTCGAGGAGGCCGCGGCCACCAGCGGCGCCGGACGCTGGCAGACCTTCCGCTGGATCACGCTGCCGAACCTGCTCCCGGCCATCGCCGCCGGAGCGGTGCTCTCCTGGGCCCGCGCGCTCGGCGAGTTCGGCGCGACCATCACCTTCGCCGGCGATTTCCCCGGCACCACGCAGACGATGCCGCTCGCCGTGTACCTCGCCTTCCAGACCGATCCCCAGTCAGCCATCGTGCTCAGTCTGGTCCTGCTCGCGGTATCCGTGACCTTGCTCGCCCTGCTGCGCGACAGGCTCTTCACCCGCGTTTAACGTGTTAACAGTCTTCTTAACTCCAATTCGCAACCAGCGGCTCAGGTCGAACGTCACTACCTGCGGTTGATCGAATGGACGGGTGAAGAGGCGATGGCTGATCCATTAGTTGATGAGGGTCCTGACGGTCCGGAACCGGTTCCGGACGGGGACGCGGCGATCAGCGAATCCGACTCCGAGTCGGCCGGGACCGAAGCCGAGGCCGGAGCCGAGACCGAGGCCGGAGCCGAGGAGCCCGAGCCCGAGGAGGCGGAGTCCGAGGAGGCCGAGGGCGAGCCTGCAGGGGCCGAGAGCGAGCCTGAAGAGGCCGAGGGCGAGCGCTCCGCGCAGCGTGCGCGGCGGGCCAGGCGGCGCAGGCGGCTGAAGACGGCGGCGCTGGCCGTCACCGCGACCACCGCCCTCGGCGCGGCCGCCGCCTTCGGGCTCGCCGCCTGGGACGTCCAGCACCTGACAAAGAATCTCAAGCACACCGCGCTGCTCCCGTCGGGCTTCACCGAGCCCGCCGAGCCGGTCGACGCCTACGGCCGGTCTCCGATCAACATCCTGCTGATCGGCTCGGACACCCGGGCCACCGCCGCGGACTGCGGCCTCGGCGGGGACTGCGGGTCCGGCGCCAACGCGGACAGCGAGATGATCGTGCACCTGTCCGCCGACCGCAGCAACGTCACCGTGCTCTCCATACCCCGGGACACCGAGACCGAGCTGCCCGAGTGCGCCGGCGGCGACCGCGGGATGGTCAACAGCGCGCTGCAGTACGGCGCTTCGTGCCAGGTGGCGGCCGTGGTCAAGATGACCGGGATCACCATCGACCACTACATGATGTTCGACTTCTCCGGTGTCGTGGACCTGTCGAGCGAGCTCGGCGGCGTCCCGGTGTGCGTCTCCGCCTCCGTGCACGACCCGTACTCCGGCCTGACCATCAGCGGCGGTACGTCCAACGTCGAGGGCAAGCAGGCGCTGCAGTTCCTGCGCACCCGGCACGCCTTCTACGACGGCTCCGACCTCGGGCGCGAGGAGGCCACGCACATCTTCCTGTCCTCGCTGCTGCGCAAGGTCAAGGCCAGCGCAACGCTGACGAACCTGAGCGAGCTGCAGTCGATCGCCGAGACGGTCACCCAGTACACCACCGTGGACAACGGCCTGGACAGCGCGACCGCCCTGCTCAGCCTGGCCGACGACTTCGGCGAGGTGGACGCGGACCGGACCACCTTCCTGACCATGCCGTGGCAGCAGGACACCGACACCTCCGACGCGAGCTACCAGTACCGCGTCGAGGCGTCGTCCGACGCGCAGGCGATCTTCCAGGACGTCGAGCAGGACAAGTCCTTCACGACCTCCGGCGGTTCGTCCTCGTCCTCGTCCGCGTCCGCGTCGGCGGGCGCGAGCACGTCCGCGGGCTCCTCGGACTCCGGCTCGGCGTCGACGTCGGCAGGTGCGAGCGCGAGCGGCTCGGCGACCGCGTCCTCGTCGGCATCCGCGTCGGCGACGAAGTCCTCCACGCCCAACGCCTCCGAGGAGGCCGCGGCCCGCAAGCACCCGATGCACGTGAACGTCGTCAACGCCTCCGGCACCACGAACCGGTACGAGACGGTCGTCTCGCAGGTCTTCCGGGACGGCTTCGTCTACAGCTCCGGCAGCGACGCCACCTCGACGCGGGCGACGACCACGCTCGTCTACTCCGCGAAGGAGGCGTCCGCGGCGAACGAGCTGGCCGGCGACCTGAACCTGCCGTCCTCGGCACTCGAGGAGACCGGCACCGGGACCACGCTCGTGCTGACCATCGGCACGGACTGGACCAGCGGCGCGACCTACTCGACGGCGAACAGCAGCTACTCGGCGAGCGCCGCGATCTCGGTGCCGAGCGACTCTTACGAGGAGAACGGCGCGAACGCGGGTGCGTGCGTGACCGCGAACCCCGACTACGAGACGGGTTCCGGCACGTCCGGCAGCTCGCAGTGACCGGGGAACGTCGTCCGCGGCTGACCGGCGCGGACGCGTTCAACGGGCATCTGCATGTGCGCGCCGTCGTACGCCGGTGCGCCTCGGCTGAGCCCCCGCATCTGATTTGTGACAACGCGGGGGTATCGGAGGCGGGCTTCGGCCGATACTCTTCGGTCCGTACCATGGTTCGCGATTCACCCCCGGAACCCGCTGTGACCTGCGGTAACAGAAGCAGCGAGTGAGGGTGTGGACGCGGAGAGTACCCGAGGCGGCGGGTGCGTGGATCGCCTTTTTCGCGGAAGGCCGGCCCACCCTTAGACGAGTGCGGCGTAAGGGTTGGCGGTGGAGTTGGCGCGGCGGCGGTCCTGATTGGTAACGCCCAGAACCGACCGTTTCGACCCCGCTGGAGTGGAACAACCGTGGCGCGTCAGTCAAGCCGCATAGCGCGCCGAGTACTCGTCTCGGCCATGGGCGTGCGATCCGTGCGCTCGATCAGCCCCCAGGTGATGCTGGGGCTCGTGGTCACGGAGCTGACCGCGCCCGCCGCCCTCGCGGAGGCCCGCCGGCTGACCGCCGTCGCGCTGGAGCGCTGGGGCCTGGCCGAGCGCGCGGGGGACGCCGCCCTGGTGATCAGCGAACTCGCGGGCAACGCGCTGCGGCACGGCAGCGGCCCGGTCCAGCTGGTGCTGCGGCGCAAGCCGACCGCCGCCGGCACGGCCGTGGAGTGCACCGTCAAGGACGCCGGCAAGTGGCGCGGCCTCGGGGTGCCCGAGCGCGACGAGGTCGAGTCCGACCTGGACGCCGAGGGCGGCCGCGGGCTGTTCATCGCCCGGGAACTGGCCGACTCGCTGATCGTGCGCGCGCCGCGCTACCGGGCCGGGACCGTCGTCACGGCCACGTTCACCTCGCCCGGGCTCGAGCCCGGCGCCGACGAGAGCGCCGCGAGCCGCGCCCGGCGCGCCTGGGAGCGCCGCGTCCGCCGCGCCTGGCCGACCACGCGCAGCACCGCGGGTTCCTGAACCCACCGCGGGTTCCTGAACCCACCGCGGGTTCCCGAACCCGGCGCCGTTGCGCGCCGGTCCCTCGTACCGATCCCCGGCGTGGTCCCTCGCGCCTCCCCACACGCGTTCCCATCATGATCGAACCCTGACGGAGTTCGATTCGTCCCGCCCTGTCCGGATATCCGTGCGGGAAACGGGATTTTAATATGGGTCCAACCTTGCAGCGTATCGCAGCAGTCAATATTACGGAAGCTGATTCACTCAACCGTTACGGACTCGACATTCCGCCTCCACGTGGATTCAGTGTGCTGAATCGCGGGGCCTGGTGATGTGAATACCGCCCCCAGCACCCGAGAACCGCGCCTGCTACCCACGGGCACGGCACCCCCGCTGAAGGAGTCTGTCCCCATGCGCAACCGCACGTTCCGCAGCACTGCTCTCGCCCTCGCCGGCGGCCTGGTCGCGACCGCGGTCGCCGCCTACCCGGCGCACGCGGCCACCGCCTACACCGGCTTCGTGTTCAACACGAGCTCGGCCACCGAGCCGACGATCTACAGCTTCATCAACTCGGCGACCAAGACGCTCGACATGACCATGTACGAGCTCGTCGACACCACCGCGGTCAACGACCTCGTCGCCCGGGAGAAGGCCGGCGTCACCGTCCGCGTCGTGCTCGACGGCCAGCACACCTCGTACAACTCCTCGGCCATCACGAAGCTCAAGGCGGCCGGCGTCGGCGTCGTCGAGTCGAACACCTCGCGCTTCACCTACACCCACCAGAAGACGATCACGATCGACGGCGACGAGTCGATGATCCTGACCGGCAACCTGACCAGCAAGTACTACACGACCAGCTGCGACTACGGCGTCATCGACACCGACGCGAACGACGTCGCGGCGATCGAGAAGGTCTTCAACGCCGACTACGCGAACACCGCCATCACCCCCGGCGACGGCGACAACCTGCTCTGGTCGCCCACCGACGCCACCTCCCGGCTGCTGTCGATCATCGACGGGGCCACCAAGACGCTCGACATCGAGGAGGAGGAGTTCAGCGACTCCACCCTCATCAACGCCGTGGTGGCCCGCGCCAAGGCCGGCGTGACCGTCCGCGTCGTGCTCGAGTACCCGGCGGACTACTCGTCCGAGGTCTCCGAGATCAAGGCGGCCGGCGGCACCGTGGTCGGCTACTCCAGCAGCACCGGCTACTACATCCACGCCAAGGCCATCGTCGCCGACTACGGCTTGTCCGACGCGGCCGTCGAGATCGGCTCGATGAACTGGACGTCGAACTCGCTCGACAACAACCGCGAGCTCGGCATCATCCTCAACGACACCGGTGTCGAGAAGGTCGTCGAGACCCAGTTCGCCTCCGACTACGCGGGCGGCACCGTCCAGTAGCACCCTGCGATACCGCGCGAGGCCGGCCCCCGCTCCCCGGCGAGCGGGGGCCGGCGCCCCGGGACCATCGCCCCCGGACACGGGATCCGCGCCTACTACCCACAGGCACGGCACCGCCCCTCGCCGCGTTCGTGACCGCCGACCGGTAGGAACCGCGGGCGCGGCAGGGTAGCTTGGGAACATGACCGTCTTTTTCGATCTGTTCAGCCCGGGCCACCGGCACCGCGTGGACGAGCAGGAGCGCCTCGAGCACACCCGCGAGGTCGAGTCGCCGTCGGAGCCCGGCCGTGGACCGGTCGACCTCGGCTCCGGTGTGGTGCTGATCAAGCCGAAGGCCCCCTCCCTGGACGGGGAGGAGGCCTCCGAGCCGGCGGCCGAGGACGAGGCCGCCGAGCCTGCCGAGCCCGACACCGACTAGCGCGTACGCCCGGCGCCGGGCCCTACGCCGCCGATCAGGCGGCGATCCGGTGCGGCGCCGCGGCCGTGGCCGGGACCAGCGCCAGGTCGAGCACGTCGCGCACGTCCGAGACCAGGTGGATCTCCAGCGCCTCGCGCACCTCCTCCGGCACCTCGTCGAGGTCCGGCTCGTTGCGCTTCGGCAGCAGGACCACCGTCGCCCCGGCCCGCTGGGCGGCCAGCAGCTTCTGCTTGACGCCGCCGATCGGCAGCACCCGCCCGGTCAGCGAGACCTCGCCGGTCATCGCCACCTCGGCGCGCACCGGCCGGCCGGAGAGCAGCGAGCCCAGCGCGGTCACCATCGTGACGCCCGCGCTCGGGCCGTCCTTCGGCACCGCGCCGGCCGGCACGTGCACGTGGACGCCGCGCTCCTTCAGGTCGCCGACCGGCAGTTCCAGCTCGGCGCCGTGCGAGCGGAGGTAGGACAGCGCGATCTGCGCCGACTCCTTCATCACGTCGCCCAGCTGCCCGGTCAGGGTCACGCCGGTCGCACCGGTCTCCGGGTCGGCCAGCGAGGCCTCCACGAACAGCACCTCGCCGCCCGCGCCGGTGACCGCCAGACCGGTTGCCACGCCCGGTACCGCGGTGCGCTCCGCGGTCTCCGGGATGTGCCGCGGGTGGCCCAGGAACTCCTGCAGGTTCGCCTCCGTGACCAGCACCGGCAGCTCCAGGTCGCCGACCGCGGTCTTGGCCGCCGCCTTGCGCAGGATGCGGGCCAGCGAGCGCTCCAGGTCGCGCACGCCCGCCTCCCGGGTGTACTCGGCCGCGATCCGGCGCAGCGCGCCGTCCTCGACCGAGGCCTCGTCCGCGTTCAGGCCGGCCTTCTCCAGCTGGCGCGGGAGCAGGTGGTCACGGGCGATCGTGACCTTCTCCGCCTCCGTGTAGCCGTCGAGGCGGACCAGCTCCATCCGGTCCAGCAGCGGCCCGGGGATGGCCTCCAGGACGTTCGCCGTCGCCAGGAACACGACGTCGCTCAGGTCCAGGTCGACCTCCAGGTAGTGATCCCGGAAGGTGTGGTTCTGCGCCGGGTCCAGCACCTCGAGCAGCGCCGCCGACGGGTCGCCCCGGTAGTCGGAGCCGACCTTGTCGACCTCGTCGAGCAGCACGACCGGGTTCATCGTCCCGGCCTCCTTGATCGCGCGCACGATCCGGCCGGGCAGCGCGCCGACGTAGGTGCGCCGGTGCCCGCGGATCTCCGCCTCGTCCCGCACGCCGCCCAGGGCGACCCGGACGAAGCTGCGTCCCATGGCCCGCGCCACGGATTCACCCAGCGAGGTCTTGCCGACGCCAGGCGGCCCCACGAGCGCCAGCACGGCACCGGAGCGCCGCCCGCCGACCGCCGAGAGCCCGCGCTCCTCGCGCCGCTTGCGCACGGCCAGGTACTCGACGATGCGGTCCTTCACGTCGTCCAGGCCCGCGTGGTCCGCGTCCAGCACGGCCCGCGCGCCGGGCAGGTCGTAGGCGTCCGCGGAACGCTCGTTCCACGGCATGTCCAGGACGGTGTCCAGCCAGGTGCGGATCCAGCTCGACTCCGGGTTCTGGTCGCCGCTGCGCTCGAGCTTCTCGACCTCCTTGAGCGCCGCCTCGCGCACCTTCTCGGGCAGATCGGCCGCCTCGACCCGGGCGCGGTAGTCGTCGGTCTCGTCGGCCGGACGGCCCTCCAGCTCGGCCAGCTCCTTGCGGATGGCCTCCTGCTGCTTGCGGAGCAGGAACTGCCGCTGCTGCTTCTCCAGGCCCTCGTTGACGTCCTTGCTGATCGACTCGTTGACCTCGGTCTCGGCCAGGTGCGTGCGCGACCACTCGGCCAGCAGCTCGAGCCGCGCCTCGACGTCGACCGTCTCCAGCAGTTGCAGCTTCTGCTCCATCGTCAGGTACGGCGCGTAGCCCGCCGAGTCGGCCAGGGCGGACGGGTCCTGGATCTGCTTGACGACGTCGACGACCTGGAAGGCGCCGCGGTGCTGCAGGATCTTGATCGCGGTCTCGCGGTAGCCCTCGGCCAGCTCGCGGGCGCGGGCGCCGGCGGACTGCTCGGGCCGGATCTCCGCCTCGACCCACAGGGCGGCGCCGGGCCCGGTCGTCCCGCGCCCGATCTTCGCCCGCCGGGTGCCGCGCACGACGGCGACCGGCTGGCCGCCGCGCAGCCGCCCGACCTGCTCGATGACCGCGAGCGTGCCGTACGCCGCGTACTTCCCGTCGGGCCGCGGCACCAGCAGCAGCTCTGGATGCTCGCCCGCGTCCGGGTCCAACCTCGCCGCGTCGATCGCCGCGCGCACGTCGGTGTCGTTGAGGTCCAGCGGCACGACCATGCCCGGCAGCACCACTTCGTCGTCGAGCGGCAGAACGGGCAGGGCCTTGGTGGTGGACGTGATCGCCATGAACGGCTCCCTGGGTCGCCCGCCGGGACCGCTGGGGCCCCGACAGTGTTCGAGTCCGGCTAAGTTGAGTCTGCCGTGCTCAACTTGGCGGCCTGACGGGGTGTTCCCCCAGGAGTGTTCGCTGTCAGCGATCGGCCCCTGACGTGCGGCGATAGCCGTGATGGCCGTTGTGGGGCGCGGCGAGACCGGCGGGTGGCGGGTCGCCGGTTTCTCGGGTGGGGCGCAGACTGGGCTTGTGAGCGTGAGCGCGAAGGCGGATCGGAAGCAGGCGGCGTTTCGGGCCTTGGTGGAGCGCGTGCTGGGCGGGCAGGGGC
>NZ_JAGSOH010000177.1 GCF_018139625.1 Actinospica acidithermotolerans | reverse complement strand
GACCTGGGGGACGGCGGCGTGCTCGTCCGGGGGGAGCTCGTAGAGGTCCTTGTCCACCGGGGCGGCGGGCTCGATCTTGTTCTTGATGCCGTCCAGGCCCGCCATCAGCATCGCCGAGAAGGCGAGGTAGGGGTTGGAGGACGGGTCGGGGACGCGGAACTCGATGCGCTTGGCCTTCGGGTTCGAGCCGGTGATCGGGATCCGGATGCAGGCGGAGCGGTTGCGCTGCGAGTAGACCAGGTTCACCGGGGCCTCGAAGCCGGGGACCAGGCGGTGGTACGAGTTCACCGTCGGGTTGGTGAAGGCGAGCAGGCTCGGCGCGTGGCGCAGCAGGCCGCCGATGTAGTAGCGCGCCGTGTCGGACAGGCCGGCGTAGCCGATCTCGTCGTAGAACAGCGGCGAGCCGTCCTTCCACAGGCTCTGGTGCGTGTGCATGCCCGAGCCGTTGTCGCCGAAGAGCGGCTTCGGCATGAAGGTGGCGGTCTTGCCGTGCGCCCAGGCGATGTTCTTCACGACGTACTTGAACAGCATTACGTCGTCGGCCGCGGCCAGCAGGGTGTTGAACCTGTAGTTGATCTCGGCCTGGCCGGCGGTGCCCACCTCGTGGTGCGCGCGCTCGACCTGGAGGCCGACGTCGCGCAGCGCGAGGACCATCTCGTCGCGCAGGTCGGCGAAGTGGTCGACCGGGGGCACCGGGAAGTAGCCGCCCTTGTAGCGGACCTTGTAGGCCTGGTTCCCGCCGGCCTCCTCGCGGCCGGTGTTCCACCAGCCGGCCTCGGAGTCGATGTGGTAGAAGCCGCCGTTGACCTTGGTCTCGAAGCGCACGTCGTCGAAGACGTAGAACTCCGCCTCGGGGCCGAAGTACGCGGTGTCGGCGACGCCGGTGCCCTTGAGATAGGCCTCGGCCTTCTTGGCCACGTTGCGCGGGTCCCGGGAGTACTGCTCGCCGGTCAGCGGGTCGTGGATGAAGAAGTTGACGTTGAGCGTCTTCTCCTTGCGGAACGGGTCGACGCGCGCGGTCGTGATGTCCGGGATCAGCTGCATGTCGGACTCGTGGATCGCCTGGAAGCCGCGGATCGACGAGCCGTCGAACATGGCGCCCTCGGTGAAGAAGGCGGCGTCGACCGTCTCGGCCGGCACGGTGAAGTGCTGCATCACGCCCGGCAGGTCGCAGAACCGGACGTCGACGAACTTGACGCCCTCGTCCTTGAGGTACTTGGTGACCTCATCGGGATTGGTGAACATCCATCCTCCTCTGGCAGGGCCCCGCCTCGGAGGAATCCGGGGCCTTTAGGGGTGCTCCAGCTCCCATTCGTGTCCGAAAAGTTACGGTGAGGCGGTTACCCCGAGGTGTCCGAGCCGTTTCGGCCATGTTACGCGGCTGATCAGCGGCCCCGGTGGCCGGGGCGCGCCGAACGGGCGATAACGTGGTCGTATGACTGAGCAGAAGGGCCGCGGCCCCGCCGCCGGCGCGACGGCGGGCCCGTCCACCACCCGGCAGGCGCTGGGCGGCTGGCTGGACGGTCCGCAGCTGCCGGACGGCGAGCCGGGACGGTACCGCGGCGAGCGCCTGGGCCTGCCGGAGAGCGGCCCCGGCTCGCTGGCCGGGCAGGGCCGCCGGATCGGCGCGCTCGCGGTGGACTGGGGCATCGCGTACCTGATCGCCACGGCGTTCGGCTGGCACCCGTCCTCCGGGCAGGGGCAGTGGGGCGTGCTGGCGATCTTCGCGGCCGAGCACCTGCTGCTGGTCTCCACGCTCGGCTTCACCATCGGCAAGCGGCTGTTCGGCCTGCACGTCGGCAAGCTCGGCGGCCCGCTCACGCCGCTCCACGTGATCGTGCGCACCGTGCTGCTGATGCTGGTGATCCCGGCGGTGATCTGGGACCGGGACGGCCGCGGCCTGCACGACCGGCTGGCCGGGACGGTGGAACTGCTCCGCTGAACCGGCCCGCTCCGCCGAATGCGGGAGTACGAGGAGAACGGGAACTGCTCCGCTGAACCGGTCCGCTCCGCCGAGTGCGCAGAGCGAGGAGGACGGCGAAGGCCCCCGACGCGAAGTCGGGGGCCTATGGCCGTCCTCGGGGAAGTCGGTGGGCCGCGGCCGGCGCGTGCCGCCGCGCGGGATCCGGGCGGCGGCTGGAGCAGAGCCGGCCGCGCGCTGGATCAGGCGGCGGCTAGCGCATGCCGCCGCGCGGGATCCGGGCGCCCTTGGGCAGCGGGCCCTTCGGCAGGTTGGCCATCGGCCCGGTCTTGGAGGCGATCGCCTCGAGGCGCTTGCTGTACTCCGAGGCCTGCATGCTGGTGAGGTTCTTCTTGCGCAGGCCGCGGCGGGTGAGCGTGCTGGCGAGCTTGGGCAGCGGGAGCTGGCCGGCCGCCTCGTCCGGGCCGACGACGATCTCGTCCACGGCCACGTCCGGGCCGAGGTAGCGGGCGACGGCCTTGCGCTCGTTGGCGATGAGCGGCTTGACGCGGGCCGGGTCGCCCTCGGCGAGCAGCACGATGCCGCCGGTGCCGATCAGCCGGTGCACCATGTCCTGCTGCCGGTTGAACTGCACCATCGGGGTGAGCGCCCAGTTGCGCTTGAAGCGGCGGTCGGAGTCCAGCACCGAGTAGGCCGCGCCGGGCTGTCCGTCGATCTGCTTGTACTGCGCGCGCTGCACCCGGCGGGAGAGCGTCGTGGTCGCGGCGAGCACGCCGAACATCAGCGCCAGCACGATCGCGATGACCAGCCCGAAGATCGACCCGCCCACCAGCAGGTAGAGCAGCGCGAACACCACGGCGGCGGCGCCGAGGCCCCAGCCGAGCATGGCGATCGTGACCTTCGGGTCGAGCCGCTTCGTCAGCTTGTACGCGTAGCCGAACTGCGCCAGGCGGCCGGTGGGCGGCGTGGCGTTGAGAAGGTCATCAGAGGACGGGTTGGCCATAGTGAGAAGGATACGGTCCCGGGTGTCGCCCTTCCTAACCTGGGCCGCGGAAAGGTCCCGCTAGCGCGCGCTCAGCGCTGCCCGTCCGGCTGCTCGGGCGCCGGCTCCAGCGCCGCCCAGGCCTCCGCGCGCTGCCTGGCGCGCTCCCGGTCGCGCTGCACCTCGGCCCAGGCGTTGGCCCGGGCGACGACCATCGCGTCGCCCCGGAACACCAGCCGCTCGACCGTGGAGAGCACCGTGCGCACTGCTGCGCGCCGTCCGGACGTCGAAGGCGCAACACTCACTCGCGTCGTGGTCATCGTCGTCATCTTCTGGTCGGACCCCCAGATCCTCCGCTCGGTGGCGGTGCGGCCGAGTATAGTCGGACACCGCCCATCATCGACACCGGGAGTTACCGGGCGTGTCGGATCCGGTAACCGCCGGGTTAAGCGAAACGAAGCTGATGATCGACGCGACCGCGCTGTGGCTCGATCTGATACCTCTCGCGTTGTCTCCATTGTCGCAGATCGCCGGGGCCGCCCGAACCGCTGGACAGCCCCTTGATATCAGACGACGGGGATCGGCGACGCGGCGGGCTTACGGGCCTCGATCGCCTGCTGGTAAAGCCTTCCGGCGCGGTACGAGGAGCGCACCAGTGGTCCCGACATGACGCCGGAGAAGCCGATCTCCTCGGCCTCCGACTTCAGCTCGACGAACTCCTCGGGCTTCACCCAGCGCTCCACCGGGTGGTGGCGCGGCGAGGGCCGCAGGTACTGCGTGATGGTGATCAGTTCGCAGCCGGCGGCGTGCAGGTCGCGCAGCGCCTGCGAGACCTCGGCGCGCTCCTCGCCCATGCCCAGGATCAGGTTGGACTTGGTGACCAGGCCGTCCTCGCGGGCGCGCCGGATGACCTCAAGCGAGCGCTCGTAGCGGAAGGCCGGGCGGATCCGCTTGAAGATCCGCGGCACAGTCTCCACGTTGTGCGCCAGCACCTCGGGCCGCGAGGAGAAGACCTCGGCCAGCTGCTCGGGCACCGCGTTGAAGTCCGGGATCAGCAGCTCGACACCGGTGCCGGGCACCGTCGCGTGGATCTGCCGCACGGTCTCGGCGTACAGCCAGGCGCCGCCGTCCTCCAGGTCGTCGCGGGCCACGCCGGTGATGGTGGCGTAGCGCAGGCCCATCGAGGCCACCGACTCGGCCACCCGGCGCGGCTCGTCCCGGTCCAGGTCGGCGGGCTTGCCGGTGTCGATCTGGCAGAAGTCGCAGCGCCGGGTGCACTGCTCGCCGCCGATCAGGAAGGTCGCCTCGCGGTCTTCCCAGCACTCGAAGATGTTCGGGCAGCCCGCCTCCTGGCAGACCGTGTGCAGGCCCTCGTCCTGGACCAGCTGCCGCAGCGCCGTGTACTCCGGGCCCATCTTCGCCCGGGTCTTGATCCACGAGGGCTTCTTCTCGATCGGGGTCTCGCTGTTGCGGACCTCCAGGCGCAGCAGCTTTCGGCCGTCCGGGTTCACCGTGGTCACTGGGACACCGTCTCCTTGCAGATCAAATGTGAAATACAGCCTACGCCGCGGCCTTGGTGCGCACACGGTCGGTGGCGGCGCCCTTGGGCTCGGTCAGCAGGTGCAGGTGGCGCTCCACGATCGGGACCACCTCCTCCACCGTCACCCGGCGGCCGAGCTCCCGGCTGAGCGTGGTGACGTCGGCGTCGGAGATGCCGCACGGGATGATCCGGCTGGTCCAGCCGAGGTCGTTCTCGCAGTTGAGCGCGAAGCCGTGCATGGTCACGCCCTGGGCGAAGCGCAGTCCGAGCGCGGCGACCTTGCGGTCCTGCTCGCCCTCGTCCTTCGCGAGCACCCAGACGCCGGAGCGGCCCTTGACCCGGTCGGTGGCCAGGCCCAGCTCGGCGCAGACCTCGATGATCATCTGCTCGACCCGGCGCACGAAGTCGACCACGTACACGCCCTCGGGCAGCCGCACGATCGGATAGCCGACCAGCTGTCCCGGCCCGTGCCAGGTGATCTTCCCGCCGCGGTCCACCTCGACGACCGGCGAGCCGTCCCACGGCCGGTCCTGCGGCTCGGTGCGCCGGCCCGCGGTGAACACCTCGGGATTGTGCTCGAGCAGCAGCACCGTGTCCGGAACCTCGTCCGCGACGCGCGCGGCGTGAATCTCGCGCTGGGTGTCCCAGGCGCTCATGTACTCGACTCCGTCGGCTCCGAAGCCGGCGTGGATGATTCTCGGTTCTCCCACCGTTCCACGATATGACACGCGCGGACCAGGCAGCCCTGCGTGCGCTGGCGCACGCCCGGTCACCGGGCATAAGGTCGGAAGTGCCTTGTGATCTGTGTCACCTACCTGACAGGCTGTCCGCTATGGGGACCTTGCAGTCACTTTTTCGGATACCGAGCGGACGACGGGGAAAGTGGGTGGTACTGGCGGTCTGGCTGGTGATCGGCGTGTTCGCGTTCGGGACCGCGAGCAAGCTGTACAACGCCGAGCAGAACAACGCCGACGCGTACCTTCCGCACAGCGCCGCGTCCACGCAGCTCATCGACTACCTGCAGCATGCGCCGGGAGCCCCGCCGAACACCGACAGCGCCACGATCCTCTACGTCAACGAGGCGGGGGTCGGCGCCGCCGAGCAGGCGCGCGTGGCGCACGACATCGCGGCCTTCCAGAGCACCGTGCCCGGCGTGACGAAGGTCGTCGAACTCCCGCCCTCCAGCGACGGCAAGGCGCTCGCCGTCGCCGTGCCGGTGAAGATCCCGGAGACCGGAAACTTCGACTTCGGCCCGGCGATGAACGCGATCAAGGCCGTCGCCCAGCCGGACGGCAAGGTCGACCAGGGCTCGACGCAGGTCTACATCGCCGGCGGCTTCGCGCTGGACGAGGCGGCCAACAGCGCCTTCAACGGCCTCGACACGAAGCTGCTGTTCGGCGCGGGCCTGGTCGTGATCCTGATCCTGCTGATCACGTACCGTTCGCCGTTCCTGTGGCTGCTTCCGGTCTTCAGCAGCGTCTTCGCGCTCCAGCTCGCGCAGGCGATCATGTACGAGCTCGTGAAGCACGCGGGCGTGGTCGTCTCCGGGCAGAGCGGCGGAATCCTGACCGTGCTCGTCTTCGGCGTCGGGACGGACTACGCGCTGCTGCTCGTCGCGCGCTATCGGGAGGAGCTGCACAACTACGAGGACAAGCACGAGGCGATGCGCATCGCGCTCAGCCGGAGCAGCCCGGCGGTCGCGGCCTCCGCACTGACCGTCATGCTGGCCACGCTGGGCCTGCTCGTCTCGCAGCTCGCCTCGAACGTCGGCCTCGGCAAGATCGGCGCCATCGGCGTCGCCTGCTCGCTGCTCGCGATGACGACGCTGCTCCCGGCACTGCTCGTGATCATGCCGCGCGGCGTCTTCTGGCCGAATGTGCCGCGCTACGGTGTCGACGCGAACGCCCGGATCGGCGTCTGGACCCGGGTCTCCGAGCTCGTCGGCCGCGCGCCGCGCCTCGTCTGGGTGGCGAGCGCCGCGCTGCTCGTCGTGCTCTCCTTCGGCCTGCTGGATCTGCACTCCGGCCAGATCCCGACCGCGCAGTCCTTCGTCGGGACCCCGGCGGCCGTCACCGCGCAGCAGAAGCTGCAGACGCACTACCCGGACAAGGGCACGCAGCCGGTCCAGATCCTCGCCTCGGCCGCCACCGAACCCCAGGTCACCGCGATCCTGCACGCCGAGAGCGGCCTCGCCGCGAGCGCGCCGGGCGGCTTCACGGCGGTGCCGCTCGGAGACAAGGTCTTCTACTCGGTCGGCATGGCCGAGCCCGCCGACAGCGCGACCGCCCGCGAGACCGTGAACCGGCTGCGCGGACAACTCGCCGCGGTGCCCAACGCCGACGCGCTCGTCGGCGGCTACACGGCCATCACGATCGACGAGCAGGCCTCCGCGGCGCACGACCGCAATTGGGTGATTCCGATCGTGCTCGCGATCTCGTTCGTGATCCTGATCCTGCTGCTGCGTGCGTTCCTGGCGCCGTTGCTGTTGCTGGGCAGCGTGATCCTCTCGTTCCTCGCTGCTCTCGGGGTCGCGGCGTTCTTCAGCGACCATGCCTTCGCGAGACCGACGGAGGACAACTCCTATCCGCTGTTCGTCTTCATCTTCCTGGTCGCGCTGGGCATCGACTACAACATCTTCCTGATGACCCGGGTGCGCGAGGAGACGCGGCGGATCGGCACGCGGCCGGGCATCCTGCGCGGCCTGGCCGTGACCGGCGGCGTGATCACCAGCGCCGGCTTCGTGCTCGCCGCCACGTTCGCCGTGCTCACGACGCTCCCGCTGACCCAGTTCCTGCAGATCGGCTTCGCGGTCGCCTTCGGCGTGCTGCTGGACACGCTGCTCGTGCGCACAGTGCTCGTCCCCGCACTCTGCTACGACGTCGGCCCGGCGATCTGGTGGCCCTCGAAGCTCGCGAAGGAGTCAGTAACGCGCGCCGGGATGCTCGACGTGGACGCCCACAGCGCGAGCGGCGGCAATTAGCCGCTTGTCGTAGGTGACGAACGCGCTGATCTCGGTACCCGTGGACTCGGCAATGGTCTGCGCGGTGGCCAGGTGGATCGCGTCCAGGCTCCGCAGCAGCGGATCCTGATACGCCCCGGCCGCCGCGCGGATCGCCGCGTTCAGTTCGACGCGGCTGATCCCGCTGAGAATGCGCGGAATCCGGGGCAGCGCGGCCGGCTCCACGCGCCGCAGCGCGCGCTCGAGCTCGATCTCGAGCAGCACGCTGGACACCAGCGACTCGTGCTCGCGCGCGTCGAGCCAGTCGAACAGCGCCTCGGTCTCCCGCTCGTGCCGCGCGAGCTTCGCGACCGCGCAGGTGTCGAGGTAGATCAAGAGTATTCCTCGTCGCGCATCTGGCGGATCAGCTCGGCCGAGTCGATCGAGGGGTCGCCGAGCACCGGCGGAATGGTGAACGGCCGGTTGTCCGTGGCCAGGATCACGTCGCCATGCGTCGCGAGCTCGCGCAGCGCGGCCTCGTCCTCGGAGATCGGGGTCAGCCGGGCCACGATCTTTCCGCTGACCGACACGAGCAGCTCCTCACCTGAGCGCACGCGCTTGAGCACCGCGCTCGTGTGCTGGTTGAGTTCCCGGACCGGGATCACCTGCGTACCCATGACCTGAGTGTAGTACGCGATGTTCTACACGTCAGCGGGTCGTCAGTGGGCAGTCAGGCTGGCCGTCAGTGGCCGGAGCGCCGGCGGAGGTCGGCGAGCACCGCGTCGGCGGCCCGGGACGCGGAGGCGAGCGCGCCCTCGATGTTCGGCAGGCCGCGGTGGTCGCCGCAGACGTAGAGGCCGCCGATGAGCCGGACCGGCCTGGTGAAGTTGTAGGGCGCGTCCATCGCGGCCAGCGCGCGCTCGCAGTGCAGCACCTCGATCGTGGAGAGCGAGTCGCCCGAGACGCCGTGCAGCTTCTCCAGCCGGGCGCTCACGGCCCGGTCCAGCGCGTCGAGTTCCTTGCCGTCGTGCCCGGCGACGACGGTGCCGATCAGCGCGCGGCCCTCCGGCGCGTAGCTCGGCGCGACGCGGCTGATCACGGCGGTGCGCACGGCCGGCGCGGCGGCGTCGCCGTCGATCAGCACGGTGGGTATCCGGTCCGGGCCCGGCGGCAGGTCGTCCGCGTCCACGGCGTGCCACAGCGTCGTCAGGGGACGCATTCGCGGTTCGTGCAGGCCGGGGAAGAGTGAGACGGCCGCCATCGGATCCGTCGCGACGACGACCGCCGAGGTGCGGATCAGCCCGGTATCGGTGCTCACGCGGTCCGCGTGCACCTCGTGCACCCGGGTGCCGAGCAGGATCCGCTCTTGCCCTAATCGGTCCGCGAGCAGTTGGACCAGCGCCTCGAATCCGCCCTCGGGCACCGCGAACCGGCCGCGCACCAGCATCCGCAGCAGCCAGTCGGCGCCGCGGATGGAGGCGGCCAGGTCCTCGTCCGCGATCAGGGCCGTGAGATAGCGGCGCAGGAAGCCGTCGACCAGGATCGGCGAGTAGCCGCGCACCGCGAAGGAGTCCGCGCTCGCGTCCTCGCGGCCGGCCAGCGAGGCGTCGATGGGGCCGCGGGCGAGCCGGTAGAACTCCTTGGAGAGCCGGGTCTTGTCGGTCACCGTGCCGATCGGCGCGAGCAGCGTGGCCATCGCCTGCTGCGGCCGCGAGGGCGCGGCGCCGAAGCGCAGCGCCGCGCCCTCGGCGTAGACCCGGATGCCGGGGGAGAAGGAGCGCAGATGCAGCCGCGTCTCCCGGGTGGGCTCGGGTTCCGCGAGCGAGCCGAGCGCGGGCCAGGTGGTGTGCGCGAGATGGCCGCCGCCGATCCGGAATCCGTCGATCCGCGTCTCGCGCACCCGGCCGCCGAGCCGGTCGCCGGCCTCGGCGAGCAGGACTTCGAGCCCTGCTTCGGTCAGCTGCGCCGCGACCGCGAGTCCGGAGAGCCCGCCTCCGACGACTACCACATCCGCGCGCATGCAGGCTCCCGAAGACCGGCCGAGTTCAGATCGAAAAGACAGATGGTCCCCCGGCCGTCACCGACCGTTGGGGACCACCTACCCGAAGCGAGCTGTGCTAAAGGCCTACGCGCCCGACCCGTCGAAACTGTGGTGCCACAGATCCGTGGCTACAGACCGGAGGCGAAGGTGTACGGCTGGTAGGCGACGACCTTGCCGAGGTCCAGCTGGATGATCTCGTGCGCGGTCAGCTTGATCGAGGCCGGGTCGCCGGTGTACTTGGCGCCGTTGACGAAGACCGTCACGGTGCCCTTGTACGGGCCGATCTGCGTGCTCGACAGCGGCTGGTTCCACTCGGCGAAGAACTGGCCGAGGTTGTACTGGGTGTTCGTCGGCGACTCTATGTGCACGACGCCGGTGTCGTCGTGCGTGTGCAGGTAGTAGAACGAGGCGCCGGAGTCGACGAACTCGGAGCTGCCGTCCGCCTCGGTGCTCCACGGCTGCTGGATGCCGATGCCGTAGGGCACCGTCTTCTGCGTGCCGTTGATGTAGATGGCCAGGTGGGCGTGGATGTGGTACGCCGTCTGCTCCATCGTGTTGGTGCCCACGCCGTCTATGGTCTGGCCCTTGAGGCCGCTCCAGGTCGGGGCCAGCAGGTTCGACTCGCCGATCGTGGAGTTGGCCGACTCGGAGGCGGCGACCTGGGCCGAGTCCTTGTTGTTGGTCTTTATCGACAGCACGATCAGCGCGCCGACGAGCGCGACCACCAGTACGCCGATGCCGACGCCCCACGCCGTCTTGCGGCGCTTCTCGGCACGCGCCATGGCCGCCTGCTTGGCCGCGAGCTCGGCGCGGCGCTTTACGGCGTCCTTCTTGTTCTGCTGGGTGGCCATGCTTCTCCTCGGATCCCGCTGACCTACGCCGGACAACCATACTTGCGACTGCTGAGAAGACACCAAACGGCGGACGCGTCGCGATTACGATTGGGTCACGACGCGCCCGCCGTCAGTGACGGTCCGGCGGTTTTTCGTTACGAACGCCCGGTTTTGCGCTTGAATCTGTCTTCCTGCGGAGTGCTATAGCCCGAGCTCGGCCTCGAAGTTGCCCTCCTCGAGGCGGGCCTTGACCGCGCCGAGGAAGCGGGCCGCGTCCGCGCCGTCCACCAGGCGGTGGTCGTAGCTCAGGGCCAGGTAGACCATCGAGCGCACCGCGATGACCTCGCCGAGCAGCGGGTCGCTGACCACGGCGGGCCGCTTGACGACCGTGCCGGTGCCCAGGATGCCGACCTGCGGCTGGTTGATGATCGGGGTGTCGAACAGGGCGCCGCGCGAACCGGTGTTGGTCAGCGTGAAGGTGCCGCCGCCCAGCTCGTCCGGGGAGACCTTGTTGTCCCGGGTGCGTCCGGCCAGGTCCGCGATGGAGCGGGCGAGGCCGGCCAGGTTCAGGTCGCCGGCGTTCTTGATCACCGGGACGAGCAGGCCGCGCTCGGTGTCCACCGCGATGCCGAGGTTCTCCGAGCCGTGGTACGTCACGGTCCCGGCCTCGGTGTCGATGGAGGCGTTCAGCTGCGGGTACTGCTTGAGCGCCTCGATCGCCGCGGAGGCGAAGAAGGGCAGGAAGGAGAGCTTGACGCCCTCGCGGGCCTCGAAGTCCTTCTTCGCGCGGTCGCGCAGCCGGGCCACCGCGGTGAGGTCCACCTCGACGACCGTGGTCAGCTGCGCGGAGACCTGCAGCGACTCGACCATCCGCTTGGCGATGACCTGGCGCAGCCGGGAGAGCTTCTCGGTGCGGCCGCGCAGCGGCGAGATCGCGGGCGCGGCGGACGGGGCGGCGG
>NZ_JAGSOH010000176.1 GCF_018139625.1 Actinospica acidithermotolerans | reverse complement strand
TTCGGGCGGGGCGAGGGGTGGGTGCTCTACCTCAACCTGACGCGGTTCATCGCGGGTGCCGGCATCGGCGGTGAGTACGCGGCGATCAACTCCGCGATCGACGAGCTCATCCCGGCGCGCTTCCGGGGCCGGGTGGACATCGCGGTGAACGGCACGTACTGGGCCGGCGCGTTCCTGGCGTCGGTGCTGACGCTTGCCGTGATCAAGCACCTGCCCGTCGCCTACTCGTGGCGGATCGGGTTCCTGTTCGGCCCGGTGCTCGGCCTGGTGATCCTGTTCGTGCGGCGGAACCTGCCGGAGAGCCCGCGTTGGCTGGTGATGCACGGCCGGGTCGATGAAGCCGAAGCCGCGGTCGCCCATATCGAGGAGATGACGCGGCAGAGCGGGGGCACGCTCGATCCCGTCGACGAGTCGAAGGCGATCGACATCCTGCCCGCGGACAGGGTCGGCTACTGGACCCTGACGAAGACGCTCTTCCGGCGCTATCCGAGCCGTTCGATCCTCGGCGCGTCGCTGATGATCACCCAGTCGTTCCTGTACAACGCCATCTTCTTCACATACTCGCTGGTGCTGACGAAGATCTACGGCGTCCCCGACGGCAACACCGCGTACTACTTCATGGCGTTCGCGCTCGGCAACCTCGCCGGTCCGCTAGTGCTCGGGCATCTGTTCGACACGATCGGGCGGCGGGCGATGATCACGGGCACGTACCTGATCGCGGGTATCGGCCTGGCCGTGAGCGCCCTGCTGTTCCACGAAGGCCAGCTGACGGCGCTCACCCAGACGATCTGCTGGTGCTTCATCTTCTTCTTCGCCTCGGCCGGAGCCAGCGCCGCCTATCTGACGGTCAGCGAGATCTTCCCGGTGGAGGTGCGGGCGAAGGCGATCGCGGTCTTCTTCGCGATCGCGCAGTGCTTCGGCTCGTTCGGCCCGTGGTTCTACGGCAAGCTGATCGGCAACACGAGCGGTCAGTCGGCGGACTTCCTGGAGCACCACTCCAAGCTGTGGATCGGCTACCTGATCGGCGCGGCGGTGATGATCGCGGGCGCCCTCGTCGAGCTCGCCCTCGGCGTGAACGCGGAGGGCCGCTCGCTCGAGGACGTCGCGCGGCCGCTGTCGTCGATCGACCTGCCGGACGAGCCGGGTGGGCTGCTGAGCAGCCCCACCGGGGCGCCGCGTCCGCCGATCGCCTAGCGCCCTGCTCGGCGCTCTGTCAGGACGACGGCACGGAGTCAGGACGACAGCACGGAGTCAGGACGACGGCACGGAGCTCGGGTGCCAGCCAAGCTGGGGCCCGAGCTTCGTGGCGATGTCGGTGAGGATCTGCACGTAGTCCTCGTGCTGGAAGGAGAACGGGAGCGCGAAGGCGACCTCGTCCACCTCGCGGAAACCCGCATGCGCGTACAGCTGCTCGGCGATCTCGCCGCTCGTGCCGATGAGGTCCCGCGCGAACATCATGCGCGCGGGGCCCTGCGGTGTCGCGGTGCGCGGCGTGCGGGCGGCGACGTAGGCCTCGTACTTGGCGCGCTGCTCGGGTGACGCCGAGTCGGTCGGGATGACGACGAGGCCCTGCGAGACGCGCGCGGCCTTGCCGTCCGGGTGGTAGGCGCGGAACGTCTCGATCTGCGAGCGCTGGACCTCCGCGAAGTCCTCCGACTCCTCCGCCTTGACGACGCTGCTGGTCAGCAGGTTCATCCCGTGCTCGCCGGCCCATTGCGCGGAGCGCAGGCTGCCGCCGCCGTACCACATGCGCCGCACGAGGCCGGCCGCGTGCGGCTGGACGCGGTCGGAGAAGTCCTCGATGCCGACCTTGCCGCTGAAATCGCTGGCCTTCTCGCCGCGCACGAACGAGAGCAGCCGCTCGACGCGCGTGTACGTGAAGTCCTCGACGTCGCCGGTGTCCGGGTAGAGCGCTTCCTTGACGGTGTCGTAGTGCATCGGCGGCCCGACGCTGATGCCCGGGTTGAGTCGTCCGCCGGAGAGGATGTCGACGGTCGCGAGGTCCTCGGCGAGGCGCAGCGGGTTCTCCCAGCCGAGCGGGATCACGGCCGTACCGAGCTCGATGCGACGGGTGCGCTGGGTGGCCGCGGCGAGCACGGCGATCGGCGAGGAGATGCCGTACTGCAGGTGCCGGTGCCGCACCCAGGCGCTGTCGAAGCCGAGCCGCTCGCCGAGTTCGATGACGCTCAGCGTGGTCTCGTGGCCCGGCCGCGGATCGGCCTCGTCGAACAGGCCGATCGTGAGGAATCCGAGTTTGCGCAGGGGTTCCGTGCTCTGCGGCACCGTGCCTCCATACAGGGTAAGGGCGTGATCGGCTCGATCGATCGGGTCAACGCACGCCGGGTCCGGTTGCTTCCGCGCCACCGCGCCGCCATCCCCCGTCCCCTTGCCTCCGCCGCGAATGAGTAGCACACTTGTTCGAAAGGAGGGGTTGCGATGAGCGAGCAGCACGCGTCCGCGCCGAGGCCGCCGACCACGCCGTCCGAGCTGATGGCGCGCGGTTTCGCCCTGTTCCCGCTGCGGCCGGGCACGAAGGTGCCCGCGGTTGCGCGGGACTGGGAGCACGCCGCGACGACCTCGCCGCTGCGGCTGCGGCAGCTCACCGGCGGCCCGCACGCGAACCACGGCGTCGCGTGCGGGCCCAGCGACCTCGTCGTCCTCGACCTCGATGTCGCGAAGAGCGCGGCGGAGGCGGAGGCGGCCGAGGGGGCGACGGACGGGTGGCAGGTGCTGCGGGAGCTCGCCGCGGCGCACGAGGGCGAACTGCCGCGCACCTTCACCGTGCAGACGCCGAGCGGAGGACGGCATCTGTACTTCCGGCCGCCGGTGGACGGGCCGGCGCCGCGCAACACCGTGCGCCGGCTCGGCCCGCTGATCGACACGCGGGGCGCGGGCGGCTACGTGGTGGCGCCCGGCTCGCGGGTCGACGGCGTCGAGTACCGGGTGATCGTGGACGCGCCGATCGTGCCGCTGCCCGACTGGATCGGCGCCCTGCTGCGCCCGATCGAGGACCGGCCGGCGGCCGGCGAGCCGTTCTCGCTGTCCACGGCGCTGGGCCCGGTGAGCGCGCAGCTCGGCGAGGCGTACGCCCGGACCGCGCTGGAGCGGGAGATCGGCCGGGTCGCCGCGGCCCGGGTCGGGACCCGCAACGACACGCTGAACCGGGCGGCGTACAGCCTCGGCACGCTCGTCGGCAGCGGCCTGCTCCCCCAGCCAGAGGTCGAGGCCGAGCTCACCCGCGCGGCGCAATCGGCCGGCCTCGGGGCGAGGGAGATAGCGGCCACGCTGCGCTCGGGCCTGAACGCCGGCATCGCGCGACCGCGGCGGCTGGTCGGCGTCGGCGCGTCGGCCGCGGCAAGGGGCGTGCACCAGATCGGCCTGAGCGAGGGCGCGGACCTGGTGCACAGGACGCTGATTCCGGCGCTCGTGCCGCAGCCCGCGCAGTGGCCGCGCGTGTTCGGCCGTCACATCCAGCTCGGCATGGCGGCGACGGCCGTCTACCGCGAGCTTTCCGGGCAGCAGCCGGGCTACGAGCTTCCGGGCATGCCGGCGCTCTCTGCGCAGGGGCAGCGGATCGCACCCGCCGCGCTCGCGGAGCTGCTGACAGAGCTCGAGGACGCGTACGAGGTGGCGGCGCGGGCCAGCGGTCCGATCGTCGGCTCCGAGGGCTGGCAGGGAATCCTCGGGCTCGCCGACGCGCTGCGCGATCTGAACGACGAGCTGATGAATACCGCCGCGCCGCTGGCGCCGCCCGTCCTCGCGCTCATCAGATCGCTGACATCGGCCGCCGCGCGCCGGATCACGACGCTGGCCGGGGAGATCACGATCAGGCTCGCCGCACAGGGCCTGCGCCACTCGCCGCTGTGGATCGGCGTGCGCAGGATGCAGCGCGCGGCCGAGGCGGTCGCCGACTTCGGCACACCGGCCCGCCCGCTGACCGCGTCCCGGCACGCGGGGCACGCCGGAGGCCGCGGCGCGCTCCAGGCCCAGCTCAACGCGATGCGGCGGAATCTGCAGGCGAATGGTAGTGGGGAACGGTCACGTCCGGCGGCCGCGGCGAGCTGAGCAGGAGCCTGGCCCACCCCGGCCGACGCGCACGCAACCGACGACTGCGAGGCGACGAACCGCGCTTGCGGCGCACGTGGGATCGGGCGCCGTCGGCTGACCATCCGCCGTCTCGGCAGGTCTGCCGGGGGTGTGCCGCGCGCACTGCCGCGGCCGCGACCGATAGCCTTGGCGGCGGCGGGTCGTCGAGACGGGCAGGAGCTGGGCCGAGTATGCAAGAGCGCGGACCACGCGATGTCAGCCCCAGGCTGCGTCAGGTATCCGATTACGCGTGGCGGGTGCTGCTGCTCGGCGCGTTCGGCTACGTGGTGTTCCTGGTGGCGATGCGCTTCGAGCTGATCTTCGTTGCGCTGTTCATTGCGCTGATCTTCACCTCGCTGCTGCGGCCGCCGGTGAACGTGCTCTCCCGGCTCATGCCGCGCTCGCTCGCCCTGCTGTTCACCGCGCTGTGCGGGCTCGGGCTGGTCGGCGGGCTGTTCTGGTTCGCCGGCAACTCGGTCGCGAACGAGTCGGACTACCTCGGCAGCGAGTTCCACAGCGGCGTGTCCCGGATCGAGAAGTGGCTGGAGGCCAAGCCCTTCCACGTCAATCCGAGCACGCTGTCCAACCTGCAGGGCAAGCTCAACTCGTACATCTCCGGACACCGCACGACGCTGCTCAACCAGGCGCTCAACGGCGCGGGCCGGATCGTCGATGTGCTGACCGTGCTGGCGCTCGCGTTCTTCTGCTCGATCTTCTTCGCGAAGTCGGGCGACCGGATGTGGCACTGGTTCCAGGACCAGCTGCCCGACTCCGTCAGCCCGACCTGGCAGCGCTGCGGCGCTGCGGCGTGGCACACCTTCGCCGGCTACACGCGCGGCATCATCCTCGTCTCGGCCGCCAACGCGGTGATGGTGGGCATCTCGCTCAAGCTGCTGCACGTCCCTCTGGTGCTGCCGCTGACGCTGCTCGAGTTCTTCGCCAGCTTCATCCCCCTGATCGGCTCGCCGATCGCGATGGCGGTGGCCACGGTCGTGGCGCTGGCCAGCCAGGGGCTGACGACGGCGATCATCGTGGTCATCCTGATCGTGGTGTTCGGGCAGATCGAGGGGCACGTGCTGCAGCCGCTCGTGATGGGCTGGGCCGTCCAGCTGCATCCGGTGGTGGTGGCGGTCTCGGTGATCGCGGGCACGCTGTCGGCGGGGCTGCTGGGCGCGGTCGTCGCCGTGCCGCTGGTCTCGATCACGTGGGCGGTGATCAGGGAGCTGCGGGCGGAGCCGGGGTCTGTTGCGGCCGAGGGCGTCCCTGCGGAGACCGCCACAGAGACAGCCGGCGACACGCCCGAGTTGGCAGCCGAGGCGCCCGCCGTCGTTCCCGCGCAGCCCGAGGAGCCTGAGCTCGCGGTCGAGACCGTCGTCGAGGCCGAGTCATGATGCTCGAAGTCGACGGCCACGAACCGACGCGCGAGGAACTGCAGGACGCGGCGCTGGTCACCTTCGGCCACTTCACGGCCATGCAGGTGCGCGGCGGCCGGACGCGCGGCCTCGACCTTCACCTCACGAGGCTCGACGAGGCGAACCGCGCGACGTTCGGCGCGCCGCTGGACGGCGAGCGCGTCAGGGAGCTGATCCGGCACGCGCTGTTCAGGGCGGGCACCGCGGACGCGTCCGTGCGCGTGATCGTGCGCGGGGCGGGCGAGGGGCCGGGCGTGCGCGTGTTCGTGCTGGTCAGGCCGCCGTTCGTGATGGCTGCCGACGCGACGCAGCGGCTGAAGTCAGTGACCTACCAGCGGGCCGTCGCGCACATCAAGCGGCCGGGCGACTTCGCGCAGAGCTACTTCATCGACCGTGCCGAGGACGCCGGGTACGACGACGCGCTGCTCGTCGCGCAGGACGGCACGGTGGCGGAGTCCGGCATCGCCAACATCGCGTTCTTCGACGCTGCCGGATCGAGTGTCGTGTGGCCGGACGCGCCGGTGCTGGCGGGCATCACGATGCAGCTCGTGGCGCCGCGGCTGGCCGGGTACGGGATGCCGTCGCGCACGGCCCGCGTCACGCTCGGCGAGGTCGGCGACTTCGCGGGCGCGTGCCTGACGAACTCGCGCGGTATCGCCGCGGTCTCCAGAATCGACGACGTCGAGATGCCGATCGCCGCGGAGTTCACCGGGGCGCTGCACGCGGCGTACGAGGCAGTGCCCTGGGATGCGATCTGAGCCGGTGGCCGACATCGCGTTCCGGCCCTTCACCCGCGCGGACCTGCCGCTGCTGGCCACGTGGCTGGACGCGCCGCATGTGGCCCGCTGGTGGCGGCGCGACGACCCGAGCTTCGACGCGCTGGAGGCGCGCTACGGCCCGGCGATCGACGGCGACGACCCGACGCGGCTGTTCCTGGTTCTTGCGGACGGCGTGCCGGTCGGGTTCTGCGAGACCTACCTGCACGCCGACGATCCGGCCTGGGATCGCACGATCGGACTGCCGGACGTCGCCGGGATCGACTATCTGATCGGCGCGCCGGAGCTGTGCGGGCACGGCCTCGGCACCGCCGTGATCGGCGCCCTCTGCGCGCTCGTGTTCGAGCTGTATCCGCGGATCGGCGGGATCGCGTCGGTGCCGCAGGCGGCGAATCAGGCATCGCGGCGGGTCTTGGCGAAGAACGGGTTCCGGCTCGTGGACGTGCGCCCGGTCGAGTCAGACGACCCCGGCGACTCCGGACCCGCCGCGATCTACCTCCGCGAGCGGTAGCGGCGAAGCCGGAATCGGAATCGGAGCCGGAGCCGGAATCGGAGCGGGAATCGGACGAACTTCGGGAAGCCCGACCCGCCGCGAACCACCTCCGCGAGCGATAGCGGCGAAACCGAAGTCGACCGACCCCGGCGAAGCCCGACCCGCCGCGACGCACCTGCGCGAGCCGTAGCAGCAACGCCCGACCCGCCGCGATCTATCTCCGCGAGCGGATAGCGGCGAACCGGAATCGACCGACCCCGGCGATGCCCGACCCGCCGCGATCCACCTGCGGCCGCGCCCGCTCAGCTGCTGGCGGTCGATCCGTTGCCGCCGCCCATGCCGCCGCCGCAGCCGCTCATCCCGCTCGGCATGCTGCCGCCGGAGGGCCTGGTGCCGCCGCTCGGCGCGCTGAAGCTGCTCATGCCGCTGGGCATCGCCGTCGGGCGGGTGCCGGTGAAGCTGCCGGTCGGCCGCGCTCCGGAGGCGCCACTCGGCATGCCGGCGCACTGCGTGCTGCTGCTGCCGCCACCGCCGCCGGAGCTGCTGCTCGACGACGATCCGGAGCACGCGGCCACCAGGCCGAGGCCGGCGCCGCCCGCCAGGACCGCCGCCCCGAACCGCAGCGCGATCTTCCGTCTACCGGTGCGTGTACCCGTCCTTGCCATGCGCTCTACCCCTCGCTCCCTCTCGGGTCCGTCAGATCATCGGTTCTCGGATCGGAACGGAAGCCACGATTTCCGGGCGGGGTGAGCGGTCGCTTGGGCACCCATGAGAAATACCTTGCGGGGACGCGATTGGCGCCAGGCTGTTACCGAACCGGCTACTCGGTCAGTGGGCGAAGACACCTCGCCCGGGCCGATCCCCTCGCGATCGGCCCGGGCGACGTCGTGTGCGGCGCGGTCTGCCTCGTCAGCGGCGACCGCTGGGGGCCGCGTCCTCCTCGGCCTCGCCGGCCTGCTGGCCGGGCAGCGCGTCGGCGCCGGCCGCCTTCGCCGCCTTGCGCTCGGCCCGAGTGCGGAACAGGTCCGGGTCCAGGTAGTCCTTGCCGACCGGCGGCGTGCCGTCCCCCTCGACCGAGAAGTGCGGCAGGATCCGGTCGAGCCAGCCGGGCAGCCACCAGTTCGCCTTGCCGAGCATCTGCATGAGCGAGGGCACCAGCAGCATCCGCAGCACGAAGGCGTCCAGCGCGACGGCGGCCGTCAGGCCGATGCCGAACTCGGCGACCGGGCGCTGGCCCAGCAGTAGGAAGGAGAGGAACACGCACATCATGATCGTGGCCGCGGCCGTGATCACCCGGCCGGTCTCGGCCTGGCCGACCCGCACCGCGCGCCGGTTGTCCTTGGTGTGCACCCACTCCTCGTGCATCCGGGAGACCAGGAACACCTGGTAGTCCATCGAGAGGCCGAACAGGATGGAGAGCATCATGACCGGCAGCCAGGCCTCCACCGGCCCCGCCGCGCCGAGCCCGAGCGTGTCCGAGCCGTGGCCGTACTGGAAGATCCAGACGATCACGCCGAAGGACGCGCCGGCCGCGAGCAGGTTCATCACCGCCGCGGCCAGCGGGACCAGCAGCGAGCGGAACGCGATCATCAGCAGCAGGAAGCCGAGCGCGACCACCACCCCGACGAACAGCGGCACCTTGGACTTCATCACGCTGGCGAAGTCCTCGTAGATCGCCGTCGTGCCGCCGACGTAGGCGTGCATCGTCGTGCCCTGCTCGGCCTTCGGAACCACGTTGTCACGCAGGTTGTTCACCAGGTCGGTGGTCTGCACGGCCTCGGGCGAGCTGCCCGGCACGACCGTGATGGTCGCGATGGACGAGCCCTGGACGACCGGCGCGGGGATGACCGCGACGACGTCCGGCTGGGTGCGGATCTGCGCGGCCAGCTGCGTGACGGCCGCGTCGTCGCTCGAGGAGCCGAGCTGCGCGACGACGACGAGCGGGCCGTTGAAGCCAGGACCGAAGCCCTCGGCCAGCAGGTCGTAGGCCTTGCGGGTGGTGGTGGTGCTCGGGTCGTTGCCCTGGTCGGAGGAGCCGAGGCGGACCGACAGCGTCGGGATGAGCAGCACGCCCATGACGACGACCGCGGCGAGCGCGAGGATCTTCGGGCGCTTCTCGACGAACTTCGCCCAGCGCGCCCACATGCCGGTCGGCTCGCCGGTGACCGGGCCGGAGGCCCGCAGCTTCCTGCGGGCGCTGCGGGAGAGCACGCGCTTGCCGATGGGCCGGAAGCCGAGCAGCGCGGGGAGCAGCGTGATCGCGGCGAGCACGACGGTGGCCACGGCGATCGCGGCGCCGACGCCGGTACCGGACAGGAAGCTCATCCGCGTGGTCAGCATGCCGAGCAGCGCGATGCAGACGGTGGTGCCGGCGAAGACGACCGCGCGGCCGGATGTGTCCAGCGCTCTGACGACGGATTCTTCGTGGGTCAGCCCGGACCGCACCCCGTTGCGGAACCGCGTCACGATGAACAGCGCGTAGTCGATGCCGACGCCGATGCCGATGAGCGCGGCGAGGATCGGCGCGAGCGCGGGGATCGTCAGGCCGTGCGAGGCGATGACGATCAGCGAGGTGCCGACGCCGAGGCCGAAGATCGCGACGACGATCGGCAGCAGCGCGCCGACGAGCGAGCCGAACGCGAGCAGCAGCACGATCAGCGCGGCGATGTAGCCGACCTGCTCGGAGCTGCCGGTGCTTGACTGCTCGGTGCCCGCGATGTCCTGGCCGCCGAGCTCGACCTCGAGCTTCGAGCCGGCCACGCTCTGCGCCGTGCTCACCAGCGACTTGACGTCGTCGAGCTTGATGGTGGCCTGGTTGCCCTGGAACCGGACGGTCGAGTAGCCGATGGTCCCGTCGGAGCTGATCGCGCCGCTGGGCTTGCCGCCCACCTCGGCATACGGATCGGAGGCGCCGACGATGCCGTGGATCTTCGCCACCTTGCCGAGCATCGTCTCGACGGACTGCTCGACGGCCGGGTCGGTCAGCTTGGTTCCGCCGAGCGCGTGCAGCACGATCTGGTCGCTGTCGCCGGCGGCCTTCGCGTCCATGCTCTGCAGCAGCGAGAGCGCCTTGGTCGAGTCGGTGCCCGGCATGGAGAAGGAGGTGTTGTACGAGTCACCCCAGCGGTTGGCACCGACGCCGATGCCGATCAGCAGGATGATCCAGATCGTGAGGACCTTGCCTCTGTTCCGGAAACACCATCGTGCGAGTGAAGCCATGGAGATCCCCCTTGGGTCTACGGTCGACGGGTCGGCGGTCGCGGCCGCCGCGCTGCGGCCATGAGAACCGTATGAGTGCCGGCTGACGCGACGCTGACATCCGGCTGACAGAAAGACGATATAACGCGTTGCCGTGAGGCAGCTCACGCGGGGCTGGGCACCAGCTGCGAGACCGGCAACGCGGCGGCCTCGGCTTCATCACGAATCGATAAAACGGGAACTTCAGGGAGCCGGAGGAGATCAGGGGTTTGCTTGGTGGCTTGGGACCCGGGGCGCCGGTACCGTGGACGGCATGCTGGTGAGCAAGTCATCCATTCAGGGCGAGTTCGGATCGCGGCAGGCGGAGTTCCTGCCCCCCGGCGAGCAGCTGCACGGCCTCTTCGAGGCCGAATACGGCGAGACGCCGTTCCTGAACCCGACCGGTAACCCGATCTTCCTCCTGCTCTCCACCAACTTCGTGCTGTTCGTCGGCGCGAAGCGCTTCAGCAACAACCCGACGACCGTGCTGGGGCGAGTGCCGCGCACGGCGATGCGATTCCTGCCGCCGGACAACGGCGTGGCGCACTTCCGCGTCTCGGCGCAGATGCAGGACGACCGCGGGCAGTGGTACCAGGTGCGGTTGAAGGTGCACAAGATGTGGCGCGAGGAGGCGACGGCCTTCGTGACGGCGGTCAACGCGTCGGGGCAGCCGCAGCAGCCGCAGGCGTATCCGCAGCAGGGGCAGCCGCAGGCGTATCCGCAGCCGTACTCTCCGGTGCAGCCGCACTCGCCGGCGCCGGGACCGGCGCCGCAGCAACCGCAGCCGTATCCGCAGCAGCCCGCCCCGATTCCCGCCCCGCAGCACCCGCCGCAGCAATACCCACCGTACCAGCAGCCTTACCCACAGCAATCGCCGCAAGCCCCTTATCCGCCGCGGCGGGGGCAGGGTTGGTCCTGAGTCTGTAACTATGTCCCGCATCGTCCCGGGGTACCCTTCCGTGCGCGATCACGGCAGGGTTAGCCTGGACGGCATCCACGCGTCGGTCCCCGGCCGCGTGCGACGAACCGACAGGAGTATCCGGTGGCTGATGATCCGCTGATAGCCAGCCTGCGCAGGGCGGTCGAGACGACGCCGGCGGACGTGCCGCTGCGGCTGCACCTGGCGGAGCTGCTCATCGGACAGAACCGGCCGGACGAGGCCGTGCAGCACCTCGGCGTGGTGCTCGGGCAGGCGCCGAGCGAGACCCGCGCGCTGGATCTGATGCGCCGTGCGCTCGCCGGGCCCGCCGCGCC
>NZ_JAGSOH010000175.1 GCF_018139625.1 Actinospica acidithermotolerans | reverse complement strand
GGGTCGAGGCTGGCCACCGGGTTCTCCTCGGGGACGTCAGGCGGGCACATACGGCGATGGGGGAGGACTCGGGCGACGGGCATGTGCCTGGGCTCGGTACCGATCCGATGCTGCGGCGCGGTTGCCGGCCGGGTCAACGGGTCGGGACGTGATGAATGGGAGATGACTCCGCTGCGCTCGGTGCGCTGGGTGCGTTTGGGCTCGGGGAGGGAGTCGGCGACGCGGGCGGCGTTGAGCGTGGTCAAGGGGATCGTCACCGAGTCCATGGCCCATGACGACGATGCGTAACTACATGAATCATCTGCTATTCATCTGCTGTGACGAGTGTTGACCCGCTAATGAATGCCAGGCAAACATATGGGCACTCCCGTCAGCTGGACCTTCCCCCCTAGGAGCAACTCGATGTCCCCTGTGAGCCCGGCACGTTCCGCCTCGGGCGGCGCGACCCGCCGCACAGTCCTGACCGCCTCGGTAACCGCGTCGGTCGCGCTGGCCGCGACCGCGTGCGCCTCGGATTCTTCCTCGGGGTCCGGGTCGAGGTCTTCGGGGGGTGGATCGTTCACGTACTGGTCGATGTGGAAGGAGTCCGAGCCGCAGGCCAAGGTGATCAAGGCGGCGATCGCCGCGTTCACGAAGGACACCGGGGTCCAGGTCACGGTGCAGTGGAAGGGGCGGCAGGTCGTCAAGCAGCTCGGGCCCACGCTCAACACCGCGCACGTTCCGGCCGACCTGGTCGACTCCTCCGACCGGTTCGCCTACTCCGGGCTTCAGGCGGTCGGGCAGGCGCTCGATCTGACCCCGGTGCTCTCCGCCGCCGTTCCGGGCGAGTCGGGCAAGGTCTCGGACGTGATTCCGAAGCACTACCTCGATCTGGCGACCACGAGCGGCGTGCTGTGGCAGATGCCTTATGAGATCCTGACCACGCAGATCTGGTACAACGGGCGCTCGCTGCCGTCGGTGGCCGCCAACCCGCCGGGTACGTGGGCGGAGTTCACCGCGCTGATCGCCTCCCGGAAGAGCGCCCGCGGGGGGTCGGGGCCGCTGGCGCTGGACGGGGACATCGCGGATTACAGCGCCTACTGGACGTACTTCGCGGTGCTGCGGGAGCTGGGGGCGGGCGCGTTCGCCGCCGCGGCTGCCGACAAGACGGGCGCCTCGTTCGAGTCGCCCGGGTTCCTCACGGCGTTCGGGCGGATCGAGGCGCTGGTGGCCGGGGGTGACTTCGTGCCCGGGTACGACGGGTCGAAGTGGCCGGCGGTGCAGGACGGGTGGGCCGGGGGCAAGTCGGACTTCCTGCTGCTGGGCACGTTCGCGCCGAGCGAGACGCAGTCCTTCGCGAGTTCGGGCTTCACCTACCGGTCGTTCCCCTTCCCGGCGGTGGCGGCCGGGGGCGACGAGAGCCAGGACATCTCGCTGATCGGCTTCTCGATCCCGAAGAAGGCGCGCAACGCGGCCGCCGCGCAGCGCTTCATCGCCTACTTCCTGGCCAAGGCCCGGCTGGAGGGCATCTCCGCCCAGGCCGGGAACCTCACCCCGCGCGCCGACATCGCCGCGCCGGCGCAGCTGGCCGACGCGCAGAAGGCGCTGTCCTCGGGCAAGGTGGTCAAGGCGCTGGACGGGGTGAAGGAGACCGCCGCGGACTGGTACACGAAGGTCTTCTGCCCGCTCAACACCACCTTCCTGGACGGCGGGCAGACGGCCGCGCAATTCGCCGCGAAGCTGAAATCCGGCACCGCGCAGTACTGGAGCAACGCCGAATGACCGCGGTGACGACCGAGCGGCCGTCGTCGGTGCCGTCCGGCCCTGGCCCCGCGCGGGCCCGGGCCGGACGGCGGCGGGCCAGCCCGCTGCTGGCCGGGCGCCGGCGGCTGTTCTGGCCGCTGGTGCTGCCCGCGCTGCTGGTGTACACGGGCATGTTCGCCGGGCCGTCGCTGTTCACGGCCTGGTTGAGCCTCAACAAGTGGGCCGGGGCCGGGCCGATGGAGTTCGTCGGGCTGCGCAACTACCGCCGGCTGTTCGCGGACCCGGTATTCGAGCACTCCTTCGTCAATACGCTGTGGATCGTCTTCGGGGTCGGCGGGCTCACCTTCGCCGCCGCGTTCGGCCTGACCATGGTGCTGAGGGAGATGCGGGGCCGCAAGGCGGCGCGCGCGGTGCTGTTCTTCCCGAACATCGTGCCGAGCGTGGCGCTCTCGATCCTCTGGGGCTTCCTCTTCCAGTACGGCGGCCTGGTGGACTCGGTGGTCAAGGCGCTGGGCCTGCAGCACCCGCCGAACTGGCTGGGGCAGTCGGACCTGTTCCGGGTGATCGCGATCGGACTCGTCTGGACGTCCACCGGCTTCTACACCACCATCCTGATGGCCGCGGTCGACCAGATCCCGCCCGAGCTCTACGAGGACTGCGACCTGGCCGGCGCCGCCGCCTGGCAGAAGTTCCGGCACGTCACCCTCCCGCTGATGTGGGACGTGGTGGGGGTGTGCGCGGTGCTGTGGACGATCAGCGCGGTCAAGGTGTTCGAGTTCATCTACACCTTCGCCGGGGCGGCCGGGCAGATGCCGGACGCCAGCGTGTGGAACACCGCGCTCTACACCTACGGCGAGGCCTTCGCCTCCGACGGCGTGCCCAGCTACGGCACCGCCGCGGCCAGCGCCGTCGTCATGCTCGCTCTCGTGGGCGTCCTGGTGGGCCTGATCCGCCGGGTCATGCGCCGCGACGCCGTGCAGTTCTGAAATGCGTCTGTTCGAAATCCGTCCGTCCTGCTCCGATCGGAAGGCACCGCGATGGCCGTCACGACCCCCGGCCGACCCACCCGGCTCTCCACGTTCCGCGCCCGGCTGAGCGCACCCCGGTTGCTCGGGGTGCCGCTGGTGTGGCTGCTGGTCGCGTTCAACGTGTGCGTGGGGCTGTGGATGCTGCTGTCCTCGGTCAAGAGCGCGAGCGAGATCTTCACCGACCCGTGGACCCTGCCGCACAGCCTGCACCTGGACAACTGGGCGCGCGCCTGGTCCCAGGGGCAGTTCGGGCAGGCCGCGGCGAACACCGTGATCGTGGTGGGCGGGACCGCGCTCGGCACGCTGCTGCTGGCCGCGCCCGCCGCCTACGTGCTCAGCCGGGTGGCCACCCGGTGGAACGGCGGCTTGATCATGTTCTTCACGCTCGGGCTGGGCGTGCCGGCGCAGGTCGTCGTGCTGCCGCTGTTCGTCGTGCTCGACGACCTGAACCTGATCGACACGCTGCAGGGGCTGTGCCTCGTGTACATCGCCAGCTCCCTGCCGTTCACGGTGTTCTTCCTCACCGGTTTCTTCCGCACGCTGCCGGTGGAACTGGAGGAGGCCGCGTCGCTCGACGGTGCGTCGCCGCTGCGCACGTTCGCGCAGATCATGCTGCCGCTGGCACGCGGCGGCCTGATCACGGTCTTGATTCTCAACATCATCCAGCACTGGGGCGAGACCGTCTTCGCCCTCGTGTTCATCCAGGACACCTCGCACCAGACCCTCTCGCTCGCGCTGCTCGGATTCCTCCAGCAGATGCAGTACAACGGCGCGGACTGGGGCGGGCTGTTCGCCGGAGTGGCAATGGTGGTCCTGCCGCTGCTGGTCCTCTACGTCTGGCTGGCGCGCAGAATCATCGAGGGCATGACGGTGGGGTCGGTCAAGTGACCGGGGACCGCGCGCAGGACGAGCCCGGGACGCTCGGGCGTGACCTGAAGTTCCAGCAGCTGGCCGGGAGTCTGCGCGAGCAGATCCGGCGGCAGGTCTACGTTCCGGGTGCCCGGCTGCCGACCGAGCGGGAACTGGCCGAGGCCGGGCGGCTCTCGATCAGCACCGTGCGCCGGGCGGTGGACGAACTGGTCGCCGAGGGTCTCGTCGCCCGCCGCCAGGGCGCGGGGACCTTCGTGCTCGCGCCGGCGACCGCCGAAACCCGCAAGCGCCTGGTCGGCGTGATCGTGCCGGACGCGGCGTTCTACTATCCGCGCATCCTCCAGGGCATCGAGACGGTGCTCTCCGGCGCCGGCGCCCGGCTGCAACTCGCGTACTCGAGCTACAGCCAGGAGGCCGAGGACCGGCATCTGGAGGCGATGCTCGCCGCCGGGATCGACGGCCTGCTCATCGCGCCGACCCTCACCGGGCCCGCGCCCGCCGAAGAGCACCTGGCCCGGCTGGCCGCGCTGCCGGTGCCCTGTGTGCTCATCGAGCGGCGTGGCACATCGCTCTCGGACACGAACGAGCACGTGTGTACGCACCATGAGGCGGGCGCCTACGAGGCGGTGCGCCACCTGACCCTGCTCGGGCACCGCATGCTCGGCCTCGTGCTGCGCGACGGCAGCCCGACCACCGAGCCGGTCGCGGACGGTTTCCACCAGGCCGCCCGCGAGTTCGGCTGCACCAGCATCGAGTTCCGGGCGCTGCGCCAGGAGTGGAGCCCCGCCACGGCGGAACGCTGCGTCGCCCGGCTCCGCGAGGCCGGGGTGAGCGCGGCGCTGTGCTTCGGCGACCGCCAGGCCGCCCTGATCGAGATCGCAGCCCGCCGCGCCGGGCTTCAGGTACCCCGCGACCTGGCCCTGGTCGCGTACGACGACGAGGTCGCGGACGTGGCCGACATCCCGCTCACCGCGGTGGCGCCACCCAAGGAACTGCTGGGGCGCATCGCCGCCGACCTCCTGTTGCGGCGGCTCGAGGACCCCGCCCTGATCCGTCATCGCATTCTGCTGCGCCCGAGCATCGTGGTGCGGCAGTCGTGCGGCGCCGCGGGGCCGCCCCCGTCCGTCGCACAGTAAGGACTCTCACGTGAAGAACTGGAGCATCCGTGTCTGAGATCCGGCTCGGCCTCATCGGCGCCGGTGCCGTCGGCGCCCTGCACGCCGAGGCCGCCCGTAACGTCCCGGGCGTCACCGTCACCGCGGTGTGCGACCTGGTCCCGGCCGCCGCGAAGGCGTTGGCCGCGCCGGACGGGGCTCGGGTGTTCACAGAGCACGGCGCGCTGCTCGACTCCGGCGAGGTCGACGCGGTCATCATCAACACCCCCCACGCGCTGCACACCGAAATCGTGCGGGAGAGCGCCGCCGCTGGTCTGCACGTGCTGGTGGAGAAGCCCATGGCCACCACGTCCCGGGACTGCGTGCTGATGACACGTGCGTGTGCGCGGGCTGGGGTGGTGCTCGCGGTCGGCCACATCCAGCACACGCTGCCGCCGATGGCCGCAGTCAAGGAGGTGCTGGAGCAGGGCGGGATCGGTGCGCTGCGCGCGGTAGACGACTGGCGCAGCACGGATTACCGGCCTGGCACCCGTCCGTCGTGGTTCTTCGACCCGGCGGTGTCCGGCGGCGGGGTGTTCATGAACATCGGCGCGCACTGCGTCGACCGCCTGCTCTGGCTCGCTGACCGTCCCGTGGCCACGGTCACCGCGACAGCCGCGTACGGGCACGACGCCCGGGTGGAGACCGAGGTGCAGGCGCGGGTGCAGTTCGCCGACGGGCTCGCCGCGCACATCCGCGTGACCAGCGCGCCGCTGCCGGCCCGCAACGAGATGGTGCTCGTCGGGGAACGCGGCTCGATCCGCATCTCCACCGACGCGGGTGCGCTGCTCTATCCACACGACGGCGATGGCTGGGGGAGGGCCACAGTGCTCGCCCCCGCCGCGGCCGAGGACGTGGCTGACGCGTTCGCCACGCAGCTCGCGGCCTTCGCCGCAACCGTGCGGGGAGAGCGCGAACCGCTGGTCTCGCCGCGGCACGGGCAGCGCGTCATCGAGGTCATCGAAGCCGTCTATGCCTCCAGCCGTACGGGGCTGCCGCAGACGCTCGACGACGCCGACAGCTGGTCCGGCGATGCCTGAGCTGCGCCTGGCCTTCAGCACGCTGGGCTGCCACGACGCCACCGCGCCCCAAATCGCCGCGCTCGTAGGTGAAGTCGCGCGCCTCGGAGGCGCCGGAATCACCGGAGTGGAAGTGCGCTGCGACCGTACCGAGGGCCCGTTCGCGCTGGAGGCTCCGGGCGCCGAGCGCAGGCGGGCGGCGGCGGTGTTGCGGGAGGCGGGTGTCGAAAGGTTTTGGATCGCCTCGTATCTCCGCGTGGCCGATCCGGATCGAACCGACGCCGAGATCCGGGCTCACATGGATGCGTTGCTGGAGGTCGCGCAGGACGTGGGCGCCTCGGCAGTGCGTGTGTTCGCAGGTGCTCCGGTGCCTGGTGAGGAAGCTGACGCGCTCGCCGCGCGGCGCCTGCGGGACCTCGCGGACCGGGCGCAGCGGCCCGGCCGGCCGGCATGCAGAATTCTGCTGGAGACGCACGACTCGCATCCGCGCGGCCAAGACGTGGCCCGGGTACTGGAGCGGGCCGAGCATCCCGCGCTCGCCGCGGTGTGGGACGTGCTGCACACCTGGCGCGGCGGCGAGACGCCTGCGGAAACCGCCGCTGCGCTCGCCCCGTGGCTCGACCTCGTCCAGGTCAAGGACGCTGCTTCGTCCGACGATCTGCGGCCGCTGCCCCTTGGCGCGGGTGCCGTCCCGCTCATCGGCGTACTCGGGGCGCTGGCCCGTCTGGGTTACCCCGGGTGGCTCTCGCTCGAATGGGAACGCCGCTGGTTCCCGGCCGTGGCGCCGCTCGCCGAGGTGCTGCCGTCCGCCGCCGCCTGGCTCGTCGCTCGCGTAGAAGAAATCGCATAGAAAAATCTGCGAATAGTCATTATGGAATCATCTGCTCTTGCGTGATTAAGCTCCAGAACACCCGGCACCACCCACCCCACCCGGACTCACCCGTGGAGCGCTTGATGGCACTCGAGATCGCCCGCCGCCGTCTCCTGCAACTCGCCGCCCTCGTCACCGCGTCCGCGGGCCTGCCGGCCCTCGACCCGGCCGCCGCGTACGCCGCCGACGCCTTCGACGTCCTGCGCGCCACCTGGGTCGAACTGCTCACCGGCGGCGCGATCGACGCGACCGACGCGGATTACGCCGACGCGCTCGCCACCCTGGTCGGCCAGGCGAGCTCGTACCAGTCCACGATGTCGCCGAATTCCACGGCGGTCTCGCTGTGGCCGAGCCTGCCGCTGAGCGACTCCGCGAACATGACCGCCAGCTACAAGCAGCTCGCCACCATGGCCACCGCCTACGCCACGCCCGGCAGCCTCTACCAGGACGCCGGCCTGGGCGCCGCGGTGGCCACCGGTCTCGACTTCCTCGCCGCCGAGGTCTACACCGCCACCGCGACCGAGAGCGGCAACTGGTGGGACTGGGAGATCGGCTCGCCCAAAGCCCTGCTCAACGCGGCACTCGCGATCTACCCGCTGCTCGACTCCACCCAGATCGCGAGCTATACCGCTGCGATCGACAATTTCGTGCCCGACCCGACTATGGAGAAGACCGGCACCTCCCGCACAGCCTCGACCGGGGCCAACCGCGTCGACCTGTGCCAGGTGGTGGCCCTGCGCGGGGTGCTCGGCAAGAACGGCGACAGCATCGCGGCTGCCGCCTCAGGGCTCGCCGACGTGTTCCCCTACGTCACCACCGCCGACGGCCTGTACGCCGACGGATCGTTCGTCCAGCACACCCGCATCGCGTACACGGGCACGTACGGGATGGTGCTGCTTCTCGACCTCGCCGGGCTGTTCCAACTGCTGGCCGGCAGCACCTGGGCGATCACCGATCCCAACGCCGCGAACATCTACGACGCCGTCGACTCCGCGTTCGCCCCGTGGGTCTGGAACGGCCTGTGCCTCGACGCCGTCCGCGGCCGTGCCGTCTCCCGCGTTCTGGAGACCGACCTGACCGACGGCGGCCTGATCATTCAGGCCGTGCTCCAGCTCGCGCTGTCCGCGAGCGCGGCCCAGGCGGCGGACTTCCAGACCCGTGCCAAGGGCTGGATCACCGCGGACAACACCTACGCGCCCTACTACGCCACCGCCGCGGTCCCCGCCATCGCGAACGCGAAGCCGGTCATGGCCGCTTCCGCCATCCCCGTCGGCACGGAACCCGACGGCCTCGTCCTGTTCCCGGGCATGGACCGCGCCGTGCACCGGCGCCCCGGCTGGGCGTTCGCCCTGGCCATGTCCTCCACCCGCATCGGCCGGTTTGAGTCGATCAACGGCGAGAACCTGCACGGCTGGCACACCGGCGACGGCATGGGCTATGTCTACCTCGAAGCGGACCTGACGCACTTCACCGACTCCTACTGGCCGACCGTCGACCCGTACCGGATGCCGGGAACGACCGTCGACACGATGACCTTGGCGGACTCGGCCGGCACCGGGTACGTCTCCAGCACCTCGTTCGCAGGCGGCGCCGCGGTCTCGACCGGATTCGGCTGCGTGGGCATGGACTTCCGCCAGTACGGCTCGACCCTCGCAGCCAAGAAATCCTGGTTCCTGCTCGACGACTGCGTCTTCGCGCTCGGCGCCGGGATCACCGGAGGCAGCGGGGCCGACGTCGTCACGATGGTGGAGAACCGCAACCTGCACGCCGGCGGCACCAACGCGCTCACCGTCGACGGCACGGCGCAGAGCACAGCCAGCGGTTGGTCCGCGTCTCTCGCCGTGGCTGGCTGGGCCCAGCTCGACCAGGTCGGCGGCTACCTCTTCCCCGGCGGCGCGACGGTGCAGGCCGCGCGCACCGACCGCACCGGCGCGTGGAGCGACATCAACACCGGCGGCCCGACCGACGAGATCACCCGGACGTTCCTCACCCTCGCGCTCGACCACGGCACCGCACCGTCCAAGGCCACGTACGTATATGCGCTGCTGCCCGGATTCACCACCGCCCAGACCGCCGCGCGTGCCGCCCAGCCCACGGTATTCGTGCTCTCCAACACCGCCACGGTCCAGGCGGTCACCTGCCCGAAGCTCGGCCTGACTGCCGCGAATTTCTTCGCCGCCGGAACGGCCGGGGTCATCACCGCTAGCGCGCCGTGCTCGGTCGTGCTGCGCCAGACCGGCGGCCGCCTCGAACTCGCCGTCAGCGACCCCACTCAGACCGGCACGAGCGTCACCGTCCAGATCGCTGGCGGTGGCAGCGTCCTAAGCGCGGACTCCACCGTCACCGCCGGCGCGAGCAGCACGGCGTTGACCGCGACAGTCGCACTGACCGGGACCGCCGGCGTCACCGAGCACGCCGCCTACTCGGTCACCACGACGGACCTGCCGCCGGTGGCCGACGCCTACACCCGCGACGGCACCTACGCGAGCGTGAACTACGGGACCGCGAGCACGCTCGTCGTCAAGAACACCGGCACCACCAGCAGCGGCTACTCCCGGTGCTCCTACCTGTCCTTCGACACGACCGCCCTGACCGGCGCCACCATCACCGCCGCGACGCTCATGGTCTACGGGTACGTATCCGACAGCGGCGGCACCTCCACCACCCTGACCGCGTACGAGGTCGACGACGCCACCTGGACCGAATCCGGCATCACCTGGTCGACCCAGCCCGCACTCGGCCGGGCCCTAGGCACCGCGACGGCCACGACGACAAAGGCCTGGCTAGCCCTCGACGTCACCGCCTACCTCACCGCCGCCACCCCCGGCCGCATCACCCTCGGCCTCTACCAGCCCACAGCCGGCCTCGCCGTCATCCTCAACTCCCGCGAAGCCTCGGCCAATGCGCCGTATGTCATGGTGACGACGGCCTGAGCGGGACGGACTGAGGTGCAGCCCAAGTACGACGAGCAGCCGACGGCAACGTAATGCTTAATAACAGGCCCACGGGGCACCGTTCACTACAGCGCCTACTGTCCGCTGAACAGCGCACTTCAAAACCAAAAGGCCTCCGACTCAACACGAAAAGACTTCGCTGACAACAAGCGCAGGTCTCGGGCCTTCCCGGTATCTCCCCGTCGCGCGCCGCACCTGACTGACGCGCGGGGGAGTTGCCCGCGTGGCGACGGTACGGGGACGCCGGCGCCACGCGGGTTGGATCATGCTTCGGTGACGGGCTCGGCGAGGATCGATGGCGGGTAGGCGGAGCCGGAGCCGGGGGTGACGGCGGTGAGGTCTCGGCCCTTGGTCTCCTTGGCGAACAGCAGCGTGACCGTGGTGATCACGCACGCGGCGGACAGGTAGAGCGCGATGGGGGTGGAGGTGCCGTAGTCCTTGAGCAGGGCGACGGCGATCAGCGGCGCGGGTGCGCCGGCGGCGAGGGAGGCGAGTTGGGCGCCGATGGAGGCGCCGGAGTAGCGCATGCGGGTGCCGAACATCTCGGAGACGTAGGCGGCCTGGGGCGCGTACATGGCGCTGTGCAGCAGCAGTGCGACGACGATGGCTAGGGCGATGACGGTGTAGTTCTTCGTGTCGATGAGCCCGAAGAAGATCCAGGCCCAGATGCCCATGCCGATCGAGCCGATCAGGTAGACGGGTTTGCGCCCGAGGCGGTCCGAGAGTGCGCCCCAGCAGGGGATGGCGCAGAACTCGACGGTCGCGGCGATCAGCACGCAGTTGAGCACGTCGGTCTGGTTCAGGCCGAGTTTGAGAACGGCGTAGTCGATGACGAACGTGCCGACGATGTAGAAGGAGATGTTCTCGGCCATCCGGATGCCGATGGCCACGAGCACGTCGCGCCAGTGGTGACGCAGCACGCCGACCAGCGGTGAGGGTTCGGCGGTGCCGGACGCGCGTACCTCGGCCTGGGCCTGCCAGAAGACGGGGGATTCCTCGAGCGAGAGGCGCAGCCACAGTCCGATCGCGACGAGCACGGCGGAGGCGAGGAAGGGGATGCGCCAGCCCCAGTCGAGGACCTGGGCGGTGGTCTGGGTGTGGGAGATGACGGTGAGCGCGAGCGCTGCGAGCACGAAGCCGAGCGCCGCGCCGCCCTGGGGCCAGGAGGTCCAGAAGCCGCGGCGCTTGGCCTCGCCGCGTTCGGCGACCAGCAGCACGGCCCCGCCCCATTCGCCGCCGAGGGCGAAACCCTGGATTAGCCGGAGGGCGGTCAGCAGGATCGGGGCCCACACCCCGGCGGTGGCGTAGGTGGGCAGCGCGCCGATCAGTGCGGTGGCCGCGCCCATGGTGACCAGGCTGATGACGAGGAGTCTCTTGCGTCCGAGCCGGTCGCCGAAGTGGCCGAACACGAGCGCGCCGAGGGGCCGGGCGGCGAATCCGATGGCGTAGGTGGCGAAGGAGAGCAGGGTGCCGGTGAGCCGGTCGGTGGTGGGGAAGAACACCGCGGCGAACACGGTCGCGGAGGCGAGGGAGTAGAGGAAGAAGTCGTACCACTCGATCGTCGTGCCGATCAGGCTGGCGCCGACGGCTTGGGCGAGTCCTGATTGTCTCGCCGTGAATCTTCGGGCTGTCGTGGACATGGTTCTCCTTGTCGATGGGACGGGATGGGATGGGGTG
>NZ_JAGSOH010000174.1 GCF_018139625.1 Actinospica acidithermotolerans | reverse complement strand
CCCGACCAGCCGCGCCAAGGCCGGCGCCCGCACGTCCCCCCGCGCGAAATCCAGCGTCCGCGGCTCCGCCAGCGAGTCCACCCCGGCAGCCGCGCTGAAGTACGCCCGCGGCACCTTCAGCACCAGCTCGTCGAGCCCGTGCGAGAACCCCCGCACGAACGGCCGGTCGGCATCGCAGATCACCATCTGCCCGGGCCCGAGCGTGCGGACGCCGTCATCGTGATAGAAGAACGAGTCTCCGACCAGCATGAAGTAGCACGCGATGGCGTCCGAAGGCACTCGCCGAATGATCGAGGCGTTCCGCTCCACCATGTGCGAAGGCGCCATCACCCGCGCAAGCTGCACATTGGGCAGCTGCAGGTTGATCTCCGTGGCCTCCAAGGTCCGCTCGTCGAGCGAACTGCAGCGCAGCCCGATCAGCGCATCGGCGTTGTGCTCCTCCCACTTCGCGATGCGCTGCCCGTCGGGAAGCCCGGCCGTGCTGAACCGCACCGGCCCCGGCGCCGCTGATGCCACGTACTCACCCTAGAGCCTCCCCGATCCGGAGGCGATAGTGCTGGTGGCACCTATAAATAGCGATCACACGGGCCGGGTAGGAGCCCCAGGGTGCAGTCGTTGTAGAGAACCGCCTCCGTCACCGAAACCGGGCGCAACGCGAAACTGCCCGCTTCCGACTCGACGGCCCCCGCAGCCGCCCGGGCCGATGCGCAAGCGCCCTGCAGCACCTCCAGCGTCAGGGGATCGCCGCCCAGATCCTCCAGGCCGCAAAGGCTGGAGGGTGGGGGCGCCTGACGGCCGACGGTCCCGGCGGCACTGGCCGTTCCGATGGGGACGACCGTGGCGCCGAGGGCCAGCGCCGTGAGGAGTACGAGGTTACGTACGGTTCTGATCACCATCTTCTTATGTGTCCCGTGGCGCCCGGTGACACTTCGGCTGATCCGTTCGAGGTGCGACTGCACCACGAACCGCTGCCCCCGAAGCGGCTTCGGGGGCAGCAGGCGGGGCGAGTCCTACGCGATCGTCAGCGACACGCTGTTCGACGTGCCCGCGCTGTTCGTGACCGTGACGGTGGCTGTCGTCCCCGCGGCGACGGCCCACTCGTTGCCCGGGCCGGAGGGTTCCGGCACCGTGAAGGTGATGGACGTGTCGCTCCAGCTGTCGATGGTGAACAGCGCCTGGTCGACGGGGGCGCCCCAGTTGATGCCGTTGTCGCTGAAGGTGACGTAGCGGCCGGCCTGGGTGGCGCCGAAGTGGGTGCCGGTGATCGTGACCTTCGCGCCGGCCGCCGCGGAGCTTGCGGAGATCGAGGAGATCGTGGGCGTCGAGGGCATGTTGTTGACGGTGATGTAGTTCAGGTTGATCGCGCCGGCGTCGGTGCTCGTGCGGGCCACGGTGATGAGGTTGGTTCCGCCGGTCAGGGTCACGGTGCCGGTGACGGAGCCCCAGGTGGTCCAGGCGGTGTCGAGGCTCGGGAAGTTCACGGTGACCGGGGACATGACCACGTTGCCGGGCTCGTCGCCGACGCCCACGGTCATCGTGCTCGTGGAGCCGGAGCCGTTGGCGTACCGGTAGGTGATCGTGTAGGTGCCGGCGGTCGGGGCGTCTACGGCGAAGGTGACGGAGGCGCCGGCGTTGGCGGCTTGGAGGTTGTCGACGAAGCCCATCGCGGCGTAGCCGGTGTGGTTGTTGTTGAACATCGCGCCGCCGCCCCAGTTGGCGAACGCCGCCTGGTACGTGTTGACGGTGCGGCCGTTCGGGACCACGCGCACGAGCTGGGAGGCGTGCGGGGAGAGCGCGGTGGAGATCTGGGTCTGCGCGGTGGACGTGGTCGCGTTCCAGAGGTCGTATACGGTGGCCGTGCCGGAGATGCCGAGATCGCCGCTGAAGCTGATCGTCTTGGTGACCGTGCTGGAGTCGTTGCGGTTGAACAGCGCGACGACCCACGAGCCGTCCGGCAGCTGGCCGGCCCAGCGCTCGGTGTCGCGGGAGCCGGAGTCGGAGGAGTACATGTCGCTGTTGTAGAAGTACGGCTTGCCGACGAGGCCCTGCCTGCGCAGGCCGAGGACCGCCGAGTTCTGCCACAGGTCGATGTCGCCGCCGATGGTGTCGACGCGGTCGGTGATCGCGAGCTGCGATCCGGCGATCGTGAAAAGGTTGATCGCGGTCTGCTTCTCCGCGGTGTCGGAGAAGGTGCTCATCGCGAGGAAGTCGCCGTCGAGGATCAGTCCGGTGCGGCCGGACAGGTGCGCCCAGCCGGTGAATCCGCAGAAGGGGTTGTACCACTGGCTCCAGTCGTTCTGCCAGGTCTGCCGGCCGCCGCTGAGCCAGGACCAGCTGCCGGTGGTCATGTCGGCGTCGATGCGGACGGAGTCGCCGTAGAGGATCTCGTTGGCGGCGTTGTTGAAGAGGTTCGGCATCACGACGCTGATCTCGATGCCGTCGCCGGCCGCCTCGTCGACCCAGGACAGGGCGGTGGCGTAGTCGGCGCTCCCGTGGTCGACGCCGACGGTGCCGATGTTCGCGTCGTAGCCGGACTCGTACCAGGACCAGAAGTCGGTGCGCAGGAAGGCGACGCCCAAGTTCTTGAAGTAGTTCACGTAGCCCTGGACGTACTCCTTGGCGCCGTTCGCGGCGACGTTGACCCAGTAGATCTCGTCGTCGGAGTTGAGCACGTCGCCGGAGGTGACGATGTCGGCGACGGGGATGCTCGTGCCGACGACCGTGATCGAGGTGTCCTTGACGGCGCTCGCGGCCACCCACAGCGGGTTGTAGTAGACGCCGAGCTTCATCCCCAGGCTTCCGAGGTAGCTGACGTAGTAGGCCCAGTCATGGGTCCACGCGTCGCTGTAGCTGGTGATGTAGCCGTTCGAGTTCGTCGTCTGGGTGTAGTCGACCCAGCCGTCGGTGCAGCACATCGTGTAGCCGTAGGGCGCGAGGTTGTCCGCGACCCAGGTGATGTTCTGCTGCCACACGCTCTCGGTGAGCGTGGCGTTGTTCGTGTAGTTCCAGCTGTACGGCGACCAGTACTGCGGGCCTGGCCCGGAACGGGTGTATACGCTGTTGCGACTGGTCACCGGCAGAGTCGCGGCGGCGAGCGCCACGTTCAGCGGCACCGCGGGGCGGCGGCCCCCGATAGCGAGTGCCGTCAACGTGCCCGCTGCGGCGACGCCGCTTCCGCGCAGCAGTGCTCGACGGGAGATGTTCATCCTTGACGCCTCCAGGCCGGGGAGCGGCGCACTCCGCTGTGCGCGCGGATGAGAGTGTGGCCGAGCTAATTTCTCTTGTCAAGAAACAAAATCCCGCCTGACGACGGTGATCCCGATCGGGCTGTGTGTGGACGCGGACGGCGCGGCAGGTCCGCGCGCCTTATCATGACCGCGGAAAGTATGTCATCGGCATCCGGACAGGTGGAGAGCGGCTCATGACGGACAGCAGGGAGCGGCTCACGATCGGGTTCGCCGTCCCGCCGCGCCCGCGCGCCGCGGACCGCGGCGCGGACATGACGCGCGGCCGCCTGTTCGCCGAGATCCTCACCGCCGGGCCGCTCTCCCGCACGCAGCTGGCGCAGCGCAGCGGCCTGTCCCAGTCCACGGTCACCAAGGTCGTCAACCCGATGATCGAGGCCGGCTACGTCGCGGAGGCCGGGGAGCAGTCCGGCGGCATCGGCCGTCCGCAGCGGCTGCTCGAGGTGGCCGCCGACCGGCGCGCGGCGATCGGCGTGAAGATCGGGCCGGGCGCGGTCACCGGCGTGCTGACCGACCTGCGCGCGCAGGTGATCGACCAGCGGGCCCGGCCGCTCACGGCGGGCCACGACCCGTCCGCCGCGCTCTCGGCCGCCGCGGCGGTGGTCTGGGATCTGCTCGCCGGGCACCCGGAGACGCGCGAGAAGCTGATCGGCGTGGGCGTCGGGCTCGGCGGGCACGTCGCGGCGGGGGAGGGGCGCGTCGTGCGCTCCGGCGTGCTGGGCTGGACCGGCGTCGACGTCAGCGCGCCGCTGGCCGCCGCCACCGGCCTGCCGACGGTCGCGGCGAACGACGTCGACGCGCTCGCCGTCGCAGAGCGCTGGTTCGGCGCCGGCCGCGGCCTGGACGGCTTCGCGCTCGTGACCGTCGGGCCGGGCGTCGGCTGCGGGCTGTTCCTCGGCGGCGAACTGGTCACCGGGGCCGGCGGACTGGCCGGGGAGCTCGGGCATATCCCGATGCTGATCGACGGGCCCGAGTGCACCTGCGGCAACCGCGGATGCCTGGAGACGATCGCCTCGGACGACGCCGTGCTGCGCCGGATAGCCGAGAACGGCGGCCGCAGCGTGGGCATCGAGGAGGCGGTCGCGGCGGCCCGGCGCGGCGATCAGATCGCGAAGAGCGCGTTCGAGGCGATGGGCACGGCGCTCGGCCGCGGGCTGGCGACCCTGTGCAATCTCGTCAACCCCGGCCGGATCGTGCTCGCGGGCGAGCGGGCCGGCGCCTTCGACCTCTTCGGTGACGCGTGCACGCGGGCGTGGCGGGCGCATTCCTTCTCGACCGCGGCCGTGGACTGCGAGCTCATCGTCGACGAGACCGACGACGCGCTGTGGGCGCGCGGCGCGGCCTGCCTGGTCATCCGCGACGCGGTCGGCGCAGATCAGCCGTAGTTCCTCCGGTGCTCGGCGGCTTGGTTCGAACCCTGAGTTTTCGTCCCCTGACTCAGATCACCGCCCGGTCGCGCGAACATCACGCTTCGATGACGTCGATTTTATTTCTTGACTCACGAAAATCCCCCGCGCCATACTCCGTGACATCCGGGTAACCGGAAACGGAACGACCAAACACGGCCGAGGGGGGTTGCCATGAGAGCGAGCGAACTGCTCGGCGAGGCGACCCGCGCGGAGATCTTCGGGCAGGTGCTCACCGCGGGACCGATCTCCCGCTCGGGGCTCGCCGCGCGGCTCGGCCTCTCGCCCTCCACGGTCACCCGGCTGCTGCCGCCGCTGCTCGAGGCCGACTACATCCGCGAGGAGGCCGAGGCCGGTCCGGCCGCCGGTCCCGGCCGGCCGCAGCGGCTGCTGAGCGTCAACCTCGAGCGGCATCTGGTGGTGGGCCTGAAGATCGCGCCCAGCGTGGTCTCCGGGGTCGTCACCGACATGGGCGCCCGGGTGCTCGCCCGGGCCGAGCTGCAGATCGACGGATGCGCGCCGGAGACGGCGCTCACCGCCGCCGGGCGCCTGGTGCGCCGGCTGCTCGCCGGGTTCCCGGACGGCGCCGCGCGCACGCTCGGCGTCGGCGTGGGCCTCGGCGGGCACGTGGACGCCGAGTCCGGGATCTGCCGCTACTCGGGCATCCTCGGCTGGCGCGACGTAGCGGTCGCCGCGCCGATCGCCGCCGCCACCGGGCTTCCGGTGGTCGTCGGCAACGATGTCAATGCCCTGGTGGTGGCGCAGCACTGGTTCGGCGCCGGACGCGAGAACGGCACCTTCGCCGTCGTCACCATCGGTGCCGGCATCGGCTGCGGGCTGCTCGTCGGCGGCGCGCTGTTCACCGGATCGACCGGGCTGGCCGCGGAGTTCGGCCACATCCCGATCGACCCGGCCGGGCCGGTCTGCACCTGCGGCCGGCGCGGCTGCCTGGAGGCGCTGGCCTGCTCGGGGTCCGTGCTCGCCCGGCTCGGCCACGTGGGCCTGCCGCTGGCCGACATCGAGGCGGCCGCGGCGCTGGCCCGCGCCGAGCCGGCCACCGCCGAGGTCCGCGCCGTCCGCGCGGCCTTCGCCGCCGCGGGCGACGCCCTCGGCCGGGGACTGGCCACCCTGTGCAACCTGATCAACCCCGAGCTGGTGATCCTGGCCGGCGAGGGTGTCTCCGTGTACGACCTGCTGCGGCCGGCCGTGCACGAGGCGCTGTCCCACCACGCATTCTCGACCGCCGCGGCCGACTGCACCGTCCTGGTCGACCCGGTGGACGACGACATGTGGACGCGCGGCGCGGCCTGCCTGGTCCTCCGGGCGACCGTCCGCGCCCCGCTGCTGTCGAAGCACCATCCGCCCGCACCACGACCCTCAACTCTCGCGGCCTGACCAGCCGCCCGAATCGCAAGGAAGCGATCGATGAGAATTCTGTCGAACAAGCGCAGGAACGCGGCCACCGCCGTGACCGCGGCAGCCGTGCTCGCTCTGTCCACCGCCTGCTCCTCGTCCTCGGGATCGACGGCGGCGCCGGCCGCCACCGGCTCGGCCTCGGGCACGATCACTTGGTTCGCCAACCAGTTCGGCCCGACCTCGACGGACGTGCGCAAGACCCTGATCGCCGCGTTCGAGAAGGCCTACCCGAACATCAAGGTCAACCTGGAGCAGGCGCCGAGCGACTCGGACACCTACCGCTCGACGCTGATCACCCAGATATCGGGCGGATCGAGCAGCTTCGACGTCTACAACGGCGACGTGGTGTGGCCCGCGCAGTTCGGCAAGCAGGGCCTCGCGCTGCCGCTGAACTCGTACTTCGACTCCTCCTACTGGAACACCTTCTCCAACGGGCTGGTCACCAGCCTGACCTACAAGGGCAGCACCTACGCGGTCCCGCTGTTCACCGACAACGCGTTCCTGTTCTACCGCAAGGACCTGCTGGCCAAGGCCCACCTGCCGGTCCCGACCACCTGGGAGCAGCTGCAGTCCGAGGCCGAGACCCTGCAGAAGGACAACCTCGTCAAGTACGGCTTCGCCGCGCAGTTCGACTCGTACGAGGGTCTGACCTGCGACTTCACCGAGTTCGCGGCCGACGCCGGCGGCTCGACGGTCAGCTCCGACGGCACCAAGGCCACCATCGACTCGCCGGCCGACACCAAGGCGCTGACCTACATGCGGGGCCTGATCACCTCGGGCGTCTCCCCGTCCGCGATCACCACCTTCCAGGAGCAGCAGTCCGAGTCGCTGTTCACCGCCGGCCAGGTTGCGTTCCTGCGCAACTGGACCTACGCGTACGCGGACTCGAACGGCTCCACCTCGAAGGTCGCGGGCGACGTCGGCGTCGTGAACCTGCCGAGCTTCGCCGGCCAGTCCAGCCCGGGCTACTCCGTCACCGGCGGCTGGAACCTGTACGTCAACCCGCACAGCAAGTACCTGGCCGCGGACGTCGACTTCCTGAAGTGGATGACCGGCACCGAGGCGCAGACCATCATCGCCGAGCAGGGCGGCGAGATCCCGACCGTCGCGAGCGTGCTGCAGAACTCCGCGGTCCAGGCCACCAACCCGGCCTTCCCGGTCGCCGCGAAGAACAAGCTCAACGCCCGTCCTTCCTTCGTGGCGCAGTACTCGCAGGTGAGCGAGGCGATCTACAACAACGTCAACGCGGCGCTGTCCGGCTCGACGAGCCCCTCGGCCGCCCTGTCCGCGGCCTCGAGCCAGATCGACACGGCCCTGCAGAGCAACGGACTGTGATCCCTCGATGACCGTCGTCGATACTCGCGGGCCCCGCGAGACGCGCGCGGCCGACGGCGCAAGCCGCCGGCCGCGTCGCGGCGCCATGCGACGCTCCGCCGCCCGCCTCGGCTGGGGCTTCGCGTCCCCGGCCCTCCTGCTCGTGTTCGCCGTGATGATCTTCCCGATCGGCTTCTCGATCGCGATGTCGTTCAGCAACGTGAACGTGACCGGGAGCGGCTTCCAGCTCAACGGGTTCACCGGGAACAACTACTCGATCCTGTTCCACTCGGCGCGCTACATCCACGACCTCGAGTTCACCGCGATCTACACCGTCGTCACGGTGACGGTCGAGATGATCCTCGGCACGCTGATCGCGCTCGTGCTCGAGCGGCTCACCCACGCGCGCGCGTGGCTGATGGCGCTGCTCCTGCTGCCGTGGGCGCTGATCACGGTCGTGTCGGCGCAGCTGTGGTCGTACATCTACAACGGCGTCTACGGCGTCTTCGACGCCATCATGAACGCGGTCGGCGTGCACAACCTCAACGTCCTCGGCACCCCGACGCAGGCCGCTGTGGCCATGGGCGTCGCGGACGTCTGGAAGACCACGCCGTTCGTCGCGATCATGGTGCTGGCCGGCCTGGTCATGCTGCCGGGCGAGGTCGTCGAGGCGGCCCGCATCGACGGCGCGAACGGCTGGCAGACCTTCTGGAAGGTGCGGCTGCCGCTGCTGCGCCCGGCGCTCGCCGTGGCCGTGATGTTCCGCATCCTGCAGGCCTTCGGGCTGTTCGACCTGCCGTACGTGCTGACCGGCGGCGGCCCCGGCACGAGCACCGAGTCGCTCGCGCTGCTCGGCTACAAGGTGCTGTTCAACGACGTGCTCTTCGGTCCGGGCGCCGCGATCGCGGCCAGCACCGCGTTCATCGTGCTGGTGGTCTGCCTGCTGTTCCTCAAGGTATTCCGCACCCAGGTCGGCGAGCAGGAGGACTGATCATGGCCAGACGCCGCAGAAAGAACCTCGGCACGAACATCGCGGCCCTGCTCGTCGCCGCGTTCGTCGCGCTGCCGCTGTACTGGATGGTCGCCGCGTCCTTCAAGAGCCCGGTGGACATCACCTCGGCCGCCGCGGTGCCGCCGCACCTGACGACCTCGAACTACGGCAACGCGTTCACGAACTACAGCTTCGGCACGTACGTGCGCAACTCCGTGATCGTGGCCGTCTGCACGACCGGGCTCGTGCTCTCCCTCGGCACCTTCGCCGGGTACGCGCTCGCCCGGCTCCCGATGCGCGGCAAGACGGCGATCATGACCGCGCTGCTGATGATCTCGCTGTTCCCGACCATCGCCGTCGTCGCGCCGCTGTACCTGCTGCTGCGCGACATCGGCTGGCTGAACAGCTATCAGGGCCTGATCCTGTCGTACACGGCGCTGATGCTGCCGTTCGCCATCTGGATCCTGCGCAACTTCTTCCTCGGCATCCCCAAGGCCATGGAGGAGAGCGCGCGGGTGGACGGCGCGGGACCGATCCGCACCGTGGTCCGGGTGATCCTGCCGCAGGCGCTGCCCGGCGTGTTCACCGCGGGAGTGTTCACCTTCGTCGCCGCCTGGACCGAGTTCATCGTCGCCCTGACACTGGACAACGAGGACCGGTACCGGACGATCCCGGTCGGCATCGCCCTGTTCGGCGGCCAGTTCACCATCCCCTACGGAACCATCTTCGCCGCCTCGGCGGTGGCGATGCTCCCGATCGCCATCCTGGTCCTCGTCTTCCGCAAGGCGGTCGTCTCCGGACTCACCGCCGGCGCGGTCAAGGGCTGAGGCCCCGGTCCCGCCGTCCCGGCCCCCGCACCACCTGCCCATCTCGCCCAGCACCACGCCCCGAAAGGTCCGACCGCACTCGTGACCGCGTCCACCGCACCCGGCTGGCTCGCCGATGCCGTCCTCTACCAGATCTACCCCCAGTCCTACGCGGACTCGGACGGGGACGGCATCGGCGACCTGCGCGGCATCGCCGCGCGCCTCGACCACCTCGCGTGGCTCGGGGTCACGGCCCTCTGGCTCAACCCGTGCTTCGCCTCCCCGATGCGCGACGCCGGGTACGACGTGTCCGACTACCTGACCATCGCCCCGCGCTACGGCACGAACGAGGACCTGGCCGCGCTGGTCGGGCAGGCCCGCGAACGCGGCATCAGGGTCCTGCTCGACCTCGTGCCGGGCCACACGTCGGATCTGCACCCGTGGTTCCTCGCCGCGGCCGACGACCCGGACGACCACCGCTACATCTGGACGGACGGCGCCGCCGACGAGGCGGACGGCGCCCTCCCGTCCGGCTTCGTCGCGTCGCCCGGCAGCCGGCCGGGCGGCTACCTCCCCAATTTCTTCGACTCCCAGCCCGGCCTCAACTTCGGCTACGCGCGGCAGAACCCGGACGAGCCCTGGCGCCAGCCCGTCGACGCCGAGGGCCCGCGCGCGAACCGTGCCGCGCTGCGCGAGATCATGACCCACTGGCTCGGCTACGGCGTCGCCGGATTCCGCGTCGACATGGCGTCCTCGCTGGTCAAGGACGACCCCGGCTTCGTGGAGACCGGCAAGCTGTGGACCGGGCTGCGCGCCTGGCTCGACGCCGAGCACCCCGGCGCCGTGCTGCTGGCGGAGTGGGGCGACCCGGCCGTCGCCGTACCCGCGGGCTTCGACGCGGACTTCTTCCTGCAGTTCGGCGGGGAGGGCTGGGGCCTGCCGTACCGCTCGCTCTTCCAGACGGCCCCCGGCACGGGCACCGTCGACGAGGAGCACGAACCGGGCCCCTGCTACTTCGCGGCGGAGGGCGAGGGCAGCGCCGCCACGTTCCTGGCAGCCTACGAGCGCACCGTGAAGGCGATCGGCGAGCCCGGCCACGCCATCCTGCCGACGGCGAACCACGACTTCGCCCGCCTGCACTGCGGGCCGCGTACCGCGGAGCAGTTGCCGGCGGTGTTCGCCTTCCAGCTCACCTTCCCGACCGTCCCCGCCATCTACTACGGCGACGAGATCGGCATGCGCTACCTGCCCGAGATCCCCGAGAAGGAAGGCAGCGTCCTCGGCCCCCGCTACAACCGCGCGGGATCGCGCACCCCGATGCAGTGGGACCGCACCGAGAACGCCGGCTTCTCGGCCGCGGCGCCCGACCGCATCTACCTCCCCGTCGACCCGGCCGACGACCGTCCGGACGTCGCCACCCAGCGCGCCGACGAGACCTCGCTGCTCAACCTCGTCAGGGACCTGATCGCGCTGAGGCGGGAGAACGCCGCGGACCTGGGTCCGGCCGGCAGCCTCGAGATCCTGAACGACGGCTACCCGCTGGCCTACGTCCGCGGCGGCCGCTTCCTCGTCGTCGTCAACCCGTCGGACCGGCGCGTCGACCTGCGCCACGACCGCCCGGAGTTCGCCGCCGCCACCCTCGTGCGCGGCGCCGGCGTGGAGCTCGGGGAGTCGGCGGTGGCGGTACGGCCCTTCGGCTTCGGCGTCTTCCGTATGTGACGCCGAAAGGGGGAGATACGCAGCCGGGTGCGCGGGACGTGGAGTGCGCGCACCCGGCTGTGGTGTTTCCAGACCCGGGAAGAGCCCGGTCCAGCCGATGACCGCCACGCCGAGTGCGCGCGATCCGTGAAGCCGCCGACGCCGGTGCTCCGCGTGGCGGGGACGAGGACGAGGACGATCCTCGGGACAGTGAAATCGTTTCAATCAGTCGATCTTGGAATCCGGGCCGGATTGAAACCGTTCAACCCGTCGTTTCCATATCGTTGCGATGTGTGACCGGCGGGTTCGAGCCACAGCTCAGGGCACCATACGGGCAGGTGGACGACATGCGCTCGCCTCATCCGGCGGGCGGAAGCCGCCTGTGGTGCCTTGACGGTCATGGGGGCCGGAGCTAACCTCGCGGCACCATCTCTGAAACATTTCATCTCCCGTCAACCGTTGTCGGACCAGCCGCGGCTCCATCGCTCCATGACACCGACACCGTCGTCGTCCTTCTGAAAGGGATCGTCATGTATTCATCGTTCTGTCGTCCTCGGCTCGTGCGTTTGGTGGCGTCGGTGGCTGTGGGTGGTGTGCTGGCTGTGGGTGTGGCCGGGTGT
>NZ_JAGSOH010000173.1 GCF_018139625.1 Actinospica acidithermotolerans | reverse complement strand
CCCTTTTCCCCCCCCCGCTCGGGGGGCTGGCTACTTCGCGCTGCCTGTCGGTTGCTTCCCGCAGTGTGATTGAATCCGAGGCGGCCTGCTGCCGCCATACGAATCCGCCATACGAATCCACTGTTCGAGTCCGCTGTTCGAGCCCGCTGGGGGGAAGACTTTCGTGCACGGCGCCCTGTTCGCCCATCTCGACGTGTTCGGGATCGCCTTCGTCTGCGTGGCGGCGCTGGTTGCGGGTTGCGTGGACGCGATGGTCGGCGGAGGCGGACTGATCCAGTTGCCGGCGCTGCTGTTCCTGATGCCGCGCACGCCGGTGATCGCCCTCGGCACGAACAAGGTCGCCTCCATCGTCGGCACGAGCACCGCCGCAGGCCGCTACCTTCGGCGCACGCGCGTCGACTGGCGCGAAGCCGGCCCGATGGCGCTCGTCGCGCTCCTCGGCTCACTCACCGGAGCGCACGCCGCGAGCCTCATGCCCGCCACCGTCCTGGACGCGATCGTCCTGGTCGCAATGGTCGCGATTGGCATCTACCTGTGGCGCAACAAGACCCTCGGCCTGGTTGAGGACCTGCGCTTCGGCGACGCGACACTCGTCCGCATAGGCGTGATGGCCGCCGGCGGACTGGTCATCGGATTCTGGGACGGCATGGCCGGACCGGGCACCGGCTCCCTGCTCATCTTCTTCCTCGTCGGCGCTGTCGGCTTCGAGTTCGTCAGGGCGTCGGCGATCGCGAAGGTGGTCAACTGCGCCACGAACCTCGGCGCGCTGATCGTGTTCGCCCCGAACGGATCCGTCGCCTGGGGCCTGGCGATCGCCATGGCCGCGTGCAACCTGAGCGGCGCGCTCATCGGCACCGCGCTCGCCACGACACGCGGCTCGGCCTTCATCCGCAAGGTCTTTTTCGGTGTCGTCTCCCTCCTGATCGTGAGCGTCGCAGGCAAGCTCGCCCTCGGCTGACGGCCGTTGTTCTGTTGGTCGCTCCGGTTACCCGCGCAACCGCAATCCCTGCGGCGTCAGCGAGAACCCGGCTTTGATCAGTAGCGCCGCCGGACCACGGGACGTACCGTCGCCTGAGAGCACCGGCACGCCGTCGACCGCCCCGACCGTCAGCGCGCCGACCCGGCCCGAGCGCACCGAATCGGCCAGCGCGCGCGCCGCCACCTCCAGCACTTCGGGGTCGGCGTGAAATGTCAGGACCGTGCGGCCGCCGCGTTCGACGTACCAGGCGAGCTGGCCGTCGTGCAGCACGACCAGCGCTCCTGCCTTCCGCCCAGGACGGTGCCCGAGCTTCGCCGGTTGGCCGCTCCCGCCGTCCGCCGCCGCATCCGGCCGATGCGGCCAGTCGACCGCCGCGCCGTATGCGTTCGCCGGATCGGTCGCGGCCAGCACGATCGTCGCTGGCTGCTCCTTGCCCTTGCCGCGGCCGCCGAAGCCGCTCGGTTCCGCACGTAGCCGGTCCACGACACCGTCCGCCGCGAACTGCGCCGCACCGAGCCCGTCCACGAAGTAGCCGCGCCGCACCCGCCCGACCTCTTCGAACGCTGAAAGCACCCGGTATGCCGCGGAGAAATTCCCCAGCGCGCCGACCCCGCTGCGTTCCGCGCCGACCGAGCCCCTGGTCACCAGGCCGTACCGGTCCAGCAATACCTCGGCCTGGATCTGCGCGACCTGCGCCAGCTGAGCCGGCGACAGGCCTGACGAGGCCGCCGCGGACGAACGCCCCGACCCCGATGAGCTCGCGGCGGCGGAACGCCCCGACGAGCCCGTGGCAGACGAATGCCCTGAGGGGCCCGCTCCGGACGAACGCTCCGATGAACCGTCCACCCCTGCGCCCGACGATCCGTTCGAGGTGCCGCCCGGGATCGGCGCAGAGGCCAGGCGACGCACGCGCGACCACCGGCCCGCGGCTCGACCTGCCTGAACCGTGGTCAACGACTGCTCGGCGCCCGGCAGCGGGGCGGACAACCGCAGTGAGGCGTACCTACCGCGCGGCGTCGGGCGTTTCGCGCGGTGCGCCGTCTTGCCCGCGCCGAGCAGCGAGCGCATCGGGGCGAGCGTGTCGTTCGTCAGATGGCCTGCCCACAGCAGCTCCCACAGCGCGTCCAGCACCTTCTCCGGGGTTGCCTGGACGCCCTGCTCATCGAGTCGCGACATGAGACCGCGGAAGAACAGCGCGTTCTCACCGGCGAGCTCCGTGAGGATCCTGCGGTGCAGCTCGCCGAAGCCGTCGACCGGCAGCGGCTCCGGCAGCACGGCGGGCGCGATCGACGCGGGCGCCAGCGAGACCCAGCCGTCGTCCACGGCCAGCGCACCGGCTCCCGTCCACGAGACCTCGCCGCCGGAGGTCAGCTCGTCGAGCATCGCGGGCTGATAGTCGGCCACCCGCGCAGGCAGGATCAGCCGCTCGAGCGCCGAGGCCGGAACCGGATACCCGGCCAACTGCTCGACCGCGCGCAGCACGCCGTCCACGCCGCGCAGCTTCGGCTGGGCCGAGCCCTCGCCGCCGCTCGTCGCGATGACGCCGTGCCACGCGGGGAGCATCCTGGCCAGCAGCGCCGGCGCCACCGGCTCGGCCTGCTCCCGCAGCGCGGCGACCGTTCGCCGCCGCAGCCTTCGCAGAACTCTGGCATCGCACCACTGCTCGCCGGCCGTGTCCGGCCGGAAGCCGCCGCGCACCACGCGCTGCTGCGCCGCCAGCCGCTCCAAGGTCGCCCTGAGCACGGCGATGCCGAGCCCGAAGTGCGCCGCCGCGTCCTCGACGGCGAACGGCGCGTGCGTCCGCGCGTATCTGGCCACGAGGTCGCCGAGCGGATCCGGCATCGGCTCGGTGAACGCCTCCGGGATGCCCACCGGCAGCGGGCAGCCCAGCGCATCGCGCAGCCGGCCCGCGTCCTCGATCGCCGCCCAGCGCTCCTCGCCCGCGATCCGGACCCGGATCGCCCGCTTGGTCCGCCCGAGGTCGATCAGCCACTCCTCGGCGACGCCGCGCAGCCGCGCCTCGGCCGTCGTCATCGGACCGAGCAGACGCAGCAGGTCGGCCGCGTCCTCGGCGTCCCGGGCGTGCCGTTCCGGGGAGAGGTGCTGCAGCTCGGCCTCGAGCTGGTTGATGACCTCGTTGTCGAACAGATCCCGCAGCTCCGGCTGCCCCAGCAGCTCCGCGAGCAGAGACGGGTCCACGGCCAGCGCGGCGGCTCGGCGTTCGGCCAGTGGCGAGTCGCCCTCGTACATGAACTGCGCGATGTAGCCGAACAGCAGTGACTTCGCGAACGGCGACGGCGCGTGCGTCTCCACCTCGACGATGCGCACCCGCCGCGCCTCGATGTCCCCGAGCAGCTCGACCAGACCAGGAAGGTCGAACACGTCCTGCAAGCACTCCCGGACCGTCTCCAGCACGATCGGGAACGACGCGAACTTGCTCGCCACCGAGAGCAGGTGCGCGGCACGCTGCCGCTGCTGCCAGAGCGGTACCCGCGCGTTCGGCCTGCGGCGCGGCAGCAGCAATGCGCGCCCCGCGCATTCGCGGAAGCGCGAGGCGAACAGCGCCGAGCCGCCCACCTCGTCCGTCACCAGCTGCTCGATCTCCTCGGCGGCGAAGCGCGCGAGCTCCGCCTCCGGCCGGGCCGTATCCGAATCCTCATCCCAGTCCGCGTCCGGAACACGCAGCACGATGCCGTCGTCCGCGTGCATGACCTGCGCGTCCATCCCGTGGATCGCGCGCAGCCGCGCGCCGATCGCCAGCGCCCACGGCGCGTTGACCTGGGCGCCGAAGGGGGAGTGGATGACCAGCCGCCAGTCACCGAGCTCGTCGTGGAAGCGCTCGACGACGATCGTCCGATCATCCGGGACCAGGCCGGTCGCCTCGCGCTGCTCCGTCAGATAGGCGAGCAGGTTGCCCGCAGCCCAGTCGTCGAGCCCCGCCTCACGAAGCCGAACGTGCGCTTGCTCGGCTTCGAGCCCGCCGAGTTCGCGCGTGAACGCGCCGAGGGCCCGGCCGAGTTCGAGCGGGCGGCCGAGCGCGTCGCCGTGCCAGAACGGCAGACGGCCCGGCTGGCCGGGCGCCGGGGAGACCAGCACCCGGTCGTGCGTGATCTCCTCGATCCGCCACGAGCTGGTGCCGAGGGTGAACACGTCGCCCACCCGCGACTCGTAGACCATCTCCTCGTCGAGCTCGCCGACCCGCTTGGCCTGCTTCTGATCCCCGACCAGGAAGACGCCGTAGAGCCCGCGATCCGGGATCGTGCCGCCCGAGGTGACGGCCAGCCGCTGCGCCCCCGGCCGCGCCTCGACCCGACCCGCCTCGCGATCCCACACGAGACGCGGCCGCAGCTCGGCGAACTCGTCACTCGGGTAGCGGCCCGCGAGCATGTCCAGCACGGCCTCGAACACCGACTCGGCCAACGTCGTGAACGGCGCGGCCCGGCGGATCGCCGACAGCAGGTCAGATGTCAGCCAACCGTCGACCGCGACCATCGCGACGATCTGCTGAGCCAGCACGTCCAGCGGATTGCGCACCGCGTGCACCGACTCGATCCGGCCGGCGCGCATCCGCTCCGCGACCACGGCCGCCTGCAGCAGGTCCCCGCGGAACTTCGGGAAGATCACGCCGCGGCTGACCGCGCCGACCTGGTGCCCGGCGCGGCCCACGCGCTGCAGCCCCGAGGCGACCGAAGGCGGCGACTCCACCTGGACGACCAGGTCCACGGCACCCATGTCGATACCGAGCTCGAGGCTCGACGTCGCCACCACCGCGGGCAGCGTTCCGGCCTTCAGCGCCTCCTCGACCTCGGCGCGCTGCTCCTTCGACACCGAGCCGTGGTGCGCCCGCGCGAGCAGCGGCGGCACGCCCTGAACCTGGCCAGCCTCGCCCATCAGCTCGGCGGGCGGACGGCCCTGAACTGGCTTTTCCTGCTTTTCCGGCGGATTCAGCTCGGCCCAGCGGATCTCGTTCAGCCGATTGCACAGCCGCTCCGCCAGCCGCCGCGAGTTGGCGAACACCAGCGTCGACGTGTGCTGCTCGATCAGCTCCGCCACACGCTGCTCCACATGCGGCCAAATGGAGGAACGCTGCCTACCGCGCTCCTCGGCGGGGACGGCATCCTCGTCCAACGCGGCGATCTCGGCCATGTCCTCGACCGGCACGACCACCTTCAGATCGAAGGTCTTCGCCGACGGCGGCGCGACCACGACGGCGGGGCGCGGGCCGCCGAGCCAGCTCGCCACCTCCTCGGGCGGGCGGACCGTCGCCGACAGGCCGATGCGCTGCGCCGGTTCGTTCAGCAGCAGGTCGAGCCGCTCGAGGCTGAGCGCCAGATGGGCTCCGCGCTTCGTCCCCGCGATCGCGTGCACCTCGTCCACGATCACCGTCTCGATGCCGCGCAGCGCCTCCCGCGCCTGCGAGGTGAGCAGCAGGAACAGTGATTCGGGGGTGGTGATCAGGATGTCCGGCGGCTTGGTGCCGAACCTCCGGCGCTCGTCTGCGGGCGTGTCCCCGGTACGCACCGCCACCCGCACATCAGGCTCCGGCAGACCCGCGCGCACCGCCTCCTGCCGCAGGCCGGTCAGCGGCGCGCGCAGGTTCCGCTCAACGTCCACGCCCAGCGCCTTGAGCGGCGATACATACAGCACCCGGCAGCGCAGCTTCGGATCCTCGGCCGGCGGCCCGAACGCCAGCCGGTCCAGCGCGGCCAGGAACGCCGCGAGCGTCTTGCCGGAACCGGTCGGCGCTACCACCAGGGCGTTATGGCCGGCCTGGATCTCCGCCCACGCGCCGAGCTGAGCGGCGGTCGGCTGCGCGAAGGCGCCGCTCAACCAGCGCTGTGTCGGTTCGGCGAAGTAGTCCATGACCCCATGGTGCCTGCCGCCGCCGACAAAAGCCGAGGTAACGGAAATGGATGCACCGAGAAGGCGATTCCGAACGGGGTCCGGACGCCTTTTCGGTACATCCACGATTCCCGGGGGTGCCCGGGAGGCGGACCGCTAGTGGCTCTGGTTCGACTGCTGCGCGGCCGAGAGGCGCTTGCGCAGGAGCAGGCTGGTGCCCCCCAGGGCGCTCGCGCCGAGCGGCGCGACGATCTTGTCCGCACCCGAGCCGGTCTCCGCGAGCGCGCCGGAGCTCTTCCAGACCTTCGTCTTCGGCGCGGCGTGCTTCGGCTTGTGGACCGGCCGGGTCTTCGGCGGAGTCGTCGCCTGGCAGCTGCACTGCTGGCCCGGCGTGTGGGTGCCGCCATTGCTGCAGTTGTTGTCCGACGCCGAGTTGAGCAGGCCGATCACGGTGACACTGTTGCCACAGGCGTTGACCGGGACGTTGACCGGCATCTGGACCGTGTTGCCCGAGCCGACGCCCGGGGAGTCGCTCGAGCCGCCGTGGGCCTTGCCGCCGGTCGAGTCCGAGTCCTTGCCTGAGCCGTTCGAGCAATCGTTGCCCGACGCGGTGTTGCCGACGCCGACGCCGGTGACCGAGTTGCCGCAGAGGTTCACCGGCACGGACACCGGGATCTGGACCACGTTGCCCGAGCCGACGCCGGGCGAGTCGGTCGCCGTGCCGTGGGCGGTGCTGCCGGCCGAGCCCGAGTTCGAACACTTGTTGTCGGACGCCGAGTCGAGGACACCCAGGACGGAGACCTGGTTGCCGCAGGCGTTGACCGGAACGCTCACCGGGATCTGGATCAGGTTGCCGGACAGCACGCCCGGAGAGTCGGCCGCGCCGCCGTTGGCGACGGTGTCGGCCTGCGCGACGCCCATGCCGAGGCCGCCGATCAGCAGGCCGCCGGTGGTCATTCCGAGGACGACGCGTCGCTTCGTCGAGTGATGCATGAAAACCCCTGAGTTGGTCCTTCGGGCAGTAGCCCTCTAACTGAGGACAGGAACGAGGTACGACGATCGGGGGCTACCGCAAATCGTAGGAATACCCCAGACGAGTGATAGTCCACATCGTCCGACGGTCATCCGGAAGCTCGTCCGTCCTGGACGCCGAGAGCCCGGCCACCGTGCATCGCAACGCGGTGGCCGGACCCTTGGAGAAGCGCCGACGTGACCGGGGCCGAGCCAGCCGGCCGGCCCCGGAGGTGGGGCACCGACTAGTTGAAGTTCTGGCAGTTGTTGCCGAACGCGGAGTCGAGCAGCCCGATCACGGTGATGCTGTTGCCGCAGACGTTGACCGGAACGCTGACCGGCACCTGGATGTTGTTGCCGGACAGGACGCCGGGCGAGTCCGCGGCGAAGCCGTGCGCCGAGGTGTCGGCCATGGCCGCACCGGCGCCCACGACGACGAGGGCGCCGGTGACACCGGTGAGCGCGGCAAACTTCTTGACGTTCATGAGCAGTCCTCCTTGTCGCGGCCGCTGAGACCGCGGCATGCGTTACAGGGCAGTGGCCGCGTCGAGGCGGTTCCGGCTTTCGCATCCGAGCCGCCTCGGGCCACGCAGAGGGAAACGACGGCGGGGCCCCGGGGGTACGGATCCTTCGACATCGTCCCTCTTTAAGGGGAACGAATAATCACCGCGCCACCCGCTGATCGGATGACCGCTGACCGGTATTCAAAAAATCTTCCCTGCTCAATGAACATCCGCCCGTTTGCACGTGTGGCGGGTGGGAATCGGGGTAGCACTCGGGCAAGGTCGCGGCCGTCCCCGTGCTGATTCCGTCGTCCGCCGCCGTCTCGCTACGCTGAGCGAGGGAGTGACGGCGCGTCGGGACCCGCACAAGGGCAAAAACCGGTAGCGTGGACTGCGACACTCGAATGAGTGAATTGTGCTACCCGTGCCTGCATGGGTCCGCTGTGGAGAGAGGAGGCGTTCGATGGTTTCGAGCCGCAGGGCCACGGCCCCGCATCTGGTTCCGGTCGATGACGGCGAGCGGTGGTACGGGGAGGGAGAGGAAGCTGCCGGGATCGGCCAGCGGATCGCCACCGTCCGGCCGCGGAGCTTCACCGACGCGAAGGTGATCGGTGAGTACTTCCGGGCCGGCGTTCCCGTCATCATGAACCTCGCCGACCTGGAAGAGGGCGACGCCAAGCGCATCGTCGACTTCGCCTCCGGCCTCATCTTCTCGCTGCGCGGCGGAATAGAGCGTGTCGCGGCCCGGGTGTTCCTGCTGACCCCGGCGGGCCTGGAGATCGTGGACGGCGCGGACAGCCCGTCGCAGGATCCCGGCTTCTTCAACCAGGGCTGAGCCCCGCCCCGGCGCGCGAGATCGGTGGGGTCCGGCGCGCCCCGAAAAGACTTCCGGCTGTGCCTCGCGGGCGAATTCTTTGCCCGCAGGGCACAGCCGCGCGCGTTTCTGACGAATGCTCAGATAATGAGAGTGTTACTCGTGTGGAGTATTCCTCAGATAAGTCAGCCGAGTCCTCCGCAGTCGAGTGCCGCCGGAAGTGATATGCCCTCGGCGAGATCCGGCGCCGGGCGGATCGGGCCGCGCTGCGTGCTCAGCGGGATAGTGCCCGCCCAATACGGCCCGGAGAGATCTGATTCGTCGTCGGCGACGTGGTCCCCTCGCGTCTTGAGCGAGACGGCGTCGAGTTCCAGGGCGACGATCGCGGTGGCGGCGTCCTCCTTCGCCGTCGGCGGCCGGGACAGGTCGGAGCGGCCGGGGTGCATCTTGTCGATCAGGCCCCGCATCGCCGCGAGCCGCTCTTGGGCGTCCCGCACGAGCCGGGCTTCGCCGTGTGCAACCACGCTCCGGTAGCCGACCGAGTGGTTCATCCACGAGCGGGCCAGTACGAGCGCGTCGAGGATGGTGACGGTGACGCAGATCGGCTCGCCGTCCAGCAGTGCGAAGCGTCCGCCGCTGGATCCGTGCACGTATATCGTCTTGCCCACGCGCGCGAGCATGGTCGGCAGAGCGACCGGCCGGCCGTCGCGGATGAAGGCGACGTCGCAGTGCAGGGACTCGTCCAGGACGGCGTGCACGGCGGCCAGGTCGTAGGCCGTCCGGGAGCGGTATCTGGTCGGGGTGGACAGTTCGGTGGCGGCGTAGACTTGCGTCATGTTTATGTCCTAGTACATAATGTTGATTGTGTCAGAACAATCTCTCTGGTGGGAACGCTACAAGCTGGCCGGGGCGGGCGCAAGCGAGATCGCCGCGTCGGTCGAGGCCGCCGTGACGGCCGGCCTGCTCAGCCCGGGCGAGGCGCTGCCTCCGGTGCGCGAGCTGGCCGAGCGGCTCGGCGTCAACCCGAACACGGTCGCCGCGGCCTACCGCAGCCTGCGTGACCGGGGCACGGTCGAGACCCGCGGCCGGGCCGGGACGCGCGTGCGCGAGCGGCCGAGCCGCAGCCTCCGGCAGCGGACGTACGCCGTGCCGGAGGGCGTGCGCGACCTGACGTCGGGGGAGCCGGATCCCGAACTGCTCCCCCGGTTGGCGCCGCCGAGCCGCATCGACGTCTCGCACTACCGGTATGCCTCGTCGATCGAATCCGCGCTTGAGGAACAGGTGCGGCTGAGGCTGGCCCGGCACTTCGACGTGCGGAAGGCGCAGGCGAAGGGCTTCCACGGTGCGGCGGCAGCTGACGAGGCGTCGATCGAGGCGGCCGAGCTGGTCACTCGGTCGAGGTTCCTGCCGGTGTTCGGCGCGCTGGACGGCATCGACCGCCTGCTCGCGACGCATACGAGGCCCGGGGACAAGGTCGCGATCGAGGACCCGGCCTGGGGAAACGCGCTGGATTCCCTAGCCTCGCGAGGCCTGACGGCACAACCGATGCAGGTCGACGACGAGGGCCCGGATCCAGCCGACCTGCGTGCCGCGCTGGCGGCAGGGGCGCGAGCGGTGATCGTGACGACGCGGGCGCAGAACCCGTACGGAGCAGTCGTATCACCGCGTCGTGCGACGCTGCTGCGCGCGGAGCTCGCCGCGTACCCCGAGGTGCTGACGATCGACGACGATCACGGTGCCGATCTCACGCCCGGTGTTCCGCACGTCCTCTGCGGCGCGACGAAGCACTGGGCCTATCTGTACTCGGCCTCGAAGTCCTACGGGCCGGATCTACGCATCGCGGTGCTGGTCGGCGACGACGACTCGACGGACCGCGTCGCCGGCCAGTTACGGCACACCGCGCGCCGCGTCTCGGGCGTGATGCAGGAGATCTGGGCGACGGCACTGGCGGACCCGGAGCACGACGCCGTGCTGGCGCGCGCCGCCGAGACGTACGCCGAGAACCGACGCGCTCTGATCGGCGAGCTTGCTCGGCGCGGCATCGAGGCGCACGGCGAGACCGGTCTCAATGTCTGGATCCCGGTTCCGGATGAGACCGCGGCGGCGACGGGGCTGCTCGCGCGCGGATGGGCCGTATCCCCTGGCTCGTGGTTCCGCGTACGCACCGGCCCGGGTGTCCGCGTCACGGTCGCCGGCCTGCGGCCCGGTGAAGCCGCCGCGCTGGCGGACGCGGTGGCCGCCGCACTCGGACGCGGCGATACGGGCAGGTCGGCGGCGCATCGAACGGTGCCGGTATGAATCGCCTAACCGTCTCCACCCCGGCTGCGCGTGGATCTCCACCCGCGTCTCCACCGTGGTTCGAACCGTAGGTTGATCACATTCCCGCAGGTCCAGGCGATAGTCGAGACATGACCACTTCGGACTGGATCCTCGACCTCGCCCTCATCCTCGTCGTCCTGCGACAGATCCGCTGGAGCCGCATCGACGCGATGACCGTGATCGTGCCGCTCGGCATCGTCGCGTACGTTGCGCACAAGTACCTCACCCCGATCCCGACCGGCGGTAACGACCTCGTGGTGATCGGCGTGTTCGCCACCGTCGGCACCGTGCTGGGCATCGCCGGCGGGCTCACCACGCACCTGCGCGTCGACCAGGGCAAGGTCTTCGTCCGCGCCGGCTTCGTCGCCGCGACCCTGTGGATCGCGGGCATGGGCGGCCGGCTCGCCTTCGCCATCTGGAGCGAGCACAGCGGCGGCCCGACCCTGGTCCGGTTCAGCGAGCAGCACCACATCACATCGATCCAGGCGTGGGTCAGCGCCCTGATCCTGATGGTGCTGTGCGAGGTCTGCACCCGCGTCGGCGTGATCGTGTGCCGCTACCTGCTCGTCAATCGCACGACGGCGCCCGCCCTGAGCACCATGGCCGAGCCGACGACGTCCGCCGCCGCCCCGCTCGTCGACTCCGTCCGCCGCTGACCGCAGCCCGCCGGCCGTGGCACGCTTGCCGCGGCAAGCCGCCCATCGCCCGTCGCCCATCGCCGCTTCTTGCCGCGGCGGACCGCCTCAGAGCGCGAGCCGCGCCATGTCCTCGAGAGTCTCCGGGTCCAGGAACTCTCGAGCCGGCACCAGCTCCGCGAGCCGGTCCCGCTCGGTGGTGATCGCCCGGAAGTAGGTAGCGATCGTCACCCCGTGAGCCGGGCGAGCGAGAACCTCGATCCCGTCCCCCGCTCGTACCTCGCCCGGAGTAACAACACGCAGATAGACGCCGGTAACCCCGACCTCGGTGAATCTCTTGATCCACCGAGGTTCGGCCATTTTCGCGGCGAAGGTGGAGCACGGAATCCGCGGCAGCCGTGCCTCCAGCACCAGCTCCTCGCCCAGCCGCCAGCGCTCCCCGATCACAGCGTCGGTCAGATTCAGCCCCTCGGTCGTCAGGTTCTCGCCGAACATGCCGTCCGGCAACTCCCGCCCGAGCTCC
>NZ_JAGSOH010000172.1 GCF_018139625.1 Actinospica acidithermotolerans | reverse complement strand
GACAGCGGGGGCGGGAGCGGTGACGGGAGCGGGGGTGGTGACGGGAGCGCCGGCGGAGCGGATGGCCGCGGCTTCGACCGCGAGCGGGTCACCTTCACCGGCTACTGGCGACGCGGCGCGACCGAGGAGGACCTCCTGAAGGAACTGCTGGCGACAAGCGCTGCAAGGTAGATTCGCCGATCGGCGCGGCCGAATTCCACCCCGCCTGCCGGTCCGTCCTGGTGCCTACCGGGGCGGCGCCTACTTGGACGGTGTCTACCGGGACGGCGCCCACTGGACGGTGTGTACCTGGGCTGCGCCTTACTTGGACGGGTTCTACCGGGACGGCGTGAGCTGCTTGGTGTAGTACACGAGCGTCCATGACCAGTCCGGGCGCGTCTCCCGACCCGACTCCTGATAGCCGAGCGCCTGGTAGAAGGCCATTGCTTCGGGCATGTTCGTTGCCGTGTCCAGGAACATCTCCTGAAAGCCGCGAGCCGCCGCTCGGGTTTCGAGACCTTCCATGAGCGCGCGGCCGACGCCGGTTCGGCGCAGTGCGGGGTGAATCCGAACGCGCAGGACTTCGGCCTGGCCACGGGAGTTCGGGCGGAATCCGCCCATGCCGACAGGATGGCCGTGCTGCTCGGCGACGAGGAACGCTCCGCCGGCCCGGATGAAGTTGGCGGGGATGTCGGCCAGGTCGGCGAACTGGATCGGTGCAGCGGAAGCAGCGGGTAGCTCGATCGGCACCGTCGGGTCGGCGGTGCGTCCGACATTCGGCAGGGTGCTGAGGGTCCACAGCGCTGGAGCGTCGCCCGGGTGAAACTCCCTGATCGTCGTCGTCACCCCGGCGATGCTCGCATCGAACACGACCGCGGGCTACGGGTTTTTCGTCGGCGTGCGCGACTTCCTACGTTCGGGACTTCCCACGTTCGGGACTCCCACGTTCGGGACTCCCACGTTCGGGACTCCCACGTGCGGGCCGGCCGCCTACGGATCGCAAGCCCGCGCCCCCGACACCACCCCGCCTCGGCCCCGCTCATCCACCATCCGAGCGAGGCCGCGAGTGGATCTACCCACCCATCCCCCGAACGGCCGAACGCCTATTCGGCTCAGGGGCCCGGCGTTCAGCTGCCCAGCGGCCCGGCGTCGGCTACTCGACCGCCCGAAGTTCGGGCATTCGGCGACGGGCTACCCAGCCGCCCGGCGTCCAAATGCTCAACTGCCCAGCGGCCCGGCGCTCGGCAACTCAACCGCCTGGGGTCCGACTGCTCAGCTCCTCAGCGGCCCGGCGCTCAGCTACTCGACCGCCCGGAGTTCGGGCACTCGGCCAGCGGCTACTGAGCCGCCCGGCATCCAGATGCCCAGCTCCTCAGCGACCTGGCGCTCGGCTCTCAACCGCCCGGCGTCCGACGGCTCAGCTGCTCAGCCGCTCAATTGCTCAGACCCTCAACCTGCCGCCGGTTCACGGCTCAGCCGCGGCGGACGTGCTCGACCAGGGCGAGGATGCCGCGGGCGATGCCGCCGTCGAGGTCGCGGACGGCGAAGGTGCCGGCCATGCTCGCGGCGGCGAGGGCGCAGGAGCGGTCGTCCAGGCGCTTGCGGGCGCGGGAGCCGGTCACTATCTCGAGCCGGTGCTTGGCCGGGTCCACGGCGAGCAGCACGGACTCGGCCGCGGCGGGACCCAGGGCGCCGTGCCTGGCCAGGGCCTCGGCGCGCGGCTCGGCGCCGAGGTCGCCGACGAAGACCGACCAGTTCAGGCCGGTGCGCTTCTCGGCGATCTTGATGGCCCGCTGGATCTGCGCGGACTCGATCACCGTCGCCTCACCAGGAGCCACTGGCCCCACCGGTTCCGCTCGAGGCGGCGCCGGCCTTGGCCTGGCCTTCGGCCGCGTCCTCGGCCGGGGCGCCGCCCTCGGTCTTGGCGGCGGTCTTGGCGTCCCAGCCGATCTCGGTCCGGTTGCTGTCGCCCTTGATCCACGACGGCAGCATCACCAGGAAGGTGATCAGCAGGAACAGGGCGACCGGGATGCCGACGAAGATCCCGATGGTGGCCAGCACGGACAGTCGGGGACCCGCGTCTTCGCCCTGGAAGTTGTCCGCGAAGGCCGAACCCGCGGCCAGCAGCGGGAGGGCGGTCAGCGCGGCCACGGTCCCGGCGCGCACCGCGGAACGCTTTGCTGATCTGATAGTCACAGCTCAACGTTACTCGACTCGTGTCCCGGCCATGCAGCCAGGTCGTGTATTCGCGGCGAAGATCAACCCAGCATGCGCAGCGCGCGGGCCAGCGAGCGCACGCGGGGGTTGCTCGCGAAGTCCTCGAGAAGCACCGGCGCGCCCGCTCCGTCGGCCAGTGGGTACCGCCAATTGGGGTACGTGTCGGCGTCGGTTCCGGGCAGGTTGTGCGGGCGGCGGTCGCCGACCGCGTCGGGCAGGTAGACGCCGACGAGACGCGCGGGTGTCCAGGCGAGGTACCTGTGCAGCGCGTCGACGGTCTCCGGCTCGCCCGCCCCCCGGCGCAGCAGGCCCTCGTGACGCAGGGTGGCGAGCCAGTCGGTGGCATCCATCGCGTCGCCCGAGAGTACGGCCGCGGTCGGGGGCAGGTCGTGCGTGGTGACGGTCGCGAGGCTTTCGGTGCGCCAGCGCGCGGCGTGCAGCGGCTTGCCGTCCGAGTCGCGCTCGAACCAGAGCACGCTGGTGCCGAGGATTCCGCGGCTGGCCAGCGACGTGCGCACCCACGGCTCGACCGTGCCGAGGTCCTCGCCGATCAGCACTGCTCCCGCGCGGTGCGCCTCGAGCGTGAGCACGCCGAGCATCGCGTCGTGGTCGTAGGTGACATACGTTCCCTGATCGGCGGTGGCGCCTTCGGGGATCCACCACAGCCGGAACAGGCCCATGACGTGGTCGATGCGCAGGCCGTGCGCGTGGCGCAGGTTGCCCTGGAGGATCTTCCGGTACGACGAATAGCCCGTCTCAGCGAGCTTGTCCGGCCGCCAGGGGCGCGAGCCCCAGTTCTGACCGGACTGGTTGAACTCGTCCGGCGGAGCGCCGACCATCACGCCGTGCGCGTAGACCTCGGAGTCGGCCCACACGTCGGCACCGTTCGACTGGGCGCCGATGGCCAGGTCGTGGATGATCCCGTACGGCATCCCGGCCCGGCCGCACGCGGTCTTCGCGGCCGCCAGCTGCTCGTCGAGGAGCCACTGCAGCCAGCAGTGGAAGTCGATCTCGGCGGCCTCGGCCTTCTGGAACGAGCGGGTCCGCGCGCTCTGCGGGTTGCGCAGGCCACGCGGCCAGCTCGCCTCGTCCCGGCCGTGCCGCGCGACGATCGTCATCCAGGTCGCGTGCGTACGCAGCGGTTCGCCCTCGCGACGCAGGTAAGCGCGGTAGTCGGCGTCCCGGCCCGGGCCGCGCAGCGCGGGCGGCAGTTCGTAGAGCAGCCGCAGGGCGCTGATCTTCGCTTCCCATACGGCGTCACGGTCGATCAGGTCGCCCGCCGGACCGGCCTTGCGCAGTTCGTCCCCGAGCGCGTCGACCTGCCTGCGGACCTGCGGCGGCGCGTACGCGTATTCGTGCGTGGATTCGATCCGCAGATGCGCCGGGTCCGGGTAGCGGCGCGAGGCCGGCAGGTAGGGCGAAGGGTCGATCGGCTGGACGCCGCTGGAGGCGTGCAGCGGGTTGATGACCAGGAACCCGGCGCCGAGGTCATTGCCCGCGAGCAGGGCCAACTGGGTGAGGTCGGCCAGATCGCCCATGCCCCAGGACTGCTGCGAACGGATGGCGTGCAGTTGCAGGGTGAAGCCCCAGGCCCGGCCGCGGCCGCCGGCCGAGGCCGTCTCCAGCCGGTTCGGGGCGATGGCGAGCGGGCAGGTGTGCGATTCGCCGCCGAAGTGCCCGCACAGCTGGTGCCAGCCGAGCGGCAGGCCGGGCGGGATCGCGTAGTCGTACTCGGCGAAGCCCTCGACCTCGCTCGTCCGGGTGCGCACCGGGGAGACGTCGTAGCGGCGGCCGCCGTTCTCCAGTTCGATCCACAGCCGCGGCGCGGCGTCGGCCGCGGCGTGCACGGTGACCTCGTCGCCGCGCCCGGTGCCGCCGGTCGATTCGGCGCGCAGCACGATGCACGAGGGCAGCGGACGCCGGATCCGCCGGTTGCGCAGGGCCTTGCGACACAGGGCGGTCGTGCTCGCGGGCACGCCGAAGGCGCCGAGCACGGCGATGAGCGTGGTCGCGGGCACCTCCACCCGGCGGCCTCGCCAGTCGTGGTATTCCGTGGCCACGCCGTAGGCGCGGGCCAGCGCGAGCAGATCGGGCCCCGGGCTCATGCGGGTAATTCTTCCGTGCCGAGCCGTCCGGGGAAACCCCGGCGCGCCGGTTGCGATCTCATCGGCTCGGATATCCGGCGGTCGGACCTCGACGGTTCGGGATTCAACAGGCCGTCAGACTCGCGGCCATTCGGGGCAGGAAGTGCTCCCAGCCGGCCAGATGCTCGCCGGGCGCCGGGTCGTCGGGGGCGATCTCCGCCCCGGCGCGCGGGGCGTGGACGACCTCCAGACGGGTGCCGGGTCCTTCGCCGGACGCGGCGGGCTCGGCCGAGACCGTCACCCCGTAGCGCCCGGCCGCCTCCGGCTGGTGCGACCAGCCCCAGGTGAAGGCGAGCAGGCGGCCCGGCTCGTACTGCTCGACGACGCCGATCATGGTCTGGCCGAGCGCCGGGAAGCGGGCGAGGTACTCGCCGCCGGGGACGAGGTGGACCGTCAGCTCGGCCGTCCACCAGCTCCGCACGATCTCCGGGTCGGTGAACGCGGCGAGCGCCCGGCCCGGGGGCACGCCCGGCAGCAGCAGTTCCGCGGTCACGGTGGCGGCCTCGGAGGCGAGCGCCAACTCGTATCTACCGGCCATGCGCGATCCCCTCGGGCACGCTTACGTCCCCGCTCGGCGGCGGGGACGTAAGCGCGATCTTCGATCAGGCGGCGAGCGGGCTGATCGCCGGGCGGACGCCCGGCTTCACGACCTGCGCGACGGACGCGACCGCCGCGACGGGGGGCTCGGCGGCGACCGTGACCCCGTCCGGAAGGTCTTCAGAGACGAAAAGACCGCTCGGGCCGGAGGCCTCGAACGGCAGAAGATCCACGTCGGCGCCGTATCCGCGCAGGTACGGCAGCCAGCGTTGGTCTGTGCGACCCGACGAGAGGATTCGCCAGGCCGATCCGTTCGGTTGTACCGGCGGCCGCTTCATCCGCCAGCCGAGATCGCCCAGCAGGCGGTCGGCCTTGACGTGGTTGCAGCGCCGGCAGGAGGACACGACGTTCTCCCATGCGTGCTGGCCCCCGCGCGAGCGCGGGAAGACATGGTCCACGCTGGTGGCGGGCGCGTCGCAGTAGACGCAGCGGCCGCCGTCGCGGGCGAAGATCGCCCGGCGGGTCAGCGGGACCCCGCGGCGCATCGGGACGCGGACGTACCGGGTGAGCTTGACCACGGAGGGGGCCGGCACTTCCCAGCCGACTCCGCGCGCTCCCGCGGCGTGCAGGCTGGCGCCCGTGCCTTCGAGCGTGACGGCCTTCTGGTTGAGGACGAGGACCACGGCGCGGCGTTGCGGAACGACGCACAGCGGTTCGTAGGATGCGTTGAGGACCAGCGAATGGGGCAACGGAGGCTCCTTCGTCAGCGCCCGGCACGTGGCTCGCACCGGACTCCGGGTACCCCTCGACCGACGACGCCGGTGTCCGTCTACGTCGAACCCGCGGGCGGTACGGCCATGACGGAACCATGGCCCCTCCGCCGCGCGCCGGGTTTGCCTGGCCGATCCGGGCCCCTGGAGACCCTGCCCGGGCTGGCAATCACACACCCGACCGCGTCGCCCCTCGCGGGGCATCATCTGCGCGGCCGCCTGCGGCGACCGCACACAACCTAGTGTGGCTGTCGGAGTTCTTCCCGCGCCACTGTGTTTTCACTCCGGCGCACGCCGCGAGCCTGCTCGCAGCCTCGTCTCGCGGCCGAAGTGCGGTCAACGGTAGTCAACGTCCGGGTGCGCCGATCCGTTCCCGCCGGTGCCCGAACCGGATGATTCCCGGCGTCGGCCACGCCGGGCCGAACAAGGGGGGACCGGCGGGCGGCCATCGGCCGACGGATCGGTGGAACGCGCCGGTGGGGGCGGTCGCGGGCCCCGCGGCGCCGGTCGGGTGCTTCGGGCGCCGGTGGCCGGGCACGGTGCCCGCTCATCCGGATCCGCTAAATTGTCGGTCGTCCGAGCGAGAGGATTCACCGACCCGTGTCCGCGATAGCCGCCGCTGCCTCCAGCACGCCCACGCCCTCGGTCACCCCCACGGCCGTGACCACGCATGACGTGCAGACCTGGGTCGACGCGCACGGTTCGCTGCTGCTGAACAACGGCCTGAAGATCCTCGGCATCATCCTGGTGTGCGTGCTGCTGCGGAAGTTCATCGCGCGCACCATCAACAAGGTGGTGCGGCACGCCGCGCAGGTGGCGGAGAGCCGGGCCGGCCGGATGCTGGAGGGCTCGGGCCTGGTCGCGACCGAGCGGGCCAGGCAGCGCACCCAGGCGATCGGCTCGGTGCTGCGGTCGGTCAGCTCGACGGTGATCTTCTCCGTCGGCACGCTCATGATCATCTCAGTGCTGCAGATCTCGATCACCCCGCTGCTGGCCTCCGTCTCCGCGGTGGGCGTCGCGGTCGGCCTCGGCGCCAAGGACGTGATCACCGACTTCCTGGCCGGGATCACGATGATCTTCGAGGACCAGTACGGCGTCGGCGACGTGATCGACACCGGCCTGGCCAGCGGCACCGTGATCGAGGTGGGTCTGCGGGTGACCAAGCTGCGCGACGTGGACGGCCAGATCTGGTACGTGCGCAACGGCTCGATCTCCCGGGTCGGCAACAAGTCGCAGGGCTGGGGCCGCGCGGTGGTGGACGTGCCGGTGGGCTACGGCGCGGACCTCGGCCGGGTGCAGGAGGTGCTGTCCGTGATGGCGGAGGAGATGTACGCCGACAAGGACTGGCGGCCGAAGTTCCTGGACGAGCAGCCGCCGCAGGTCCTCGGCATCGAGAACCTGGACGGCGGCGCGGTGGTGATCCGGGTGCAGGCCAGGACGGCGCCGCAGAAGAACTTCGAGGTGACCCGCGAACTGCGGCACCGGATAAAGCTGGCCCTGGACACGGCCGGCATCGAGGTCGCGTCGGTCGCAGCCTGACCGGCTCCCGCGCGACGTGACGGCTCCCATCACGACGCGACCGGCTCCTGTCGCGGCACGATCGGCTCCTGTCGCGGCACGATCGGCTCGCTTCAGTACGCTTTAGTACGCTTCAGCACTTTTTAGAACACTTCAGCGCGCTTTTTGCTTACCCTTCAGTACGCTCCGCCGATGGAGGACGCGCTCGTCGAGGTCGCGGTGCGGGCCGAGACGTAGAACGTGTCGTCCTGCGGCGCCCATCCACTGGTCGCGTGGTTGAACTGCACCGCGAACGTGAGCGTGCCCGGCGTGGCCGTATCGCCCTTGGCCAGCTCGAACTCGTACGTGATCGAGCCGGCCGAGTCCGTGGTCGTCACCTCGGTGAACTCGCCGCTCGCGCCCGAGTTCCACGATCCGGTGCTCGACAGGCCGCTGCACTTCGAGACCTTCACGGTCACATGCAGCGCGGTGAGCGGCTGCTTGATCGTCACCGAGAGGTCCAGCTCCGACCAGTTGGGGTTGCTCGCCTGGCCGACCGAGGATGTCCCGGCCACCAGCGCGGAGGCGGACGGGCTCGCGGGCGACCCGCTGCTCGTGGCGCTGGAGGAGGCGGCCGTCGCCCGGCGGGTGGCCTCGGTGGTCGCCGCCGGACTCGCGCTCTCGCTCGGCCCCGAGCCCTGCGGCGCCGAGCCGCCCGGGTTCGGACTGGGCGTCGGCGCGGCGACGGTCACCGAGTGATGGCCGTTCGAGGACGTGACGGCGATCGTGGCCGTCGCGCCCACCGCGATCGCGGCCGCGGCACCGACCGTGGCCAGCGCCACGCCCGCCGGAATCCCGGCCAGGCCGAGCCGCCCGAGCAGACCGAGCCCGCCGCGGCGTGACGCGCCGCCGCGGGCACGCGTGCGCCGCGTGGTCCGGGCCTCGCTCTCCTCGCTCTGCTGCGCGATCCTCGCGGCCACCAGCGCCTTGAGCCGGTCGGCGTCCGGCTCGTACTCGTCGGCGGCGGCCTCCAGCATCTCGCCGAGCCAGAGCTCCGGATCGCCGCCCTGCTGCTCCCGATCCCGATCACTGCTCCAATTCGGGTCCCGATCACTACTCCAATTCGGGTCCCGATCACTGCTCCAATTCGGGTCCCGATCACTACTCCGATTCCGGTTCTTATCACTGCTCCGATTCCGGTTCCGATCCCGGTCCGGATCCTGTTCGCCTCGCTCAGCCACGACCCCGCCGCCTCCTCTCCGTCGTCGTCCCGTCCGTGCCGGTTCCCAGCATCGCGGCCAACTCGGCCACCCCCCGCGAGGTCTGGCTCTTCACCGTGCCCACCGTTATCCCGAGCGTGCGGGCCGTCTCCTGCTCGCTCAGCCCGTAGTAATGACGCAGCACGACGCAGGCGCGTTTCCGCTCCGGCAGTTGCCGCAGCGCCGCCCGCACGTCGGCCACCGCGGCCACGTCCGGGCCGTGCGTCCGCTCGCTCCAGGTCGCGCCGAGCAGCCGGCGGCCCTTGCGCTCCCTGGTCAGGCCCCGGATCCGGTCCGCGGCGAGATTCACCACGATCCGCCGCACGTACGCGGACGGCGAGTCGGCGCGCGAGACCTGCTCCCAGCGCCCCCAGGCCTGGGCGAAGGCCTCGGCCGTGATGTCCTCGGCCGCGTCCTGGTCGCCGGACAGCAGATAGGCCAGCCGGCCGAATTCCCGGTGGTGGCTGGTAAAGAACACGTCGAACGCCTGGCGCGCGGCGTTGTCCGTCGCGCCGAGCGCGGTCGCTGCCATGAGCATGGGACTCTAGCAAGCCAATCTGTGAACCCGCCTCCGTCGACCGCTGATTCACCGGTGAACCGCGGCCGGCGGAGCCGGGAATTCCGATATGTCAGAGCACGGGGTCCCAGCCGTCAGTACCGGCGAGGTACTTCTGCGCGGTGTACGACGCGGCCGTCGAGCTGCTCAGCTGCGGCCCGGCCGAGGCCGCGGCGCCGCTGTCGTCGTACTGGTCGAAACGCGCGCTCTGCCACGTCGCGGAACCCATGTCCGTCCACGGCGTCGACGGGTTGATCGCCGACGGCAGCGACGTGTTGCGGAACACCACCTGCGGGACCATGCCGCTGGCCGGCTCCCAGGGGCGGCCCAGCCACCAGCTCGTCGTGGTGTTCGACGTCGTCACAGTCGAGTTCGTGACGAGGATGCCGTACGAATTCGCACTGTAGGTCGCTGCCGCGGTGATCGCGCCCTCGTTGGAGAATCCGTCATCGAGGATGTCGATGGTGGAGTGGTCGAAGACCATTGCGTTGTCGCCGAAAATGAAATCGACATCGCCTTCGATGGTCGAGTCGTAGAAGTAGTTCCGCAGGGTGGTGTTTGACGAGGAGCCCCAGCCGAGCAGCGTGTCCTGGTGGCCGTAGAAGACGTCGTCCACGTAGGTCTGCCGGTCGCCGTCGGCGTTGAGCGCGACCGCCTGCTTGGCGGTGATCGACGGGTGCTTGACCGGGCTGAAGGAGTTCTTGAAGGTCACGTACTTCGCGGTGAAGTTCGCCGCGTCGACGGTGACCGTCGCGCTGCCCTCGGTGCCGTACGTGCCGCCGCCCGACTTCGCGGTGCCGCTGGCGATGTCGTCCGAGATCACGACATTCGCCGGATTGCCGGTGGCGCCGAGGAATTCGACGTTGGGCTTGTCCGCGGGCACCGTGACCTGTTCGTGGTACGTGCCGGCCGCGATCTTGATCGTGTAGGTGCTGGAACTGTTGGCGGGCACGGCGTTCACCGCGGCCTGCACGCTCGTGTACGAGGCGCCGCTGCCGCTGGGCCCGACGGTGAGCGTGTCGGCGGACGCGGCCGCGGCCGCGGCCGCCTTGGCGGTGGCCGAAGTGGTCGCCGAAGTGGTCGCCGTGGTCGAGGCGGCCGACGCGGTCGCCGCCGTCACCGAGGGAACGGACGGAAAGCTGCAGGTCGGGTAGCTACCGGCCGCCGAGGACAGCGCGCTCACCGACACGCCGGTCCCGGACGCGGTGAGGTTCGAGTCGTACTGATACACCTTCGCGTACTCGGCGGTCGAGCCGGTCGCGTCGAGTTTCACGTGCGACAGGTAGAGCCCGAGCGGATACGTCGAGCTGTAGCCGACGAGGTCGTTCTTCGCGCCGGACAGGGAGTTCACCGACACCACGCCCTCGACCGTGATCGCAGTGAAGTTCGGGATGTCCGAGCCGGAGCTCGACGAGTAGCGCGTGTCGAAGACCAGCGGCGCCTTCATGTGGGTGAGGCAATTGTTCAGGTACTCGACGTTGTGCACGGAGCCGCCGCGCGACGCGTCGGACTTGATGCGCAGGCCGTTGTCCGAGCCGGACACGTTGCCCGCGCTGTCCTCGCCGTCCACGGTGTTGTTCTCGACCAGCACGTTCGAGACGCCGGAGTTGGTCTCACTGCCGATCGAGATGCCATGCGTGCCGTAGAAGTGCGAGTCGGAGATGGTGACGTTCGACGTCGCGGCGCTGCCGGCCTTGATCGCGATGCCGTCATCACCGTCCTCGATGTACGAGTCGTACACCGTCGCGTCCGTCGTCCCGGCGATGTCGATGCCGTCGGTGTTGCGAGCAGTAGCCGGGGTCTCGATGCGCACGCCCCACACGGTGAGGCCCGTGCCGTTGGAGTAATAGAGGTGGAACATCGGCGAGTTGAGCAGGTTGATGTCGTACGCGGTGAAGGAGTTCGAGCTGTTGACCTGGATCAGCCGCGGCGACTGCTGGTTGTCCCCGGCGGTCTGCGCCTCCTTGGCGAGCGTCCACCAGCTCGTCGACGTGCCGAGCATCGACTCGTCCCCGCGCCCGTCGATCGACCCCTGCCCCGAGCTACCGCGCTCCCCCATGATCCCAGCGTTCGCGCCCGAGACAGTGATGAAGGCGTTGCAGCCGCCCTCCTTGGACGAGAGCGTCCCGCAACTCGCTGAGGAGGCTGAGTTCTGATACGCGGAGGCCTTCCGCGAGGCGAAGAGGGTGACGCCTTCGCCGACGACGAGCGTCTCCTTAGCGTGCACGGTCAACGGCCCGCTCAGGAAGTCCCTGTGCGTACTGCCGCTCAACAGCACCGCCTTCCCACTCCCCGCGCAGGCGTCGAGCGCCGCCTGAATCCGACTCGTGTCCGGCGCCGCCGACTCCACCGAAGCCGAAAACGCCCGCGACGACGCCGTCAGCGTGCCCGTCAGCGTCTCGCACACCCCCGGAACACTCGGCTGGCTGACCGTCCGCGCATCCCCCGTCGCGGCCGGCAAGGTACTGACTCCACTGGCATTCGCGCTATGCGCCAACAGCGCGGCACCCGCGCTCAGGGCCACCAGCGCGCCCAACGCGCCGACGGCAGTGAACTTCGTTCGGGATCTCATGCCCCTTCAGTCGAGGAAGGAGGCAGAAAGGTTGCCACCCGTATTGCGCAGTCTCCATTTCCCACCATTTTCACCGCACAACCCCATTCCTGCACCTTTTGTCAGACCCGCCACATACACTGGAGGTAGTTGATCGGATACGGTGCGGATGGGGGCGGGTGGCATGGAT
>NZ_JAGSOH010000171.1 GCF_018139625.1 Actinospica acidithermotolerans | reverse complement strand
GGGCCGTCCCACCCGCCGCCGCCACACCGTCCGCCGGCGGTAGGGAGCTGTCAGCTCGTCCTGAGCCGTCAGCTCGGCCCGCTACCGGCGAGGCGCGTCGAACTCCCCGGCTTTCGCTCCCGCCAGGAACGCCGCCCACTCCGCGGCATCGAAGACCAATGCCGGGCCTTGGGGATTCTTCCCGTCGCGAATCGCCGCGCCCCCGCCGGGCAGCGCGGCGACCTCGACGCAAGCGGAGCCGTTCGGGCAGCCAACCGGCTTGCGCCATGGGAGATCGTTGTAACCTTTGGTGTCCATTCGGGCACCTCTCGCATTCGGCCTGGATGTATACGGCAGTCGTACCGTCTTCCGTATTCCCGTTGGCCGCGCACTCAATGCGGTCGCCGATGGCCCGCCCGGAAACGTGTCGACGGGAGGGACCCGACGATGCGAGGCCCTCCCGTCGGAGATCCGATGCGGTCAGCGGCCGAGGTCGAACCGGCCTGCCTTCGCCTCCGTCAGGAACGCGGCCCACTCGGTGGCGCCGAACACCAGGGACGGGGCTGCCGGGTTCTTGCCGTCCCGCACGGCGTGCCGACCATCGGGCAGCGCGGCCACCTCGACACACGACGCATTATTGGGGCAAAGGCTTGATTTACGCCACTCGAGGGAGAGCGTGTCGGCGCGGGCGCCCGCTTGGTCTTGAGAAGTCACGGGCGACATCATAGGTGTTTCCTCAATCCAATCCGGCCAGAATGCTCTCAAGCAGCGTGCGCGTCGCGTGCGGATCCAGAGCCAAGTGTGTGAGTGCGTCGAACGTGCCGGCCATCCTGGAAACGTCGGCTTCTCGTTCGATGATCTGCGCGCCGTTGGCCGTTTCCATGTAAACGGTGGTCGAGGCCTGATCGGTGCTGTCGGTGTAGTCCAGGATCAGCCACTGTGAGGTCTCGGATCCCGGATACAGGCCGGCCGCGAACGGTATCACTTGCATCGTCACATGCGGCTTCTGAGACATGGTGATCAAGTGCTGCAATTGGTCACGCATGGTCTCCTGGTCGGGAAGCCGACGCCTCAGCACACTCTCGTCGATCAGTACGTGGAAGCTCATCGCGTCCTCTTGCTCCAAGAGCTCCTGGCGTTTGAGGCGGAGCTTCACCCTGTCGTCGGCGTTGCGAGGGAGGTCCTCGATCTCGCTGTAGGGGCTGTAGTACTCCGGTGCGATGAACTGCAGGCTCTCCACGACGCGCGCGTAGCCCGGCGTCTGGAGCAGGCCGGGTACGAACGACGATGCGAACTCGCGAATGCCGGTCGCGATCTCTTCGAGGGCCACGTAGAGCAGGTAGCCGCTCAGTTGCTTGTCGAGGGTGACCGGTGACCCGCTGTCGTGAGCCAGCTTCGCCAGTTCGACGAGTCGCTCGCGCTCATCATCCGGCACTTCGTAGATCATGCAGAGATCGTGTACATCCCGCGGGATCACGCTGCGTCGGGCAGTCTCCATACGGCTGAGTTTGGTGATGGAGAAGCTCGAGCCGTAACGCCCCTTCATGGCGGTGGTGACCTCTGCGATGGTCATTCCGCGCTCCTCGCGGATGCGGCGCAGGGCATGGCCGAGTTCCCTGCGGAGCCGCAGAGCGCCCGTGGACTCCGGCATCCGGCCCACCTCCCGTGGAAGATCCATCAGGACTGTTACACGGCAACCGGGCGCTGCGCGATACGAACGCACATGCTCGGGGTACATGCCAGGTGAACTTGTCGTTGGCAATTGCCAAACGCAGTTGCCAAGTCACTCTCTAGGCGAAACTATCAGAACTGAGGCCGCCAAGGGACCTCAATCGCTTGCGGATCGCCGAGGATCCTCGAAGGCGATCCGGGTGGAGGGCGACGGCCTACGGGCCGTCAGGTCGCCCGGGCGGCAGGGACGGGAGGGAAGGAGTCCCAAGGATGCACGAACGACACAGCAGAGGCAGATACATCGTCGACTGCCCGGCCTGCCTCGGCACGGGTAAGGTGCCCCGGCCCAACTCCATCGTCCTGCACGGCTGCATGCTGTGCTGGGAGCGGGGTGTGGTGTCCACCATCGTCGCGGAGCGCTGGCGCAAGCGTGACGAGCCGTCGGACGACGTGCGCTGACGTCCGATCGTCACGACCCCCGGGATCGCCCGGATAGGCAGGCGGGGGCGCCCGGACAGACAGGGCCGGTACAGGGTCCGGCCCTGGTGACCGACTACTCCACCGACCGATCAGCTCTCCCCATCGCTTCACGCAGGACTCGTCCTACGCACGACCGGCTCGACGTGGGACTCGTTCAACGCACGGCTGATCAGCTCTCCCCGCTGGTCGCCGTGCGGCCGCGCCCCGCAGGCGAACCCGCAGGCGAACCCGCGGGCGATCACGCGCTCGGCGCGGCCGCGACTCGGCTCGACGCCTGGTTACGCCCCCTGCTCCAGCTAGTGCCCCGCCCGCTCCTGCTGCCCCGCCGGCTCCTGCCCCGCCCGCCGCGCTGCCGCGGCGTCGGCCTTCTGGGCGAAGCGGTTGGTGATGGGCAGCCGCCGGTCGCGGCCGAAGGCCTTGGGGGAGATCTTGGCGCCCGGCGGGTACTGGCGGCGCTTGTACTCGGCCTGGTCCGTCAGCCGGATGATGCGCTCGACCAGCACCGGGTCGTAGCCCGCTTCGACGATCTCGTCGATTCCCTTGTCGCCCTTGACGTACAGGTCCAGGATGCCGTCCAGCAGCTCGTAGTCGGGCAGCGAGTCGGAGTCCTTCTGGTCCGGGCGCAGTTCGGCGCTCGGCTCCTTCTCGATGGAGTTCGCCGGGATCGGCGGCGTCTCGCCGCGCTCTTCGGCGGCTGCGTTGCGCCAGCGTGCCAGGTCCCAGACGAGGGTCTTCGGCACGTCCTTGATCGGGGAGTAGCCGCCGATCGAGCCTGCGTCGTACAACGTGGCGTAGCCCACGGACAGCTCGCTCTTGTTGCCTGTCGCGAGCACGAGGTGCCCGCGCTGGTTCGACAGCGCCATCAGGATCGTGCCGCGTACGCGCGCCTGCAGGTTCTCGTCGGCGACGCCGGTGATCGCGGTTCCGGCGTCGGCGATGGTCTTTAGGTACGCGTCGACCATGGGCGCGACCTCGACCGTCTCGTAGTGCAGGCCGGTGCGGCGCGCTAGGTCGGCCGCGTCGCTCTTCGAGTGCTCGGAGGAGTAGGCGCTCGGCATCGATACGGCGTATGCGTTCTCGGCGCCCACCGCGTCGACGGCGATCGCCGCGACGAGTGCCGAGTCGATGCCGCCCGAGAGGCCGAACAGCACCGACTTGAAGCCGTTCTTGCGCACGTAGTCGCGCAGGCCCAGGACCAATGCGCGGTAGATCTCCTCGTGCTCGTCCGGCTGCTCCTCGATCACCGGCTCGACGCGCGGCGCGGGCGGAGCGGCCAGCGGTTCGGCGCTTGCGACGACCCGACGGATCGTCATGCCGTTGGACGCGACCGTGTCCTCGACCGGCAGGTCCGCCTCGGGGAGCTCGAGGTCCATCACCACGAGCTGCTCGACGAATTTGCCGGCCCGAGCGAGCAGGCTGCCGTCGGGAGCGACCACCAGGGAGTCGCCGTCGAAGACGAGCTCGTCCTGGCCGCCGACCTGGTTCACGTACACGACGGTGCAGCCGGTCTCGATCGCCCGCGTGCGCATCAGGTCGTAGCGCTCGTCGTCCTTGGCCAGCTCGTAGGGCGACGCGTTGATCGAGAGCAGCAGGTTGGCGCCCGACTCGGCGGCGGCGGCGGGCGTGCCACGGTCCTGCCACAGGTCCTCGCAGATCGCCACGGCCACGTCCACGCCGCCGATCCGCACCACCGGCAGCTCGTTGCCGGGCACGAAGTAGCGGTACTCGTCGAAGACCCCGTAGTTGGGCAGGTGGTGCTTCGCCGAGCGGATCAGCACACTGCCGCGGTGCAGCACGGCAGCCGCGTTCTGCGGGGATCCGGCCGGGAAGCCCGCGCGCGGCACCCATTCGGTCTCGTCCAGGTAGCCGACCACGACGACCAGCTCGCCGAGGCCTTCCTCGGCCAGCCGGGTGCCGAGGTCCTCCAGCGCCGCCCGCGAGGCGTCGACGAACGAGCCGCGCAGCGCCAGGTCCTCGATGGGGTAGCCGGTCAGCGCCTGCTCCGGCGCAGCGAGCAGGTGCGCGCCCGCCGCCGAGGCCTCGCGCGCCGCCTGGAGCACCAACGCCGTGTTCCCCGCCAGATCGCCCACGGTGGGGTTGATCTGGGCCAGTGCGATTCTCAGTTGCGCCATGGGCACCATTGTAGGCGCCCTTTATCGTCACTGCGACGAAAACGGCTGCGAGGTCGGTCACGCCGCCCTCGCGCCCGCGCCCAACCGCGGCACGCCGCCCCCGGCGAGAAGGCGAGAAGGCCGGACCGCGCCGGAAAGGGCCGGGAAAAAGGGGAGCGAGGCCTGTCGCACGGGGGGACGACAGGCCTCGCGGTGGAGAGTTGTCGAGGACTCTCCACGGGCGCCAGAGGTTTCCGCCGTCCGGGTCCGAAGACCGCGCGGACGGCGGGGGGCGGTTCCGGCGCCTGCGGCGCGGATCCGCACGGGGGGACGGATCGGGCGCCGCGACGGTTCGCGGACCCCACGGGGGGAGGGGCGCCGCGCACCTCGGGAAGACTCCTCCGTACGGGGGGACGTCGGAGTCTCGAAGAGGATTATTCATGGCGGCACGGGGATTGGCGACCCCTTCGGGAAAAGTTCTCGCTGGGAATCACCGCCCTCACCGCGCGTGTTCAGCCCCTGACCCGCTTGCCCAGGTTGATCACGATATCCGACGGGCGGTTCGGTCACCCAGAGTCGACATCGCGTCGGCATGGGCGAGGCCGGCCGGACGGCCGCACGGGGGTCGGCACCGGCCTGCCGGAAATATCAGTGGTCACCGATACTACGGCCCGGTAGACCTCTCGGATCCGCGACTCGCTCAGCACTTCCGCGGGAATTCCGGCCGCCGCCACCCGGCCCCGGTCGAGCAGCACGAGCCGGTCGGCGTACTGGGCCGCCGCGGTCAGGTCGTGCAGGGTGCTGATCACGGTCAGGCCCTCGTCCAGCCGCAGTTCGTCGACCAGTTCGAGGACGTGCTGCTGGTGCCCGAGGTCGAGCGCCGACGTCGGCTCGTCGAGCAGCAGGACGCGCGGCTGCTGGGCGAGCGCGCGGGCCAGTACGACGCGCTGCCGTTCGCCCCCGGAAAGCGTGCCGAGCCGCCGGTGCGCCAGGGACTCCAGTTCGAGCCGGGCCAGCGCGCCGTCCGCGATCTCGCGGTCGAAGCGGCCGGGATTGCCCAGGTAGCCGAGGTACGGCGTGCGGCCGAGAAGAACGTATTCACGCACTGAGACGTTCGGCGGCAGCGTCGGCTGCTGGGCCACGTAGGCGAGCACCCGGGCCAGATCGCGTCGCTGGGAACCCTCCGGTGCGGGTTCGAGCGTCACCGCGCCTTGATACGGCAGTAGCCCGGCGAGCGCCTTGAGCAGCGTGGATTTCCCGGCTCCGTTCGGCCCGATCACCCCGAGCCAGCCGCCCGAGTCGACGCGCAGCGACACGCCGTCCACCGGCACGACGCCGCGGTCCAGCACGACGCGCACGTCCGTCGCCGTCAGAGCACTCATTCGGTGATCACCCGGCTCCGCCGCAGAATGCCCACGAACACGGGCGCTCCGACGATCGCGGTGACCACGCCGATCGGCAGTTCCGACGGGCTGAGCGCCGTGCGCGCCACCGTGTCCGCCGACTCCATGAACCCGGCCCCGACCAGCAGCGACAGAGGCAGGACCACCGCGTACGACGGCCCGCCGAGCCGCCGCGCCACGTGCGGCACGACGATCCCGACGAAGCCGATCAGCCCGCTGACGGCGACGGCCGTGGCCGCGGCGAGCGAGGCGGCGGCGATCACGATCAGCCGCGTGCGGCCGGCGTTCAGGCCCAGGCTGCGCGCCTCGTCGTCGCCGAGTCCGAGCACGTCCAGGCGTCGGCTGTGCACCAGGAGGACCAGGATGCTCACGGCCGCGTACGGCAGGGCTTCGGTCACCTGCGTCCACGACGCGGTGGCCATCGACCCGAGCATCCACGAGTAGACCTGCTGCAGGTCCTGCGATTCGCGCTGAAGCAGGAAGGTCTGCGCGGCGGTGAGGAACATCCCGACCGCCACGCCGGACAGGAGCAGCGTGGCCGTGTCCCGGCGCCCGGCCGACGCGAACCAGGAGACGGCGACGCCGAGCAGCGAGCCGACGAACGCCGCGACCGGCACCACCGAACCGCCGAGGCCGCTCAGGAAGACGATCGCGATCGTGGCCGCCAACCCGGCGCCCGCACTGGAGCCGAGCATTCCCGCGTCGACCAGCGCGTTGCGGAACACGCCCTGGTAGCCGGCCCCGGCGACGGCCAGCAACCCGCCGACCAGCAGCGCCAGCACAACACGAGGCAACCGGATCTGCAGCAGGATGTTCTGCTCCAGCGGCGAGAGGCCGGTGTCCAGGTGCACCAGCGGAATCCGGTCGAGCAGCGTCGCCACGACGCCCCACGGGCTCAGGTCCGCCGCCCCGACGAGCGCACCGAGCACGGCCACGGCGATCGCGAAGACCGCCGCGGCCGTCAGGGCGCGGACCGTACGGCTCATCGCTGCGCGGGCGCCTTCTCGACCGCCGCCGCGATCGCCTCGACGAGCTGCGGCAGGCGCGGCCCCCAGCGCGAGGCGATGTCGTCGTTGAGCCCCGCGACGTCGTCCACCTTCACGGCCTGGACGCTCGCCCAGCCGGGCCGCGCGGCCACGCTCTTCGCGGTGGCGCCGCAGCAGACGGTGTCGGCCAGGAACACGATGCTCGGGGACGACTGGACGATGTACTCGCTGGAGAGCTGCGGATATCCGCCGTCGGCCGCCTTGTCGACCTTGTCCGCGATGTTCTTGAGCCCGAACAGGCCGGCGATCTGACCGATGAAGGTCGCTGAAGTGGCCGAATAGTACGTCGGATCGAGCTCCCAGTAGTACGTCAGATCCGCGTGCGACGTGCCGGCCTGCTGGACGGCGGCGCGGATCTCGCTCTTCATCGTCGCGACGGTCGAATCGGCGCCGCTCGCGTGGCCGGTCGCCTTGCCCAGCTGCTCGATCTGCGTGTACGCGTCGTTCAAAGTGTTGGCGGCCGGCTCGATCATGACCGTCACGCCCACCTTCTTCAGCGCGGCGACCAGCCCGTTCGAGTCCTCCGAGACGACCACGAGGTCGGGGTTGTACCGAAGGATCGCCTCGGCGCTCGGGGTGATCGGGTCGAGCGTCGTCCTCGGCGCGTTCGCCGGGTAGTCCGAATCCTTGTCCACGGCCACGACCTGGCCGCCCGCGCCGATCGCGAAGAGGTCCTCGGTGGCGGTGGGGGAGAGCGAGACGATGCGGCGCGGCTCGCTCGCGGAGAGCGCGGCGGTGTTCGCGGTCGTCGGGGAGCTCGAGCAGGCGGCGAGCCCGAGGGCCAGGAGCGGGAGGGCGGTCGCGGCCGCGGCGCGGCGGGGCAGACGCATGGGGACTTGTCCTTCGCAAGCAGGCGGGCAGGCCGCCTTCGGGAAGGACGGAGCGACCATGCCCACGGGTCGTCTGTGTCGTCAGTCGAATCCGCAGGCGACCTGGCTCCGCCCGCCCCGTCTCGGGGCCGGACGTCACAGTTGCGGGACAGCGCCGGACTCACACCGGCTTCGCTGCGGATTCGCTTTCATGAGATTACTACGTCAATCGGGTTACACCTGGCGGGAGGTGGCCGCGATCGCGAGCTCGGCGAGCACCGCGCGCGCCTCGTGCTCGATCCGCGCGCGCTCCAGCGCGGCCAGCGCCAGCTCCGTGCGCTCCGCGATCCGCTGCTCGACGGCGGCCAGCGCACCGGTCCCGACGATGACCTCTTGCAGCGCGGCGACCCCGGAGGCGTCCAACGCCGCGTCACCCAGGCCCTCGCGCAACAGCTTCAACTGCTCCGCGTCGGCCCGCTCGGCGGCCAGCGCGACGAGCACGGTCTGCTTGCCCTCGCGCAGGTCGTCGCCCGCCGGCTTGCCGGTCGTGGCCGGATCGCCGAAGACGCCGAGCACGTCGTCGCGCAGCTGGAACGCCTCGCCGAGCGGCAGCCCGTACGCCGAGAGGGCCCGGTTCACCGGCCCGGACTCGTCGCCGTCCCCGGTGGCCAGTGCCGCACCGAGCTGCAGCGGACGCTCGATGGTGTACTTCGCCGACTTGTACCTGATCACGGTCTCGGCACGCTGGAGGATCTCGCGCGCAGAGGCCACGCCCAGGCCGCGGCTCTGCGCGACCACGTCGAGGTACTGACCCGCCATCACCTCCGAGCGCATCAGGTCGAAGATCGGCCGCGCCGCGTGGATCCGCACGGCATCGAAGCCCGAGCGGGTGAACATCTCGTCGCACCAGGTCAGCGTGATGTCGCCCAGCAGAATCGCGGCCGCCGCGCCGAACCGCGCGTCCGGGCCCTCCCAGCCGCCCGCCGCGTGCAGCGCCTCGAAGCGCTTGTGCACGGCCGGCTTGCCGCGCCGGGTGTCCGAGCCGTCCATGTAGTCGTCGTGGATCAGCGCCGAGGCCTGCAGCAGTTCCAGCGAGGCGGCCGCCGTGAACGCCGCGTCGTCAAGTGTCTCGTCCCCCCGCGCGCCACCGGCCGCGCGCCAGCCCCAGTAGCAGAACGCCGGCCGCATCCGCTTGCCCCCGTCCAGGAACTCGCGCAGCGCGGTTGCGGGCTCCACCAGATCCGCGGAGATCTCCCGGAGCACCAGCTCCTGCCGGTCCAGGAAACCGGTCAGCGCTCGGGACACCCGGGCGCGCAGTTCACGCCGGTCAAGAGGGGAAAGGGAGGTCTCGCTCACTCCTCGTACCCTAAGCCATCCGCCGCGGATGGGATCGACCGGCCGCGGAGGAGCGCCGCCGCGGCGCGGCGGTGGACATCCGCGTCTCGGCAATCGGACACGTTCTCGACACATTCCGGACCGCGATTAGGCTTTTGACCATGGCACTCGGACTTCCCAGCGTCCGCCCGGACCGCGCCGTGACCGTTCGCGAGCTGCTCGCCGCCGGTCGGCCGACCATGTCCTTCGAGTTCTTCCCGCCGAAGGACGAGGCCCAGGAGCGAAGTCTGTGGAAGGCCCTGCGCCGGATCGAGAGCGTCGGTCCGGACTTCGTCTCGATCACCTACGGCGCCGGCGGCTCGACCCGCGCGGGCACGGCGAGCGAGGCCGAACGGGTGGCCACGGAGACGACGCTCACCCCGTTGGGCCACCTCACCGCCGTGAACCACTCGATCTCCGAGCTCCGGCAGATCATCGGCCGGTACGCCGACGCCGGCGTGCGCAACGTGCTCGCCCTGCGCGGCGACCCGCCGGGCGACGTGAACGGCCCGTGGGTGCCGCGTGCCGACGGCCTGACCTACGCCGCGGAGCTGGTGCGGCTGGTCAAGGAGTCCGGCGACTTCTGCGTGGGAGTCGCAGCGTTCCCTGAGCGGCACCCGCGCTCCGCCGACTGGGACGGTGAGATCCGCAACTTCGTCGCCAAGTGCCGCGCGGGCGCAGACTTCGCGATCACCCAGATGTTCTTCGAGGTCGACGACTACCTGCGGCTGCGCGACCGGCTGACCTCGGCCGGCTGCGAGACGCCGGTGATCGCGGGGGTCATGCCGATCACCCGCGCGGCGCAGATCGAGCGCATGGTCACCCTCAGCGGCGGCAGCTTCCCCGCGGCGCTCGCCGAGCGCATCCACGCCGTCGCCGACGACAGCGCGGCCGTCCGCGAGATCGGCATCGAGTACTGCACCCGAATGTGCGAGCGGCTGCTGGCCGAGGGCGTCCCCGGCCTGCACTTCATCACCCTGAACGCCTCCACGGCGACGCTCGAGGTCTACCACAACGTAAACCCGGCCGACTGAGGCCGGTTGCCGCACGGGGTCGGCGTAACACACGCGGCGTCTGGTCGGCATCACACGCACGTCGGTCGGCCTCGGTCGGCATCAAACGCTCGTGGGCCCGCAAGGGGGTGCTGGTTGGCATCACGTGCGCGTGGGTCGGCCTCGCACGTGCGTCGGTCGGTGTTACACGCACGTTGGCCTCATACGCGCGTCGGTCGGTGTCGCACGCGCGTTGGCCTCACGCGTGCGTCGGTCGGCCTCACACGCGGAGGGCGTCCGTTGGCCTCACGTGCGCGTCGGGCTCGCAAGCGCGTTGGCCTCGCACGCGCGGCGTTGGCCTTACGCGTGCGTCGGTCGGCCTCGCTCGCGCGTTGGCTTCACAAGTGCGTCGGCATCACACCCGCCTCCGTCAGATCACACCCGCCTCGGTCAGATCAAACCCGCCTCGGTCAGATCAAACCCGCTTCGGTCGGCATCACACCCGCTTTGGTCAGCATCACACGCGCGTCGGCTTGAGTACCTCCGCCGCGTTCCACGTGGACAGCGCGGCGAACGCGATGCCCGGCCCGGGTCGTGAGCTCGGGCCGACGTGCAGCAGCCCCTTGATCGGCTGAACGGTCGGCGAACGCAGAATCGCGCTGCTCAAAGAGTTGATCGCCGGTCCGTGCAGCGAGCCGCCGGGCGTTCCGGTCAGCAGTTCGCGATCTGCCGGCGTGAAGACTTCGCGGACGGCGAGCGCGTCCTCGGCGATGCCGAGCCGCTGCGCGACACTCTGCCTCAGCGCCTCCGGGTCTGGATTCCTCGTACCAATCGGCACATCGGTGGACGCGATCCACTCATTCGGCCGCTCGGGAGCGGCGCGGAGCCGGATCGTCGCCTCGTCCCCCGCGCCGAAGAGCACGGTCTCGTACACCCGTTCGGCCGTGTCCCGGCTCTCCAGGCGCACGCTCAGAATCGACGGCGAGTAGTCCGTCGGCCGAATGTCCCCGGCCGCCTTGGCCTGCTTGCCGCCCGTCAGCCGTGCCAGAACGTGCGCGTCAACGGCCGCGACGACCACGTCCGCCGTCAGCCGCTCGCCGTCCGCCAGCGTCACGCTGCCTGCGGCGATGGACTGGGCCGCGGCGTCGAACCGGAAGGTCGCGCCGCGCTTGAGGCAGCGCTCGTACAACGCCGTGGCAAGCTCGGGCAACCCGCCGACGATCCGCCACGCGCCGAAGGTCTGCTCGATATAAGGCCTGATCGCGAGCACGGCCGGGGCCGTCTCCGGCGCGGCGCCCGCCGCCTGCGCGTACTCGTCGAGCACGCGCATCATGCGCGGATCGCGGATGCCGGCCGCCTCACCGATCTGACGCAGCGTCCGCCGCGGCGCGAGGGCACGACGTGCAGCGGAGTTGCGCAGCAGACGCCAAAGATCACCGCGCCCCGCGTCCGGAACCTCGACGAGCGTCGGCCGAATCGCGCTCCACGCTCGGTTCCCATGGTCCACGACACGCAGCCAAGCGTCACCGGCGCCCGGCCCGAAGGCGGCGTCGAACGCGTCCTTCGAGGCGCCCCGAGCGGCGTTAGGGAGATCGAGGCTGGACCCGTCCGGGAAGCGATACGTGCGCACCGGATCGACCGGACGCAGGTCCACGACCTCCTCGAGCTTGCCGCCCGCGCTCGCCTTGCGGCCCCCCGTCTTCACGAACAGGTCGCGCAGGGCGGCCGGAAGAGTGATCGTGTCGGGCGTGGCCCACACGAGCGATCCACCCGGGAAGGCGTTGCGTTCGATGACGGTGACGTCGTTGGCGGCACTCGCCATGCGCGCCGCCGCCGCGAGTCCGGCTAGGCCCGAGCCGACGACGATGATCCTTGCCATGCCCCACAGCGTACGTGCCCGCCGCCACACCCCGTCGCC
>NZ_JAGSOH010000170.1 GCF_018139625.1 Actinospica acidithermotolerans | reverse complement strand
GAGGGGGCGGGGGCGGCGACGCCGAGCTCGTACCTGGACATCCCGGAGGACTACCGCGCGGGCTTCGCCTGCTTCGTCGGCCGGCCGAACGCGGGCAAGTCCACGCTGACGAACGCGCTGGTCGGCGCGAAGATCGCGATCACCTCGGGCAAGCCGCAGACCACCCGGCACACCGTGCGCGGCATCGTGCACCGGCCGGACGCGCAGCTCGTGCTCGTCGACACCCCCGGACTGCACCGGCCGCGCACGCTGCTCGGCGAGCGGCTGAACGAGCAGGTCCGGGCGACCTGGGCCGAGGTCGACGTCATCGGCTTCTGCATCCCGGCCGACCAGCAGATCGGCCCCGGCGACAAGTACATCGCGCAGCAGCTGGCCGAGGTGCGCCGCACCCCGAAGATCGCGATCGTCACGAAGACCGACCTGATGGGCAAGCAGTCCGTCGGCGAGCAGCTGCTCGCCGTGCTCGAGCTCGGCAAGGAGGTCGGGATCGAGTGGGCGGAGATCGTGCCGGTCAGCGCGGTCGGCGACGCGCAGGTCGGGCTGCTGGCCGACCTGCTGGTCAAGCAGCTGCCGCCGTCGCCGCCGCTCTACCCGGGCGGCGAGCTCACGGACGAGCCCGAGCAGGTCATGGTCGCCGAGCTGATCCGCGAGGCCGCGCTGGAGGGCGTGCGCGACGAGCTGCCGCACTCGCTGGCCGTCACCGTCGAGGAGATGCTGCCGCGCAAGGACCGGCCGAAGGACAAGCCGCTGCTCGACGTGCACGCGACGCTGTACGTGGAGCGGCCCAGCCAGAAGTCGATCGTGATCGGCACCGGCGGCTCCCGGCTGCGCGAGGTCGGCACCCAGGCGCGCCGCCAGATCGAGGCGCTGCTCGGCACGCCGGTGTTCCTCGACCTGCACGTGAAGGTCGCCAAGGACTGGCAGCGCGATCCGAAGCAGCTGCAGCGCCTCGGGTTCTGACGGCCTGACGAAACGTCAGGCGGTGGGCGGCTCAGCTCGCCAGCGGACTGTGAGCGCACTCCGTCACCGCGTCGTGAAACGCGCCGCCGTTCAGGTGCACGGCATGGTCTGCCCGGAGCCGGGTCACCGCGTCGTGAACGCGCCACCGTTCAGGTGCACAGCATGGTCTGGCCGGAGCCCCGTCACCGCGTCGTGTATGCGCCGCCGTTCACGTGGATGGTCTGGCCGGTGATGTGCCGGGCGCCGGGCGAGGCGAGGAAGAACACGAGCTCGGCGACGTCCTCCGGGGTGCCGGGGCGCTTGTCGTGCGTCTCTTCGATGAGCAGTTCGTGCCGCGCCTCGGTCATGCCGCCCTGGAAGAAGTCCGTGCCGGCGATGTAGCCGGGGGAGACGACGTTCGCGGTCACGCCCTGCGGGCCGAGCTCGGCGGACAGCCCGGCGCTCCAGGCCGAGAGCGCCGCCTTGGCCGCTCCGTACGCGCCGCCGCGCCGCTCGGCGCCGATCGATCCGATGCTGATCACGGTGCTGCGCGGGCCGAGCAGGTCGCGCAGTGCGGCGGTGGTGAGCACGGCGCCCAGGACGTTCTGCGCGACGTACGCGTTCCAGGTCTCGCGCAGCTCCTCGAGCGGATCGTTCGCGGGCTTGCCGGCGACCAGGCCGCCCGAGGCGTTGACCAGGACGTCGATGTGCTCGTTCACCTCGTCGACGAGCAGCGCGAGGTCGCGCGGCCTGGTCGAGTCGCAGACCACGGCGACGACTTCGCCCGGGTAGCTGCCGTCGAGCTCCTCGGCGGCGCGCACGAGGGAGTGCTCGGTGCGTCCGGTGATGTAGACGCGGTCCCCGTCGGCGGCGAAGCGGGCCGCTATCGCGCGCCCGATCCCGCTGCCGCCGCCCGTGACCACGACGATGCGACCCATGTTCTCTCCAGTCAACGCGCCCTTGCGGAAGGGCCTTCAGATGCCCCAAGGAGAGTCCGCCGGCGCGCGTCCGTCCGCGCGGGGGGGGCGCCGGAAGCCTGGCGGCGCGAGCGCCCGGGCACGCCCACGGACTCGATCGAGATCGTTACCCCGGTCTTCCGCCCGGCAAAACTTCTGGCGGACGGCCGTTCCCGCGCGTCCTGCGCGGGCAGGGGGTGGCTCGCGGAGCTACTGGAGCTACGGGGGCGGCTGGAGCGGCTGGAGGCGGGCGTCCTGCGGCGAACGGGCTAATTCCTGCCCGATTCCGGGCAGGAATCTGGGCTTCGCGCGCCGGGCTGGACTAGCGTCCCTATCGTGCCGTCCTCCCCCGCATCCCACGACGATCTGCTCGCGCACGTCATGCGAACGACCGGGCTCCCGGCCGGCAGCGCGGCGCGGGTGATCGCGGACGTGAAGGCGTACTTCGACGAGAGCGTCGAGGACTACGTGCGGCGGCGGCACCGCGAGTTGCAGGCGCGCGGGCTGACGAACGATCCGATCTTCGAGCGGGTCCTGGCCGAGCTGCGGGACCGGCCGGTGGCCGCGCCCGAGCTGACGGCCCGCCAGCTGCGCCGGATGGTGTACGGATAAGAGCGTCCGCGGGACGGGGCCCGGTCGTCGGGCGGCCGTCCCCCGGTCGCTCGCAACGGAAGCGAGGGATCACATGTGCGGCATCGTCGCCTACGTCGGCGCGCAGGACGCGGCGCCCATCCTGCTGGACGGACTGGCCCGGCTCGAGTACCGCGGCTACGACTCGGCGGGGCTCGCGGTGGTCGGCAAGGGCGGGCTGCGCGTCTGCAAGAAGAAGGGCAGGATCGCCGAGCTCGCGGCCGCGGTCCCGTCCCGCTTCCGCGGCACGACCGGGATCGGCCACACCCGCTGGGCCACCCACGGCGAGCCCAACGACGAGAACGCGCACCCGCACGTGAGCGAGGCCGGGCGCTTCGCGGTCGTGCACAACGGCATCATCGAGAACGCCGGCGACCTGCGCGCCAAGCTCGAGGCCGACGGCGTGAAGCTCACCTCCGAGACCGACTCCGAGGTGCTGGTGCACCTGATCGCCGCGCAGTCGGCCTCGGGCCTGAGTCTCGAGGACTCCGTGCGCGCAGCGCTGAACCAGGTCGTCGGCACGTACGGCATCGCGGTCGTGGACGGCGAGCAGCCCGGCGTGGTGGTCGTGGCCCGCAACGGCAGCCCGGTCGTGCTGGGCATCGGCGAGAAGGAGATGTTCGCCGCGTCCGACGTCGCGGCCGTGGTCCGCTACACGCGGCAGATCGTGCACCTCGACGACGGAGAGCTGGCCGTCGTGCGTGCGGGCGGCTTCTCCACGTTCACCCTCGACGCGCGGGCCGTGACCAAGCAGCCCTCGACCGCGGAGGCCGCCGCCGCCGACTACGACACCGGCGGCTTCCAGCACTTCCTCGGCAAGGAGATCCACGAGCAGCCCGCCGCCATCCTGCGCACGCTCTCCGGCCGCCTCGACGAGCGCTTCTCCACCGCGCACCTCGGCGGCCTGAACCTCTCGGCCCGCGAGGCGCGCGACTTCAAGCGGGTGAAGATCCTCGGCTGCGGCTCGGCGTACTACGCGGGCGGGATCGGCGCTCAGCTGATCGAGGACCTGGCGCGCATCCCGGCGCACGCCGAGCCGGCCTCCGAGTTCCGCTACCGCAATCCGGTGATCGAGTCGGACACGCTCTACATCGCGGTCAGCCAGTCCGGCGAGACCTACGACACGCTCGCGGCCGTGCACGAGATCAACCGCAAGGGCGGCACGACGCTCGGCGTGGTCAACACCGTCGGCAGCGCGATCGCCCGCGCCTGCTCGGGCGGCATGTACCTGCACGCCGGACCGGAGATCTCGGTCACCTCGACGAAGAGCTTCACCTGCACCGCCGTCGCATTCGCGCTGATCGCGCTGCACTTCGGCCGGGTGCACGACCTCTCCCCCGCCGACGGCAGGCGGATCACCGAGGCGCTGCGCGCGCTGCCGGAGAAGATCGAGCGCATCCTCGAGGACGAGGAGCACATCGCCTCGCTCGCGCGCGAGTACGCCGAGCACGAGAGCCTGATGTTCGTCGGGCGGGTGCGCGGCTACCCGGCGGCCCGCGAGGGCGCGCAGAAGCTGAAGGAGCTGTCGTACATCCACGCCGAGGCGTACCCGGCGAGCGAGCTCAAGCACGGGCCGCTCGCGCTGATCGGCCCCGAGCTGCCGACGCTGGCCGTCGTCCCCGACGACGAGCTGCTGGAGAAGAACCTGAGCACCCTCGGCGAGATCCGGGCACGCCAGGGCCGGATCCTGGTGATCGGGCACAGCGCCCCGGACGCCAAGCTCGCGCAGGACGTGATCCTGGTTCCGCGCAGCGAGCCCGAGCTCGACCCGATCCTGCTGGGTATCCCGATGCAGATCTTCGCGTACCACGCGGCCCTCGCGCTCGGCCGGGACATCGACAAGCCGCGGAACCTGGCGAAGAGCGTGACCGTGGAGTAGCCGGCGGCCGCGGTCGAGGACCGATCGGCATCCGCTCGCGTATCAGGCGGTTGCCGAGGGGTACGGCGTGATCGGATCGATCGGGCAGGAATCCATGATGGTCGCCACCGGCGCGGACGGCTGGGATCCGTACGGGACGGTCAGGGCGTAGCAGGTCTCGAGCATCCCATGCGCGCCGAACGCCTCCGGATATTGCACCTGCGCCGTCAACTGATTGCGCCGAGCCACGTCGTCCTCGCGACGCAGTTCGCTCACGGCCAGGACCGCGATCAGCACCACGGCGCAGATCCCGATGACAGCACGCCGCCTGCGGAGGAAACCCGCCAGACGCACCCGAAGATCATTTCGATCGTCCATCCCCATCGCACCAGCTTGGCGGAGGGGCGATGCTCTGCCAAGACGCTCGGATCGATCACCGGGCAAACGGAATCCACACGTGATGACTCCGAATGCTCTACAGCGCCATCGTCCAGGCGGCGTGCGTGTCCACCGGCTCGAAGCCGAGGCTCCGGTTCACCGCGAGTATGCGCGCGTTGCCGACGGCGTTGTACGTGTCGAGCACGCGCAGGTTCGGCTCGGCGGCGAGCAGTTCGTGGACCAGGTAGGCCTTCACCCGGATCGCCAGGCCGCGGCCGCGGTACTCCGGCACGACGACGGTCTCGTTCTGCTCGCCGCGCACGCCGTCGGCGGTGTGCGCGGTGGAGAGCGCGGCCATCCGGCCGGTCGCCGGGTCGAGCAGGCAGGCGGTGTACTCGCGCAGTCCGGCGGACCACGCGGCCTGCTCGCGGTGGCGCACCTCGGCCTCGGTGAACGGGGTGACCGCCGGGTCGTCGGGGTCGGCGTGCAGCGAGTCGAGCGTCTCGATCAGCGCGTCGAGCAGGTACTCCGGGCACGCTCCGGCCCAGCGCATCGGCAGCAGGTTGCCGTCCGGGATGTCGCGCTGCAGCGGGACGATGCCGCCGAGCCTGGCGTGCAGCGCGGCCGAGTTCAGGTCGAGCCGGGAGCGCAGGTCGCAGCTGCCGACGATCAGTCCCCAGCTGCGCGCGAAGCCGTCGGTCGCGGCGTTGCGCGGGCCGTCGAGCACCAGCCGTGCCCGGCCGTTCGCCCTCGCCGACGCGGCGAGCGCGCCGAGCAGCGCGGAGCCGACCCCGTGCCGCCGCGCCGCCGGGTGCACGGTCAGCGCGCCGTGCGCCAACTCGCGGTGGAACGCGCTGTAGACGCCGAGGCGCGCGAAGCCCAGCAGCCGGCCGTAGTGGTCGTGCGCGAGGTGCACGAAGCGGCGCCCGCGGAACGGCGGGGCCAGCAGCGAGCGCAGCTCGGCGCGGCTGGCGGGCGGATCCCCGGGCCGGTCGGCGAGATCGGCGGCGTTCTGGCAGACCTGGATCTGGGCGAGCAGCTCGGCCGGTACCTCCGGTTCCGCACCGCCGCCGCAGGACGCGGTCTGCACCCGGGTCAGCCGCCAGGACCGCTGGACCGGGCCACTCGCGGGGGCGAACAGGGTGCGCACGGGGAACATCACACCGCTTTCCGGCGTCCCGTGCTGGCAGACTCGCGGAAATCCCACCCGATCTCGCGCCGAAACCGCGTCTGCTAGAGTGAATCCCACTATGCACGGACGGCGGCTTCTTATCTGCCGCGGCGAGGGTCTGTAACCATCCAGACCGGCACCCTCGTCGCGGAGTCGGTGCTGCGCTTTCCCTAGCCTTTCGCACTGGAACCACCGCCGGTCTCCCTCCCGCACCGCCCGGACGGAGAACCGAGACAGATGACCGTGCAGAACCCCGTTGCAGCGAACGCCGGCCAGTACGACGTGGTCGCCGCGCAGCGCCCGAGCACGATGCCCACGCACAAGTACGCGCCCTTCACCCCGATCGCCCTGCACGACCGCACCTGGCCCGCCAAGGTCATCGACCGGGCGCCGCGCTGGTGCGCGGTGGACCTGCGCGACGGCAACCAGGCGCTGATCGACCCGATGAGCCCGGCCCGCAAGCTGAAGATGTTCGAGCTGCTGGTGGCCATGGGCTACAAGGAGATCGAGGTCGGCTTCCCGGCCGCCTCGCAGACCGACTTCGACTTCGTGCGGCAGATCATCGAGGAGAACCGGATCCCGGACGACGTCGTCATCCAGGTCCTGACCCAGGCGCGCGAGCACCTGATCGAGCGCACCTTCGAGGCGGTCGCGGGCGCGAAGCAGGCGATCGTGCACCTGTACAACTCCACCTCGACGCTGCAGCGGCGGGTGGTGTTCCAGGAGGACATGGCCGGGATCAAGCAGATCGCGGTCAACGGCGCGCAGCTGTGCCGGAAGTTCGCGGATCAGTACCCGGAGACGGAGATCTACTTCGAGTACTCCCCCGAGTCCTACACCGGCACCGAGCTGGAGTTCGCCGTCGAGGTCTGCGACGCCGTCAACGACGTGTGGCAGCCGACCCCCGAGCGCAAGGTGATCATCAACCTGCCGGCGACGGTCGAGATGGCCACCCCGAACGTGTACGCGGACTCGATCGAGTGGATGCACCGGAACCTGAAGTACCGGGACGGCATCGTGCTCTCGCTGCACCCGCACAACGACCGCGGCACCGCGGTGGCCGCCGCCGAGCTGGGCTATATGGCGGGCGCCGACCGCATCGAGGGCTGCCTGTTCGGCAACGGCGAGCGGACCGGCAACGTATGCCTGGTCACGCTGGGCCTGAACCTGTTCTCGCAGGGCGTGGACCCGCGGATCGACTTCTCCGACATCGACGAGATCCGGCGCACCGTCGAGTACTGCAACCAGCTGCCGGTGCACCCGCGCCACCCGTACGGCGGCGACCTGGTCTACACCGCGTTCTCCGGCTCGCACCAGGACGCGATCAAGAAGGGCTTCGAGCACCTGGAGCGCGACGCCAAGGCCGCGGGCGCCACGGTGGACGAGATCCCGTGGGCGGTGCCGTACCTGCCGATCGACCCGAAGGACGTCGGCCGCACCTACGAGGCCGTGATCCGGGTCAACTCGCAGTCCGGCAAGGGCGGCGTCGCCTACGTGCTGAAGAACGACCACCAGCTGGACCTGCCGCGCCGGTTGCAGATCGAGTTCTCCGGGATCATCCAGGCCAAGACCGACGCCGAGGGCGGCGAGGTCTCGCCGGAGGCGATCTGGTCGGTGTTCGCCAACGAGTACCTGCCCACGCCGGACGAGCCCTGGGGCCGCTTCCAGCTGGCCGGCTACCGCTCGGACTCGACGCTCGACGGCAAGGACGCGATGAGCGTGGACGTCGTCATCGACGGCGCCCCGACCACCGTCGTATCGGCGGGCAACGGCCCGATCGACGCTTTCGTCAATGCCCTGACGCAGCAGCTCGAGGTGGACCTGCGCTTCCTGGACTACGCCGAGCACGCGCTCTCTGCGGGCGGTGACGCGAGCGCCGCGGCGTACGTCGAGTGCGCGGTCAACGGCCGGGTGCTGTGGGGCGTGGGCGTGGACGCGAACATCGTGACCGCCTCGCTGAAGGCCGTGGTCTCGGCCGTGAACCGCGCGCTGCGGTAATCGGGCGACGGCGGTGGTGCGCGCCTGGTGGCGCGCACCACCGCCCTTCTCGTCTTCCGCGGTGAACCGGGGCGGCGCGGCCGAGGACGCTCTGCCGCCTCTTCCCCGATTGGTGAAGGCTCTGTGCAGGTAAGCCCGGATGGCTCCGTCCCGAACGGCGCATCTGCGAGAATGAGCAGGTGAGCCTCCATCGTGACGACGGGATCGTGCTGCGCGCCCAGAAGCTGGGCGAGGCGGACCGCGTCATCACGATGCTCACCCGGGAACGCGGCAGGCTGCGCCTGGTCGCCAAGGGCGTGCGCCGGACGACCTCGAAGTTCGGCGCGCGGCTCGAGCCGTTCGCGCACGTGGACTTCCAGACCTTCGAGCGGGAGAACCGCGCGCTCGGCATGATCACGCAGGCCGAGACGATCGCGCCGTACGGCGGCCAGGTCGTCGGGGACTACGCGCGGTACACGGCCGGGACGGCGATGCTGGAGACCGCGGAGCGGCTGACCGAGGAGGGGGAGCCCGCGCTGCAGCAGTACCTGCTGCTGCTCGGCGGCCTGCGCGCCCTGGTCGGCGGGGAGCACGCCCCCGGCCTGGTCCTCGACGCGTTCATCCTGCGCTCGCTCTCCATCGCCGGCTACGCGCCGTCCTTCCGGGACTGCGCGGGCTGCGGCAACGAGCCGGACGACGGGATGGCGTGGCGCTTCTTCTCGCTGCCGGCCGGCGGCGTGGTGTGCCCGGCCTGCAAGCCGGGCGGCGCCGCGGTGCCGCAGCAGGCCACCGTCGACCTGCTCGGCGCCCTGCTGGCCGGCGAGTGGGAGAGCGCCGACGCGAGCGAGCCGCGGCACCGGCGCGAGGCCAGCGGCCTGGTCGCCGCCTACCTGCAGTGGCACCTGGAGCGCGGGCTCCGGTCGCTGCGGCTGGTCGAGCGGCAGTAGAGATCCACAGACTCCAGTAACGCCAGTATCGGGTAAACGGAAGACACGGAAGACACGGATGGCACTGCTCAGGAAGTCCGGCCAGTCGAGCTCCTCGGCCGACCAGGCGCAGCGTACGACGGGCCCGCGCACGTACCGCGACCCGAAGCCGCACAAGGACGGCGCGCTGCCGCCGAAGATCCCCGCCGAGCTGGTGCCCAAGCACGTGGCGATCGTGATGGACGGCAACGGCCGCTGGGCCAAGCAGCGCGGCCTGTCCCGCACCGAGGGCCACGAGGTCGGCGAGAAGTCGCTGTTCGACGTGGTCGAGGGGGCGGTGCAGATCGGCGTCACGCACATCTCCGCGTACGCCTTCTCCACCGAGAACTGGCGCCGCTCGCCGGACGAGGTCCGCTGGCTGATGGGCTTCAACCGCCTCACGATCCGCCGCCGCATCGACGAGATGGACGAGCTCGGCGTCCGCATCCGCTGGTCCGGCCGGCGCCCGCGGCTGTGGAAGTCCGTCATCGACGAGCTCGAGATGGCCGAGGAGCGTACCAGGTACAACGACCGCTTCACGCTGAACATGTGCGTGAACTACGGCGGGCGGGCCGAGATCGCCGACGCCGCCGCGGCCCTCGCCAAGGACGTCGCCGCGGGCAAGGTCAACCCGAACCGCATCGACGAGAAGCTGTTCGCCCGGTACCTCGACGAGCCGGACATGCCCGACGTGGACCTGTTCCTGCGCTCCTCCGGCGAGCAGCGCACGAGCAACTTCATGCTCTGGAAGGCCGCCTACGCCGAGATGGTCTTCCTCGACACCCTCTGGCCGGACTTCGACCGCACCCACCTGTGGAACGCGATCGAGATCTACGCCGACCGCGACCGCCGCTTCGGCGGCGCCAAGCCCAACCCGGTGGCGGACGACGCGTCGCGCAACCCCTCGCCGCTGTAGAGCTTCGCGTCCCTACTGCTCCCCGTACACCATCCACTTCTCCGGGGCGGTCATCGGCTGGAAGCCGACCTTGGCGTAGACGCCGTGGGCGTCCGCCGTCGCGAGGATGATGCGGCGCAGGCCGTAGGGGGCGAGGTGGTCGCGGATGGCGGCTACCAGCGCGGTGCCGAGGCCGTTGCCGCGGGCTTCCGGGGCGATGTAGACGTCGCAGAGGTATGCGAAGGTAGTCTCGTCGGTGACGATGCGGGCGTAGCCGACCTGGCTGCCGCCCGGCACCTCGTACACGCCGAAGTTGAGGGACGTGGCGATGGCGCGGTCCTGCTTTTCGCGCGGGCGGCCCATGGCCCAGTACGCGTCCTCGGAGAGCCACTTGTGCACGAGCGCGGCGTCCAGCCGCGCGGGGTCCGTGGAGATCTCGTACCCGTCGGGAAGCGCCGTCGACTCGTCGGTCATGGTCGAATCCAAGCAGGATCGACCGGCCGCGGCCAATAGCCATTCGCCGGACTCTGGCCTTCGGCCGGTTCAGCCGAGGCCGACCGCTTCGAGGAGCCTGGGCGCGATCTCGCCGAGCAGCCTGCGGGCGTCGGCCATGCTGCGGGCCGGGTCGGGCTCGATCTCGGCGAGGGCGAAGGCCTCCCGGATGCCGGCCTGCCGGAGCTGATCGCGCGTCAGGCGCAGGCGTCCGCAGACGGCGACGACGGGGACGCCGTGCAGGGCCGCCAGCCGGGCCACGCCGACCGGGGCCTTGCCGCGCAGGCTCTGCTCGTCGAGCGAACCCTCGCCGGTGACGACGAGGCTGGCTCCGCGCATCGCCTGCTCGACGCCGAGCAGTTCCAGCATCAGCTCGATGCCCGGGCGCACGGTCGCGCCGAGGCCGACGACGGCGCCGTAGCCCACGCCGCCGGCCGCGCCGGCTCCGGGCTGGGCGGCCGCCGCGACGGCATGCTCGCCGAGCTGCTTGGTGAGCACGTCGACGAGGCGGCCGAGACCGGTCTCGAGGGTGAGGACGTCGTCGGGGGCGGCGCCCTTCTGCGGACCGTAGACCGCGGCGGCGCCGAAGGTGCCGAGCAGCGGGTTGTCCACGTCGGTGGCCAGGATGACCTCGGTCTGCGCGATCCGCTCGTCGAGGCCGGACAGGTCCACGCTCGCCAACTCGGTCAGCGCGGCACCGCAGCCTTCGAGCTCGTCGCCCGCGGAGTCGAGGAACCTGGCGCCGAGGGCGGCGAGCATTCCGGTGCCGCCGTCGGTGCTCGCGCTGCCGCCGACGCCGAGGATCAGGGTGCGTGCGCCGGCGTCGAGAGCGGCGCGGATGACCTCGCCGGTGCCGTACGTCGAGGAGTGCAGCGAGTCGAAGACGCCGGGCGGCAGCCGGCGAAGGCCGCTGGCCTCGGCGAGTTCGACGACGGCGGTGTGGTTCGAGACGGCGTAGGCGGCCTCGACCGGCTCGCCGAGCGGCCCGCGCACGGTGACGGTCGCCCGCTGGAACCCGGCCGAGACCGCCGCGTCCACGGTGCCGTCGCCGCCGTCGGCGATCGGGATCGTGCGCAGCCCGACCGCCGCGCCGGCCGCGGACAGCCCCGCCGCGACGGCGTCGGCCACCTCGGCGGCGCTGAGCGAGCCCTTGAATTTGTCCGGCGCGATCACTATCCAGCCCTCAGTCACACCGGGAGTCTAGAGGGGCGCACGCCCGGCGCGTGCGCTCCATTCGCCACGGTACGGAACCCGGCCCGGCCGGGGCAGGTGCGCGGGCTACGGTAGGCGCACCGACCGGCTGCGGATTATCGCCCGGATTGGGGACGGAAGACCCGTAACGGCCCGCAGGACGGGGGAACAGCGAAAGAACAGCCGGCTGCGGACATCCAAGATCGGAGATCGCGAACCAGGGATCGGAGACCGCAGACCGCAGACCGGAAATCGGACATCGGGGACGGGGAAAATAGGGCTCGGAGACCGGCAGCCGGCGACAGACGGGAACGCCGTGGGGCGCCGGACCCTGACCGTCCGGCGCCCCACGGCGTTCCCCTCCTGCGTTCCCCCCGGTTCCC
>NZ_JAGSOH010000016.1 GCF_018139625.1 Actinospica acidithermotolerans | reverse complement strand
GCCGGATCCACCCGAACCCGCGGCAACCCCGCCGCGATCACCTCCGCCTCCCGCCGCGACCCACACCGCGCCACATCCACCGACCGCCCATCCGCCAACCGCACCCGCACCCGCACCCGAAACACTCCACTGCGCTCCTCCACCCAACCCATACCAACCGCTCCCATCAAGACGCGAACACTGGCTCTCACGACCCGATGAGCCCGGAGAGCACCAGCCGCCCGACGCGACCTGTACCGGGCAGCTACCCCCGGCGATAATCCGACAAGTCAGCCCCACGGCCGAGTGGCGCATGAACGTGACCGCAACCGGCGAAAGACACGAACAAACCTGCCGACCACGCCGGCAACTCGAAGCCCAGCGCAGCCTGGACCTCGGGCCAGTCCGTCCTCGGCGCGATACCGCGCGGAGCCGCGACCATCGATCGCAGCTCACTCAGGCTCGGATCGATCTCTGCCGTCACCCTCGTCTCCCACCACTGGCTCCAGGCGGTCGACGTAGTATCTCAGGCCAACCCGGGACACGACACTACCTGCCTCGCCCTGGGGAGAAACGCTGTCCACGTGGGGAACAACCGTGTCCACCGGGGAGGTCACTTGTCCGCCAGCGTGTGAGGCTTCCTGTCCGCCAGTGGGGACTGCCCAACGTCCATCGACAAGAGGCAAACCACCCGCCAGCCGCGTCCCCAACCGCACGGGGCAGTACATCTAGGCGGTGAACTCTAATCCGCTCCGGATTTTGTGATGCTCTCAGCGAGAGCAGATGACGGCGGAGGTTCCGAGCACGACTTGCCGTCACGGTCGCACTGCGATAGGCCCAGTTGCCTGACACCCGCCTCAGCGTCCTGCTAGAACATGATTAGCTGAGTTACGGAGGTGTCGCTGGCATGAGCCAGGTCGTGAAGTACACCACGGGAGACGACGATGGACTGGAGGTGTTTTTCGAGATCGAACCCCAGGACGGCTACCACGACGTCGTGTTCGGCAAGACGGTCGGCGCCGTCCGCGACGCCGTGCATCCCGCTGTCGCCGCGGCCGCCGATGTACTCGACCGGTTCAAGGCTCTGAGCCCTGACGAAGTCGAGATCACGTTCGGCGTCAAGGTGAGCGGGACCATGAACTGGCTGGTGGCCAAGGCCGCCAGCGAAGGCAGCTTCGAGGTCAAACTCAGATGGCGCTCCGGCGAGGACGGCTCCGAGGCATGATCTCGGAAACACTGCGGGCGGCAGTGCCTCGGGACAGTTCCTGGGTAGTCGCGATCCATCTTAGCCAGCGCGATGTCACCCCGGTGGGCACCGGCGTTCTCATCGACGAGCACCATGTGTTGACCTGCGCGCACGTCGTCCATGTCGATGTGCAACCTCGTCCGGAACTGTGGCTGGCCTTCCCGAACTCCGCAGCCCTGATGCACCATCGTGTCCGGGTGGACCGAATCATCGCTCCGCCGATCGAACGGCGCAACCTCGAGGACATCGCTGTCCTCGAATTCGACGATGCGGTGAGCGCGCACATGGCGGCGAGGCTGCGCTGTCCGGAGCCCGGTGAACTCGCCGGACAGGACTGGTGGACCTTCGGCTTCCCGCGCGGCGACGCCCTGGGCAGCGAGGCCGTCGGGACAATCGGCGCCAGCGCAGGCTACGGCTGGGTGCGATTGGACACCCAGGCCCGACCCGGGCAAGGTGTGACCGACGGCTTCAGCGGAGCACCGATCTGGTGCGAGGCATACCAGGCTGTGGTCGGGATCGTCGGGCAGGCCAACCGCACCGGTGACGCCCGCGCATTCACCCTGTGGCAAGCCGATCGCGCCCTGCCGGACGCCAAGATCCGACGGCTGGCCGACTGGACGGCAGAGGCCGCAGGCGAGAGCGCGCTTGCCTCCTGGGGCTGGTCCCTTGACAAGGACCCGGAGGCGGTGAGGCACTGGCGTCCACGCGCTCGCGGCGTGTCGCGGGATTCCGAGCGTGGCTACCGCTTTCGCGGCCGCAGCGCCGCACTGACCAGGATTGCGGACTGGCTCATCAGCGAACAGCCACAACACACTGCGCTTGTTGTCACGGGCTCGCCCGGAGTGGGCAAGTCCGCGGTACTCGGTCGGATCGTGACGTCTGCCGATCCGGGGATCGCCGCCGTGCTACCGCCTGAGGACAGCGCCGTACGAGCACCGGTCGGCTCCGTGACCTGTGCCGTCCATGCCAAGAGCAAGACGGCGCTGGACGTAGCCGTCGAGATAGCCCGCGCGGCGTCGGCACCCATCCCGCAGCAGACCGGTGACCTGGCCATCGGCCTGGCCCGGGCCCTGGCCGATCAGCAAGGGCGGCACTTCGCGGTCGTGATCGACGCCCTCGACGAGGCGGCGACCCCCAAGGAGGCTCGCGACATCGTTCGGTGGATCGTCCGGCCGCTTGTCGAGGACCTGGCCGAGTCCGGTGTGCGGGTCGTCGTCGGCTCGCGGCGCAGGGATAACCAGGGGAACCTGATCACCGCCTTCGGGGCCGCCATCACCGTCGTCGATCTCGACCACCCCGCCTTCTTCGAACTCGAGGATCTGTCCGAATACGCCCTGGCCAGCCTGCAACTGCTGGGCGCCGAAAGGCACGGCAACCCCTACGAGGACACTCCGGTCGCCCGGCCGGTCGCCGCACGGATCGCGGCACTCGCGGACGGCAACTTCCTGGTCGCCGGACTAATCGCGCGCGCCCACGGACTGCACGACAGTGAACCGATCCAACCTGAGGCGATCTCGTTCAGCCCGAAGGTGGACGACGCCGTCCACGAGTTCCTGGATCGGATCCCGCCGCTGGGTCCGCGCACCGCCGCCGAACTGCTCACCGCACTGGCGTACGCCGAGGCGCCCGGGTTCACCATCAGCCTCTGGGACGAGGCCCTTCGCGCCCTCTACGGGGCAGAAGGGAGTCCGGGAGCGGAGCCGCTCCGCGACTTCGCTCGCAAGTCGGCGGCGAACTTCCTCGTCGAGGACACCGCCGCCGAGGGAGGCGGCGAGTCGGAACGTGCCTACCGCCTCTTCCATCAGGCTTTGAACGACGTGCTGCTCGCGGCCCGCGATGCCCAGCACGAGGACGAGCGCGCGATAGCCCGCACGTTCATCGCCCTGGGCAGGCGGATCGGCTGGCAGCGCGGACCGGCCTATCTGCTGCGCTCGCTCCCCGGCCATGCCCAGCGCGGCGCCGTGATGACGGAACTGATGGCGGACGACGGCTATCCCGTCTACGCGGATTTACGGCGGCTGATTCCCGCCGCGCTGCGCAGTCCCGAGGTGCTGCGTTCGAACGCGGAACGCCTCAGGCTGCTGAGAAAGGCCCAGCGCGCCATCGACGCTCCACCGCATCGGCGCGTGGCCCTGTTCAGCATGGTGGAGGCCCAGGAACACCTGGGCTCCACGTACCGGAACTCCAACACGCCCTCCGCCTACCGGGCCGCGTGGGCGCACCTCGTGCCCGAGGAGGAGCAAGCGGTTCTCGAGGGCCATACCGGACCGGTGAACCAGGTGGCGGCGCTGCCGGTCGGCGGTGAAAGGGAACTGCTGGCGAGCGCCGGCTCCGACGGCACTCTTCGGCTCTGGGATCCAGATACGGGCGAGAACGTGCGCGTCATCAGGGCACCTGAAGGGCTTTCAATCACGGCGGTGTGCGCGGTGCCGAACGGCGACGGCACCGCACGGCTGGCATCGGGCAGAAGCGACGGTTTTGTCCAAGTATGGGACCCGGAAACCGGAGAACCGCTCGATGCGGCCAAATGCGGTCCGGGAAAAATCAGTTCGATCTGTGCCGTGGCATATCAGCCGGAACGGCTCGGGCTCGCCATCCTGGTCGGTACCAACAGCGTTCTCCTCTGGGACCCCGCCGAAGGAGCACCCGAGCAGCTGCCAAAGAGCCCTACCCGGCGTCTGAAGTCGGTCTGCGCAATTCCTCGGGACGACGGCCGCGAAGTGCTCGGCCTCGGCAGCAAGAACGGGTCGATTCACATCTGGGACCCAGTGGAGCGGACCGCGAACATGCGGGTCCGCGGCTACGCCGGCGCGGCGACTGCGATCTTTGCTTTCACTACAGAGGACGGCGCGACACGCCTTGCCGTTGGTGGGGACGACCACGCCGTCCGGTTGTGGGACGAGAGCAGCGGGGAGCACCTGTACACCCTCGACCAGCAGTCGAATCCGGTCACCGCGATCTGCGCGATCCCCCGCGGCGACTCAGAACGGCTGCTTGCGGTTGCGAGCGGCGACGGAACGATCCAGGTATGGCGAGCCGAGTCCGCGACATGTATGAAAACGCTCATGGCCGACACGGGCGGGGTGAGCTCGGTGTGTGCTGTCAGGGTGGCGGGAGGATCCTGGCTCCTCGCGACAGCAGGGCGCGACGGATCCGTGCGGCTCTGGTCGCCCTCGGAGCATAGGCGCGTCGCCTCCGAGGAAAGCATCGGACTCGGACGGACGGTTCTTCTGACCGCACCTGGCACGAGGCAAGCAGGTAAGCGGCTATACAGCCTCAGCGAGTCGGGAGAACTCCGTGCCTGGGACCCGTCCACCGGCGAACTCACCAAGAAGTGGCGGAGCGTAAACAGCGACCGGAAGGCGCCCCTGCTGATCACGGACTGGTCAAGATCCCCATGGCTGGTATACGCCGAGAAGTACGGCGAACTTGGCCTCTGGGAAATGCGTGATTCTGCAGAGTTTTCGTACTATTCCCGGGCTGATGTGCGCCAATTCCACGGCTCGACCATAGGCTGCCACTTTTCCACCGTCACGGCGATCGCAGCTTCGCCGAAAGATCCCAGCTTGGCTGCGCCCGCAATCACCTCTCAGGTCTTTCTCTGCTCAGCCGGAGCCGACGGCACGCTGCGACGTTGGCGCTTCGCCGACCTGAAGCTCGACGGCGCAGTGTCGAACGTCGGTAGACCTGTGCGCGCGATGTGCGTGATCTATCCGGACAGTATGCGGGATGACGTACTCATCGTCGGCGGCAGCGACGAACGTGTACGCCTTTTCAGCTTCAACACGCTCGAAGAGTTAAGTGTGCTCACCAGCCATCGCCATCCCATCACGTCGATAGTTCCCCTCCAAGCGCGCGGGCAAGCGCCGATCGTCGCCAGCGTCAGCGCTGACCGCGAACTGCGGGTTTGGGACATCGCCGCACAGAAGACGGTCGGCTCGATCGACATGCAAGGCGCCTGGCTTAACGCGGCCACACCGTTGACTGGCAAAGGCGGCAACCCGCTAATCGCCACCGGGGGCGGCGACCGGATCGTACGCGTCTGGGATCTGCGCGGAACACAGGTCATGGAGATTCCGGTGCGGCACGAGGTGATCGACATGTCCGCAGCAGGTAGTCGACTCTTTCTTGGCCTGACCAGCGGCCTTATGGCACTCGACATTGACGAGACCTCACTCCCCAACTGATGGAACAACCACTGGCTTACCAGGCAACCAGCCATTCTCGAACTTGTGGCCCCTTCCGGAACGCGGAAGAGGCCAGGGCGCGGAACACGGAAGGGTTCAACGACTCCAGACCGGCGGAGCACTCCGCGCTGCGCTGACTGGCCGTCAGGCGAGCGACGATTCCGCCTCTTCGTACGGGGAGCATGCTCCCCGTCCGCTCCCCCTTCCACTCCCCTGCGGCTCCACCCCGACCGCACCGTGCCCGTGGGCGACCGCGCCCCGCGGTACGCCGACGATCGAGTACATCGGTCCAGGTAGAGACGCCATAAAGGCCGCTTCGAGGATGCCTAGAGCTCGAAACCGCTTCTGCTCGAAAGGGGGAAACCTGCGAGAAAGAGATGACGCTGACGGGTTGTCAGAGTAATCTGCCCGGTAAAGAAGAGTTCACGATCTGCGCGCCCCAGACAGGGGGCGCCAGAGGGAGCGGAGCCGGGGAGCAGCGATGTGCCCAACCGCGCGAAGGGGCGACCCTTCCAACTTCCCGAATCGCGTCTCGAGCCCCCGGAACTCTTCCGCGTTGAAGAAGTGCTCTTTGGTCGAGCCGTGGGATGATGCCGGTAGCGATTGAACCGCACCGGGATCGCGCCAATGCCGCGTAGTTAAGGCTGGTCGGCGCTCGTCAAGTGGTCTGGCTCTGGGCAGTTGTTCGGGATTGTGTATCGGCCTCGTGCGGTCTTGCCGAGTAGTCCGCGCCGGGCCCAGGTGGCCAACTGGACACTCAAGCTGTTGATGTTGGTGGTCTCGAAGGCCTGTGCCAACTCTGCCGGGGTGAAGGAGTGCTCCGGTTCGACGCGAAGGAGCGCGAAGACGCTACCGACGCGGGATCCGGGATTCATGATCTTCGTGCGGGCCGCCGGCGATAGAGTGGTCCGGGCGGTGTTCCCGGCCTCTCGAGGTCGATGTCTATACGGGTGATCCGGGTGCTGGCCGGGTGTCGTTCTTCGAGTGGGTGGCCGGCGTAGCGGGAGATCGGCGACTTGACCTTCCTCGCGGAGATGCGTGGCCGGCGAGGCGGGAGCAGGTGGGCGAGGACGGCGGCGGTGATCTCCGCGACCAGGTCCGGGTCGTGGTGGGCCTCGATGCCCGCGGCGCGGATCACGGTGGCCTGGGCGGTGGCCACAGCGACGGCGAACGCCGATTGCGTCTCAAAGGCCTGATCGAACGGGTCGAGGGCACCAACGCCCACCGGATCACCCCGGACGGGCAGCGTTTCGCCGTGTTCTACACCAAGCTCCACAACCGCCTGCTACGACCCGCTCATGGCCGCCGACCAGCCACCCGCGCCGCCCGAGATCCGCCAGGCCCTCGACACCCTCGACCGACACGTCACCCGAACTATCGACCTGGCCCGACTCCTACAAGCAGCCTGACCAGGCACGACACGAAACTTGCCTCAAACGGAAAGGGCCTGGGAGCAAAAGCGACCTAGCCCGCATCTCGTTCGCAATAACCCCCGGCGCTGGGCGGGAGCGGCCAACAGGGAGCGCTTACCATCGGGAGCAACTCAAGCCATGGTTTGACCGCCGGGGTCCTGTCGCGGATCGTCACGCTCGTCGAAGAAGCCACCCTCCGACGTTGCCCTCAAAATCCACATCAGCTGTCCCCGCCATGCGCAGAGAGGCCCTCCGGTGAACCGCGCCGAAAATCCTCTTCGCTCACCCGAATAGATATGGAAAAATAAATCTACAATTTGAGCTTATTCGACAAATATGAGACCATTGCCTCTGCGCCACCTTCGAACTCCACATCTTCACCGCCTTGCTGATAAACCACAAACCAGCCAGGGCGGACGGCGAAGATCGAAGCGAGGGCATCACTGCTATCTTCAGACTGCAACAGCGCCAGGCGATGGCCCGTCTGCGGGAATAGCGCACTCAAGACGCTATCCCGCGAAGCCAGCTCAATGAGCTCCCTATAAGCCCCGCCGGCCCCACCAAGAAGAGCTTGCCATTGAAATTCCGTGGCCCGACCTTGCTCATACGCCAATTGGAGCCCGGTAAACGTGACGAAGGGAAATTCGGCCGACAGATGCTCCAAGCCCACTTCTCGGACCCACTTATCGGCAGCGCGGGCGATAGACGCCACGCTCGCCGACCAGCCGTGGCCTAGCTCGCGGCCCTTCCACCAGAACGACAGACGATAGCCGTCAGCATTTGTATGCACAGCCACCGCGTATTCTTCGTGGGTCAAGACCGCTGGCGAGCCTGCGACTGCCCTGACTCCCGCCTCGAACCGATACAGCGCCTCGGCACCGAGCTCGGCATTAAGCAGCGCGGAGAGATCATTAACCTGCACGTCTACCCATTCCCTGTGGGGAGCAGACTTCCGGCCATTTCCCCGTTGACGTCTACTCCGTTCAAGAACCAGTTGATTCGTCCAGCAAGCCCTGGATCATCATATGCGGCAATCTGGATCTGTCGCATCTCCCAGTCGGTCCCAGGGCCATTTCGCCAGCTCCCCGCCTTCATCCCCCGGCCTGCCGCTGCTTGGAAAATATCCATAGCGGTTGAACCCGGTTCAGCAGGGAGTCCGCCAAGGTCTACCGAAATCTCAATAGCAGGATTCTCAATTGCCGACCTCACTTCTCTAACCCATTGCGGCTCAGCGAGATCATGGAAATAGCCATAGAGCATGTCCTCGTCGCCCGCGTTGAAGGTCATGCCGCCTTCAGTCGAGTCAGCGAGCGCATTGCCGGGCCCCTTGAGTCCAAGTACCACTGTATTGCCCGGAGTCGGGGAAACGCCCAACGGCTCCCCGCCCTCGGAACACGTGCACTCTGTGGAGTGTCGGGCGATGGAGCCGCCGCAATTCTGCACCAGGACCGGCGTGTCGCCTGCCAATACGTAGTACGTGTGCAGGTCGCCGATGGTGAGGTCGTAGGTCGTGGTGTCGGCGTGGTAGAGCTTGACGCCGGTTACCACGGCGCGGCCGGCGCTGGTTTGGAGTTGGTCGCCAGGCTTGAGGTATTCGGCTTGGACGAACTGCTGTCGGGTGATGTCGTAGAACGGGTGGTGGTAGGTCGTCGTGAGCGAGCCGTCTTGCTGAGTTGAGTTCGTCAGGGCGATCGCTGCGGCGAATGTTGCGAAGACAGTCGCCAGGCTGCGGGCGAGCTTTTTGTGGACGCCCGTAGAGCCGTCGGGTGCCAGGGGCGCTACGGTCAGGGTGACGAAGTCGTGGTCGGTGTAGGTGGTGATTACCTTAGTGACGGCGTTGACCTGGGTCGAGGCCTGCCCAGGGACGCTGTCGGTGATCTTATCGCCGGCCTTGATCCGGTCGATCTGCTTCGTCGTGCCGTCGGCCATGAGCACGGGGGTCGAGCCGATGAAGCTGTGCGGCTCGGCGACTTCGGACGGGCAGCCGGTGCTGTTCTCCTCAAGGTCCGGCACGTCCTGCTGAACCTGGTCGGACACGGTTTCCGCGCTGGACGGAATCTCGCTGGCGGTCGACGCCGTGGCTTCGGGTGCCACGGCCTCGGGCGCCGCGGGCGCCGCCGCGGTGGCGGGTGCTTGCTCGGCGGCCACGGGTGCCGCTTCAGCCGGCGAGGGTGCTGCCTCCGTCGGGACGATCGCCTGGTTCTTCGCCCCGGTTGTCACCGACCTCGACCCGAGCTTGGTGACGGTGTTGTCCCCCGAACCCGTGCCGCCCGCGCCGTTCTTGGCCGAGCCGGCCTTACTAGCGGAGCCGTCCTTCGGCGTGCTGGCCGAGGCGTTCATCGCGTCCTCGTCGGCCTGCATGAGCGCTTCTTGAGCCGAGATCTCGTCGTTGAGCGCGTTCTCGGCTTCGTTGAACGCCTTGAGCGAGATCGATCCGCCGAGTTCGTACCCTGGCTCGGCGCCGTAGAAGGAGGCCATCTCGTCGGCTTCGGCGGCGGCTTCGAGCGCCGCCTCCTGGTCCGCCGCTACCTCGCCGCACACCGCGGCCGTGATCGCGCTGTCGCAGGTGCCGAGCGCCATGGCGCCGATGAGGACCTGCTTGCCAACCAGCTTGATGACCTCCTGCCAGGGCGTATTCGCGTATCCCGAGGCTGGCGCGGTCGAGCTGGGCATCGGCTTCGGGGTGCCGGATTGACCGGCTTTGTTCGCCTTGTCGGCGTGCGCGGAGGGCGCGGCCTGGGCGGTCGGGCTCGGGGCGATCGGGGTGGCTGGCACCAGCGAGGGGAAGGCCTCGTCCTGGAGCTTGCGCTCCTGGTACTTCTCCTGCCTCACTCGCGCGAAGTTGAGGATGTAGCTGAGTTGGAACATCGAGAGGAACTGGGACCAGAAGTTCGATCCGGGCATCCGCATGTGGCCGCTCGGGTCAGCGCCGTCTAGCGGGCTGCCGTCGGCGTAGCCGAAGGGGTTGGCGGCGGCGGTGTTCGGCACGGCCGAGTTGCTGACGGTGTCCTTGCTGGTGAATTGGCCGGTGGCCGGGTTGTACCAGCGGGCGGCCATGTTGACCTCGCCGGTGGATGTGTCGGTCCATTCGGACTGGTATCCCGCGGACAGGCTCGCGGTCGTGCCGGTGTTGGTGAGGACCTTGCCGAGCGGGTTGTAGGACTCTGTTCCGGTGAGCGCGGTTCCGCTGGAGGTGAAGGTTCCGACGACGTCGGTGTGCTGGTCGGTCCATACCAGCGCACTGGTTGCGGCGGTGGTTTCGCCGAGCAGTGCGCCGTTGGCGTAGCGGCTGTAGGTGGTGGTGCCGTCGGAGGCGACGAGGTTGCTGCCTCCGGAGTAGGCGAGGGTGGTGGTCGCGCCAGTCGAGGTGTTCTGCTGGGAGATCAGCCTGCCTGAGGCGTCGTATGTGTATTGGCCGACTCCGGCAGTGTCCTGCTGTCCGTAGGCGTCGTCCTGGTAGCTGACGGCGCTGCTGGTGCTGGCCTTGGAGGACTGCGTGCCGCGTGCGGTGTACTGGTAGGTGTCGACGCCGTCGGAGGTCAGTTCGTCCTGGCTGTTGTAGGTGTAGACGTTCGCGCCGGACTCGGTGCGGTTGGAGTCCTTGTCGTAGCTGTAGCAGGTCAGGGTGCTGCTGTTGGTGCAGGTGCCATTGCCGGAGTACGCGCTCGTGCTGGTCCCGGCGGTCCAGGAGGTTATCCGGCCGGCCTCGTCGTAGGTGTACGCGTTGGTGGTTCCGGTGCTGTCGGTCTTGCTGGTCAGGTCTCCGGCCTCGTCGTAGCCGTAGGACAGGGTGTCCATGGCCGTGCCCGCGGCGGTTTCGAGTTCGTCGCTCGCGAGTTCGTGAGCGGTGTTGTACCCGAGGAGTTCCTGGTCCGCGCCCGTGCCGTAGCTGATCTGGCTGACCTGCGAGTCCGTGTTATACGAGTACGTCAGAGTGGACCCGGTCGACGCGTCCGTGACCGTGTACGGCCGGTCCGAAGTGTCGTACGTGTAGTCGGTCGTGCCTGAAGCATCGGTACGGCTGGCCATCAGTCCGTCACCGGTGTAGCTGAAGGAACTCGAACCCGCCGAGCCGCCGGCCACGATCAGTTCGCCGCGGTCGTTGTACTGGAAGTTCTCGCTCGTGGCGTTGCTCGTGGAGGTCGTGGTCGCTGTCGCGGTTGAAGTCGTGCTGAGCGTGTTCGAGGTCGCTGCTGTGAGGACGTTGCCGTCGAGGTCGTAGGTGAACGACCGCGTGGCTGACGGAGTCTCCGCGCCGGTTCCGGATTCGGTGAGCACGTCGCCGCGTCCGTCATAGCTGTACGCGAGCGTGACCTGCCCCGGCTCGACCCGGGTCACCAGATCCCCGTCAGCGTCGTAGGTGCTCGTCGTGGTCAAGTCCGAGGCGGCGGTGTAAGCGCTGGTGGCCGGTTCCACCTGGAACTCGGGCAGGCCCCGACTGTTGTACGTGGTGTATGTGGTGTCCGCCGAGTTCGTGGTGACGTTGCCGCTCGAATCGACCGTGGTGCCGTTGCCTGGCGTGTACGCGGTCTTGTTTCCGGCCAGGTCATAGCCGTAGGCGATGGTGATCGCGTCACTGCTCGAGGAGTCCACCGGCTGGGTGACGGAGGTCAGAAGACCAGTGCCGTCGTAGCGGTAGGTCGTGGTCGCGCTGACAGTCGAGGACTGGATCTGCGTACTGGTGGCGACACGTCCGTCGGCGTCATAGGTGAACGAGCCACCGCCGACCTGGGTTTTGTCGGTCGCGAATTCCGCGGTGGCTGTTTTTCGCCCGGCTTCGTCGTACGTCTCGGTCACGTAGCTCAGATCCGGTGCCACGGTCTTCACCGCTTGGCCCGTGCCGTCGTAGCTCGTCGTCGTGGTGTCGTTCGCGGCGTTCGTGGTCGAGATCCGCTCACCGACATTGTCGTAGCCGTACGTCGTGTAGCTGGAGGTCGACTCAGACTTCTGCTCGCTGAGCCAGCCGCCCGTGTCGGTGTACAGGTAGTCGGTGGTGTAGCTGGCGGTTGTACTGTCGTTCGTGCCCGCGTGTCGGTCGACGACAGTCGAATACGTCTGTCGGCTGAGGTAGTCGTAGACGGTCGAGGTCTGCGCGTTGTTCGGATCAGTCGTCTCTGTGACGCGCCCGAGTGCGTCGTAGGTGTAGGACGTCGTCAGCGTCTTCCCACTGACATAGTCGTCGACCTGGACGGTCGCGACCTTCCCGAGCTGGTTGTACGTGTAGTTGATCGTCTCGCCGGCCGCGGATGAGGTGTTGTACGCGATCGGATCGGTGATCGTCTGGACGTTGCCGTCGTTGTAGTACTGGTAGGTGGTCTCGCTCGGCACGGACGTCGACGAGCACGAAGTCGCGCCCGGCGCGCACGGCGTGGTGTACGACGGAAGGATCTTCGCGGTGAGCAGGCTGTCGTTGTCGTAGCTGTACTTGGTCTCGTTGCCGTCGGCGTCTACAGTCTCGACCTCGTCGCCGAACGTGTTGTACCCGGTGGAGGTGACGGCCCGAGTTCCGGCAGTCACCGTCGCGCCGCTCGCGGCCGTGTAAGTGGTGGCGGTGACGGTGGTGCTGGTGGTCACGACCCGGTGGCCAGCCTCATCGTAAGAGTAGTAGGTGGGGTAGCCGAGCGGGTCGATTTGCTCGGTGACCAGGCCCTGCTCGTTGACGATGTCCTTGGTTGTGTACGTGTTCGACCCGTCGATCACCGAGGTCGAGGTGATGTTGTCGAGTTCGTCATAGGTCTTGGTCTCGTCTGAGACGGTGCCTCGGTCACCGGCCGCGTCGGTCACGCCGGTGACGGTGGTCTCCTTGACTTTTCCGTCAGCGGTGTAGGTGTACGCGGTGACCCGGTCGACTCCGGATGGATCGACTGTGACCTGCAGTTTCTGTCCGGCATCGTCATAGCTGTAGTCGGTGTTGGTCACGCCGTTGTCGGTGGCCTGCGTGAGCAGGTTTCCGGCACCGTCGTAGGTGGAGGTCGACTCCACGTAGGTGCTCGTGCCGTCGGTCTTGGCCACCTGGTAGGTGAGGCCGTTGTCGTAGTATGCGTAGGTGGTGGAGTAGTCCAGGCCGTTGGGGTCCACCGTGTCGATCGAGAGCCGGCCTGCGGCGTCGTAGGTCCACTTCTCTTCGAGCAGACTCGAGGAGTTGGTGGCCGTACCCGTTTCGGTGGTGCCCTCGAGATACTGCATCCGCTTGTAGTTGGCGGCGTCGTACAGCGTCTTTGTCTCCCGACCCATGGGGTCAGTGGACGTCTCGACGTTGCCGAACAGGTCGTACGTGTAGTTCGTGGCGTGCTGGTCCGGGTCGGTTTTGGTTTGGACCTGGTCGTAGATGTTGTACGCGTACTGTGTCTCGCGGGACGTGTCGCCGCCGGTCGTGTCAGCGGTCGTGGACGTCTTGAGGTTGCCGTCGTCGTCGTAGGTGAGGGTGGTGACCGCGGTGTGTACTGCGCTCGATACGCGGTCGGTGACCGACGGCGCCGCCGAGGTGGCTAGGTGTCCCTGACCGTCATAGCTGTAACCGGCAACGGCGTCTTCGCCTGCGGGGTCGGATACCGCGGCTCCGGCGCTGCCCTCGCCGTAGAGCGTGCTCACCTCAGTGCTCGACAACGCGCGCTGGTACGCCTGCACGTTCTTGATGTAGCCCGGGAAGTCCGAGGAGCCCTCGTCCGAGCCGATCCAGAAGGCGCCGGCGGTCGCGGCCCAGGTCTGCACACTCGAGGCGGTGCCGACCAGGGTGCCGTTGATGTAGAACTCGTCGGTGCTGTTGGCGGCGTCGTAGACCGCGACCAGGTGGTACCACGTGCTCGTGCTCGGGGACGCCGTGGCCTCCGCCGAATACCAGGTCGGGCTGGAGGACTCGGTCGCGGTGTTCTGGAAGATGAAGCGGTCGAGACCATCGTAGGTCGAGTACATGATCTGAGCCGCCGTACCGCTCGATCCCTTAACGGAGGCGACGACCGCGTAGGTCGACGGTGTCGAGGTCAGATCGACCCACGCCGAGAGCGTGTACGACGCGTTCGTCGTAAGGACCGGGCTGCCGATCTTGATGCCCTGTCCGGACGAGCCGGGGAAAGACGCGTACGAGCCGTTGAACGTCACGCTGGTCTCGGTGCCGCTGTTGCCGAGCCCGGAGGAGTCCGCGGCGGTGGAGCTTCCGGCGGCGTCCGTCAGCGGGAGCAGTGCGACACGCTGCTCGCCGGTCGTCTTGGATATGAGACGTCCGAGGCCGTCGTACTTGAAGTAGGTGACCAGCCCGTCGGCGTTCGTGATCGTGCACGTGTCGCCGTCGGCGTAGTACGTATACCTGGTTACGGCTCCGCCAGAGGTCGTGGTCGTCGCGAGCAGACCCGTGGGCGCCCCGGTGGTGGGCGCGTCGCAGGACGGGAACGCGGTCGTGCCATCGGTGTACGTGTTCGCGGTCACGCGGCTCAACGGGTCGGCCGAGGTGAGCTCGTCGCCGTTGGAGTTGTACGTGTACTTAGTCTGATAAGTCGTATCGCTCGCGCTGGTGGAGCGGCCGTCGCTGGAGGCCGTGACGAGGTCGGCGCGTACGTCAGTGCTGTTATACGCGAGACTGTTGGCCGTCCAGTAGTACGTCTTATAGGACGTGGAGCACTTGTTCTGCGATTGGAGCTGACAGGTGGTCTGCGACACCTCGTTGCCGCGCGCGTCGTGCCCGGTGATCGTCTCGTCGCCGTTCGGATCGACCGTGGTGTTCAGGAATCCGTTGGTGTCGTAGCCGTAGGTGGTCGACTCCCCCAGCCCGCTGGTGTAGCGCACTTCGCGCATACCGTTCTGCGGGTCGTAGTAGTAGACCTCGTCATGGGTCGCACCCGCGTAGCTGTCCGCAGGATCGGTGACCTTGACCGCTTCGACCGGGTCGTAGTAGCCCTTCGAGTTCTTGTAGGCCTGCCAGATCGCCGCCACGTCGTCTTCGGTGAGCGCTGAACGGTACAGCGCCACATCCGCCATCGAGCCCTTGAAGTACTGCACGGCCGCGGAGTCCCCGGAGAGCGAGTCGTCCGGCCACGAGCCGCCCATCCAGCCGGCGCCGAGCGACACGTAGGTGCTCGACATCGAGATCGTGCCGGACTTCGAGGCTACTTCCTTGCCGTCCACGTACAGGTACTGCTTCGAGTTCGCGGCGTCGCCCACGAGCATCGCGAAGTGCCACGCACCGTTGTTCACCGTGTCGGAGGACTCCAGCGGCGTGTAGGCGTCACCGGTCCACAGTTCGGACACGAGCTTGCCATCCTTGCCGATGTACAGCGCGGGATCGTAGCCGTCCGCTCCGGAGGAGGTCACCGCGGCGCCTCCGGTTCCGACGAGAACCTGGCTGGTGCCCGTGGTCTGGAACCACACGCCGATCGTGACCGAGGTGGAATCGGATTTCGTGGTCGTGTTCGTCGCGGAGTTCAAAGCCCCGTCGGGCAGCTCGACGTACGAGGAGGAACCGTCAAACGACGCACCGGTCCATCCTGGCATCGCGCTGGTACCCGACGTGCCGAGAGTGACGCTGTTGTAGTTTGCGTATCCGGCGGTGGACCCGTACCAGGCGTCGTTGTTCATATCGTCGGCCGCGGTCGTCGCACCAGAGGCGTCCGACAGCTTCCACACGTGTTGCGGCGAGTACGCGTCGATCGCCGCCCGGTAGACGTAGCTTGAGCCGTACGCGCTCGGAAGCCCGATGCCCCAGGTGCCTCCGTTAGCGTCAGTGACCGAATTGACCCGGCCAGTGATCGTGTCGTAGCCGATACTCGCCTCTGGCGCCACGGCGGAGTCTGCAGCGTGATTGGGCCGAGTGATCTCGTACAACTGCGCCGAGGAGGTCGTGCCAGCAGTGTTCAGACCTGCCACGTCGGTCGCCGCGAGAGCGCGGTCATAGTACGCGACGTCGGAGATCGAGCCGGTGAAGTACTGCACGGCCGATGAGGCGCCGGAGAGCGAGTCATCCGGCCACGTCCCACCCATCCAACCGGCCCCAACGCTGACGTCGGCGCCGTTCGAAAGCGAGATCGTGCCCTGCTTCGATGCGACCTGCTTGCCATCGACGTAGAGGTACTGCTCGTTCGTCGCGCCAGAGGCCGAGAGCATCGCGAAGTGCCACTTGCCGTCGTTCACCGCCGAACCGGACTCCATCGGGGTGTACGCGTCGCCGGTCCACAGCTCCGATACAAGCTTGCCGTCCTTGCCGATATACAGGGCGGGATCGTAACCGTCAGACCCGGACGAGGTGACCGGCGCACCGCCCATGTCCACCAACACCTCGCTGGTGCCGGTGGTCTCGAACCAGAGCCCTATCGACTCATCGCTCGACTGAGTCAGCAGCGAATTGGGCAGTTCGGCGTACGACTTCGAGGTGGCGGTGAAAACGGCGCTGGTGGCGCTCGAGGACGTCAGGTGGGACGAGCCGCCCAGCGTCACGTTCGAGTAGGTGATCGTGCCGTTGCCGACGTTCGCCGCCTCCAGCGTCGTAGCGCTCGCTGTACCAGAGGCGTCGTCGAGCGGCCAGTACTGGTTCGCCCCCGAGTCCGAGACTGCGAGCTGGTATACAGAGCCGTTGTGGTAGTTATAGACCGTGCACGCGCTCGTCGAGGTCGCCGGCGCCGTCTGGCTCGGGGCGCAGACGCTGGTAAGCCAATCACCGGTGTAGTTGTACGTCCACTTCTGCGCCGTGGTGCCGTCGGTGCCGGTCGCGTCGTTCGTGACCACAGTCGAGACGTGGCTGTTCGCAGCGCCGGCCGGCGTCGCCCAACCGATCGTCACGTACCGCTTAGTCACAGATGAAACGATCTTGTTGATCTGGCCGCCGGACGTCGCGGTCCAGCTGTAGTCCAGCTCCTGCTTCTCGTGATTCGCGATGGAGGTCAGCGCGTACACGCCCGCCACGCCGGAAGCAGCGGCGGTGACTGTGTGGGTGAAGTTGTAGGAGGTCCCGTCCTTGTCTACCAACACGTATCCGCTGGAGGAGAACGTGAGCGAGGCGTAGCGCCCCTGCGGAGGGCTGTAGGTAGTGCCGTCCGCGTCTAGCCCGAACGCGACCTGCTGCCCATCGGGGTATGTGACCACCGCCTCGGTCACCTTGCCCGCTGCGGAAAGCACCTGAGTGACCTTCGCATCCAGCATCGACGACCAGCCCTGGCCGAGCGCCTCGGCCGACCGCGCGTCCAGCGAGTTGTAGTCACGCACCAAGGAGAGCGATGGTCCGGCTCCCGTGATGTCCGCGTCAGTGGCGCTCGTGGTGTAGTTGCCGATCGCCGCGTCGAAGCCGTGACCGTTCGTGTTCTGCGACAGGCTTCCCGTCAGGATCGGCGGTGGAGCCGTCGTACTGAACGAGGAGAGCGCCGACCAATCGCCCCACTGGTAGCCGTTGTAGGCCGTCGCCTCCCACTCGTACGTATTGCCCCAGGTGAGCTTGCCCGACGGAACGACGTACACGGAGGTGGTCGTCGGGCCCGCCGTGGCCACGGCCGTGCTGCTCGTGCCGGTCACCTTGTACACGGCGTACTGGTACTCGGTGGTGGCCCCCGACCACGACGTCGAGTCCGTGTTCGAGACGGTGAGCGTCGGGGTGAGCGTGTCCAGCGACGTGCCCGACACCGGCGAGACCAGTGTGGTGACGGCCTTGGCATCCGGCGTGTAGGTCAGCGACACATACGGCGAATAGCCACTGTAGAGCGAGGAAGTGAACCACTTGCGGTAGTTCATGTCCGAGTACGAACTGGCGATCATCTCGAGGCCGTAGTACGAGGCCGTTGAGTTCCACTGCAGGTCGTTCAGCCACGTCGTAGACAGATTCGTGTACGTCCACTCGCCCGTGTACGACGTGCCGTCCTCGGTCACGGAGCCCGTCGGGCCGGTCGAGCCCGACCATGCGCCGAGCGTCTGGTACGAGGATGGCTGATTGTCCCAGTTGATCCCTGACTCGCTCCATGCCGAATTCGGGGCGCCCACGGTGAAGCTCGCATAGGCGGAGGCCGTGTTCGACTGAGCGTAGGCGAACGCGGCGAACTGTGCCGACGAGATGTGGTAGCCCTGGTGCACCATCGTGGAGGTCGGGAACATCAGGTAGGAGTAGTTCTGCTGCCCTGTGCTCGAGTCGTAGCCGATGACCATCCGCATCGACGAATCGTTGTTCGCGGTCGGGAACTCGGAGGAGGTGTAGGTCGTCTCCTCCTGCCCGTTGATGTCGGCGTTGACTGTCGGGTCGACCGTCACCGGGAACACCCGCGAAGGGTCGTCGAGCCACGACTGATCCAGCGTCATCGTCAACTTCTCGACCCCGCCGACGGTCGCCAGCGAGTACGTCACCGCCTGCGTCTCGGCCGGTTCCGGATCGCTGGCCGTACCCGACGCATCCGTCGCATACGGCTGCTCGAGGTCCGCGACGACGTTGCCCGACGAATCCGCCAACTGCCACGTGCCATCCGAGGCCTGCGCGAGCGAAAGCCCAGACATCGACAGGTCGAAGGTCCACGAGTTGCCCGCCGAGGCCGAGTCCAGCGTGAGCCCCTCCTTCACACCGTAGTCCTCGCTGGTCACCTCCACGTTCGTCTCCGGCAGTATCGACGAGTAGGTCACCGTGGTCCCGGACTCGGTCCCCGCGACATCCGCCGCGCCGTCGAGCGACCACCCGAAGCTCTCGCCCGAGCCCAGCATCAAGGTCACGAGATCGCCTGTCGAGGAGCTCCCGATCGACGGGGCCGGCGACGGCGTGGCCGTGGCGGACGCCGAAGCGGTATCGGAGGGATCAGCGGTAGCGCTGGCCGACGCGGAGGGCGTCGCGGACGCGGACTCGGTCGGCGAGGCGCTGGAGCTCGCGTCCTGGCGCATCACGCCGCTCGCCAGTTGGCTCCGTGCGCCGTGCGAGGCGCCGGACGAGGAGGCGATACGCAGACCGAACGAGGCCGCCTTGTTGGTGTAGCCGCCGCTGCCGGCCACCAGCGAGTCGTCGATCGGCCGCCAATGGCCCGACGCATCCTTGAAGTTGATCGGGGTCTGCGAGGCCCGCTCCGTCAGCGTGCCGTCAGCATTCTTGTACCAGGCCTGCGTGGCATTGGTTCGGGCCTGGTCCAACTTGCTCGTCCGGGCATCGAACCCGCGAGTGATCGAGCCCGAGCGTCCCGGCTTGGCGTTCGTCGGGGAGCCGTTCCCGGCCGCGGCGGCTTGCGCCAGGCCGGTACCCGGCGCGTGGCCGCTCCCGCGTCCCGCGGCGGTAGCGTGCGATGTCAGGGCACGACCATCCAGCTGACGTGGAAGGATGACGGACACCGCGTCCTCGAACATCGACTTCACCAGCCGCACCACCCCGCCGATCGGCAAGCGACCCGGTGTCAACTGCTCCGCCGTCGCCGACTGCGTCGCCACACCCAGCACCATCAACGCGGACACGATCACCGCGACCAGTCGCAGTCGCCTCCGTGTCCACATGCGCGCACCCCGACCACGAGTCTTCACCGAACCCCACCCGACCCTCTGCATGACAGCCTTTGCGATGACAGACAGTGAACAGATGTACCAGCTCTGGCAGGTCCCCTCAAGATCACCCCATGAAAATCTGGTCAAGCAACAGTAAAGCCAGGCAGCTCAATGCGCCCGAAAGCCTTAAGGAATCACAAAAAGCACCCGACTGATCTCCGTCCCCCGTTTGCGCTACAGTGCGTGCCCTGGTTCGGCGACGAGACAAGGACGACCGATGGCGGCGACGCGCAACAACATCCCCTCCTCCTCGCGGACCACGACCTCATCCCCCGCGGCAGGCATACGAGCACGCGTGCGCGACGCCGTGCGCGCTCGGCCCAGGACAGCCGTCGCACTCGCGGTCGGCGCCGTCGTGGCGATCGTCGCCGTGGTCGTCGCCTTCGCGACGCCCGACACGCCCGGCCGATACGAACCGCCCATCACGGCACGCCAATACAGCGCGTACACCGCTTGCCTTCTGACGGACTCGCAGGGCATCGTCGGCCCTGACGCCAAGCCGGTATGGGCCGCCATGCAAGCCGCCTCGACGGCGACGACCGCGCAGGTCAACTACCTCGCCATCCAGGGAGAGGCGACCCTGGCCAATGCAGACACCTATCTCAATACGCTCGCATCACGCCAGTGTGATCTCATCCTTGCCGTCGGTCCCCTGCCCGACCAAGTCGCGCGAGAGCGCGCCGCTGCCTACCCCAAGCAGCACTTCATCCTTGTGGACTTCACAGGCTCTCTGCCGTCTAATGCCACAGCGATACAGGCTAACGGAGTCCAGCAAGCGCTGGAGTCTTCGTATCAGGCGTGGAAAAAATCTGGGTACTAACCTCGCCCGTTCGTTAGTGGCGTCCGGATCGTGGTCCTGATACGCAAAAGTGCCCCTTGACCTGGGATGATCGGCTTGTCTAAGGCTTTGATCGTCCAGTGCAAGGAGCACTCTCCGGGTGAACGCTACAGGGTTCTCGCGTCCGCGTCTGATCGTCTCGGGAGACGGACGGGGTGTGGTCGGGCGTACCGGTTCCCGGCTGCTGGCGGATCTGGCCGAGGTCACCGGGTTGGAGTCTGGGTTCGTTGACGCGCTCGCGCCAACGCGTCAGCGTTCGGGCGGGCACGCGCCGGGGCGCGTCGCGGTGGATCTCGCCGTGCTGCTCGCCGACGGCGGTGAGGCGATCAGCGACCTCGCGGTGCTGCGCGAGCAGCCTGAGGTGTTCGGACCGGTCGCCTCGGATCCGACCGCGTGGCGGGTGCTGAACTCGATCGACGCTGCGGGAATCGCCCGGCTGCGTGGGGCACGGGCGGTGGCCAGGGAACTGGCCTGGGCACAGCACGCCGAGACGCGTGGGACGTTCCCACAGGCCAAGGCGGCTGGTCGAGTCATACCCGGGCTGGTGGTGGACATCGACGCGACCATCGTGCTCTGCCACTCGGAGAAGGAGAACGCCACGCCCACCTGGAAGCGGACGTTCGGCTATCACCCGCTCTTGTGCTTCCTGGACAACACCGGCGAGGCTCTCGCCGGAATCCTGCGCCCCGGGCGTGCCGGGTCCAACACCGCCGCCGACCACGTCGAAGCGCTCGACCTGGCCCTGGCCCAGCTCCCCGACGAGCACCGGCACGGCACGCCGGTCCTGGTCAGAGCGGATACCGCCGGCTGCACGCATGCGTTCCTCGCCCACATCAGGACCCTGCGCGAACAGGGCGTCGATGTCCGCTTCTCGGTCGGCGCCCCGGTCGACGAGCAGATCCGGGCGGCGATCACCGCGTTGCCGGCGAGCGCGTGGTACCCCGCGATCGAGGCCGACGGGCAGGTACGCGACGGCGCCGAGGTCGCCGAGCTGACCGGACTGCTCTACGGATACGGCACGCACCTGCCCGCAGGCACCCGATTCCTGGTACGGCGCGAGCGCCCGCACCCCGGCGCCCAACTGAGCCTGTTCGACACCATCGAGGGCTACCGCCACCAGGTCATCGCCACCGACACCCCGCCAAGCCACGGTCCGCTGACCTGGATCGAAGCCCGCCACCGCGCACACGCCCGAGTCGAGGACCGCATCCGATGCGGCAAGGACTCGGGCTTCGGGCGCTTCCCCTCCCGCGACTACGCGATCAACCAGGCCTGGCTCGAGCTCGCGTTGACCGGCATCGACCTGACCGCGTGGATGCGGATGCTGCTGCTCGATGGCGCTCTCGCACGCGCCGAGCCCAAGAAGCTGCGATACCGGCTTCTGCACGTCGCCGCGAGAATCACGAGATCCGCCAGACAGACGACGCTGCACATCGCCTCGACCTGGCCCTGGGCAAGCCAGTTGGCCGCAGCCTTCGCCACGCTCGCCCAACTCCCTCGCCCAGTCACCAGCTGACCGGCCACAACGTCCCGACCGAGCACGACCCGAAGGAACAAGGAAGAACCCGGCCGACGCGTCGGTGCTTCGCCATGCCCGAAAGCCGCGCACGCCAACGAGCCACCCACCCGAAGCCTCAGACCACGAACTCACACGCTTAGCGAAAGACGGAGGCTAATAGATGTTAGCTTCAGGAGCGGTGCGTCGGCGAGACCGGTGCCGCGTGCGTGCGGCAAGATGAACAGGCGCTTGAGTTCCATGCCGGGGCAGGCGGGAGCGGGGGAATCGGGACTCATCAACCCCGGCTGTTCGGTTGAAAGCGCTCCCCGGTCCTCGGGCAATTTCTCGCCGTCCTGCGCGTCCGACGCCGCCTATCCGGGATACGGGGGCATAGTAGAACTCGACGACGTGTGGCTTCGACGGCCCTGGGACGGCTCCGGGGAACCAGACTGTCGGCCCAGCCAGGCTGGAGAAGCGCGAGGGGGTGGCGGCGGGACCGCTCCCTGAGCACTCCGACTAAGGTTCCCGGACATCGCTGCGCCCGTCAGCCACGAGCCGAGAAGGAGCACCATGGCATTACTCGACCACCCTGAGACCCACCGAGGACGTCGGAGAATGCTGCTCGTTCCGATCGTCGTCGCCGTGGCGGCGACCATCGGGCTGCTCGTGTGGTTCGGCGAGGCGAAAGGGAGCCACGGTACCGCCGCCGCCCCGCGGTTGAGCGTTGACCTGGTCGGCTCCTGGACCGGCACGGTGACGGGGCACCAGAGCGGAGTCGCCGCCGGGGAAGACGAACTGCGCGCGCGGATAACGGGTGGAGTCGCGGGACAGCAGGTCGGAACGTTCGAATACCTCGATGTGCAGACCGGATCCACGCTGTGCACGGGTTCGTATACGTTCGTCGGCTTGGGGCGTGATGGCACCGGTCTGCTGTACGGCCAGGTGATGAGCGGGCCCTGCAACGACGGCGACGTCGCGCTCACGCTGCTCAAGAGCGGGGTGACCGAGTTCTATGCGGTCTCACCCGCGGTGAGCATGGAGGATGACGGCGTTCTTTCGCGGAACTGACGCCGAGGGAGGCTGGAATGTCGATGCAAGAGGAGGGCGCGCAGGCTCCGGCCCGGGCGCGCTCGGCGATGCGCCGCGCCTTGGCCAGGGCTGGGGGTCTGCGGAACGCCGCAGGCATCTCCTTGGTCGCGATGCTGTGTGCCGGCGCCCTCGCGCCGTTCGCCACGGCGGTCGTCGCACTCGGCCCGCTCGCGCTCGCTGGACTCGGCCTCGCCGGGAACATCGGTGCGGAGGCCTTGGCCGACGTGCTGTTGAAGTCCATCGATACGCTGCGCGACGGCAGTGCGGAGGACGACCCGTCCGAGGAAGCGCTCACCGGTGAGCTGGCGAGTCGGCTCGAGGAGGCTCTGAGCCGTGCGGATGCGTCAGGGGCGGCGCTTCGCGAGGCGACCGCTCAGCTGCTCCGGGAGTCCGAGGCCGGCAGGGTCGTGGTCGAGCAGATCGCCGCGGCGGAGGAGGGCGTGCGCCTCACCGTGGCACACGGTTTGACCGAGGTGGGTCGGCAGTTCTCTGAGTTCGCGTTCCTCGGATCCGATATCCGCGACGCGACGCTGAGGATCGAGGCATCCCTGCGCGAACACCGCGCCGAGTACCGCGTCGAGAGCGAACGCATGCGGGAGCAAAGCCTCGTGCTGGCCCAGATTCGCGAATTTCTCTGGCAGCGCGATTCGGCATCAATGCCGGGGACGGGCGCGAGCGGCCCCGCCTGGTCCGGCTGCCCCTATCTCGGGCTCGCGGCATTCACCCAGCACGAAGCAAAGATCTTCTACGGGCGCCGAACCCTTACACGCCAGTTGTGCGTGGCTCTCGCCGACCGCCTCTCGGGCGGCGGCGTGCTCATCGTCACGGGCGCTTCCGGCTCGGGGAAGACCTCGCTGCTGCGCGCGGGACTCCTCCCGCAACTAACCCGCAACGCACTCGGACCGGGCTCCGCTCGATGGCCGTGCCGCGTGCTGACCCCGACCCGCCAGCCCCTGGCGGAACTCGCCGCTCACCTCGCCGAGATGAGCGGGCAGGATGCGCGGCTGGTCTACAACAAGCTCATGCTCGATCCCACGACGGCGGCGGAACTCGCCGCCGTGGCCGCGGGTGCGGGCCGCCTGCTGCTGATCATCGACCAGTTCGAGGAACTGTTCACGCTCGTTCCGCCCGACCCGGAGGGCTATGCGCAACGGATGCGCTTCATCGAGGCGGTGAACGCGATCTCGACTGTTCCCGTCGACTCCGAGGAGCAGGCGCCCGGCCTCGTCGCGATCGCGGTGCGCGGCGACTTCCTGGACCGGGCCCTGGAGCTGCCCTGGCAGGGCCCTGATCCGAATGTCAACCTGTTCACTGTTCGCGCCATGTCCTCGGCGGAGCTCGGGGAGGCGATCAACGGCCCGGCGGCGGAGGCCGAGGTCCAGGTCGATCCCCGGCTCGTGGAGGCGGTGGTACACGAGGCCGGGGACCCGCGCGCCACAACGGGGCTGGAGAGCGGGGTCCTGCCGCTGGTTTCCCAGGCGATGGCGTCCGCGTGGGAGTACCGAGAGGGCGGTGTGCTGACGCTCGCCGCTTATCGACGGGCCGGCGGACTCGTCGATGCGGTCGATCGGAGCGCCCAGAGCGTGTACGGCTCGATGAACGAGCGCCGGCGGGCGATCACTCAGGCCGTGTTCTACCGGCTGGTCCTCGTCGTCGTGGACGGGGAGCAGAGACCCGTCAGGCGGCGCTGCACACGTGCGGAGCTCTATCAGGCGGCTGCCGGAGCGCGAGGCGAGGTCGACGCGGTCATCGAGGCGTTCGCCCGCAGGCGCCTGCTCCTGCTGGACCGCGAGTATGTCCAGATCGCGCACGAAGTCTTACTCAACGCCTGGAACGAACTGCGCGGCTGGATCGAGTCCGACCTCGTGGACCGCGTGCTCTACAGTCAGGTCGTCGCGGACGCCGAGACGTGGGAGAGGGAACGCAGGGACCCCGCCTATCTCTACCGACCGGGTCGGATCGCCGAGATGGACGCGGTCCTGGCACGGTGGGCGGCCGACCCGGAGCGAGCGCCATTCCTGCCCGGCACCGCTGAGGACTTCCTCGATTCGGGAAGGACCGCCGCCCGTCGAGCCGCTCACCGGAGGCGGCTGGTCATCGCGGTGCTTTCTGTGCTGGCCCTGCTGGCCGGGACCTCGGCGATCGTGGCCGGCGTCAATGCAAGCTCGGCGCGCGACTCGGCCGCGGCCGCGAAGGCTCAGCACAGCGTCGCCCTCTCGCGTCAGCTCGCCGCGGAGGCGACGGGGCTGGATCAGACCGACCCGCTCCTGGCCCGGCAACTCGCCGCGGCCTCGTGGGCGGTCTCCCCGACACCACAGTCAACCGCCGCGATGGCCTCGCTGCTGACCGAGCAGGAGCAGGACGGCATGCTCATCGGCCACGCGGGAACGATTGATACCGTCGCCTTCAATCAGACCGGATCATTGCTGGCGAGCGGCGACAACTACGGCATGCTCCGACTCTGGGACCCCTCCGCGGGAGCCCGCCACGGCTCGGCGATCGACACCGGATCCAGCGGTCCCGGAGTCCTGGCGATCGCCTTCAGCCCCGACGGCAGTCTGTTGGCGACGGCTGAGGGTAATGGAGCGGTTCGCCTGTGGAACGCGGCCTCCGGCAAGCCGATCGCCACACTCGGTCCGGCCGATGGCGCATTCGCCGTCGAGGCGCTCGCGTTCAACGCTTCGGGCTCGATTCTCGCCGTCGGCGGCGCGGACGGAGTGCGTCTGTGGAACCCCGCCACACGCCGACAGATCGGCCACACCATCACAATGCCCGTATCCAACCCGGAGGCTCACCCGGTGCAGTCGATCGCGCTCAACCCAAGCGGCAGTCTGTTGGCCACCGGTAGCCAGGACGGCGCGGTGCGCCTCTGGAGTACCGCGACGCAGCAGGAAATCGGAGAGGCCATCACGCCGCAGACGTCGACTCCGGGATCCGTCACACTCACCGTCGACGTAGCGTTCAACCCCCGGGGCACCGTGCTCGCTACAGCCGTAAGCGGCGGTGTCGCCCAACTATGGAACCCGCAGAACCAGCGGCAGATCGGGCCATCCATCAGCGCGAGCGCCGATCACGCGGGAATGCAACTGGTCGCGTTCGACCCCGCCGGAGGCGTTCTCGCCACCGCTGACGACGCCGGAGTCGTCAGGCAGTGGAGCACTGCGACCGGACAGGAACTCGGGACACCGATGAGTGTGTCGCCGAGCGCCGTCCACGCGATCGCGTACAACCCCTCCGGGACCGAAATGGCGATCGCCGGCGGGAATGGGACGCTCAGGCTGTGGAACCCGATCACCAGCCGCCCCGTCGGCGCCTCCGAAACGGCCGATCCGTTCTCGACGGAATCCGATGTGACGGGGGACGTTCTCGTCAGCGGCGGTGGCGGCTACGCGGCACATACCTGGGATCCGCTCACCGACCTCTCCTACGGCCCCGCGATCAGCGATACGGTGGACGGCGGAGTGTGGGAAGACGCGCTGGACCCGTCCAGCCGGATCCTCGCCACGGTGGACGACCGGACGACCCTGCATCTCTGGGACATCCGCACCGGCCACGAGATCGGCTCCCCCCTTCCGCTGGAGGGCGTCGGCGGGACCGCGGCGGTCACCGCCCTGGTCTTCAGCCCCGACAGCCAGATACTGGCCGTCTTCACATCGGACGGCACGATGCGCCTGTGGAACACGTCCACGCGAACGGCGATCGGCGCGCCCGCCGACGCCGGAGACGTGACCACCGACGTCGCGGCCGCGTTCAACCCCAGTGGCACGGTGCTCGCCACGATCGACGACACCGGCACCGTCCGCCTCTGGGACACGCTCACCCAAAAGGAGATCGGCAGCCCCATCGACGACTCCACGCGCAAGACACACGGCGAGAACTCGGTCGCCTACAGCCCGGACGGGTCGATTCTGGCGGTCGGGAACGGCAACGGCGTCGTCCAACTGTGGGACGCGTCAGCCGACCACGAAATCGCCGCGCCGATCACCGTGGACCACACCGGGCTGTTCGATCTGGCCTTCAACCCCACCGGATCGCTGCTGGCCACCGCCGACTACGACGGCACCGTCCGCCTGATCGACCCGAAGACCGGCCGCCAGGTGGGCACACCCATCACCGCGGACACGGACGGCGACACGGTACGGGTGATATTCAGCTACGGAGGTACCAGGCTTCTCTCGCTCAACCAACAGGGCGTCTTGCAGTCATGGGACCCGAATATCTGGGCCGACCCCTACAACGCCCTATGTAGCGAAGCCGGCGCAGTCTCCGCCTCCGACTGGGCCCGCTACGCACCCGGAGAACCAGAGCCAGCTGTCTGCAGATGAAAGATCACTGGCGCTATGAGGCCCTTGGGCCGCGAGCCGAGCCCGGCGGTCAGGCCGCCCCGGCACCCTGGCATCACGCTAGCCACGACCTGCCTCGCCCTGTTGCTCGGCCAGCTGGACACCCAGGCGGTGAATCTGGCGCTACCCGCCATCCCCCGGCAGCTCGCCGGTGATCTCAGTGGCCTGCAATGGTCGTCGACGCGTACAACCTGGCCTTCACAGCTCTGCTGCTCACTGGCGGAACACTCGGCGACCGGTACGGCAGGCGGCGGCTGTTCCGGACGGGTATCGCGGTCTTCGTCCTCGGTTCGGCGGCCTGCGCGCTCGCCCCGACACTGACCGTGCTGCTGGCCGGGCGCGTCGTGCAGGGCGGCGGCGCGGCGTTGATGCTGCTGCAGAGCCTTGCGATTCTCGCCACGTCCTTCCCCGGTCGGCGCGAGCGGAACCGGGCGATGGCGGCGTGGTCGGTGGTCGCGGGGGTGGGGCTCGCGATCGGGCCCTCCCTGCGGAGCGGGCAGACCGGGAAGCTGCCATCAGGCGGACGTATCCGGGTCCTGCCGACGCTTGGAACGCCAGATCCACGCACCTGCAACTGCCCCGAGGAGCAGCGCGGCGGCTAGGAACTCGGCGACGATCGCTCCCGCCGACGAGGAACCGGCGTCCGCCGTATCGGCGACGGCCGGTGCGCTGGACACGGTTATGGTCGGTGATGTGGTGACGACTGCCTTCACGGTCGGCGAAGTGGAGGGCTTCGCGGACGTGTGAGTCGCAGATGCCGATGGACTCGCGGTTGTGGTGGAAGCCTCGACCGTTGCCGCCGAGTGCGTGCTCGCCCGTACGGCAGTGGCGGGCGCTGCAGTGGTCGGCTGGATCTTCGGTGCGCTGGTCGTGGGCGCCGAAGTCACCAGGGGCGCGCCGACGTGGATGGAGCCGTAGATGTCGACCGGCATTCCGTCGCCCACAATTTGGACGCTAAGGGGGTCGCTCCCACAGCACGGCATCGCGGTCGCGGTACTCACGTACAGCCGAATCACCCCTGCACGCCACACCGAGCTGCTGGGAACGCAAATCCAGCCGCCGGACGAGCCCGAGCACGTCCCCCCGGCGCCGGAAGCGGAGATACCGGTGGCCACGGACGTGGTCGACACGACGACCTGGACCGAGCGCCCCACGACGAGGGAGCTGGATGAGATCGTGATGTCCACGCTCTGCGTCCCGGTCCCCTGGGTGAGGTCCGCATGCGGCACCGTCACGCCGTCGACCGTATCCGCTTGCGCGGCGCACCCAAAACCCAGCCACCCCACCGTAACCAGCGCAACCACTGCATACCGCCGCGTCCCAACCTTCACGGCCGCACCCCCCACGAACTGAAGCTCCGAATATAGCGAGCGGACCTTATCTCACTCCCAGTGCCGCACGCACCTCCCCGCTCAACTGCAACTCGACGGCGGGGGTCTCGCGGGTGATGCGGCCCTCGAACATGACGTAGCCGCGGTCCACGTGGGCCAGGGCGAGCAGGGCGTTAGGCTCGGCCCGTACACCACGTCCCTGGACGTGACCCCTGGTTCAGTGAACCTCCACCACGGCCGGGTGGAACGCTGCGCAATACGCCGTCGCCTGCACGAACGCTGAGAGCGGCCACTGCGGCGGCACTCGGCACCTGTCGACTTTTACGGGCCAGTGATCTCCACCATCGACCCGTCCGTCTGTATGCGGAAGTAGCGGGGCGGCCCCATCTGGGCGATCAGTGCTTCCCGCTGGGCCATACGCTCCTCGGGGCTGGTGTCCTCTCCACGGGGTGCTGCCCGGCCAAGAACGGCGGCTCGATCGCACGTCAGCCCAGCTTCGCCTCACTTCTCAGGAGAGAGGCGATCCACATGTCGTGGCGGGCGCCCCGTTGGATTGTGTAGAAGCGGAGGGTGCCCTCGCGCGTGAACCCCAGTTTCTCGACTACGCGCCATGAGCCTTCGTTGCCGGCGAGGGCGAGCCATTCGACGCGGGCGAGGGCGAGGTCGGCGAAGGCCCAGCGGCAGACTTCGCGCACGGCTTCGGTGGTGTAGCCGAGGCCGCGGGCGGCGGGGGTGGCCCAGTAGCCGATCTCGGCGGTGCCGCCACAGGGGGCGTCGAGGTGCTTGATGCGGTGCAGGCCTACGGACGCGACGGGGAGGGCGGTGTCCGCGTCGAAGACGCCGAATACGACGTCGGTTCCCGCCGCGCGGCCCGCGGGAAGTACCTCGCGCACGAAGACCTCGGCGTCGGTGCGGGAGTACGGCGCCGGGATCGGGACGTAGCGCTGGATCTCCGGGTCCTGGCACGCCGCGGTGATGGCGTCGATGTCGGCCTCGGCCCAGGGGCGCAGCAGCAGGCGCTCGGTGCGCAGGGTCACGTTCGCGAAACTCCGGGGGCCGGCGGCGCGCCTGGCTTCGGTCGTCATGGCATCACAGTACACAGCGCGCGGGGACAGGTCCCGGAGTCTTCCCAGCACTCTGATGCAGTGTCCGGATGCCGACGTGTCACCTTCCTGCAACCCGTCGCATTGCGACAATCACAAGCAGACCACTCGGGGGAGGTCTTCGGGCGGCGCCCGGGGGCAGGACGTGAGAGGAGACGGGAGCATGACGCTGACCACCACGCAGGCCGCCACGCTCGTGGTGCGGGCCGCGGACGGCGAACCGGGGGCCGACACCTCGCCGACCGGGCGCGAGGGCGAGCGCGTGAACGCCCTGAAACGACTGCGAGCCGCCACGCAGCGCACCGCGCTGCGGCTGCCCTCGGGCCTCGGCATGCCCGACTGGGTGAACCTCGGCAGGCAGCTGTTCGTCGTCGCCGACTCCTCGGCCTGGTGGCTCGGCGACTGGCTGATCTACGGCGAGAGCCATTTCCCGGACCGCTACGAGCTGATGCTGGCCGAGACGAACCTCGACTACCAGACCTTGCGGAACTACGCCTGGGTGGCCCGGAAGTACCTGCCGGAGCAGCGGCGGGAGCGGCTCAGCTTCCAGCACCACGCCGAGACGGCCAGCCTGCCTGAGCCGGAGCGCGGGCACTGGCTGGAGCGGGCCGAGGCGGGCCGCTGGAGTCGCAATGAACTGCGACGTCGGCTGCGCGAGGACCGGGCCGCGCTGCGTACGCGGGCCGACGTGCTGTTCACGCTGAACGTGCTGCGCGAGCGGCAGGAGCGGTGGCAGCGGGCCGCGCAGTCCGCGCAGTTGCAGCTCGACGAGTGGATCGTCCAGATCCTGGACCGCGCCGCGACGCCGGCCGTACCCTGAGACCTTCCGGAAGCGGTCACGACGACTGTCGAGACACCCACATCCGACAGCTCTTCATGGAGGAGCCCCGTGAACCCCACGCCTCCCCTCGACGCCCGGCGGCCCGCCTTGCACGCCGCGTCGACCCTGCCCGAGCCGGAGACGGACGGCGCCGCGCTCGGCATGGCGCACGCCTGCCCGCACTGCGGCCGCGCGCTCACCGTGCTCAACGTGCTCGTTCCGGCGGACGAGCCGTTCGGCCCGGAGCAGCCGGCCGGCGAGCCGGGCTGAACGGGTTCGCTCGGCGCAAGCATGGCGCCGGCGCGGTGCGCCGGGGAGAATGAGGCAATCACAGGGTCCGCGGCCGGCGGGCTTCGCCCGTGTCTCCCGACCCGGTCCAGGGCCCGGCACCGCGTCGACGTATACGGGGACGACTACGGCCGCCGGGCTCTGCCTGAAATTCCGTCAAGGGGAAGGCGGGTTCGATGGCACCAATCGGCGTTTCCGTGAAGAACATCGTGTCGCAGGGGGCCGCCACGGCCGCCCCGCTGCATACGAACGCTGTCACCCGACGCACGTCGCTCCTGCTCCGGGAGGGCCTGACGATCGAGGAGTGGACGCGGATCGGCGTCCAGCTCGATCGCACGATGGATTCGTCGACCTGGTGGCTCGGCGACTGGCTCGTCTACGGCAGATCGCGCTTTCCGGAGCGCTACCGGCGGGTCATCGAGGTCACGGCCTTCGACTACCAGACGCTGCGTAACTACGCTTGGGTGGCGAACCGGGTGCCGCCGCCGCGGCGCCGTCCGGCGCTGAGCTTCCAGCACCACGCCGAGGTGGCCGCGCTCGATGCGGCGCTGCAGAGCGAGTGGCTCGCGCTCGCCGAGCAGAATCGCTGGTCTCGCAACAGGTTGCGCACCGAGGTCCGTGCGGCGCTGCGTGCGGTGGACGCGCCGCCGACCGAGGACGACGTGCTACGGCTGCGGGTCGGCAACGGCCGGATGGATCTGTGGCGCGCGGCCGCCGCGCAGGCCGGCGAGGAACTGGCGCAGTGGATGACGCAGCGGCTCGACGAGGCCTCGTCGGGCGACGGCTGACCCGCCGGCGTGTCCCGCCGGCGGGACGAAATACACGGCGAATCCTCAAGGAGGACCGGCTTCGGCCGGTCCTCCTTCGCTTTTCCGGTCCGCTCCGGCGGCCTCCTCGTTGAAATGTGAATCAGTTTTCGACGCTGCCTTGATCTCAGCCCCTGCGCGATTCACCGAGCGCTTGCCCGGCCACGACGCACCATGTCAGCCTTGGTGCATGCTGTTCGACTCGAACACTCTTCATTCGAGTGTTGATGATCCGGCTCTCGACCGGATGAATTTCCTCAATGAGATAACATTCACCTACCCGGACGCGGTTTCCTTCGCACCGGGGCGCCCTTACGACGGTTTCTTCGAAATCGAGGACATCCACCGGCACCTTCGCCGGTACGCCGCGTACCTGGCGGACCGCGGTGCCTCGCCGGCCGAGGTACGGCGCGGCTTCCACCAGTACGGCCCGACCGCCGGGCAGATCAGGGAACTCATCGCGCACTCGCTGCAGCAGGATGAGGGCTTCAAGGCCGCGCCCGAGGCGATCGTGGTCACGGTCGGTGCGCAGGAGGCGATGTTCCTGACGCTGCGTGCGCTTTTCGCAGATCCCGAGGACGTGCTGCTGCTGGTCACGCCGTGCTACGTCGGGATCATCGGGGCCGCGCGGCTGCTCGACGTCCCGGTCGTGTCCGTGCCCGAGCGAGACGGCCGACTCGTCGTCGCGGATCTCGACGACGCGGTGCGCTCGCTGCGTTCGGCGGGCCGCCGCCCCAAGGCGCTGTACGTCGTGCCGGACTACGCGAATCCGACCGGCTCCACGCTCGACCTGCCGACGCGGACCGCACTGCTCGCGTTCGCCGAGCGACACGGCCTGCTCATCCTGGAGGACAGCCCCTATCGGCTCACCGGAGCCGCCGCGCGCCTGCCGATGCTCAAGGCGCTCGACGAGTCCGGCTGCGTGATCCAGCTCGGCACGTATTCGAAGACCGTGTTCCCCGGCGCCCGGGTCGGCTACGTGCTGGCCGACCAGGAGGTGCGCGGCCCCGGCGGCGAGATCCGGCTGCTCGCCGAGGATCTGGCGAAAATCAAGAGCATGATAACGGTCAACACCTCGTCGCTCAGCCAGGCCATCGCGGCGGGTGCGCTGCTGAGCGTCGACGGACGGCTCTCCGAGCTCAACGCGGAGGCTGCCGAACGCTACAGCCGCAGCATGGCCGGCACCCTCGCGCAGCTCGATCGGCGGCTGCCCGAAGCGCGGCGGCACGAGCTCGGCGTGGACTGGAACCGGCCGAACGGCGGGTTCTTCCTCACGCTGCGCACGAGCTTCCGTACCGACATCGCCGCGCTGGAGCGTTCGGCGCGCGAGTTCGGCGTGATCTGGACGCCCATGGAGTTCTTCTACCCGCACGGCGGCGGCGAGCAGGACATCCGGATGTCCATCAGCTATCTGACGTCTGAGGAGATCGAGCTCGGCGTCGAGCGCCTTGTGCGGTTCATAGAAACGGAGACCACAGCATGACCGCGACCCTGACCGAACCGTTGCTGGTCACGGCGCCGCGCATCCTCGGCGTCGGCACGGCCGTGCCCCCGGAGTCCTACACCCAGCAGGACGTGCTCGACCTGTTCGGGATCGAGGACCCGAAGGTGCGCTCCGTCTTCCTCAAGGGCGCCATCGACCGGCGCTCGCTCGTGCTTCCGCCCCTGGCGGCGGACGGCACCCGGATCATGGAGGCGCAGGGCGACCTGCTGGACAAGCACAAAGCCTGGGCGGTGGGCATGGGCGCGAACGCCCTGAGCCAGTGCCTGAAGCGAATCGGCGCCGACCTGTCGGATGTGGCGCACCTGTGCTGCGTCACCTCGACGGGTTTCCTCACTCCGGGCCTCAGCGCCCTGCTGATCCGGGATCTGGGCATGGACCGGCACACCAGCCGCGCGGACATCGTCGGCATGGGATGCAACGCGGGTCTCAATGCCCTGAACGTGGTACGGGGCTGGGCGGTGGCGAATCCCGGCAAGCTCGCCGTGCTGGTCTGCGCGGAGGCGTGCTCGGCGGCGTACGCGATGGACGGGACGATGCGGACAGCCGTCGTGAACAGCCTCTTCGGCGACGGCGCGGCCGCAATCGGGATACTGGCCGACCAGGTCGGGGACAAGGACGCGGCGGACTTCGGGTCGGACCTGGAAGGTCCGCGGATCCTGAAGACGGCGAGCATCATCATCACCGACGCGACGGACGCGATGCGCTATGACTGGGACCGCGACCTCGGCCGCTTCAGCTTCTTCCTGGACCCGCAGATCCCTTACGTGGTCGGTGCGCACGCGGAGATCGTGGTGGACCGCCTGCTCGCCGGCACCTCGCTGCGCCGCGCGGACATCGCGCACTGGCTGGTGCACTCCGGTGGCAAGAAGGTCATCGACGCGGTCGCGGTGAACCTCGGTCTGACCAGGCACGATCTGCGGCACACGACCGGCGTGCTGCGTGACTTCGGCAACGTCTCGAGCGGCAGCTTCCTGTTCTCGTACGACCGGCTGCTGCAGGAGGGCGTCGTGCGGCCGGGCGATCACGGCGTGCTGATGACCATGGGGCCGGGATCGACGATCGAGACCGCGCTCATCCAGTGGTGAATGAGGGGAGATCGCAATGTCTATCAATACCTTGACACAAGGCCCGGTGCTGCACGTGGACGGCGGCCGGGAGCTCGGCGCGGACCTGGCGCGCTCGCTTTCAGACCTCTGCGACGAGGTCGAGGCCGCCGGGGCCGGCTGCGTGACCGTTCGGGTCTCGGGTGCGCCGAGCGAGAAGGCGGTGGCGAATGTCGCGGACGTCGCCGCCGTGTCCAAGTGGGAGCAGGCGGTGCGACGCTTCGAGCGGCTGCGGCTTCCCACCATCGTGGCCGCGAGCGGGGAGTGCGGCGGCGCGGCGTTCGATCTGCTGCTCGCGGCCGATGTGCGGATCGCCGCGACCGACCTGCGGCTGTTCCCGGCCGTGTACGGCGAGGGCGTCTGGCCGGGGATGGGACTGTTCCGCCTGGTGCAGCAGCTCGGGCTGGCCGGGGCACGCCGCTCGGTGCTGTTCGGAATGCCGTTCAGCGCGGTCGAGGCGCTGGAGCGGGGCCTGGTGGACCGCGTGAGCACGGACCCCGCGCGCACGGTCAAGGCCGCGACCCGACTGCTGCGCCGCTACTCCGGGCCCGAGCTCGCGATCCGTCGCCAGCTCGCGTTCGACGCGCAGTGGATGAGCTTCGAGGACGCGCTCGGCCAGCATCTGGCCGCCTGCGACCGCTCGCTGCGCCGTGGCCGGGAGCTGGAGATATGAGCGTGCCGACGGCCGCGGAAGACCGCGCGGACGCCGAGCTGGACCGCGCGGTCCGGATGCTCGCGCCGTACCCCGCGTTCGAATCACAGGCCATTGAGATCGATCGGGCGCGTGCGGAGCGCACCGCGTTCCTGGACCGGTACGCCGAGCCTCTCTACGACCGCCTCACCGCCGGGCGGAGCCGGTATCTGCGGCTCGACGAGCTGATCGAGACCGCCACCGCCGCCCTGCCCGGCCTGCTGCCGGATCCCGCGCGGATCACGAGCCACGACATCGACCACGGCGTGTTCCTGCGCGGCGTGCTCCGTTCGCCGGTCGCGGGCGGCCACCTGCTCGACGCGATGCTCCGGCCCACCGAGAAGGCTCTCGGCCTGCTCAAGGACTTCCAGATCACCGGAGACCTGCGATTCGAGACCGTCCATCTCGAGCGCAGGGACGGCGTCGCCCGGATCACGCTGCGCGGCGAGGAGAACCTCAACGCCGAGGACGAGCAGCAGGTCGACGACATGGAGACAGCCGTCGATCTCGCGCTCATGGATCAGGACTGCGATATCGGCCTGATCCGCGGCGGCGAGATGACCCATCCGCGCTACGCCGGGCGTCGCGTGTTCAGCGCGGGGATCAATCTCAAGCGCCTGCACGCGGGCGAGATCACACTCGTCGGCTTCCTGCTGCGGCGCGAGCTGGGGTACCTCAGGAAGCTGCTGCTCGGGCTGCGCATGGACGACGCGTCCTGGCAGTATCCGCTCACCGATATGCCGTGGGTGGCCGCGGTGGACAGCTTCGCGATCGGCGGCGGCATGCAGCTGCTGCTGACGGTGGACCACGTGCTCGCGGGCGCCGACGCCTACCTCACGCTGCCGGCCGCGCAGGAAGGCATCGTGCCCGGTGCGGCCGACTTCCGGCTCGGCCTGCTCACCGGGCCGCGGCTGGCCCGGCAGGTCATCCTCGGCGGTCGCCGCATCCACGCGTCCGAACCCGAGGCCCGCACGCTCATCGACGAGGTCGTCGACCCCGCCGAGCTGGACGAGGCGGTGGAGAGCGCCCTCTCGAAGATGCGGGACCCGGCCGTCGCCGCCAACCGCCGCATGGTGAACCTCGCCGTCGAACCCAGCGGGGGCTTCCGCGCATACATGGCCGAGTTCGCCGTGCAGCAGGCGCTGCGCGTGCACGCGGCCGACGTGCACGCCAAGGCGGGCCGTTTCGCCTCCCGAACCCAAAGGAGCCAATCATGACCAACCCCTTCGACGACCCGGACGCCGCCTACCTGGCGCTGGTCAACCCACAGGGCCAGTACTCGCTCTGGCCCGCCTTCGCGCAGCTCCCGCCCGGTTGGACGGTGGCCCGCGGCGAGGGCACCCGCCAGGAATGCCTGGAGTTCATCGACAAGGCCTGGAGGACGGCCCGATGATGGGCGGCCCGGGCCCGCTGATCACGGTGCGGGCCAACCTCGGCGACGAGGCGGAGCCGAGCCGCGGGCGGGTGCGGCCCGGCACGTCCAAGCGGATCCTGCCGTACACGCGGCCGTACCGCCGGCACATCGTCGCGCTGCTCAGCCTGACCGCGCTCGACGCCGTCATCACCGTGAGCACGCCGCTGCTGTTCGAGGAGCTGATCAACCGCGGCATCCTGCCCCGCGACAAGGGCGTGGTGCTCGGGATCGCGCTCGCGGCGCTGGGTCTCGCGCTGCTGCAGGCGCTCGTCGGCTACCTGGTCAGCCGCAGTTCGGCGCGCATCGGCGAGGGGCTGATCTACGACCTGCGCACCGAGGTGTTCCAGCACGTGCAGAGGCAGCCGCTCGCGTTCTTCACCCGGGCGCAGACCGGCTCGCTGGTCAGCAGACTGAACACGGACGTGATGGAGGCTCAGCAGGCGGTCACCGTTCTGCTCTCGACCGTGCTCTCCAGCCTGCTCGTGCTCGGACTCGTCGTCGCCACGATCTTCTACCTCTCCTGGCTCGTCGGGATCGTCGCGCTCGTCGCGGTGCCGTTCTTCGTGCTGCCCGGCCGCGTCGTCGGGCGGCGGCTGCAGCGGAATCTGCGCGAGTCGATGCAGCTCGACGCCGAACTCGGCTCGCTGATGCAGGAGCGGTTCAACGTCGCGGGCGCGTTGCTGGTCAAGCTGTACGGCCGGCCCGAGGGCGAGCGGCAGCGTTTCGCGAGTCGGGCGGCGCGCGTCCGGGATGTGGGAGTGGTCACGGCCGTATACTCGCGGATGCTGCTGGTGACGGTGACGCTGCTGGCGTCGCTGGCCACGGCCGCGGTCTACGGAGTCGGCGGCGACCTCGTCGTCGACCGGACGATCCAGATCGGCACGCTCGTCGCGCTGGCCACGCTGCTGGCGCGGCTCTTCGGCCCGATCAACCAGCTCTCCAGCCTGCAGTCGAACTATCTGACCGCGCTCGTCTCCTTCGACCGGCTCTTCGAAGTGCTCGATCTCAAGCCCCTGATCCAGGAGCGTCCGGACGCGATCGCGCTGCCGGCCGATCGGACGGCCGACATCGAGTTCGAGGACGTCACCTTCCGCTATCCGTCGGCGAAGGAGGTCTCGCTCGCCTCGCTCGAGACTCTCGCGCTCCCGGCGCCGGAGCGTTCGAGCGACGCACTCGCCCTGCGCGGCGTGAGCTTCCGGGCTCCGGCCGGGAAGCTCACCGCGCTCGTCGGGCCGTCCGGCGCCGGAAAGACCACGATCAGCCAACTGGTCGCGCGGCTGTACGAGCCGACCGAGGGCGTGGTGCGGATCGGCGGGCACGATGTGCGCGACCTGACCCTGGCGTCCCTGCACGGCACCGTCGGCATGGTGACTCAGGACGCGCATATGTTCCATGACACGATCCGCGCGAACCTGCTCTACGCCAAGCCGACCGCGACCGAGGCCGAGCTCATCGAGGCCTGCGAAGCGGCTCAAGTGTGGGATCTGATCAACTCGCTGCCGAACGGCCTCGACACCGTCGTCGGCGATCGCGGATATCGCTTCTCCGGCGGTGAGAAGCAACGTCTTTCCATCGCACGGCTGCTGCTAAAGGCGCCGTCCGTGGTCGTGCTCGACGAGGCCACGGCGCACCTCGATTCCGAATCCGAAGCGGCGGTGCAGAAGGCGCTGCGTACGGCGCTGGCCGGGCGCACGGCCCTGGTGATCGCGCACCGGCTGTCCACGATCCGCGAGGCCGACCAGATCCTCGTGCTCGAGGCCGGACGCGTCGTCGAGCGCGGCAGGCACGCCGAGCTGATCGACGGCGGCGGCCTGTACGCCGACCTCTACCAGACCCAGTTCGCCAACCCGCCCGCGCCGCGCCCGGACGACGAGCCTGACGACGCGTCGTACGGCCAGGACGAACTCCCCCCGCTGCCGCCCGGAGGCGGCCCGCTTCATCTGCTGCCGCCGCCCGCGACCGCGGGCCGATCCGATCGGAGTGCATGATCATGTCGCAATTGACAGTCGAGGACGTCTGGCCGCTGTCCCCCCTGCAGGAGGGACTGCTCTTCCACGCCGCGTACGACCAGGGCGCGCCCCGGGACGTGTACGTCGGGCAGCGGATCCTGAACCTGGACGGCGTGCTGCGGCCCGAAGTCCTCCAGGCGTCCTGGCAGGCGCTGCTGGAGCGGCACGCGAGCCTGCGGGCCGGATTCCGCACCCGCGGCTCCGGCGACACCGTGCAGGTGATCGCGAAGGGCGTGCAGATCCCGTGGACGCACGCCGACCTGACCGAGCTGTCCGACGAGGACGCCGAGGCGGAGGCGGAGCGGCTGACCGCGATCGACGCGCGCCGCTTCGACCTCGGCGTCCCGCCGCTGCTGCGCGTGCTGCTGCTGCGGATCGGCCCGGGACGCCACCGGATGGTCGTGACGATGCACCACATCCTGATGGACGGCTGGTCGCTGCCGATCCTGTTCAACGAGCTCTGGGCGGTGTACGGCAACGCGGGCGACGCGTCGGTGCTGCCGACCGTGCCGCAGTACCGTGATTATCTGGAGTGGCTGGTCCGCCGGGACAAGGACGCGGCGCGCGAGGCGTGGCGGTCGATGCTCGAGGGCACCGAGGACGCGACGCTGGTCGGTCCGGACGACCGCGGCGGCCCGCCGGTCATGCTGCAGCACGTGATCGACCAGGTCGGCGACGAACTCGCGGACCGGCTGCGGGAGGTCGCGCGCACCGCCGGCGTGACGCTGAACCGGGTCTTCCAGGTCGCCTGGGCGGTGCTGGTCGGCAAGCTGTCCGGGCGCAGCGACGTGGTGTTCGGCGCCACGGTCTCCGGCCGTCCGGCAGAGGTGCCGCAGGCGGACCGGATGGTCGGGCTGTTCATCAACACGGTCCCGGTGCGCGTGCCCCTGGACCCGGCCACGCCGTTCCGCAAGTCGCTGGTCGCGTTGCAGGACCAGCAGTCCGCGCTGCTCGACCACCAGCAATTGAGCCTGTCCGAGATCCAGCGCGCGGGCGGCCCGGGCGCGACCTTCGACACGCTGATGGTGTTCCAGAACTACCCGCGCGGCCCGAAGACCGCGCCCGCCGTCGGCATGGCGGCCCCGGGCAAGGAGGCCGAGGCGCCCGAGCCCGGCGGCCCGGCGCCCGCGCCGGAGGGGCTCGGCGGCGCGGCCCTGCGCGGCGGACCGCTGCGGGGCGGACCGCTGCACATGGGCCCGCCGCCCGCGGATGGTCAGGGCGGCCAACTGCTCCAGGGTCCGCCTCCCGGAGGCAGCAAGGGCGGGCCGCTGCATCTCGGTCCGCCGCCCGCGGGTGCCGCGGGGGGCGAGCAGGCGCCGCCGCCCGGACCGGTGCCGCCGGGGCCGGGAGCGATCCGGATCTCGTCGGGTGGCGGCGAGGAGGCGGCGCACTATCCGCTGACGCTCGTGATCACGCCGATCGACGACATCGAGATCCGCCTGGACTACCGCCCGGACGTGTTCGACGAGAAGACCGCGCGGGCCATCGTCGACCGGGTGCTCCTGCTGCTGCGTCAGGTCGCGGACGACCCGGAGGTGCTGCTCGGCCGGCTCGACGTGCTGACCGGGGACGAGCGTCACCAGCTGGTCGAGGCATGGAACGCGACCGCGAGGCCGCTACCGGACGCCACCTTGGCGGAACTCTTCGAGGAGCAGGCCCGCCGCTCTCCCGAGACGGTGGCGGTCGTCGCCGGGGAGACCGAGCTGACGTACGCCGAACTGGACTCGGCGGCCAACCGGCTGGCCCGCCGCCTGGTCGGCCTCGGCGCGGGGCCCGAGACGCTCGTCGGCATCGTCGCGAACCGCTCGCCCGAGCTGATCACGGCGCTGCTGGCGGTGGTCAAGGCGGGTGCGGCGTACGTGCCGATGGACGGCAAGCACCCGGCCGAGCGTCTCAGCGCCCTGGCGGCCGAGGCCGGCGTCTCGATCGTGCTGGTGGACGAGCCGAACGCGGAACGCGTCGTCTTCCCGGACATCGAGGTGCTCACGCTCGAGGCGATCGTCCCCGGCGAGATCGAGACCGGGAGCCCGCTCGGCGTGCGTGTCTCCCCGGACAGCCTGATGTACGTCATCTACACCTCCGGCTCGACCGGCGCGCCGAAGGGGGTCGCGGTCACCTACGGCGGCGTGATCGCGTTCTGCCTCGACTCCTCCTGGTCGTCCGAGGTCATGGAACGCGTCCTGGTGCAGGCCAACCACGCGTTCGACGCGTCGACGTACGAGATCTGGGCGACGCTGCTGCATGGCGGCCGCCTCGTCCTCGCACCCGCCGGAGAGGTCGACAGCGTCGAGCGCGGCCGGCTCATCGCGGCCCAGAACGTGACGAACGTGCACGCCACCGCCGGACTCTTCCGGGTGCTCGCGGAGCAGTCCCCGCACATCTTCGCCGGCGTGCGCGAAGTGTCCACCGGCGGCGACGTGGTCTCGGCGAACGCCGTCAGGACCCTGCTTCAGGCGCATCCCGGTATCACGGTCCGCACGACGTACGGTCCGACCGAGGCCACCGCGTTCGCCACGCAGCTGCCGTTCACCGACGCCGGCTCCGTGCCGGACCTGGTGCCGATCGGGCGGCCGATGGACAACACGCGGGCCTTCGTGCTCGACGCGTTCCTGCAGCCGGTGCCCGTCGGGATGACCGGCGAGCTCTACCTCGCCGGCGCCGGGCTCGCCCGCGGCTACGTCGGCCGGCCCTCGCTGACCGCGGAACGCTTCGTGGCCTGCCCGTTCCCCGTCGCGGGCGAGCCGGCCGGCGCGCGGATGTACCGCACCGGAGACCTCGCCCGGTGGACCGAGGACGGCACGCTGCTCTTCCTCGGCCGCGCCGACAAGCAGCTCAAGATCCGCGGCTTCCGGATCGAGCCGGCCGAGATCGAGGCCGTGCTCGCCGCGCACCCGGACGTGAAGCAGGCGGTCGTGGTCGCGCTCGAGGACGGCCAGGCGGGCCATCGGCGGCTGGCCGGGTACGTGGTCCCCGAGGACGCGGACGCGGTGCTCGACCCGGAGGCGCTCAAGGAGTTCGTGGCGGCCAAGCTGCCCGACTACATGGTTCCGGCGGCGATCACGGTGCTCGAAGTGCTGCCGGTCACGGTGAACGGCAAGCTCGACCGGGCGAAGCTGCCCGCGCCCGTCTTCTCCGGCAAGGCCGCGGGCCGCGCGGCCGCGACGGACGTCGAGGAGTTGCTCTGCCGGCTGTTCGCCGAGGTGCTGAACCTCGAGCGGGTGGGCGCCGAGGACTCGTTCTTCGCGCTCGGCGGCGACTCGATCATGTCGATGCTGGTCGCGGGCCGGGCGCGCAAGGCCGGTCTGGCGATCACGCCGCGGCAGGTGTTCGAGCTGCGGACCCCGGCCGAGCTGGCCCGGGTGGCCGAGCCGATCGACGAGGCCAGCGCGGCGGGCGCGGAGGACATCCCGTTCGGCCCGGTCCCGCTCACGCCGGTGATGCGGGAGCTCGCCGAGCGCGCAGGCTCCGCGGCGCGCTCGGGCAGCCAGGCGATGCTGCTCACGTCGCCCGCGAACCTGACGCTCGATCAGCTCACCGTCGTGATCCAAACCATGCTCGACCGGCACGACGTGCTGCGGGCCCGGCTCGACGCGGACGGCGAGCAGCTGATGGTCCCCGAGGCGGGCGCCTCCTCGGCGGCGACGGCGGCGAGGCTCGTGCGCGTCGTGGACGCCGCCGGTCTCGACGAGGAAGCGCTCGCGGAGCTCATCGACGAGCAGGCGGCCGCGGCGGAGGCGGCGCTGTCGCCGCAGGACGGCGTGATGCTGCAGGCGGCGCTGCTGGACCGGGGCCCCGGCGAGAGCGGCTACCTCCTGCTGACCGCTCATCACCTGGTGATCGACGGCGTGTCCTGGCGGGTGCTGATGCCCGACCTGGCCCTCGCGCACGCCGCGCTGCTCGCGGGCGGCGCGGACGCGGCCCAGGCGGCCGTCACCTCGGCGCCGACCTCGTTCCGCCGCTGGGCGAGCGGTCTGGCCGACCTGGCCAGGGCGCAGTCGACAGTCGACGAGCTGCAGACGTGGATTCGGATGCTGGACGGCGCCGACCTCCCGCTCGCGGACCGGCCGCTCGACCCGGAGACCGACACCGTGGGCAACGGCTTCTCCCGCGCGGAGATGCTGATCCCGGCGGACACCGCGGGCACGCTGCTGGCAGACGTTCCCGCCGCGTTCCACGCCGGGGTGGACGACGTGCTGATGGCGGGTCTGGCCTCGGCTCTCGACGAGTGGCTGCGGGCGCGCGGCCGCCGCGTCGAGGGCGGATTCCTGGTCGACCGCGAAGGGCACGGCCGGGTGCCGCTGACCGAGGACATGGACCTCACGCGGACGCTCGGCTGGTTCACCACCGTGCACCCGGTCCGGCTGGCGGTCGGCGCGATCGACCCCGCCGAGGTCCGGGCCGGCGGCGAGGACGCGGCGCGGCTGATCAAGCGGGTCAAGGAGCAGCTGCGGCAGACGCCGGGAGACGGCCTGGGCTACGGCCTGCTGCGGTACCTGAACCCTGCGACGCAGCCGGTGCTCGCGGACCTGCCGGCGCCGCAGATCGGCTTCAACTACCTGGGCCGCTTCGGTGGGCCGCAGGGCCCCGACGTCGACGGCGAGGCGCCCGAGACGCGGGAGCAGCGCCCGTGGGCCCCGGCCGGCGAGCACGCGATGCGCGGCGGCGTGGACCCGCTGATGCCGCTGCGGCACGTGCTGGAGATCAACGGCTCGGCGCGGGACCTGCCCGGAGGTCCCGAGCTGCGCTTCGTCCTCGAGTCGCCGACTGCGCTGCTGACGGAGGCCGAGCTCGCCGAACTGGCCGCCTGCTGGGAGGCCGCGCTGCGCGGTCTCGTCCGGCACGCGGCCGACGGCGGCGGAGGCGGCCACACCCCGTCGGACTTCTCGCTGATCGCGCTCGATCAGGACGACATCGAGGAGTTCGAATCCGCTTTCGGCGGCACCGCCGGCTGATGGCCGTTGCCCCGCGCGGCCCCCGATCCGTCACCGGGTCGGGGGCCGCGCGGCGTGCGGAAGCGGACCTCGACGACGAGGCCGCCGCCCGGACGGGACGCGAGCATGCACTTCGCCCCGTGCGCGGCGGCGATCGCGCGGACGATGGAGAGCCCGAGGCCGCTTCCGCTGCCGCTCCCCCGGCCTGGCGCGAGGCGCTGGAAGGGGTGCGTCAGGCGGTGCAGTTCCGTAGCGGGCACGAGCTGGCCGGTGTTCTCGACCCGCACGTGCGACGAGCCGTCGGCCTGCCAGGTGCGCACCGTCACGTGGCCGCCCGGGACGTTGTGCCGGATCGCGTTGTCCACGAGGTTGGCGACGAGCCGTTCCGCGAGCCGCGGGTCGCCGCGGCCGGGCGCGGGCGCGAGATCCGCGTGCACGGTGACGCTCGCGACGCGTGCCGCGCTCTCCGTGGTGGCGACATACTTCGCGGCTGCCTCGGCCAGGTCGAACGGCTCGTCCGCCTCGACTTCGCGCTGGCTGCGGGCGAGCGTGAGCAGCGCCTCGATGAGCTTCTCCAACTGCTGCCCGGAGGCCAGAACGCGCTCTCCCGCCGCACGCAGCGTCTCGACCGTCGCATTCCGGTCGCGCAGCGCGACCTCCATCACCGTACGCTCCCGCGTCAGCGGCGTACGCAGCTCATGCGAGGCGTTCGCGACGAACAGCCGCTCCGCCTCGAACGCCGCCTCGAGCCGGTCCAGCAGGCCGTTGAAGGTCTCCGACAGCTCGGCCAGCTCGTCGCGCGGGCCGGAGACCAGCAGCCGCTCGTTGAGCCGGTGCGCCGTGATGTCGCGGACCGAGCCGGTGATCACCCGCAGGGGACGCAGCACGCGACCGGCCACTATCCAGCCGAGCAGCGCCGAGACCACGGCCATCACCGGCAGCGCGACCATCGAGTTCACCAGCAGCTCGTGCATCTCCTGCGCGTGCGCGGCCTGCGCCAGGCTGCTCTGCAGCGGCTGCGGCGGCTCGGTGTGCACCGCGCCGCCGGACCCGAGCGGCACCGGGTTCAGGTGCGTGACCGATACGAGCGGCCCGGACGAGCTGTCGACCAGCGTGTAGATGATCGCGACCAGCACCGCGCCGGAGAACAGGAAGAACGCCGCGTACAGCAGGGTCAGCCGGAGCCGGATGGTGTTGCGGGGAGTTCTCAGGGGCATGCGCATACGTGAGCTTAGATCCGATATCCGGCCTGGGGAACGGTCTCGATGAGCGACGGTTCGCCGAGCTTGCGTCGCAGCCTACTGATGGTGACCTTGACGGCGGTGGAGAACGGGTCGGCCATCTCGTCCCAGACCCGTTCCAGCAGTTCCTCGGCCGAGACGACCCGGCCGTCCGCGGCCAGCAGCAGCTCCAGCACGCCGAACTCCTTCGGCCCGAGGTCCAGCGCACGGCCGGCGCGGGCCGCCGTGCGCCGACCCGGATCGAGCTCGAGGTCGGCGTTCCGGAGCACCGGCGGGATCGCCGGCTGCGCCCGGCGGGCCAGGGCCCTGATCCGGGCGACCAGCTCGGCGAACGCGAAGGGCTTCGGCAGGTAGTCGTCGGCGCCGAGGGCGAGCCCGTCCACCCGGTCCTCGATGTCGGCCGCCGCGGTGAGCATCAAGATCCTGCTCCGGCAGCCCGCGGCGACCAGCTTCGCGCACACCGCGTCGCCGTGCAGCGCCGGCAGATCCCGGTCCAGCACGATCACGTCGTAGTCGTTGTCGAGAGCGTTCTCCAGGCCGCGCTCGCCGTCCAGCGCGGTGTCCGCGGCGAACGTCTCCTGCCGCAGGCCCTGCGCGATCGCGTCGGCGAGCTCCGCGTCGTCCTCGACGACCAGGACCCTCATAGCGCCAGGCTACCCGTCACGGTCCGGTTCCGGGGTCCTGAATCGCCGTGGCCACCAGGCTCGACGAGCTCTGCCCGCTCACCTGTGCGGTGACCTGGTCGCCCACCTTGATGCCGCTCACGCTCGAGATGTCGCCGGAGACCTGGGTCGAGCTGTTGATCGCCGCCGTGACGCTGGGCCCGTTGCCGGCCAGCGTGATCGAGGTGCTGCTGATCGCGGCGACCTTGCCGTTGAGCATGTACATCAGGCCGCCGCCGTTGCCGCTGAGCGGAGGCAGCGCAGCGAGCGTGCCGCCGCCGCTGCCGCCGCCGGCGTAGGTCTGGGTCGGAGCCGGATTGCCGTTCGTCGGGTCCGAGGCGGCCGACGCGGACGAGGGGCTGTTCGCGAAGACCAGCACGATCAACAGTCCGATCGCCGCGGCCACCGCGACCACCGCGACCGCCATCAGCGGCGCGTTGCTCTTCGGCGGTTGGTATCCTCCGTAGCCCGCAGTTCTCTTGTTCGCCATGGTCGACACCTTGCCCGCGGCGCGGTTGCACGGCGGTTGCAGCGGCCGGAGGCGGTGACACGGCCGGGTACGGCAGCGCCGCGTAACCGCCGCGCAACCGCCGTCCCCGTACATCTCTTGGCATGTTCTTCGTCACCTATCTACGGCGCGAGTTGCGGCGCCGCATGCGGCAGTCGGTCTTCATCATGCTCGGGCTCGCGCTCGGCGTCGGCCTCGTGGTCACGGTGATGGCCGTCTCCTCGGGGATGCAGCAGGCGCAGGGGAACGTGCTGCAGGGCCTGTACGGCATCGGCACCGACCTGACCGTCACCAAATCCCCGCCGCCGTTCAAGGCCGATGACAACAACGGCTTCCGGATCACCATGACCCCGAGCGGCGCCGAGGTGTGCGACAACGGCAAGTGCAGCTCCGGCGCGCAGACCATCGACAATCTCAATGGCCTGAGCTACGGCCCGCTGCCGTACTCGACGATCGCCGAGGTCGCCAAGCTGGGCAAGGTCCAGGCCGTCGGCGGCGGCCTCGTGCTCACCGATCAGCAGATGGTCGTACCGGCCTCGGTCGCGACCGGCGGCGCGCTGCCGACCTCGACCTCGTTCTACGTGGACGGCGTCGACTTCACGCATTCGACGCTCGGCCCGTACACCGACGGCAAGGTGACTTCCGGACGCAGCTTCGCGGCAGGCGACGCGTCGGCGAACGTGGCCGTCGTCGACTCGAACTACGCCTCGGCGCACAGCCTCAAGCTCGGCGCGACGGTGACCGTGGCCAAGACTCCGTTCACGGTGATCGGCCAGGTCACGCAGCCGCAGGGCAGCCAGCCGCCGGACGTGTACATCCCGCTGGCCCGGGCCCAGGCGCTGGCCACCAGCCAGGGCAAGAAGCTGACCGGCGAGGTGAACTCCATCTACGTGACGGCGGTGAGCGCGGCCGACATCCCGACCGTGCAGGCGGAGATCGGCAGGCTGCTGCCCTCGGCGACCGTGACCAGCCCGTCCAGCCTCGCGAACGAGGTCACCGGCTCGCTGGCCAACACCGCCCGGCTCACCAGCAGCCTCGGCCGCTGGCTCGCGGTACTCGTGCTGCTCACGGCGTTCGCGGTGGCGAGCCTGCTGACCATCGCGGCCGTCACCCGGCGGGTGCGCGAGTTCGGCACCCTCAAGGCGCTCGGCTGGCGCAGCCGGCGGGTCATCGCACAGGTGATGGGCGAATCGGCCGTCATCGGGATCGTCGGCGGACTGCTCGGGGTCGGTGTCGGCTTCGCGGGTTCGGCCGTCATCAAGGCCGTCGCGCCGAAGCTCTCCGCGACCGTGGTCACCGCCACCGGCCAGCACCTGACGTCGGCCACCCCGAGCGGTTCCACGTCGTACGACCCGACGATCACCCGCACCGTGCCGATCACCATGTCCGCGCCCGTGACGCTCGACGCCATCCTGCTCGCCGTCGTGCTCGCGGTGATCGGCGCCCTGCTCGCCGGCTCTATCGGCAGCTGGCGGATCGCCCAACTGCGCCCCGCCGACGCGCTGGCCAGGGTCGCCTAAGCCTCTACGAAACCAAGGAGCGCGCGATGTACGAGCTCACCCAGGTAACCCGCAACTACCAGAAAGGCCGCCGCACGGTCAGCGCCGTCCGCGACCTCTCCCTCACCGTCGACGACGGCGAATGGCTCGCCGTACAGGGCCGCACCGGCCACGGCAAGTCCACCCTCCTGCACCTGCTCGGCGGCCTCGACCGGCCGAGCTCCGGCAGCATCGACTTCGACGGCCGCGACCTGTCCGGACTGAAGGAGACCCAGCTGACCCGGGTGCGCTGCGAATCCTTCGGCTACGTCTTCCAGACCTTCAACCTGGTCCCGACCCTCTCCGCAGCCGAGAACGTGGAGGCGGCGCTCGTCCCGATGGGCATCCGCGGCCCCGAACGCCGCCGCCGCGTCGGAGCCGCACTCGAGTCCGTTGGCCTGGCAGACCGGATGCGCCACGTCCCCACGGAGCTGTCCGGCGGCCAGCAGCAACGCGTCGCCATCGCCCGAGCCATCGTCAAGGAACCCAAGGTCCTGCTCGCCGACGAGCCCACCGGCAACCTCGACGAGGAGACCCGCGACGACATCGTCAACCTCCTCGAGAAGCTCTGGCTCGAGCGCGGTCTGACGATGATCCTCATCACCCACGACAGCTCCGTCGCCAAACGCGCCCAGCGCGTCGGCGTGATGAAGAACGGCAACCTCTCCATCCTCCGCGACTCCCGCAGGGCCGAGCGCCGGCGCCCGGAGCAGCGGAAAGCCGTAGCCCCGGAAGGCGAACCCGAACCGGCAAGCTGACGTCGCGTCACTCCCCGCGCCAGACCGGCTTTCTTCCCTCGGCGAAGGCGCGGGGGCCCTCCTTGGCGTCCTGGCTGGCGCGGCGGACGGCCTCCCAGTGGTAGCGGGCCGAGAAGGCGTTCTCCAGCGGCATGTCGGCGGAGCGCATGACGGCTTCCTTGATCGCGCGCTGGGAGAGCGGGGCGCAGCGGAGCAGGTCCGCTGTCCAGCGGTCTACGCACGCGTCCAACTCGTCATCGGGGACGACTTCGTTGACCAGGCCGTGGGCGAGGGCTTCGCGCGCGGTCATCCTGCGGCCGGTCAGGAGGTAGCCCATGGCGGTCTTGAGCGGGATCTGGCGGGCGAGCCGAAACGCGCCGCCGGCGCCGGGGATCAGGCCGAGGGCGGCCTCGGGGAGGGCGAAGCTGGCGCTCTGCCCGGCGACGACGAGGTCGCAGGCGAGGACGAGCTCGAAGCCGCCGCCGAGGGCGTAGCCCTGGACGCGGGCCAGGATGGGCTTGGCGAAGGAGAAGCGCTCGGTCAGGCGCGGCCAGCCGGGAAGCCCGCGCGAACCGAAACTCGTGGCCTCGGCTCCGTCGCGGTCAAGACGGGCGCGCTCCTTCAAATCCTGGCCGACCGAGAACGCTCTCTCGCCCGCCCCGGTCAGCACGACCAGCCGGACGGCGTCGTCCCGCTCGATCTCGTCCCACACGTCGGCGAGCTCGGCGTGCATCCGCAGGTCCATCGCGTTCAGCACGGCGGGACGGTTCAGCGTCACTCTCGCGACGTGGCCCTCCCGCTCGTACAGCACGCGGCCGACTGACTCAGAGGCCTCATCCATGGACCCAGACTAGGCGAGCGTGCCGGGGACAGGTCAGGCTTCGTAGTTCACTCCCCCGCGGGCGCTGATTTACTACGACGGTTGAGACCCGCGCGGGGTCCGCTCGGAGTGGCATTTCCAAAACGCATTGATTCCAACCTCCGCGTACCGGATTAGCCGGCGAACTCGCGGCGTCGCCCAAAGCGCACCCCTGCTACGCTCAGCCCATTCCCGCGGACGCTCGAGACCCACACATGTGAGGCAACGTTGGCTGTAGATGACCTGCCGGGGCCTGTGGTCACCTTCCTGAACGTCATCGGCGTGAAGTGGCCATATATCAATGAGGACTCGGTCATGCAGTTCGCGGGTCTCGTGCGCGAGTTCGGTACAGCGGTACAGACGACCCACGAGGACGCGACGGCGGCAATCCGGGGAATCGCCCAGGGATATCAGAGCGCTTCGACCGCGCAGATGAGCTCGGGATGGGCGGAGCTGTCCGCCCGGCACGTGACGGAACTCGTCGACGCAAGCCACGTCCTCGCCGACGCGCTCGAGGCCGCGGCCGCGTACATCGTCGCCCAGAAGGTCGCGGCGATCGTTGAGCTCGTCGCCATGGCTGCCGCCTTCGTGGCGGACCAGGCCGCGGCTGTCGCCACACTCGGGATCGCCGAGGCCGCCGTCCCGGCGATCATGGCGGCCGGCCGTGCCCTGATGGAGTCGCTGGTCCAGGATCTCGAGCAGTACATCATCGGCCAGGTCGTCGAGGCGGCGGCCAAGCCGTTGTTCGAGAAGGTCTCCGCGGCGCTGTCCGGGCTCGACTGGTCGCAGACCTCGCCGTCCGGTGCGCAGTCCTCGACTCTGATGCTCGACCCGCAGGTCGTCCGCCAGCACACCGCGGCGCTGCGCGAGCATGCCCAGACCTTCCGCCTGCACGCGACCAACTTCCAGCAGGGAGTAAGGGAGCTGAGCTTCTGATGTCGGGCGAGGAATCGGCGATATTCAAGGGACTCGCCGGCGACGCGGACAAGGCGCTCGGCGACGCGGGCGGCGCGCTCGGCAGGTTCACCGAGAAGACCGCGCAGACCGCGGACGAGACCACCGACAGGCTCCTGTCCACCGAGTCGGGCAACACCGCGGCCTTCGAGGAGATCAAGCCGCAGAGCGCCCCCGCTCCGGTGAAGGGGGAGAACCCGGCGCTGCAGAGCAAGATCTCGAACATCCTGGAACCGAAGGCCGAGGGAGCGGGCACCGGCGCGTGGGAGGGCGAGAACGGGCTGTATCTGACCTCTGAGGAAAACGCCGCTGCCGACCGATTCCTGGGGCGGGCGAAGGACGCGGAGTCCAACATCACCCCGGTGGTCATGGATGTGAAGAACAGCGTGCCCGGAGCAGAGGCCGTGGGCTACCCCGACTTCGTGCTCAAGAGCCCGGAGTCGTTCAAGCGCAAGCTGGCCACGACCCTGTCCGAGGGTCCGACCCGTGATCTCGACTCGGCCTTGGCGGACATGAAGGACTCGGTGCGCTACACGCTGAAGCTACCCGAGAGCGGCTACACCGACGGCGTCAATCAGACGATCTCGAAGTTCCAGGACGCCGGGTTCGAGAACGTGAAGTTCAAGAACACGTGGGGTTCGGACGCCTACAAGGGAATCAACAGCTTCTGGCGCGACCCCCAGACCGGCCACGTATTCGAGATGCAGTTCCACACCCAGGACAGCTTCGACGCGAAGATGGACACCCACGAGCTCTACGAGCAGGCCCGCCTGCCCGGCGTGTCCCCCGAGCAGGTGCAGGCCCTTCAAGACCAGCAGAATCAGATCTTCGGCGCCATCCCCCGACCGCCGGGCGCAACCGGGATCAAGCTCCCCGAGACGAGAAAGTAGACTCCACCCATGCAAGCGAGCGACGAACCCACCGTGCGGTACTTCGCCTTGATCAAGGACGGTGGAACGCCCGAGGAAGCGACCGGCCTGGTCCGCAGGGTGCCCACCACCCCACGGCCGACCGACGAGGCGATCGGCAACGACCTCGAGTGGCACCCGACCGACTACCTTGAGCGCTACTTCACGCTCGGCAGCATGGACCGCGAAAACGTGGAGATCAGCCCCGAGCTCGCTGAGGAGTTGCTCGCCCGCTGGCGCGCCGCGCGCGGGCACTGATACGTGCCGCGTGCGATTGCCCAGGTTGCGATCGCTCAGGTCGCCCCCGTCATCGTGTCGCGCATCACGGGACTCTTAGCCCTACCGCGGGTGCCTACTGGCAGCCATAGTCGCAGCAAAGAGCGGTTCGCGTGACATGGAGCGAACAGAGGGACCTGAGGCACGGGTGATCACCATGATTTCGGCGACTTGGACGACGGCGGGGGTCTACAGCGGGCACACCGGTGTTCACACGATCGAGGGCGGCGTACTCAAGGGAGAGTTGACCGTTCGCACTGTCTTCGCCGACCGGCAGGCGGTCATCACCGTCCAGTACACCGGTGCGGCCCGGTGGTACACACTCGTGGGCAGCCCTGTTCCGTGCGCATCCCGGGAGCAAAGCCGCGACCTGCATCAGGCTGTGGTCGACGCCGTGCGCACCAGCGGCGCATTCAGCGTGGCGACCGCCGCCTGAGCACGACGCGGTCCGCCGCTCGACAGCGGGGCGTAGCAGGTCGGTCACCTCCGAGTGCTGTGCACGGGCACGTACACTGGTGGACGCGAGCGCCACAGGGCCTCGTGCCGCACACGCTTGATCCGATCCCGTGACTGCCGAAACTTCGTTGGCAACGCAGTCGGCACCGCGCACGCCCACCGGTGTTCCTGGGCGCAGGCGCGGCCTTCCACACGTTCGGAGTACTCTATGGCGGCCGGCCGCCCCGCAAGATCGTCCTCATCCAAGCCCGCAAGCACGTCCCCGGCAAGCGCCGCGCCTGCCGCCACGTTCGCCGAGCTGGGTGTCCCCCAGGCGCTGACCGACCTGCTCGCGGCGGACGGCATCACCGCGCCGTTCCCGATCCAGGCGGCCACCCTGCCGGACTCGCTGGCCGGGCGCGACGTGCTCGGACGCGGCCGCACCGGCTCCGGCAAGACCCTCGGCTTCCTGCTGCCGGTGCTCACCCGGCTCGCCGCGGACCCGCGCAAGCGCCGGCCGAACCGGCCGCGCGCGCTGGTGCTCGCCCCGACCCGCGAGCTCGCCACCCAGATCCACACCGCCGCCGAGCCGCTCGCCAAGGCGCTCGGCCTGCGCACCACCGCGATCTTCGGCGGGGTCGGCGCACGGCCGCAGATCTCCGCGCTGCGTTCCGGCCTCGACCTGGTCATCGCGTGCCCGGGCCGGCTGCTCGACCACGCCGACGCCGGCCACGCGCAGCTCGACGGCATCGAGATCACGGTGCTCGACGAGGCCGACCACATGGCCGACCTCGGATTCCTGCCGATGGTCAAGCGGATCCTCGACGCCACGCCCCAGGGCACCCAGCGCCTGCTGTTCTCGGCGACGCTGGACAACGGCATCGACCACCTCGTGCGCCGCTACCTGCGCGATCCGGTGACGCACTCGGTGAACTCCGCGCACGCCGAGGTCCCGACGATGACCCACCACGTGCTGCACATCGAGGCGGAGCACCGCGTGCCGGTCCTGGTCGAGCTCACCTCGTCCCCCGGCCGCACGATCGTGTTCACCCGCACCAAGCACGGCGCGCGCAAGCTCGCCAAGCAGCTGCTCGCGGCCCGCGTCCCCGCGGTCGACCTGCACGGGAACCTCACCCAGGGCGCCCGCACCCGCAACCTCGCGGCCTTCGCCTCCGGGCAGGCCACGACGCTGGTCGCCACCGACATCGCCGCGCGCGGCATCCACGTGGACGAGGTCGCCCTCGTCGTGCACGCGGACCCGCCGGTCGAGCACAAGGCCTACCTGCACCGCTCCGGGCGCACCGCGCGGGCCGGGAACTCCGGCACCGTGGTGACGCTGATGACCGACGCCCAGGTCGCCGAGGTGCGCGAGCTGGCCCGCAAGGCCAAGATCTCCGCGACGACGACGCGGCTGGCCCCCGGCGACCCGCTGATCGCGACGCTGGCCCCCGGCGACCGCGTGCCGGCCGAGCCGGGCCGGATCGCCGAGCTGACCGGCCAGCCGGCCGGGAAGCCGCTGGACGGCTCCTCCTCGGGCGACGCGGCAGGCACCGCGGGCACGGCCGGTACCGCGGGCGGGTCCAAGCCGCGCCGGAACCGGCCGCGCCGACCGTCGGGCGCGAAGGCGGCCGGTACCGCCAACGGCACCGGGAGTACGAAGGCGGGCTCCGGGAAGACCGGGAAGCCCGGGAAGAGCGCAGCCCTGGCGAACACGGGCACGGCGGAGGCTCAGGGCGGCTCCCGCGGCGGGCGCGACGGGTCGAGGCGCGGTGCTCCGGCGGCGCAGGGCGAGGCCGCCTCCCGCGGGCAGCGCGCGAAGCAGTCGGCGGGCGCGAGGCAGCCGGCGGGCGCGGCGTCCGCCGAGCCGAAGGCGGCGCCGGCCCGGAGCGGGGGCGCGGCCAGGGCGTCCCAGAACTTCCGGGGGCGCGGCCGCTGAGCCGTCGCCCGCAGCTGAGGAAGACGTAGGGCCGCCGGAGATCCTCCGGCGGCCCTACGGGGTTGTGCTCAGGCTCAGTTAGGCGTGATGTTCGAAGCCTGCGGGCCCTTCGGACCCTGGGTGACCTCGAAGGTCACGCTCTGACCCTCGTGCAGTTCGCGGTAGCCCTGGGTGGCGATCGCGGAGTAGTGGGCGAACACGTCCGGACCGCCCCCGTCCTGCTCGATGAACCCGAAGCCCTTCTCCGCGTTGAACCACTTCACAGTGCCGGTTGCCATACTCGTAACTCTCCTTCATGGAACGATCGCCCCGAACCTGAGTACTGCAGGCCCGCGCTGCGACACCCCGTTCCATTTCAGCGTCCAGGCTACCCGACCCGTCGGCGAACCGCGCTTCGAACCGCCGAGAGACCCGTTCGGCGCGCCGCTACACGGCCTCGTCCACGGCCTCGTCGGTCGCCCGCCTGGCCGTCTCCGGCCGGCCGCGGCCGGTGAGCACGATCGCGGCCAGGCCGACGGCGAAGTCGGCCAGCGGGACCAGCGGCGCGCGGCCCCCGGGCGCGAAACCGCTGATCGCGAGGCGGGCGAGGCCGAGGGACGCGGCGAGGATGCCGACCCCCAGCAGACCGGGCGACCAGGTTCCCGAGTGGCCGACCCCGGCCGGCAGGCGGAGCATGGGGCGTTCGAGCCAGGTGACGAGCGCCAGCAGCGGAATGAAGAGCGCCGTCAGGAGTACGAACCAGATGATCCGCCACTCCCACCACTGGGCCGTGCCGATCGCGGGCTGCGGGAAGACCCCGGTGGCGTAGAACGCGGCCGCGACGATGAGGACGGGCACGAAGTGCCACAGGTAGACGTTCATGACCAGGCTGTTGAGCCGGCGCACGACGTTCCAGCGCGCCGGCCGGGCCAGCCAGGCGTTCACCCACGGCTCGGCGGTGATCACGAGCCCGGCCTGCGCCGCCGCGAAGGCGAGGAGCGCGATCGAGGGCGGGTTGGTGTTGCCGGACCCGACCATGTCGACGTTGAACGTCCGCGTCGCGACGAGGACGATCAGCGTGGCGCCGCCGACCCCGATCATGGCGTTCAGGTGCCACCGCTTCGCCGTCAGCCTGCCGTCGCGCCAGGCGAAGCCCCACTGGTGGATCGAGCCCCACACCAGCAGGTAGTCGGCGTAGCCGAGGAGGTGGATGTGCATGCCCACAGCGCCGATGTCGACCAGGGTGACGCCGAGGGCCATGACCAGCGGCACGGCGAATCCCCAGCGGACGTGCGCGGCGTACATCGCCGGGGTGAGTGCGATCAGCAGTATGTAGACGGGCAGGAACCACAGGTGCAGGGCGCCGAGCCAGGCGGCCTCGGCCAGTTCCGGCTCGGGGACGCCCGCGAGCCGGGCGACGCCGGTCGCGGCGAGCGCGAACACGATGTACGCGGCCGTCGGCCACAGCAGCCGGACGGCCCTGTCCCGCACCCACCACGTCCAGTGCTCGCCGCGCGCGCAGTGGCCGGCCCAGGACAGGCTGTTGACGTAGCCGCCGACGAGGAAGAAGATCGGCATCACCTGGAAGAGCCAGGTGACCCAGCGGCCCCAACTCACGTACTCCACGGCGTCCAGCCCGGACAGCCGGCCGTCCCGATAGGTGACCGAGACCAGCAGCCAGTGGCCGTAGACCACGCCGCCGATGGCCACGACGCGGAGCAGGTCGGCATAGCGGTTCCGGGTCACGACGCACCATTTTCGGCCGGCGGGTTCTCAAGGACTGAGATGTCACGGTACCCGGAATCGTCGGCCGCGATCGCGACCGACAGACGCGGATCGCCATCCGCGTCGCGCGCGACCGGTTTGCGGCCGCCGCAGCCGGTCACCTGCCCGAGAGGGACCGAATACGCGTTCATACGACGTCGAGGAGCCGAGGCATGACGGCGACCAGCACGACGGAAACCGAGTGGAAGTACGAAGCGCCGTCCGGCAGGACGGTGCCGGACCTGACCGAGCTGCCCCGGGTCGCCGAGCAGTCGGACTCCGGCACGCAGACGCTCTCCGCGGTCTACTACGACACCGACGACCTGGTGCTCATCCGCGCCGGGATCACGCTGCGCCGCCGCTCGGGCGGCCACGACGCGGGCTGGCATCTCAAGCTGCCCGACCGCCCCGGCACCAGGACCGAGATACAGGCGCCGCTGCGCGAGGAGCTGCCGGACGAGCTCTCCGCGCTGCTCACCGCCCGGCTGCGCGGCCGCCGCGTGCACGCGGTCGCGCAGATCACGACCCGCCGCCAGCGCCACGTGCTGCTCGACGGTTCGGGCACCTCGCTGGCCGAGGTCGTCGCCGACGACGTGGTCGCCGAGGCGCTCGGCGATTCGCGTCCGGCCGAGCGCTGGGGCGAGGTGGAGGTCGAGCTGACCGGCGGCGGCATGGAGCTTCTCGAGGCCGCCGACGCACGCCTGCACGAGCGCGGGCTGGAGCGCAGCGCATGGCCCTCCAAGCTCGAGCGCGCTCTCGCCGGGCGGCTCGCGGCCGGGTGCGACGAGCCGGAGGACGAGGACGGCGATCCCGATCCGACGGCGGCCGATGTCGTGTGCGCGTACGTGCGGATCCAGCGGGACGAGCTGCTCGCCCAGGATCCGCGGGTGCGGATGGACGAGCCGGAAGCCGTGCACGACATGCGCGTCGCCGCCCGACGGCTGCGCAGCGCGCTTCAGGCGTTCCCCCGCGTGCTGCGGCTCGAGGAGACGAGCGGCGTGATCGAGGAGCTGCGGTGGCTCGGCCGCAGGCTCGGGCGGTCACGTGACCACGAGGTCGTCGCCGAACGGCTCGAAGCGGCGCTCGACCGACTCCCGGGCGAACTGGTGATCGGCCCGGTCGAGCGGCGCATCGAGGCGTACGCGACGCCGGGGCCGGACGCCGATCAGGCTGCGTCGACCCGGATCCTCGACTCGCACCGGTATCTCGCCCTGCTCGACGCCCTCGACCGGCTCATCGACTTCCCGCCGCTGGCTGACCACGCCGATCAACACGCGGCGAAGGCCCTGCCGAAGGCCGTCAAGCGCGCCTTCAAGCGGGTCGGGCGGCGGGCGGAGGCCGCGTACGCCGCCGAGCCCGGCCAGGAGCAGGACGTCGCGCTGCACGCGACCCGCAAGGCGGCCAAGCGCGCCCGGTACGCGGCCGAGACCGCTCAGCTCGCCGAGGATGGGAAGGCGGTCCGCAAGACGATCAGCGACCTCAAGGACCTGCAGACGGCCCTCGGGGATCACCAGGACACCGTGCTGACCAGGCCGGCCGCGCTGAGGTTGGGGATCGCCGCGCACGCCGCCGGGGAGAACGCGTTCACCTACGGCCTGCTGCACGCGCACGAGTCCGCGAGCTCGGCCGCGTCGCTGGACGAGGCGAAGAAGGTGTGGAGCAAGGCGACCCGCGCGAAGCGGACGCAGTGGATGCGCTGAACGGGCGCACTGACTGTCACCGAGCGTTACCTGAGAAAAAACACCTGAGGTATAGCTCATGAGTTAATCCTGCGCTATGGTCTTCGCATGAGGTCAACCACGGCGGACGGAAGCTGGACCCTGCTGACCGGGCACGGCCACGTGCTCGTCGCGATCGCCCGGAATCCCGAGGCCAGGGTGCGGGACATCGGCGACGACGCCGGGCTGACCGAGCGCACCACGGCGGCGATCATCGCGGATCTGGAGGCGGCCGGCTACCTCAGCCGGGAGCGGGTGGGGCGGCGCACCCGCTACCAGCTCCACCTGGACGTCCCCTTCCGGCATCAGGGCCAGGAAGGGCACCTCGTCGGGCCGTTCCTGGAACTGCTCGCCGGACAGCCGACCGCGGCGGGCGGGCGCACGCAGGACTCGCCGGACAGCTGAAGGGCCGACGCACTCATGGCGCAGAGATCACAGCACTCGACTCAGAGCAGCACGCTTGAAGCAAAGGGAGCCATGATGGCTGTAGTGACCCCCCTTGAGGTCCAGGTGGACCGGGACAGGCCGCAGGCGGCCGTGGTCACCGTCCGCGGGGAGATCGACCTGACCTCCGCCCCCCGGCTGCGCGAGGCGCTGATTCCGGCGGTCGAGCAGGGCACGACCGTGCTCGAGCTGTCCGGGGTGGACTTCTGCGACTCCTCCGGCCTGCGGGTCCTGGTCGAAGCCGGGCATACGGCGCGGGACGGCGCGACGAGCCTTCGGCTGGCCGCTGTCTCGCCGGCCGTCATGCAGGTGCTCGAACTGGTCAGCGCGGTCGAGTTCTTCGCGATGTTCCCGGATGTCGAGACGGCGCTCAAGGACTGACGCCGCGTCCGCCGGCCGCGTCTTCAGTGCTTCGCCCGGCGCAGCCTGCTGCGGTGCCAGGACTTCCCGCGGTTGCGCCCGAGGCGCTGGATGATCGGAAGCGCGGCGAACACGGTGCCTCCGGCGGCGACGATCCCGACGCCGATGTCCACCGAGACGCGGCCCTCCTTGGCCCAGTAGACGTCCTTGAGGTCGAGCAGCAGCGCGAACTCGTCCACGATCAGCGCGAGCCCGGTGCCGTAGCTGAGCGCGACGGCGGGATGGTGCCGGGACTCGTCCGTACCGTGCACGGCGACCGCGCCCACCCCGCCGAGCATGGCGATCCCCCACAGGTAGTGGTGCAGGTGGGTGCTGCCGGCCGAGACGTTGTGGAACGGGCCCTTCCCGCTGCGGATGCTGTAGGTGATCCCGCGCACCGCGGCGAACGTCGCGGCGAAGCCGCTCCAGGACATCAGCGCGGAGCGTTCGGCGGGGCCGAGGTCCTCGCGGTAGGCGGTGTGGACCTCCTCGAACAAGCCGGGCCTGCGGTGTCCGTTCTCCTTAGGCGCGTCCATTTCCTCACAGTGCCCGGTGACATGCTGCGCACACCGCCGGACACGGGCGTTCCACCCGGAGAGCCCAGCCCCCGGCGGGCCGCCTGCCGGCGGCTCGGCGGGTGAGCGGCTCGGCGGGGTCGGCGGCATGGGGGCCGCTTGGGTCAGCCGGTTGGCCGAGGCGGGCCGGTACCGCCGCCCGGGCCGGGCGATGATCGGGGAGATGTCGGCTTCGAAGAACGGAGTTTCGATGAAGGCCTGGCGTTTCCACGGAACCAACCAGCCGCTCACGCTCGAGGATGTGCCGGAACCGCGTGCGGGCGAGGGCGAGGTCGTCGTGGCGGTGAAGGCCGCGGGGGTGTGCCACTCCGATGTCAGCGCGCTGGACGACCCCGGCTGGATGCCGCTGTTCTCCCGCACGCCGATGACCCTCGGCCACGAGAACGCCGGCGTCCTCGTCGAGGTCGGCAAGGGGATGGAGCACTGGAAGGTCGGCGAGCGTGTGGGCCTGGCGCCGGTGATGCCGGACGGCGACGCGATCGGCTACGGCAAGTGGGACGGCGGTTTCGGACCGCGGATCAGGGCTACCGACGCGAACCTCGTGCGGCTGCCGGACGAGGTCGGCTTCGATCTCGGCGCGATGGCCACCGACGCCGGCCTGACCTCGTACCGCGCGATGGTGACCGTCGGCGGGGCGGCGAAGGGCAGGAAGGTCGGCGTGATCGGGCTCGGCGGCCTGGGCTACATCGGCGCGCGGATCGCGGTGCTGCTCGGCGCCGAGGTGTACGCGGCCGAGGCGAGTCCGGAGACGCGGAAGCAGGCCGACGAGATCGGGCTGGCCGGCGTCGCGGAGTCGATCTCCGAGTTCAAGGACGAGGACCTCGAGCTCATCGTGGACTACGCGGGCTTCGGCAGCACGACGGCGGCCGCGGTCGAGACGCTCGCCGAGTCCGGGACGCTCGTCCAGGTCGGGATGGGCCGGCTCGAGGCGACGGTCGGCACGTACCCGATCATCGTCAACCAGCTGACGATCAAGGGGTCGAAGTCCGGCACCAGGGAGGACCTCGAGGCGCTCTACGCGCTGATGCGCTCGGGCGAGCTGAAGCCGCCGATGGACCTGATCACCCCGGCGATGATCCCGGACGCGCTCGACCGGCTGCGCAAGGGCGACGTGACCGGCCGCCTCGTCGCGGTGTACGAAGACTGATGGCCGTCACTGCAGCCGGAGGCCGTCGAAGGCGACGACCGCGACGGCCTCGGCGAGCGCCTCACTCGCCGCCGCCGCGTCCCCGCGCGGCCGGTACCATTCGGCGATCGAGTTGACCATGCCGAACAGCAGGCGCGCGGAGACGTGCGGGTCGACGTCGGGCCGCAGGTCGCCGTCGAAGGCGGCCTGCTTCACGAGGTCGGAGACGATCTGGTCGAACTCGCGGCGCCGGGCCAGCGCGTCCCGCTCGACCTCGGTGTTGCCGCGCACCCGCAGCAGCAGCGTGACGAACGGCAGCTCGTCGATCAGGACGCGCACGCTCGCCCGCACGAGGTGCTCGAGCTTGTCGACGGCCCGTCCCTCGACCGCGTCCAGGGCGGCCACCTCGGCGAACAGGCCGTCGAGGCCGCGGTTGACGGCGAGCCGCAGCAGCTCGTCTTTCCCGGCCACGTGGTGGTAGATCGCCGACTTGGAGATCCCGAGCACCCGGGAGAGGTCCTCCATGCTGGTTCCGTCGAACCCGCGCTCGTTGAACGTCGCGGCCGCGACGCGCAGCAGCGACTCCAGGTCGTACCCGGGTCTGCCGCGCTTGGCGGTCCGGTTGGTCAGCGTGTCGGCCATGGCGTCATTCTCGCAGGTCGTCTCAGGGCGTCTGCCGCTCGTCGATCACCCGGCGCAGCTTCCCGGCCGAGCGCTCCAGGGACTCCGGGTCGAGGATCTCGACGGCGACCGTGACGCCGACGCCGTCCTTGACCCGCGAGACGACCTCGAGCGCGGCCGCCCGGCGGCGCTCGGCGCCCGTGCCGGCCGACGCCTCGGCGAGCACCGTCATGTGGTCCATCCGGTCGCGCCTGGTCAGCTTGAGCTGGAAGTGCGGGGCCAGGCCGTCGACGTCCAGGACGATCTCCTCGATCTGGGTGGGGAAGACGTTCACCCCGCGCAGGATGATCATGTCGTCGCAGCGGCCGGTCACCTTGTCCATCCGGCGGAACGCGGGCCGCGCGGTGCCCGGCCGCAGCGCGGTCAGGTCGCGGGTGCGGTAGCGGATGATCGGCAGCGCGTGCTTGGTCAGCGAGGTGAACAGCAGCTCGCCGGTCTCGCCGTCGGGCAGCACGTGACTGTCGATCGGGTCGACGACCTCGGGGTAGAAGTGATCCTCCCAGACGTGCAGGCCGTCCTTCGTCTCGACGCACTCCTGGGCCACGCCGGGACCCATCACCTCGGACAGGCCGTAGATGTCCACGGCGTCGAGGTCCATCCGCTCCTCGATCTCGCAGCGCATCTGCTCGGTCCACGGCTCGGCGCCGAAGATCCCGACCTTCAGCGAGGTGGTGCGCGGGTCGATGCCCTGGCGCTCGAACTCGTCGAGCAGCGTGAGCATGTAGGTCGGCGTGACCATGATGATCTCGGGGCGGAAGTCGGCGATGATCTGGACCTGCCGGGCGGTCATGCCGCCGGAGGCCGGGATGACGGTGCAGCCGAGCTTCTCCGCGCCGTAGTGCGCGCCGAGCCCGCCGGTGAACAGGCCGTATCCGTACGCGTTGTGCACCTTGTGGCCGGGACGGCCGCCCGCGGCGAAGATCGAGCGGGCCAGCACGGTCGACCAGGTCTCGATGTCCTGCTCGGTGTAGCCGACGACGGTGGGCTTGCCGGTGGTGCCGCTGGAGGCGTGGATGCGGCGCACGTCCTTCTCCGGTACGGCGAACATGCCGAAGGGGTAGTTCTCGCGCAGGTCCTGCTTGGTCGTCGTGGGGAACTTGGCGAGGTCCGCCAGCTCCCTGCAGTCGTCGGGATGGACCCCGGCCGCGTCGAACTTGGCGCGGTAGGCGGGCACGTTGGTGTAGGCGTGCCGGAGCGTCCATCGCAGGCGTTCGAGCTGGCGGGCGCGCAGTTCGTCGAGGCTGAGCCGTTCCTCGGCGGTGAGATCGTCGGCGGCCGGCGCCGCACCGAGGCGGCGGCGGGTTGCGGGCACTTCGCTGTGCGTCGCGGTCATGGCTCAGGACTCCCTCGGCTGGACTTCGGCGATGGTGCGGCTGCGGCCGCGGAACTCGGCGACCACTTCGCGTCCCTCAGGGGTCTCCCGGTAGACGGTGACGTCGTAGATGCCGTTGCGCCCGTAGCGGGTCCGCTCCTCGGCGACGGCGGTGAGCTCGTCCCCCAGCCGCGCGCTGGTGACGAACGTGATCTCGGCTCCGGCCGCGACGGTGACCGGGCCGTAGGTGTTGCAGGCGCAGGCGAACGCGGTGTCGGCGAACAGGAAGATGTAGCCGCCGTGCGCGATGCCGTGGCCGTTGACCATCGTGTCGGTCACGGTCATCCGGGCGCTCGCCGCCCCGTCGAGCGCGTGCTCGACGCGGATCCCGAGGGCGGCCGAGGCCGCATCCGCCTCGAACATGGTGCGGGCCGCATCAGCGAGTGCGGGGGCGGGATGGGTCATGGATCGTCGACCGCCTTGATTACTGACCGAACGGACGGTAGGAAAAAGCTAGGCCCAGTTAAAACGCAAGCTCCGGGGGTGTCAAGAGCTTCCCTCGACGCGGCGGCCTTGCTAGGCTTACCATCCGAACGTTCGGTCAGTTAATCGCTCAGGAGGACCCATGGGGCACGCGACACCGCTGTTGCGCAGCTACGTCTCCGGGACGTGGCACACGGCGACGGACGGGGGCGTCGCGCTGCACGACGCCGTCACCGGCGAGGAGGTCGCGCGGGTGTCGTCGGCCGGCGTGGACTTCGCGGCCGCGCTCGACTACGGGCGGACGGTGGGCGGACCGGCACTGCGCGAACTGACCTTCCACCAGCGTGCGGCACTGCTCAAGGCGCTGGCCTCGCACCTGCGCGAGCACCGGGACGAGCTCTACGCGCTCTCGGCGCGGACGGGCGCGACCAAGACCGACTCGATGGTCGACATCGACGGCGGCATCGGGGTGCTGTTCAGCTACGGTTCCAAGGGCAAGCGCGAGCTGCCGAACGACACCGTCTACGTCGAGGGCAACGTCGAGCCGCTGAGCAAGGGCGGCACGTTCGTCGCCCAGCACATCGCGACTCCGCTGCGGGGCGTCGCGGTGCAGATCAACGCGTTCAACTTCCCGGTGTGGGGTCCGCTGGAGAAGTTCGCGCCCGCATTCCTGGCCGGAGTTCCGAGCCTGGTGAAGCCGGCGAGCCAGACCGCTTATCTGACCGCGCGCCTCGTAGAGCTCATCGTCGAATCCGGCATCCTGCCCGAGGGCTCGCTGCAGTTCGTCGCCGGCAGCGTCGGAGACCTCTTCGACCACCTCACCTCGCAGGACCTCGTGTCGTTCACCGGCTCGGCGTCCACCGCGCAGAAGCTGCGTGCCCACCCGGCGGTCGTGCGCAACGCGGTGCGGTTCAACGCCGAGGCCGACTCGCTGAACTGCTCGATCCTCGGCCCCGACGCCCGGCCGGGCACGACCGAGTTCGACCTCTACGTCAAGCAGCTGGTCACCGAGATGACGGTGAAGGCCGGCCAGAAGTGCACCGCGATCCGCCGCGCGATCGTCCCGGCCGAGCTGCTCGACGACGTCGCCGCCGCCGCGAGCGCGCGGCTCGCGAAGGTCGCCGTCGGCAATCCCGCCGCCGAGGGCGTCCGGATGGGCGCGCTGGCCAGCCTGGAGCAGCGCGAGGAGGTTCGGCGCTCGCTGAAGGCGCTGCTGGACGCGGGCACCGTGGTGTTCGGCGACCCGGAGGCCGTCGAAGTCGTGGACGCGGACGCCGCGCGCGGCGCGTTCATCTCGCCGGTGCTGCTCAAGGCCGATCCGGAGCGCGCCGAGCCGCACGAGGTCGAGGCGTTCGGACCGGTCTCGACGCTGCTCCCCTACACCTCGACGCAGCACGCGATCGACCTCGCGGCGCGCGGCGGCGGCAGCCTCGCCGGCTCGATCGTGAGCGCGGACAAGGGATTCGTGCGCGAGGTCGTGCTGGGTGCGGCGCCGTTCCACGGCCGTCTGCTGGTCCTCGACGCCGACGATGCCAAGGAGTCGACCGGCCACGGTTCGCCGATGCCGCAGCTGGTGCACGGCGGTCCCGGCCGCGCGGGCGGCGGCGAGGAGATGGGCGGCATCCGCGGCGTGCTGCACCACATGCAGCGCACGGCGGTACAGGGCTCCCCCGCCGCGCTCGGCGCCGTGACCGGCACCTGGATTCCCGGCGCTCCGCGCCTCGAGGACGAGGTCCACCCGTTCCGCAAGTCCCTCGCGCAGCTGCGGATCGGGGACTCGGTCACGGCCGGCCCGCGCACGGTCACCCTGGCCGACATCGACCACTTCGCCGAGTTCACCGGCGACACCTTCTACGCGCACACCGACCCGGCGGCAGCCGCCGAAAACCCGCTGTTCGGCGGCATCGTCGCGCACGGCTACCTCGTCGTGTCCTTCGCGGCCGGCCTGTTCGTCTCCCCGGAGCCCGGCCCGGTCCTGGCGAACTACGGCCTGGAGAACCTGCGGTTCCTGACGCCGGTGAAGGTCGGCGACACGCTGACCGTGACGCTCACCGCGAAGCAGATCACCCGGCGGATCGACCAGGAGTACGGCGAGGTGCGCTGGGACGCCGACGTCACCAACCAGAACGGCGAGTCGGTCGCCAAGTACGACGTGCTGACGCTCGTGGCGAAGGAGGACCGATGACCACGACGCTCACCGAGACCGAGCTCGAGGCTCATTTCGAGCACACCATCGAGCGCGACCAGCGGATCGAGCCGCGCGACTGGGTGCCGGAGGGCTACCGCAAGACGGTGCTCCGGCAGATCGCGCAGCACGCGCACTCCGAGATCATCGGCATGCAGCCCGAGGGCAACTGGATCACCCGCGCGCCCTCGCTGCGCCGCAAGGCGATCCTGCTGGCCAAGGTGCAGGACGAGGCCGGGCACGGTCTGTACCTGTACTCGGCCGCGGAAACGCTCGGCGCGGACCGCACCGATCTGACGGAGCGGCTGATCAGCGGCCGGCAGAAGTACTCGTCGATCTTCAACTACCCGACGCTCTCGTTCGCGGACGTCGGCGTGATCGGCTGGCTCGTGGACGGCGCGGCGATCTGCAACCAGGTCCCGCTGTGCCGCAGCTCGTACGGGCCGTACGCGCGGGCGATGATCCGGATCTGCAAGGAGGAGTCCTTCCACCAGCGGCAGGGCTACGAGCTGCTGACGAAGATGATGAAGGGCACCGAGAAGCAGCGGGCCATGGTGCAGGACGCCGTGGACCGCTGGTGGTGGCCGGCGCTGATGATGTTCGGGCCGCCGGACGCCGAATCGCCGAACTCCGCGCAGTCGATGGCGTGGAAGATCAAGCGGCACACGAACGACGAGCTGCGACAGCGTTTTGTCGACATGTCGATACCGCAGGCCGAGGCGCTCGGCGTCACCTTCCCGGACCCCGAACTGCGCTGGAACGCCGAGCGCGGGCACTACGACTTCGGCGAGATCGACTGGGCCGAGTTCAAGAACGTCGTGGGCGGCAACGGCCCCTGCAACGCGGCGCGCATCGCCCAGCGGCGTAGCGCACACGAGGAAGGCGCGTGGGTGCGCGAGGCCGCGGCGGTGCACGCCGCGAAGAACCGGCGGGAGGACGACCGATGAGTGACCGGACGACGAGTGACCGGGCTCAGGAGACGAGTGACCGGGCTCGGGAGACCCCGAAGACCCCGGAGGCGCAGGCCCCCGAGCGCGGCTGGCCGCTGTACGAGGTGTTCATCCGCGGCAAGCGCGGCCTGAACCACGTGCACGTCGGCTCGCTGCACGCCGCGGACGACGAGATGGCCCTGCGCAACGCGCGCGACCTCTACACCCGGCGCAACGAGGGGGTGTCGATCTGGGCGGTGCGCGCCGCGCACATCGCCGCGTCCTCGCCCGACGAGAAGGACCCGTTCTTCGCGCCGAGCAACGACAAGGTCTACCGCCATCCGACGTTCTACGAGATCCCGGACGAGGTCCCGCACATATGAGCTTCGACAACGTCTACGAGTCGCTGACCGAGGAGAACGACGCCCGCTGGGCGTTCGGCACCGGGTTCGAGGACCCGCTCTCCGGCGTGGACGCGACGATCCCGGACGGCGTGGACGCCGCCGACCTGGCCGCGTACTGCCTGATGCTCGGCGACGACGCGCTGATCTTCTCGCACCGGCTGCAGGAGTGGTGCACGAACGCGCCCGAGCTGGAGGACGAGGTCGCCATCGCGAACATCGCCCTCGACCTGCTCGGCCAGGCCAGGCTGCTGCTGGCCCGGGCCGGCCGGGCGCAGGGCCTGGACGGCGCCGAGGACCGGTACGCGTTCCTGCGCGACGAGCAGGAGTTCCGCAACGTCCGGCTCGCCGAGCTCGAGCGCGGCGACTTCGGCGAGCTGACGGCGCGTCTGCTGGTGTTCTCCTGCTGGCGGCTCGCCCTGCTCGACCGGCTGACGGGCTCGCGCGATCCGGTGCTGGCCGCCATCGCCGACAAGGGCGTCAAGGAGGTCACCTACCACCGCGACTACGCGGCGCAATGGGCGGTCCGCCTCGGCGACGGCACCGAGTACTCGCGCGAGCGGCTGATGGAGGGCATGGCCTCGATCTGGCCGTACCTCGGCGAACTGTTCGCGACGCACCCGATCGAGCGGGCACTGGCCGCCGAGGGCGTCGCCGTAGACCCCGCGGAGCTGCGCGAGGAGTTCGACAACGTTCTGGCGCAGGTCATGCTCGCCGCGAAGCTCGGCGCTCCGGAGGCGGCCCCGGCCGCCGGCGTGTCGGCGCGGACCGGCCGCGACGGCATCCACACCGAGGCCATGGGCCACCTCCTGGCCGAACTGCAGAGCGTGGCCCGGGCGAACCCGGAGGCGACATGGTGAGCGGCGCGATGGCCACGACGGGGAGCGGCACTGTGACTGCGACGGTGGGCGGCACGAGGGCCACCACGGAGAGCGGCACGGCGAGCGGCGCGAGGGCCACGACGACGAGCAAGCCAGTGATGGCGACGGTGAGCGGCACGAGGGCCACGACGGCAAGCGGCACGAGGGCCGAGACGGTGAGCGGCACTGTGACTGCGACGGTGAGCGGGGCTCGGTCGGTCGCGGCGACGGTGACCGATCCCGAGCTGCCGATGCTCACCCTCGACGAACTGGGCGTGCTGCGCTCCGTCGCCGAGGACGACGACGGCCGGGTCGTGGTCTCGATCACGCCGACGTACACCGGCTGCCCGGCGATGGACGCGATGCGCGACGACCTGGAGCACGCTCTGCGCGACGCCGGGTACGCCGACGTGGAGATCCGGACCGTCCTGGCTCCGGCCTGGTCCTCGGACTGGATCAGCGAGAGCGGCCGCCGGAAGCTGGCCGAGGCCGGGATCGCGCCGCCGGGCTCCGTGCGGCGGCGGACCGGGCCGGTTCCGCTGACGCTCGGCCCGACCGTGAGCCGGGTGGTCTGCCCCAGGTGCGGTTCCGCCGACACCGAGGAGGTGTCCCGGTTCAGCGCGACCGCGTGCAAGGCGCTGCGCCGCTGCCGGTCCTGCGCCGAGCCGTTCGAGCACGTGAAGGAGATCTGACGTGAGCGCGTCCGCCCCGTCTGCGACGCCCGCCGGGTCCGCGGCACCCGCCGGCTCCGCGATGCCAGCTGAGTCCGCCGCGCCCACCGGGTCCACGGCCACGACGCCCGCTGAGTCCGCGACGCCTTCGCGGTTGCGCGGGGAGTTCCACGCCCTGCGCGTCGCCGCCGTCAGCCCGCTGTGCGACGACGCGGTGGCCGTGACCTTCCACGTGCCCGGCGATCTGGCCGACAAGTATGCCTTTCGGGCCGGTCAGTCGCTGACGCTGCGTCGGGTGGTCGAGGGCCGCGAGGAGCGCCGCTCGTACTCGATCTGCGCGCCCGAGGGGTCTGCGCCGCGGATCGGCGTGCGCGAGGTCGCCGACGGTCTGTTCTCCCGGTGGCTGGTCCGGGAGGTGCGCCCCGGCGACGAGATCGAGGTCGGCACGCCGACGGGTACCTTCACCCCGGACGTCTCAACCTCGGGTCGGCACGTGCTGATCGCCGCCGGTTCCGGGATCACCCCGCTCCTGTCGATCGCGGCGACGGTACTGCGCGACCCCGGCACGACGGTCACGCTGCTCTACGGCAACCGCCGCACCGACACCGTGATGTTCGCCGACGAAGTCGCCGACCTGAAGGACCGCTATCCGACGCGCCTCGAAGTGATGCATGTGCTCTCCCGCGAGCCGCGTGAGGCCGAGCTGTTCAGCGGCCGTATCGACGCCGGGAAGCTCACGGCCCTGCGACCGCTGCTCGGCGATCCGCGCAGCGTGGACCACTGGTGGCTCTGCGGCCCCTTCGAGCTCGTCACCTCAGTCCGCGACTACCTGAGCGACGCCGGAGTCCCCGACGACCGCATTCACCGCGAGCTGTTCTTCGTGGACGGCGCCACTCCCATCGCCGTACGCCACGTGGACCCGTCGGTGGCCGGCGAGTCCAGCGACGTGACCATCGTGCTGGACGGCCGCTCCACGACGGTGGCCATCGCCCGCGACTCCTCCATCCTCGACGGAGCCCAGCGGGCTCGTCCCGACCTGCCGTTCGCCTGCAAGGGTGGCGTGTGCGGGACGTGCCGCGCGAAGGTCACCGACGGCAAGGTCGAGATGCACCGCAACTTTGCGCTTGATCAGTCCGAGCTCGACTCCGGCTTCGTCCTGACCTGCCAGTCGACCCCGGGTTCGGAGACGGTGGTTGTCGACTACGACGCCTGACAGAGAACGGCAGGGACGTCTCTGCCACACTGGGCTCGAGTCGGATTCCTGGGGAGGGACGTCGAATGATGGCGGGTTCGCGCGGGTCGGCCCTGGTCCGTGCGCTGATGTACGGCGCCTGGAACGGAGCAGTGATCGGCGGGCCGGTCATCGGCGGGCTCTGCCTGATGTTCGCGGTGATCGGCGGGCCGCGGGTCCTGCTCGTCGCCTTGGCGGTGACCGTGATCGGCGGCGTCGTCGGCGGGCTTGTCGGACTGGTCAGTGCGGTACTGCCGGGAGTGGTGCTCGCGTCGGCGCGCGGCTACCTCCGTCGCCACATGCGGGTGGCGGCCATCGTCGCGGCGGCCATAAGCGGCGTCGAGGTCGATTCGGCGTTCGTGATCGGTCGTGGCGGGCTGAGCGCTGCGACGGGCACAGCCGGAGGCGTTGCGTTTCTCTGCTTCGCGTTCGTCCTGTTCGCCATCGTCGGCGCGGGTGGCCCGAACCATGTGATCGGCGATCGGAAACTGATGCGTCGCTGCCGCTGCCTGGACCTGCTCCGAAGGAACTGCCCATGCCGCCGGTTTCGGCTGGATGCCGCACCGGCGGCATGAGCAGCGTCATGCCTGACTGGTCTGCGATCAGCTGCAGGCGGCTCCGTTGAGAGTGAACGATGTCGGGTTCGCGTCGCTGGAGGTGTAGGTGCCGGTGAATCCGACGGTCACCGAGGAGCCGGCGGCGATGTCCGCGTCGTACGAGGCCGCGGTGACGGTGATCTGCTCGCCGGTCTGGGTGTAGGTGCCGGCCCAGAGGTTGTTGAGTTTCTGATCGCCGGGGAACGTCCACGCGAGCGTCCAGCCGTTGATCGCCGCGGTGCCGGTGTCGGCGATGACGACCTGGCCTTGGAAGCCGCCGGACCAGGTGCTGGTCAACGAGTAGGTGCAGGTGGCCGATGCGGAGCCGGAGCCTGTGCCGGTTCCGGTGGAGGTGGCCGACGCCGACGCGGACGCCGACGCGGACGCCGATGCGCTCGGGGTGCCGTTCACGGCGCCGGGCAGGGCGAACTGGATGGTGGCGAGGAGCGACTGCTTCTGGGCGCTGGCCGGCGTGGCGTCGTAGTTGCTGTCGAGGAGCGCGTAGGAGTCTTCGCCGTTGAGGGCCCAGTAGGTCCAGCCCATCCACGGGTTCGAGGTCAGGTACGCGACGAGCGAGGAGAACCACTGGCCCTGCGATCCGGCGGTGGTGCTGGAGACGTCGGCGGCCGTGTTGTCGGTGCCGAACTCGCCCACCCAGACCGGGGCGAGGTTCTGGCTGTAGATGTAGCCCCAGTTCTTGTTCCACTCCGATTCGAGACTGGCCGTGGTGGTCGAGGAGTTGAACCAGGTCTGCTGGAACAGGTTCGGGCCGTAGTCGTGCGCGGAGTAGACGACGTGGCCGGGGCTGCTGAGCTGGACCGGGTACTGCGCGACGCCTTGCAGGTCGCCGCCCCACCAGGTCGAGTCGTAGCCGCCGGACGCCGAGCTGTCCGGGTACTCGCTGATGCCCTCGCAGAAGATCAGCGCGTTCGGGTCGGCGGCCAGGACGGCGTCGCCGGCGTTCTCGTAGGCGAGGCGCACGTCCGTGCCCGTGTCGCCGGTCCCCCACGTCGCGCCCTCGGCGTACGTGTCGCCGGCGGGTGTGTGCGGCTCGTTGCGCAGGTCGAAGCCGACGACGGTCGGGTTGCCCGCGAACAGCTTCGCGATCGTCGTCCAGTCGTCGATCCAGTTCTGATTCGTGTACGTGCTCGTATACCAGAGCCCGTTGGACTCGGCGGATTCGCCGGCCTCGGAGCGGTGGTCGTCGAGGATGACCTTCAGGCCGTCCTGGCCGGCGTAGGCGACGATCTTCTGCAGGTCCTGCAGGGCGTTGAGTCCCTTGAGGTCGAGGTTGATCGGGCCGGTGTTGTAGAAGCTGAGGTTCTGCGGCACGATCGGGTCCTCGACCATCTGGTTCGAGAACGGGATGCGGATCGTGTTGTATCCCAGGGCTTTGATGTCGTCGATGACGGCGTGGTAGTCCTGCGCCCACAGGCCGTGGGCGATCTCGTCGGGGGTCTCGAAGCCGTACCAGTTGATGCCGGCGATGCGGACCGGTTCGCCGGCGGAGTCGAGGATCCGGTTGCCGGAGGTGTGCCAGTACCCTGCGCCGACGCCGGCTGCCGCGGCGGCGGGCGTCGCCGCGGTCAGCGTGGTCAGGACGGCGGCGAGCAGGGCCAGGACGAGGTTGACGGCCAGCGTGGCGTACAGGCGAAGGCGGGTGGGGAGGGTCATGATGTCAGCTCGCTGTTTCCGTAGGTCGCGTGCGTCGGATCAGTCGGAGTACGTCGTCGTGCAGACCGTGCCGTTGAGGCTGACGGCGGCGGGCGACGGATAGGCGCCGGTGTTGTTCCCGACGAATCCGATGCTCTGCGAATTGCCGCCGTCGGCCGCCAGCTGCGCGTTCCAGGACAGGCTCGTGGCCTCGACGTTCTGCCCGGACTGCGACCAGTTGGCGTTCCAGCCGCTGCCGAGCGTCTCGCCGGTGCTCGGGAAGCTGAAGGTCAGCGTCCAGCCGTCGATCGGGTTCGGGCCGGTGTCGGAGAGCGTCACCGCGGCGACGTAGCCGCTGCCCCAGCCGGCGGTCAGGTGGTAGTCGACGGCGCAGGTGCTGCTCGCCGGGGTGGTCGTGGTGAAGGTGACCGGATCAGAGGGCTCGGAGAGCTTGCCCGACTGGTCGGTGGCCAGGACGTTCAGCGTGTACGTGGTGCCCGGGACCAGGTTCTGCAGCGTCGCCGAGGTGCCGGCGGACTCGGCGAGCAGCTGGCTGTCCGTGCCGTACTGCTGCTCCACCTCGTAGCGCGTCACCGACCCTCCGGTCGAGGCGCCCCAGCTCACGGTCGCGCCGGTCGCGCTCACCTGGCTGACCGACGGCGTTCCGGGTGCGCTCAGGGCACTGAATTGGTTCGACTGCGGGGTGAGGACCACCGTCTCGACCGAGTACGGCGCGATCGTCTGGCTGGCGCTCGTGCCCTGCCGGGCGCTGGTGATCGCGGTGCCCTCGTCGGCGTACGTGTACACCGTCGGAGTGGCAGCGCTCGGCGTGTATCCCGCGTAGTTGAGATTCACCGTGTACGAGTTGTCCGGGTCCTTGTTCACGATCATCACCGCGAGGTCGCCGTTCGCCTGGCGCACCGCGTGCGCCGAGACGAGCTCCCGGTCCGTACTCGCGCCGACCATCAGGTCGCCGGGGCGCCCGAGCTTACTCAGCATGCTGATGGCGTAATAGGTCGGGAACGGGGTGTTGGCCGCCGGCTCGCAGGTGGATCCGACGCAGGTGCCGCTCGAGATGATGCCGTAGTCGCCGAAGTCGGTAGCTCCGTCCGGGGCCGTCGAGATCGTGCCGGGGCCGTTGCGCGTGTCCCACCAGTCGACCGTGAACGCGCCGTCCTCCAGCGCGGTCATGTACGCGTCCGCTGCGAACAGCGCGTCGGGCTGGGTGTCCTCGTCCACGTTCGAGTTCATCTCGGTCAGCGCCACGTGGATGGACGAGGCGCGCGGGCCCGCGTACTCGGCGATCTCCTGCCGCAACTGCGCGAGCTCTCCGGTCAGCTGCGCCGGCTCGCCGAGCGCCGCCTGGGCGCCGCTGCCGCTCGGGTACCAGTGCACGATGACGAAGTCGATCGCCGAGCCCGCGATGGAGAGCACGGTCCGGTTCCAGTCAGCCGAGTCGCCGGAGGCGAGCACGCCGTCCGGCCAGTTGCCCGGCAGCGTGAGCACGGCGCCCACCTGGATCGTCGGGTCCACGGCCTTCATCGCGCTCGCATACTGCAGGACGTTGTCCGCGTACGTCGTCGGGCTCTTGCTCGCGTGGTCGTCGGTCTCCCAGCCGTCGCCGTAGTAGCCGTTGCCGTAGATCTCGTTCCCGATCTCCCAGTACTTCGCTCCGTATCCCTGGGTGACGTTCGCGTACTTGACCCACGCGGCGGCCTCGGCCGGGGTGCCGCTGCCGTAGTTGGCGATCAGGATCGGCTGCGCGCCGATCGCCTTCGCTGTGCCCATGAACTGGTCGAAGTCGGTGCCCGGCGCGACGTAGCCGCCCGGCGCGGTGTTGTCCTGCCAGTTGTAGATGTCGCCGTACGAGCCGCCGGGATAGCGCAGCATGCCGACGCCGGCCGAGGACAGCAGGCCCTGCGTCGTGGCCGAGTTCATCTGGCCGTCCCACACGGCGGTGTTCAGGCCGTAGCCGGTCGAGGGGATGGTGCCGTCCCCCTCGTTCGCGTTCACGGTCACGTCGGCCGTCGGCGCGGCGGCGGCGGACGCGGGCGTCAAGACGGCCGACTGGCTCAGGCCTGCGCCGACGAGGGCGGCGGCCGCGAGCAGGGCGAGCCGCGCGGAAAGGGGTCTGGTCACGCTCGGATGGTGTGGGAGGGCTTCCGCACACGTCAAAGCACTGCCGACGCCGGCCCGGAAAGGCCGACGTCGGCAGTTGAAAATTTCAGTTCACCGCGCGCCCGGCGCGGCGGCCCTCCCGCTACTCGTGCAGGTAGGTTTCGGTGAAGCTGGTTCCGCTGGAGCCGAGGGCGCTGGTCTTGGCCTCGTAGACGCCGTTCGAGCTCGGGTCGAGCGCGGTCGGGCCGAACGAGCCGAGAGACGAGCCGTTCACGGTCGCCGAGGTGAAGCGCAGCGTGCCGAAGTTCGGGTAGGCCCCGGTCGGCGACTCGATGATGACCTCGGCGCTGACCCGCGACGCGGAGAGGCTCTTGGTGGTGGTGTAGGTCCAGCCGCGGGTGGAGTCGGAGAGCTTGAGCGTGTACTTGCTGCTGCCGGCGTAGGTCACCGAGGCCGAGATGGCGTCGCCGGACCTGACCGGGTACGTGCTCGTGTTCAGGTAGACCGGGTTGGCCGGGTACATCTCGTACCAGGGCTCGTCGACGGGGCTGCCGCTGGAGCAGTCGGTGGCCACGCCGGTCTGCTCGACGGTCGAGCTGCCGTAGCCGTCGATGCCGACCCAGGGCGCGTACAGGTCGTTCGTGGAGTTGCAGGTCGCGGCCCGCTCGGTCCAGCTCGCCGAGACGGAGGTGAAGCCGCTGCCGGTGGCGGCGTAGCCGCCCCAGTTGTAGCCGTTGATGTTGTAGTGCAGGGGCTTGAAGCCGAGCTCGTGGGCGGCCGTGGTGGTGGCCGACGCCGCGGGCGCGACGATCGCGGTCGCCGCGGTCGCCAGGGTGGCGACGCGTATCAGGAATCTGCGCATGCTGACTCTTCCGTGGGTAGCGATTCAGGATGCTGACGTCCCCGGACCGTGGGCGGCTCCGGGGTATCAGCATTGAGCCTGCCGATCCTCATGAGAACCGGCAAGGACCGCACCGGCGTTAAGAGTTGAGCGAATTGCCGTGTCGGACGGAAGAACCCTGACGGAACGTCACGGTCCGGCGTAAGCGGTCTGCTGCAGCGAGTAGAGCGCGGCGTACGTGGGCGAGGCGGCCAGGAGCTCCTCGTGCGTGCCGGCGTCGGCCAGGCGGCCCTTGTCGAGCACGAGGATCAGGTCGGCTCCCGCCACCGTGGAGAAGCGGTGCGAGACGATGACCGTGATGCCGCCGGGTGCGATCGCCCGGGCTCGTTCCATGTAGCGCTCGAAGATGGCGTGCTCGCTCGGGGCGTCGAGCGAGGCCGTCGGCTCGTCGAGTACGAACAGCAGCGGAGCCTGCCGCATGGACGCGCGGGCCAGCGCGAGCTTCTGCCACTGGCCCTCGGACAGGTCCACGCCGTCGAACGCCCGGCCGAGCTGCGTGTCGAGGCCGTCGGGGAGCCGGTCGACCAGGGACTGCGCGTCGGCATGGGCCACGGCCTCGGCCAGCCGCTCGGGGTGCTCGAGGTCGCCGAGGGCGATGGCCTGCGCGAACGTGCTCTGGTAGCGGCCGAAGTCCTGGAAGGCGGCGGCGGTCGACGAGCGCCAGGCGCGGGTGTCGATGGTCGCGAGGTCGACGCCGTCGACCAGGATGCGGCCCGAGGTCGGGCGGTACATCTTCTCCAGCAGCTTGACGATCGTGGTCTTGCCGGAGCCGTACTCGCCGACGATCGCGACGATGCTTCCCGCCGGCAGGTGCACGGAGAGGCCGGCGAGCGCGGGATGCCCGCTGTTGGCGTAGGTGAAGGTCACGTCCTCGAACGTGATCCCCTCGCGCAGGCCGTCGGGAGCCGGGTTCGTCGCGGCCGAGACGTGCTCGGCCTGGTAGGCGCGCAGCCAGCGGTAGGGCTCGAGGATGCGGCCCGACCCGCCGGTGTTGGTCGAGGCGCGCACCGCGTTCTGCACGAGCGAGCGCAGCTGCGTCCCGACGGTGATCGTCAGCACGATGTCGCCGAGGTGCGCCGGGTTGTGCGCGGCGTCGTCGACGACGACGGCGAGTCCGGCGACGAACGCGGCCACGAAGATGCTCCAGCCGAGGGCGCCGAGGAATCCGGCCTCCAGGTTGGCGCGCAGCCAGACGCGCTCGCTGCGCTCGGCCGCCTCGCGCTGCAGCCGCACCAGATGCGCGCTGGTGCCGGCTACGCGCACCTCCTTGCCGGTGGCGCCGCCGGTGAGGATCTCGAACAGCCGGCGCTGGAGCCGCTTGTCCTGCGAGCGCGCCTCGTCGGCGGCCTGGATGACCGTGCGCGACCGCTGCTCGAAGTAGAGCGGGACGACGCCCGCGACCAGGATGACCAGCAGCACCGGGCTGATGCTGCCGAGCAGGCCGAGGACCAGGAACAGCCGTGCGACGAGCGCGAACGCCTCCACGGCGCTCCATGCGGACTGCCCGATGGCCCAGGTCTGCTCGAGCGACGTGAGCTTGTCGAGGTACTCGGTCTGCTCAAGGTGCTCGATGCCTTCGATGCCCATCGCGGCCAGCTGGATCTGCCGGTCGTAGTGCTCCCGGGCGACGAGCTCGCACAGGTTGATGCGCATGCTGAAGGTGAGCTCGCTGAAGGTGACGTCGGCGGCGTAGCCGAACGCGGCGCCGGCCGCTCCGAGGACGATCAGCGCGCCGCGGGACTCGGTCGTGCCGGTGACCACCGCGCGCAGCGCGAGGCCGATCCCGGCGATCGCGAAGGTGTCGAGCGCCATGCAGATGCACACGGAGAGGAACAGCACCCTGCTACGTCGCCAGCAGACGCCGAAGATCTCCCGCCATACCGCGGCGTTGTCGCGCCAGACGGCCCAGGTCCTCACAGCAGCTCCCCCTCTTCGACGCGGTCGTCGTATCCCTCGCGGAACCGCTCGGCCTGGATGTTGAACATGTCGGCGTAGCGCCCGTCGAGCGCCATCAGCTCGTCGTGGGTGCCCGATTCGAGGATGCGGCCGCTGCCGAGCAGCACGATCCGGTCGGCCTGGCGGACGGTCGAGAGACGATGCGAGATGAGGATCACCGTGGCGTCCCTGGCCAGCCGGGCCAGCCGTTCGAAGACCTCGAATTCGGTGCGCACGTCGAGGTGCGCGGTCGGCTCGTCGAGCACCAGGACCTTCGCTCCGCGTTTCACGGCGTAGATCGCCCGGGTGAGCACGACCTGCTGCCACTGGCCCCCGGACAGGTCCACTCCCCCGGCGCGCTCCTTCGACAGCGGCGTGTCCCAGCCGGCGGGCAGCCGGGCGAGCACCTCGTCGAACCCGGCCTCGCGCGCCGCGGCGTCGAGCGCGGCCTGGTCGATGTCCGCGCCGAGCGCGACGTTCTCCCTGGCCGACAGCGGATAGCGGACGAAGTCCTGGAAGACGATCGCCAGTTCCCGACGCCAGGCGGTGTAGCCGATCTCGGTGATGTCGCGGCCGTCGGCGCGGATGCTGCCGGCAGTTGGTTCGTACAGTCCGGCGAGGAGTTTGGTGAGCGTGGACTTGCCGGCGCCGTTCATGCCGACGAGCGCGACGAGATCTCCGGGCGCGATGTCCAGGGCCAGGCCCTTGAGGATGTCGCGCGAGCTGCCGGGGTAGCGGAACGACACGTCGTCGAACGTGAGCGTCGGGGTGTGTGACAGCGGCGCGGCGTCGGTGACGGCCGGCGCGTCGTCGGCGAGTGCCGAGGTGAGTGCGTTGTAGGCGCGCATCACCGGCATGACGCCCTGGACTGCGACGGAGTCGAAGGTATTGCCCATGGCCTGGAAGACGGCCCAGGCCGCCGTGAGTACCACGGTCTCGGTGGCCAGGCTGCTGTGGCCGTGCTCGGTCTGGATCCCGACGGCGAGGAACGCGAGCAGAAGCGGCACGAACACGAGCACGGACTGCAGCCACTTCGCGCGGGCTGCGCGGTAGTCGTCCTCCCAAACCGGTCGCATGTGCGTGAGGCCGTGGTTCTGTCCGGTGCGCGACACCCATTCGTCGAGCCCGAACACGCGGATCTCCTTGCCCTCCGCCGGCGCCGCGGCGAGCTTGCCCCAGTACTGGTAGCGCCGGTGGTGCGAGATGCCGCGTGCCCAGATCGTGAAGTGGTTGAGCCACTGGTGCTGCGCGAACGCGCGGTAGGCGAAGGCGGGCACGACCAGGACCGGCACGAGCCACCAGGAGAACCGCGCGAGGACGAGCGCGGAGCTGACCAGCCCGAAGTAGCGCACGATCAGCATGAGCTGCGCGGTGGAACCCTGGCCCGGCGTCTTCTCGATCCAGGTGGAGGGCTCGGCGTTGACGGTGGCGATCAGGTCCTGCACGGCGGGCTGCTCGAGCACCGTGATCGTCGAGGACCGGGAGGCGAGCTCCGCGACCCGCTCGCGGTGGGCCAGGTCGATGCGGCTCTGGATGACCAGGGAGGTGGGGAACTGGATCGCCGAGAGCACCTGGCCGACGATCAGCGCGGCGGCCAGCAGCGTCAGCGGCACGACGATGCGCGAGGTCCCCGTCCCGTGGCCGACGCTGCCGACCACGGCCGCCGTGGCGAGTGCGGTGAGCGCGGGAAGTACGCCGTTGGCCAGCTGGATCAGGCAGAACAGCGCGGTCGCGACGCCGCCGCCGTCGCGCAGCAGCCCGACCAGTTGCCGGCGTATGCGCAACCGCTCGCGCCGCTCATCGTTCAAAACCACGCGCAACACCTCATACGTCACTTTCAGGACCTCGGCCAGGATCGAAGCGCTTCGACCCTTCCATCGCCGAGATCCAGGAGTCAACCGATTTAACGTTCCCAACACGCTGTGACAACGTGATTTGGATCGTCGAAGCGATTCGACGATTTGCTCATCAGACCCGCGGAAGCAACGGCGTTCCTTGAGTGTTCAAGTAACCGTGAGCAGCAAGGGTGACGGCGAGACGCGCAAGACCGACGTCGTGGTGATCGGCGCCGGCCAGGCGGGCCTGTCGAGCGCCTACTTCCTGCGCCGCGCCGGATTCGAGCCGGACGGCGGCTACGTGGTCCTCGACGGCGATCGTGCGCCCGGCGGGGCCTGGCAGCACCGATGGCCGACGCTGCGCATGGAGACCGTGAACGGCATCTTCGACCTGCCCGGCATGGCCTTCGACCCGCCGTCCCCGCTGGAGCGCGCCTCGGTCGCGGTCCCCCGCTACTTCGCGACCTTCGAGGAGCGATTCCAGCTCCCCGTCCGCCGGCCGGTCTCCGTTCGCGCTGTGCGGTATGGACCGGACGACCGGCTGCTCGTGGAGAGCGACGCCGGGACGTGGGCGGCACGTGCCGTGATCAACGCGACCGGAACGTGGACCAGGCCGTTCTGGCCCTACTACCCGGGCCGTGAGACCTTCGGCGGACAGCAGTTGCACGCCGCGACCTATCCGGGCGCGCAGCACTTCGCAGGCAAACGCGTGGTCGTGGTCGGCGGCGGGATCACCGCCATCCAGCTGCTGACGGAGCTCGCGCAGGCCGGTGCGTCGACGACCTGGGTCACGCGGCGTCCGCCGGTGTTCCGCGATCGGCCGTTCACCCGCGAGTACGGACGCGAAGTCGTCGCCATGGTCGAGCGCAGGGTGCGCGAGGGGCTCGTCCCGCAGAGCGTGGTGAGCGTCACCGGGTTGCCGGTCACCGACGCGGTACGCGAGGCGCAGCGCAGTGGCGTGCTCAACCGGCTTCCGATGTTCGATCGGATCACGCCGAACGGCGTCGCGTGGGACCGCGCGGAGGCGGGAGCACCGCGATTCGTCGAGGCGGACGTGATCTTGTGGTGCACCGGCTGGCGTGCCGCGCTCGACCACCTCGCCCCGCTGCATCTGCGCGCTCCCGGTGGCGGAATCACCATGGACGGCACGCGTGTCGCGCTCGAGCCGCGGCTGCACCTCGTCGGCTACGGGCCGTCGGCCAGCACCGTCGGCGCCAACCACGCCGGACGCGAGGCCGTGCGCGAGATCCGCGAGCTGCTGGCTTCGCGTGCTGCGGAACCGCTTTCAGTGAGCTGAGGGCGTCCGCGTCAGAGGATGGAGTCGATCCACGCCCCTACCGCGCGCGTGATGTCGTCGATCACCGGCGTCTGGGTCTTGCGCACGGAGAAGCCGTGGTCGCCGGCCGGCAAGCCGACCAGCCGATGCGTCGGCGGCAGCTCCGGGTATTCGGAAGGGGCGCCGAACGGGTCCATCGCGCCCACGACGACCAGCGTCGGGAGCCCGCTGCCGAGAAGTTCGGCGATTCGCGACTTCTCCGGCTTTCCCGGCGGATGCAGCGGGAACGAGAGGGCCAGCACGCCGTGCGCTCCGGTCTCGGCACCGGTCCGGCATGCGACGCGGGCGCCCGCGCTGCGGCCGCCGACGATCACCGGGATACCGTCCGAGCCGGCGTTCGCCGCCCACCACTCCATGACCGCGCGCCAGCCCGTGTCGAGCGCATACGGGCGCGGGACGAGCCGCTTTCCGGCCACCCGCCACGGCTGCTCGACCAGGGCTACCTCGATCCCGTCCTTCGGCAGGTCGGCCGCCAGCGCCTGCAGATCCGGCGCCTCGACGCCCCCGCCTGCCCCATGGCTCGCCAACAGCGCGGCACGGCACGCGCCGACCGCGGGGAAACGCGTGATCCGGGCGTCCCCGAGCGGAGTCGGCACGAGCACCTGCATGAACCCACCCTAGTGGCCGCCATGCAGGCCCGCCCTTTCCTGCGCTCTGCCCGCATCGGTACATGGTGTCGCGGCCGTACGCGAGTACTCTGTCCGAGAGACCTGACGTACGATCAGAAGAGTATTCGAGGTGAGGATTTCAGTGAGCTCCGGGACTTCGCCGAGCCAGGCGCCGGTCGGGATCGACCCTGATCGACCGAGCATCGCGCGTGTCTACGACGGATTCCTCGGCGGCAAGGACCACTACGCCGTCGACCGCGTGGTGATGGGCAAGGTCCTCGAGGCCGTACCCGAGGCCGCGGACATCGCGCGCGGCAACCGCGGGTTCCTGAACCGCGCGTGCCGGTTCCTGGCCGCGCAGACCGGCGTCCAGCAGTTCCTCGACTGCGGATCCGGCCTGCCGACGGCGGAGAACACCCACCAGATCGTGCACCGGCTGCAGCCCGAGGCGCAGGTCGTCTACGTGGACAACGATCCCGTCGTGCTCGCCCACGGCCGCGCGCTGCTGGCCGACGAGGAGTTCACGCACATGATCGAGGCCGACATCTTCAAGCCGCGCGCGGTGCTGGAGAACCCGGTCGTGCTCACCAACATCGACTTCGCCGAGCCCGTGGTCCTGCTGCACGTCGGCACGCTGCACCACCTGGTCGGCGACGACGGCCCGGCCGTGATGGGCGAGTACATCGACGCGCTCGCGTCCGGCTCGTACGTCGTGTTCAGCCACTTCCTCGACCCGGAGGTCCCGGAGCTCACCGACATCGCGAAGCGCATCGAGGACGTCCTCGTGCGCGGGCCGCTCGGCGCCGGCGCCTTCCGCACCCGCGCCGAGATCGAGGCCATGCTGCCCGGGCTGGAGTTCATCCAGGCCAACGGCGAGGGCGACATCGGCCTGGTGCCGTGCTCGGAGTGGTGGCCGGACGGCCCGGTGCTGCGCAACCCGAGTCCGGCCTCGCGCTGCATCGGCGGCATCGTCGCGCGCAAGCCCTGACGCCGCCCGGGCCGATCGGGCGCTCGGGCCGATAGGGATCATGCCGGGAGAGCGCCGGGATTGAGCTTCCCAGGTGATCGGGCGGATCACATTCTTCTATTGGACAGATCAGTGGGGCCGGACCAGAGTGGGTGGGGACAGCAGATCCCACCATCCACCGGAGTACGACCATGGATTACCAGGCTGCCGCGGACCGCTACGACGACGCGACGTTCCGCCGATGCGGACGCTCCGGCCTCGACCTGCCCGCGATCTCCCTCGGGCTCTGGCACAACTTCGGCGACGAGGGGCTGCCGATCGCCACGCAGCGGGCGATCCTGCGGCGCGCCTTCGACCGCGGCGTCACCCACTTCGACCTGGCCAACAACTACGGGCCGCCCTACGGCAGCGCGGAGCGCAACTTCGGCCGGATCTTCGCCGAGGACTTCCGCGCGCACCGCGACGAGCTGATCATCTCCACGAAGGCCGGCTACGACATGTGGCCGGGGCCGTACGGCCAGGGCGGCGGCTCGCGCAAGTACCTGCTGGCGAGCCTCGACCAGTCCCTGGCCCGGATGGGCCTCGACTACGTCGACATCTTCTACAGCCACCGCTTCGACCCCTCGACGCCGCTCGAGGAGACAATGGGCGCGCTCGACACGGCCGTCCGCTCCGGGCGCGCGCTGTACGCGGGCATCTCGTCCTACAGCCCCGAGCGCACCCGCGAGGCCGTCGAGATCCTCCGCTCGCTCGGCACGCCGCTGCTGATCCATCAGCCCTCGTACTCGATGCTGAACCGCTGGATCGAGCACGGGCTGCTCGACGTGCTCGGCGAGACCGGCGTCGGCTGCATCGCCTTCTCGCCGCTCGCGCAGGGCATTCTGACGAGCAAGTACCTCGACGGCATTCCCGCCGGCTCGCGCGCCGCCCGCAACTCGTCGCTGTCCACGGACATGCTCAACGACCGCACGCTCGATCACGTCCGTGCGCTCAACGCGATGGCCGCCGAGCGCGGGCAGTCGCTCGCGCAGATGGCGCTCTCGTGGGCGCTGCGGGACCCGCGCGTGACCTCGGTGCTGATCGGCGCCAGCAGCGTCGCGCAGCTCGATGACAGCCTCGGCGCGCTCGACCGGCTCGGCTTCAGCGAGCAGGAGCTGGAGCGGATCGACAAGTACGCGATCGAGGCCGGCATCAACCTCTGGGCCGCCTCCGGCGAGGCGTAGCCAGACCCTCGCCGGCCCCCGTTCGAGCCCCCTGCGCGGCCGCGCGATGTGACGTAAGCTCACACCGCGCGGCTCGTTGGATTTTCAAGGGGAGGCGGCAGTGACGCAGCACCGACCGGTCTGGGCTCCGGACGAGGTGGAGATCGAGACTCCGTCCGCGGCCCGCATGTACGACTTCTACCTGGGCGGATCGCACAACTTCGCCGCGGACCGGCAGCTCGCGGCGCGCACGATCGAGGCGTGGCCGGACGTAGCGCACCTGTGCCAGGCGAACCGCGCGTTCCTGCGCCGCGCCGTGACGCACCTCGCCGTGATCGGCGTCGACCAGTTCCTCGACCTCGGCTCCGGCATCCCCACGGCCGGCAACGTGCACGAGGTCGTGCACGCGATCAACCCGAACGCGCGCGTGGTCTACGTGGACGCGGACGCCGTCGCCATCGCGCACAGCACCGCGCTGCTCGCGCACGTCCCCGGGGCCACCGCCGTCTACGCCGACCTTCGCGACGCCGACGCGGTCCTGTCCAACCCGCGCGTCGCCGGCTTCCTCGACCTCTCGCGCCCGGTCGCGCTGCTCATGTTCGCCTCGCTGCCCTTCGTCCCCGACGAGGACGACCCGGCCGGGATCGTCGCCGCCTACCGCGACGAGACCGTGTGCGGCTCGTACCTCGCGCTCAGCCACGGCACCAGCGACTACCGCCCCGACGCGGTGCGCCGCGTGGAAGACGTCTACACGCGGGCCAGCCACACCATGCGGCTGCGTACGCGGGACGCGATCGGCGCGATGATGGCCGGCTACGAGCTGCTCGACCCCGGCCTCGTCGACATCATCCACTGGCGTCCCGAGCCGCAGTCGCCGCCCGACCCGCTCGGCGGCGACGTGACGCGCTACTCGATGCTCGCCGGCGTCGGCCGGCGCTGACCCCCGGGCTCCGGGAGATTGTCAGAGGCCGTCGCCATAATCCGACTCGTGGATTTCGCTGACCTCACCCTCGCCGACTGGCGGCGCCTCGACACGGGCGCCGCCACCCGGCTCGCCGAGCAGATAGCCGACCGGGTCGGCGGCCGCCTCTCGGCCGTCACCAGCGCCGAGTACCGGGGCGCCGCGCTGCACCAGGCCCTCATCGAACGCGAACAGGACCTCTACGCCCTGGTCCCCGGCGGCCGGACCGAGGTCGGCTACGACGTCGACCGCTGGCAGCCCGCGGACCACATGCTCGCCTGGTACAAGGAGGAGACGATCGGCGGCAGGTTCGGCTTCCCGGACGACCCCCGCGAGATCCTGCGCGAGCGCCTGTCCCCGCGCCGCGCCGTCACCCTTCCCGCGTTCCTGCTCGCCGTCGAGAGCGAGCGGCTGACCGACCCGGTCGACGAGACCCCGCAGGCCCTGGCCGGGCGGGGCCTGCGGATGCCGAGCCCCGACGAATGGGAGCACGCCTGCGGCCTCGGCAGCCCGACGCTGTGGTGGTGGGCCGAGCACTGCCCCTTCGAGCGCTCCCCCTACCCCTACGCCGACGGCCCGCACCGCCGGCGCAACCCCCTCGGCCTGCACATCGCGCACGAGGTCTACGACTCCGAAATCACCAGCGACCCCGCCGTCGTCAAGGGCGGCGACGGCGGCGAAGCCGTCTGCGGCGGCTACGGCTCCTTCGTCGAGTGGCTGCCCCTCGCGACGGCCAGCCGCAACCCGGGCATGGCCGAGTTCGTCCTGGGCGAGGGCGCGGGAATGTACGAGGAGTTCTGCGTCCGCCCGGTCATCGAGCTCTGATACGAGACTCAGTCGCCGTCCCGGGTGAACGCCCGGGCGGATTCGAGTTCTTCGGCGGAGGCGGCGAGAGCCTCGCCGATCATCTCGTAAGCGCCGGGGCCGACGGGGATTCGCAGCGGGGCCGGCGCGGGCGAGCCGACGACGCGCAGGACGAGTTCGGCGAATTCCGCGGGACGGCCCACGGCCGGGTTCTCCCGCATCCCGCGGAACATCCCGATCACGCCGGCGAGATCCTCGTAGGCGGGGAGCCTGGCGGAAACCTCGGCGAGTGCGGTGCCGTAGTTCGTGGCGTAGGGGCCGGGCTCGATGACCGATACGCGGATGCCGTGCCCGGCCACCTCTGCGGCGAGCGCCTGGCTCATGCCCTCGAGCGCCTGCTTGCCGCTGAGGTATGCGGAGAGGCCGGGCACCGGGGAACGCGCGCCGAGCGTGGAGATGTTCACGATGTGTCCCGAGCCTTGGGCGCGCATGACCGGGAGCGCGAGGCGGATCAACCGCCACGGCCCGATGACGAGGCTTTCGAACTGGTCGCGCAGCTCGTCGTCGCCGACCTCCTCGACGGCGCCGAACAGGCCGCCGCCCGCGTTGTTGACGAGCACGTCGAGGCCGCCGAGCCGGTCGACGGCGGTCTTGACCGCGTCCTCGCACTGCTGCGCGTCGCACAGGTCCATCGCCGCCGGGATGATGTTGTCCGGCCAGGCCTCGGCGAGTTCGGCGAGGGAGGACGCCCGGCGCGCGGTGACCACGGCCCGATCCCCCGCTTCGGCCAGCGCCTCGGCCAGCGCGAATCCGAGCCCTGACGAACATCCGGTCACCAGCCAGCGACGTGCCACCGTGGTCCCCTCCAACGACGTGATGCGGTCAGAGGTCTTCTACCGCACTGCGTGCCTCGCGATGCGTAGCGCGGTCGTGGCGTTTAGCCGCCCGTCGCCGAAGAGCATGCTGAAGACGCCGCCGAGCACGCGCGGGTCGGTCTGCAGCGCGCGGACGACCACCGCGGCGGTCGCCGACCGGCGAAGCATGACCATGGTCAGGCGGCAGGACAGCAGGTGCATCCGGTGGCCTGAGCGGAAGCGGCGCTCGAACCCGGTCAGCGCGGCGGCCAGGGCGCGGCCGTCGGAGAGGTCGGCCGGCAGAGCCTTGACCAGGCGCTGCGCAGCGGTCATGGCGTACGCGATGCCCTCGCCGCTGACCGGGTTGATCATCGACGCCGCGTCGCCGATCAGGGCCGCGCGCTCGAACGTCAGCGGCGGCATCTCCATCAGTGCACGGAGTTGGTGCGCGCGCTCGTCCCTGATCTCGCCGATCTCGAGGCCGCGCTCGCGCAGCCGGTCGGCGAATTCGGCGAGCAGCCGGCGCAGGTCGGCGCCGCGCTCGCGCAGCTGGGAGATGGGGAGTCCGACGCCGATGTTGACGGTGCCGTCGCCGACCGGGAAGACCCAGCCGTAGGACGGCAGCAGGTCCCTGTCGAACTCGAACAGCATGCTCGCCCCGGCGGCGCCGCCCTCGAAGTCGGGGCATTCGACGTACGCGCGCATCGCGATGCCCGAGTACTCCGGGTCCATCCCGTCCTTGCCGACGAGGTCTTTGCGCACGGTCGAGTACACGCCGTCCGCGCCGATGACGAGATGTGCGCGCAGCGACTTGCGCGCGCCCGAGGCGTCACGCAGCTCGATCGTTCGTGCTCGATCATCGTAGCCTGACATGCCGACGTACCGTGTGCCGGTCATGTCCGCGGCGCCCGACGCGAGCGCCGCGCGGAACAGGTGCTCGTCGAAATCGAGACGCGGCACGACGAACACGTCGGTGGACGTGCCGCGGATATCGGGGACGGGGCTTTCGCTCCGCTCGCCTTCGGTCCCGAACATCGTGATGGACGCGATGCGCGGGCGGCCTTCGAGCACCGAGTCGATGCCGAGCTCCCGCAGCACCCGGACGGCGCCGGGTCCGATGCCGTCGCCGCACGTCTTGTCGCGGGGAAACGTATTGCGATCGATCAGCGCGACCCGCAGTCCCCGGCGGGCCGCCACGCACGCGGCGATCGCCCCGGCCGGCCCCGCCCCCACCACGGCGACGTCGAATTCGACCTCGGCGCCGGCCTCGGCGCCGACGGGCGGTTCGACGGCTTCGAGCGCGTCGTCGGGGCTCAGGTCCGCGTTTTCGTGATCACCCACGCCGGTAAGTCTCGCATAGTGCGCCGATCGGATCCTAGGAGCGCCGGGGCCACGACAACGGCCCGGCGCACGCGCAGACTGGAGGGGTGGAATCGTCGTCGTGGGAGTTCGGCCGGACGGTGCGCCGCTGGCGCGACCGGGTCCGGCCCGAGGTGGCGGGCGTGCCGGTCGGCCGGCGCCGCCGCGCGCCCGGGCTGCGCCGCGAGGAGCTGGCCGGGCTCGCCGGGATCTCAGCCGACTACCTCACCCGTTTGGAGCAGGGACGCGCTACCGCGCCCTCGGCTCAGGTCGTGGAGGCCCTGGCGCAGGCGCTGCGGATCTCCGACCGGGAACGCGACCTGCTCTACGAACTGGCCGGTCACGCCTCTCCCGGCCACGGCGTCGTCAGCTCGCGCGTGACCCCGAGCGTGCAACGGCTGCTCGACCGCCTCGCGCACACCCCCGTCGCCGTGCACGACGCCACCTGGACGCTGGTTCTCGCCAACGCTCCATACGACGCGCTGATGGGCGAGACCTCGGCGTGGCACGGAATCGAACGCAACGCCATCTGGCGCAACCTCTTGGGCCCGCGCTCACGTACCGTGCACACGGCGCAGGAGCAGGCGGAGCACGAGGCACGGCTCGTCGCCGACCTGCGCCTGACGGCCTCCCGGTATCCCGCGGACCAGGCGCTGCGACGACTGATCGCAGACCTCGCCGACCAGAGCCCGCGCTTCGCAGAGCTCTGGGCATCCGACACTCCGCCCCCGCCGCCCGACACCTCGAAGCGGAAGGTCGTCGACCACCCCGAAGTCGGCCGCATCACGCTCGACTGCGACACACTGATCGTCGCGGTCGACGACCTGCGGATCTCCGTCTACACGGCCGAACCGGGAACGGAGGACGCCGACCGGCTCGCGCTCGCCATCGTCCTGGGCACGCAGACGCTGCACGCCGAGGCCTGAGTGCTGAGACCGGGATGAGCCGTGGAGCGTGCGGCTACCGACCACGCAGTGCTCGCATCGCGGAAGCGAGACGGCCGAAGCGGCTGTCGGCGAAGTCCTCTTCCTCATCGCGGCCGCCGGCCGGCCGTTCCATGGCCGCGTACGTGGCGCCGGGGTAACCCGGGTAGGCGCCTGGCATCATCGGGACCGCGCCGGGCGGGAAGACCATCGTGGGCATCGGGACGCGCGGACCGGGACTGTCGTCGGCGGTCTGCGCTGCCTGGATCTCCTGGAGCGCGGCGGCGTTCGCCGCGTTGATCCACTCGGACATCACGCCCATGTCGGGCTGGGCCGGCGTCGGCGTCGGCGTCGGCGTGACCGGGTACTGACCGCTCGTCTCGAGCTGTGTCCGGGCCTGGGCCAGAGCCTGCATCTGGGCCTGGGCCTGCATTTGCGCCTGGGCCTGCATCTGGGCCTGAGCCTGGGCCTGCATCGCGGCGTACAGCGCGGCCGGATCGGCGGCCGTGCCAGCCGCAGTGCCGCCCATTCCGGTGAACCCGCTCGGCGAGCTGGCCTGCAGAGCGTTCTGCACGATCCCGGTAGCCATGTGGGAGGCCATGCTCGCCGCGATGGGGTCGTCGGTCACCGCGGGGCTGGTGCCGGTGTCGCCGTACGACTGGTAGCCGTAGGCGTAGCCGGGCTGGTAGGCGGAGACGCCGGAAGCGGAGACGCCGGCTTCGAACGCGAGCGGCGCGGGCGGCGGCAAGGCCGGGCCGGGCGCGGGCAGCGCCTGCGCGGTGGCCGAGTACGGGAGTTCGGGCTTCCACCACGGCTGGCCCTGGCTCGGGAGCGTCTGCGCGGCCTGCATCGTGTGGATGGCCTGCGGACTCTGGTAGGCGGCGAGCACGTTGTATCCGCCGGAGAAGTACCCGGGCAGTCCGGCCATCGTGCCCTGCGCCAGCTGCCGGCTGAGCTGGGCGGCCGCGGGTCCGCCGACGAGAACCACCGCGACCCAGCCCTCGCCGTCCGCGCCGCCTTGGGCGAGCAGCCGGCCCAGGATGTCGTTCGCCGCGCCGAAGTCCGTGCTCACGGCGGGCAGCGGCCGGCCGTCCGCGGGCCCGTCGATCTGGTACGGGTCGCCGCTGGCGGCCACCAGGCTCTCGTAGATCGGGGTCTTCGCGATGTTCAGGTCGGGCAGAGTCGATGTCATGGTTCAGCCCGTCCGTCCATTCGGCCTCCGGCAGTCGAGGGCGCTCACTCAAGCTCAGTGCACGGACGAAACACCGAATCGGTTCACTGCTTCGCCCGATTGCCTGCCATGCTGCGGGAACGCGGAACGAAGCCACGCGCCCCCGCTC
>NZ_JAGSOH010000169.1 GCF_018139625.1 Actinospica acidithermotolerans | reverse complement strand
CCATCAGCCTTACCGGCCCCCGCCCCACCCACATCGGGCCTTAGACCCGATCAGAACGAATCGACAGGCACGTACGTCCCCCAGACCTCCCGCAGCGCGTGCGAGACCTCGCCGACCGTCGCGCAGGCCTTGAGGGCCTCCTTCATCGGGTAGAGCACGTTCCCGCTGCCCGCGGCGGCGCGCTTGACGTCGTCCAGGGCGCGGGTGACGTCGTCCTTCGAGCGGTCGGAGCGCAGCCGGGCGAGCCGCTCGGCCTGCTGCTCGCCGATCGTCGGGTCGACCCGCAGCGGCTCGTAGGGCTCCTCCTCGTCGAGGGTGAAGCGGTTGACGCCGACCACGGTCCGCTCGCCGCCGTCGATCTCCTGCGTGATCTGGTACGCCGAGCGCTCGATCTCGGCCTTCTGGAAGCCCTGCTCGATCGCCGAGACGGCGCCGCCGAGGTCCTCGATCCGGCCGAGCAGCAGGTCGATCTCCGCCTCGAGGCCGTCGGTCATCGACTCGACGACGTACGAGCCGGCGAAGGGGTCGACGGTCTTCGTCACGTCCGTCTCGTAGGCGATCACCTGCTGCGTGCGCAGCGCGAGGCGCGCGGCCTTCTCGGTCGGCAGCGCGATGGCCTCGTCGAAGGAGTTGGTGTGCAGCGACTGGGTGCCGCCGAGCACCGCGCCGAGGCCCTGCAGCGCCACGCGGATCAGGTTGACCTCGGGCTGCTGCGCCGTCAGCTGCACGCCGGCCGTCTGGGTGTGGAAGCGCAGCATCTGCGACTTGGGGTTCTTCGCGCCGAACTCGTCCCGCATGATGCGGGCCCAGACCCGGCGGGCGGCGCGGAACTTCGCGATCTCCTCCAGCAGCGTGGTGCGGGCCACGAAGAAGAAGGACAGCCGCGGGGCGAACTCGTCCACGTCGAGGCCGGACTCGATGGCGGCGCGCACGTACGCGATGCCGTCGGCCAGGGTGAACGCCACCTCCTGCGCGGGCGAGGCGCCGGCCTCGGCCATGTGGTAGCCCGAGATGGAGATCGTGTTCCACTTCGGGATCTCGCGCTGGCAGTACGCGAAGACGTCCGAGACGAGCCGCAGCGAGGGCGCCGGCGGGAAGATGTACGTGCCGCGGGCGATGTACTCCTTCAGGATGTCGTTCTGGATGGTGCCGGTCAGCTGGTCGGCCGACACCCCCTGCTCCTCGCCGACGAGCTGGTAGAGCAGCAGCAGGATCGAGGCGGGGGCGTTGATCGTCATCGAGGTGGAGACCCGGTCCAGCGGGATGCCGCCGAACAGGGTGCGCATGTCCTCGATGGAGTCGATGGCGACGCCGACCTTGCCGACCTCGCCCTGCGCGATCGGCTCGTCCGAGTCGTAGCCCATCTGGGTGGGCAGGTCGAAGGCCACCGACAGGCCCATCGAGCCGTTCGCGATCAGCTGCTTGTAGCGCGCGTTCGACTCGGCCGCGGTGCCGAAGCCCGCGTACTGCCGCATCGTCCAGGGGCGGCCCGTGTACATGGACGGATACACGCCGCGGGTGAACGGGTAGCGGCCGGGCTCGCCGAGCTTCTCGGCCGGGTTCCAGCCCTCGAGCGCCGCGGGCCCGTACACGGGCTCGATCGGGAGCCCGGACTCGTTCATGGCAGACGTCATCGTGTACCCCATCCAGGAATGGCCTCGGTAGGCGCGCGTCGCCTCCGTGCCGGAGCCTACCGACCGGTAGCCACCCTCGCCATACCCCTCGAGGCCCCGAGGGCCGGGTCCGTCAGGTCGCGGTTCCGCTCACACGTAAGGCCGCATTCCGGGCATGCCAAGCCCCGACTGTCGCGCGAATCACACACCCACGAGATCCACTAGTGATGGTAATTGTCCTATATTGTCCGATGCGAGTTCGCTCACAAACCCCCTCTGATGGTCATTGGATCACCCCTGGCTGTGGTTACTCTGACGCCGACGAGGACGCGACGACCTATGGAAGGCGGCGACGGGTAGCCCATGGCCACAACAACGTCTGGCGCGGGGACGAGTTCCCGGACCCGGAAGAAGGGCACGCTCTATCGCGGCCGCGAGGGAATGTGGAGCTGGGTGGCGCACCGCATCACCGGCGTCCTGATCTTCTTCTTCCTCTTCGCGCACGTGCTCGACGCCTCGCTGCTGCGCGTCTCACAGGGCGACTACAACAGCGTCATCAACAGCTATAAGAACCCGGTCGTCAACTTCATGGAGTACGGCCTGACCGCCGCGATCTGCTTCCACGCCTTCAACGGCCTGCGGATCATCGCGGTGGACTTCTGGGCCAAGGGCCCGCGGCTCCAGAAGAAGCTGCTGTGGTGGGTCGTCGGCGTCTGGGCCGTCCTGATGGCCGGCATGTTCTACCCGATCGTCGCGCACTCGCTGCACACGATCTTCGGCTACTAGGAACGGAGCAGTCGAGATGACGACGTCCACGACCCCGGCGATCGACGCCCCGCGCTCCCCCAAGGAACCGCACAAGCTGCGCTCGCGCCGCACCTCCCGGGCCGGGCGCACGAACTTCGAGCTCTACAGCTGGCTGTTCATGCGCTTCTCCGGCCTGCTGCTGACCTTCCTGGTCCTCGGCCACCTGTTCATCATGCTGGTGCTCGACGGCGGCGTCGAGAAGATCGACTTCGCCTTCGTGGCCGGCCGCTGGGCCTCGCCGTTCTGGCAGGTCTGGGACCTGCTCACGCTCTGGCTGGCCACGCTGCACGGCGTCAACGGCCTGCGCACGGTCATCAACGACTACGCGGAGAAGGACGGCACCCGCTTCGTCCTGAAGTCGCTGCTGTACTTCGCGGCGATCCTGATGGTCGTCCTCGGCAGCCTGGTCCTGCTCACGTTCACCCCCAACCTCAAGGCCTAGGGCGCGCTCCATGACTGACACGAACGTAGAAGCCTCGGCCGCCAAGGGTGACGAGTTCAACTACACGTACACCGAGATGATCACGGCGCCCTCGACCCGCGGCGCGTACCAGGTGCACACGTACGACACCGTGATCGTCGGAGCGGGCGGCGCCGGCATGCGCGCCGCGCTCGAGGCCGGCACGCGCTCGCGCACCGCCGTGCTCACCAAGCTCTACCCGACCCGGTCCCACACCGGCGCGGCCCAGGGCGGCATGTGCGCCGCGCTGGCCAACGTCGAGGAGGACAACTGGGAGTGGCACACCTTCGACACGGTCAAGGGCGGCGACTACCTCACCGACCAGGACGCCGCCGAGATCATGTGCAAGGAGGCCATCGACGCGGTCCTCGACCTCGAGAAGATGGGCCTGCCGTTCTCCCGTACCCCGGAAGGCCGGATCGACCAGCGCCGCTTCGGCGGCCACACGAGGGACCACGGCAAGGCCGCGGTGCGCCGTTCGTGCTACGCCGCGGACCGCACCGGCCACATGATCCTCCAGACGCTGTACCAGAACTGCGTCAAGGAGGGCATCGAGTTCTACAACGAGTTCTACGTCCTGGACCTGCTGCTCGGCGAGCCGGACGAGGACGGCGTCAAGCGCACCGCGGGCGTGGTGGCCTACGAGCTGGCCACCGGCGAGATCCACATCTTCCGCGCCAAGGCGGTCATCTTCGCCACCGGCGGCTTCGGCAAGGTCTTCAAGACCACCTCGAACGCCCACACCCTGACCGGCGACGGCATGGGGATCATCTGGCGCAAGGGCCTGCCGCTGGAGGACATGGAGTTCTACCAGTTCCACCCGACCGGCCTCGCGGGCCTCGGCATCCTGCTGACCGAGGGCGCGCGCGGCGAGGGCGGCATCCTGCGCAACGCCGAGGGCGAGCGGTTCATGGAGCGCTACGCGCCCACCATCAAGGACCTCGCCCCGCGCGACATCGTCGCCCGCTCGATGGTGCTCGAGGTGCGCGAGGGCCGCGGCGCCGGCCCGCACAAGGACTACGTGTACCTGGACCTGACGCACCTTCCGGCCGAGCAGATCGAGGAGAAGCTCCCGGACATCACCGAGTTCGCGCGCACCTACCTCGGCGTCGAGCCGACCACGGAGCTGGTCCCGGTCTACCCGACCGCGCACTACGCGATGGGCGGCGTGCCGACCAACGTGCAGGCCGAGGTGCTCAGCGACAACAAGACGGTCGTCCCTGGCCTGTACGCGGCCGGCGAGGTCGCCTGCGTCTCCGTGCACGGCTCGAACCGGCTCGGCACCAACTCGCTGCTGGACATCAACGTCTTCGGCCGCCGGGCCGGCCTGGCCGCCGCCGAGTTCGTCAAGGACGCGCCGCTGGTCCCGATCGCCGAGGAGTCGGCCGCCGCGGACGTCGTCGCGCTGATCGAGGGCCTGCGCTCCTCGCAGGGCACCGAGAAGGTCTCCGCGATCCGCACCGAGCTGCAGCGGACCATGGACGACAACGCGGGCGTCTACCGCAACGAGCAGACGCTCAAGCAGGCCTACGACGACGTCAAGGCGCTGCAGGCGCGCTACCGGAACGTCTCGGTGCAGGACAAGGGCAAGCGGTTCAACACCGACCTGCTCGAGGCCGTCGAGCTGGGCTTCCTGCTCGACCTCGCCGAGGTCCTGGTCGTCGGCGCGCTGAACCGGAAGGAGTCGCGCGGCGGCCACGCCCGCGAGGACTTCCAGGACCGCGACGACGAGAACTACATGAAGCACACGATGGCGTACCGCGAGGCCGGTGCGGACGGGTCCTACGACATCCGTCTGGACTGGAAGCCCGTCGTGGTCACGCGCTACCAGCCGATGGTGAGGAAGTACTGACATGGCACTCACCGACATGGGACGCGCTACCAGGCAGAGCACTCAGATGGTGAGGAAGTACTGAAATGCCCGCAGCAACTTCCGACCCGGAGTTCATGACCATCACCGTCCAGGTCAAGCGGTACATCCCGGAAACCGAGGAGACCCGCTGGGACGAGTGGCAGGTCCAGGCGCTGCCGACCTGGCGCATCCTGGACGCGCTGCACCAGATCAAGTGGGAGCTGGACGGCACGCTGACCTTCCGCCGCTCCTGCGCGCACGGGGTGTGCGGCTCCGACGCGATGCGCATCAACGGCCGCAACCGGCTGGCGTGCAAGAGCCTGGTCAAGGACCTGAACCCGGACAAGCCGATCACGGTCGAGCCGATCCAGGGCCTGCCGGTGATCAAGGACCTGGTCGTGGACATGGACCCGTTCCTGCAGGCCTACCGGGACGTCAAGCCCTTCCTCATCGCGCACGGCAACGAGCCGACGAAGGAGCGCCTGCAGTCGCAGAAGGACCGCGACCGCTTCGACGACACCACCAAGTGCATCCTGTGCGCGGCGTGCACGACGTCCTGCCCGGTCTTCTGGACCGACGGCCAGTACTTCGGCCCCGCCGCGATCGTCAACGCGCACCGCTTCATCTTCGACTCGCGCGACGACGCGGCCGAGGAGCGCCTGGAGATCCTCAACGAGCGCGAGGGCGTGTGGCGCTGCCGCACCACCTTCAACTGCACCGAGGCGTGCCCCCGCGGCATCCAGATCACCCAGGCGATCGCCGAGGTCAAGCGCGCGCTGATCACCCGCCGCGTCTGACGCTCTGACGCGGTAGCAGCACAGCCGGGCGGCAGCCCGGGAACGGCTCGGGGCCCGGCCGCAGCAGCGGCCGGGCCCCGAGCTTCTTCCGTCTTCCGCGCCTCAGCCGACGCGGTCGGCGGTGCCGAGCAGGTCGGGATGCAGCTGGCGGCGGGCGCTGAGCAGCTCGACGCCGATCAGCCGGCCCTCGCCGTCGAAGTCGAGGACCACGGCCGAGCCGCGTTCGTCCTCCGCGACGATCCGCCGGGCGGACCGGTCGGGCATCGGCTCCTCGACGAAGTGGATGTAGCCGACGTTGTCCTCGGCATCGAACGTGACGCGCATAGCCGACCTCCTCGCCGACCGCCGCTCGACGCCTGCACCCGGGCTCGGCAGGTCACGCTTGCTGCGGCTGCTTCTCCGCATTCTCCTCCGCCGCGTCCGAACCCGCCTGCGCAGCGGCGGCCGCCGGAACCTCGGCGGGAGCCGCGGCGGCGGCCTGAGCGGCAGCCCTGGACGCCTTCAGCCCCTTCCAGCCGAGCCAGCCGATCGCCGTGCCCATCACGAGCGAGATGATCGCGAGCACGACGTGCACCATGAGAAAGCCGGTCGGACTGTTGCCGTTCCAGGATCTCGGGTCCGCGTTGATGTTCTTGATCAGCGTGACCCAGATAATCCACGACCAGACGGCGAACGCGATCAGGAGCCAGGAGGCACGTCGGGAGAGTCGCATGGCACCAAGGCTACCTCGCACCCGGGAAACTCCTACAGCCGGTAGAAGTTTCCGCGCGGTCAGGCTCCGCAGCAGGCCGTCTGGCCGTCGCACGCCATCGCACCCGCAGAACGGCCCTCGAGCTCCGGAAGCACGTCGCCGAGCACCGTGTATACCTCCCAGCGCTCGCGCCCGGGGCCGGTCACCCAGACCTTGTCCTGCACCGCATAGCAGCAGCTGACGTTCTCCTCCTCGGCGGTGGCCAATCCGGCGCCGGAGAGCCGCGCGGTGGCCGCGGCGACCTGCGCGGGCTCCGCCACCTCGACGCCGAGGTGGTCGAGCCGCGTGGGCGCGTCCCGGCCGTCCTGCGCGGCGTCGCCTTCGAGCAGCACGAGCTTGAGCGGCGGCTCGGCGATGGCGAAGTTGGCGTATCCGGGACGGCGCTTGGCCGGCTCGGTGCCGAAGAGCTTGCTGTAGAACGCGATCGAGCCTTCGAGGTCGGCGACGCGCAGCGCGAGTTGCACACGGGACATGGCGGACACCCTTTCCTGGATGGACGGCCTGGATAGACAGTCATCGATACAGCCGAGCTTGCCTCCTGTATCGATGACTGTCAACATAGACGCGTGTCGAATAAACAGCTTCCCGTCCTGCAGTCCCCGGACTGCTGCACGCCGATGGTCCGCCGGCCGTTGGGCGAGGACGACGCGAAGTCGCTCGCCGGCGTCTTCAAGGCGCTCTCCGACCCGGTACGCCTGCGACTGCTGTCGCTGATCGCCTCGTTCGAGGGCGGCGAGGCGTGCGTCTGCGACGTGACCAGCGCGTTCAACGTCTCCCAGCCGACGATCAGCCACCATCTGCGCGTCCTGCGCGAGGCCGGCCTGATCGACAGCGAGCGGCGCGGCACGTGGGTCTACTACTGGGTGCTCCCGGACGCGCTGAAGAACCTCGGCGCGCTCCTGGCGACCGACGGCGTGACGTCCGCCGGTGATGCGACGCCGTCCGCCCGCGCTGCGACGACCCCCTCCGACTCGGCGATCGCCGCCGACGTGACCGAAGCAGCGGCGGAAGCAGCCGGCGTGACGGCGGCCGCGCCGTGACCGGAGACCTGGCCCAGCGACCGGTGTCCGCGGACCCGGCCCGCGCCGCCGCGGCCCGCGACCTGACGCGCCGAAACCTGGCCCGCCGCGCGCTGGCCGAAGCGCTCGGCACCGGGCTGCTGGTGACGGTCGTGGTCGGCTCCGGCATCATGGCCGCCCGGCTCTCGCCCGGTCAGATCGGGCTCGAACTGCTGGAGAACTCGATCGCGACGGCCCTCGGCCTGACCGTGCTCATCCTGATCTTCGCTCCTGTCTCCGGCGCGCACTTCAACCCGGTCGTGACGCTCGTGGACCACGTACTCGGTCCCCGCGACAGCCCGGGCGCCACACGTCTGAGCGCGGTACTCGTGTACGTTCCCGCGCAGATCGTCGGCGGGATCGGCGGCGCCGTCCTGGCCAACCTGATGTTCGCGCTGCCCGCGGCCACCGCGTCGACGCATGCCCGCACCGGAACCGCGCTCTGGCTCGGCGAGATCGTCGCCACCGCCGGCCTCATCCTGCTGATCTTCGCGCTGCCGCGCGGCGGCCGCGGCGCCTACGTCCCGGCGGCCGTCGGCGCGTACATCGGCGCCGCCTACTGGTTCACCTCGTCGACCAGCTTCGCCAATCCGGCCGTGACCATCGGCCGCGCGTTCACCGACACCTTCGCCGGAATCGAGCCCTCGTCGGTCCCCGGCTTCGTGATCGCTCAGATCGTCGGCGCCGGAATCGGTGCCCTGATCGTCCTCGTCCTCTTCCCCGCAAGGAGTTCGTCGTGACCGACAAGCCCAGTGTGCTCTTCGTCTGCGTGCACAACGCCGGCCGCTCGCAGATGGCCGCAGGGTTTCTCGCGCACCTCGGCGAGGGACGCATCGAGGTGCGCTCGGCGGGTTCGGCGCCGGGCGAGCGGGTCAATCCAGTCGCGGTCGAGGCGATGCGCGAGGTCGGCATCGACATCTCGGGCGAGCAGCCGAAGATGCTGACGGTGGACGCGGTGCGGGAGTCGGACGTGTGCGTGACCATGGGCTGCGGCGACGCCTGCCCGGTCTTCCCCGGCAAGCGGTACCTCGACTGGAGGCTCGACGACCCCGCGGGCCAGGGCATCGAGGCCGTACGCCCGATCCGCGACGAGATCGAGCGCAGGGTGCGGGCCCTGATCGCCGAGCTGATCACGGCCGCATAGGTCGGCGCGTCACACTCCGGTCAATCAGCCCTCTGCCACGCACAACGGTCCCGGCACGAGCCCTGACAGCCGCCTACAGGACCTTCTCGAACCAGTGGTGGGCGTACTTCTCGTCGTTGAAGGCGTCCACCTCCCGGTAGCCCGCGGCGCGGTACATGCCGATCGCCTCGGCCAGGGCCTTGTTGGTGTCGAGCCGGACTACGGTCGCGCCGTGGGACGCCGCCTGGGCCTCCAGTTCGGCGAGCAGCCTGCGGCCCAGGCCTAGCCCGCGGACGTCCTGGTCCACCCACATGCGCTTGATGTGCGCGGCACCGCGGTCCGCCGGGCTGAACTTGAGGGCGCCGCAGCCGACGGGGTCGCCGTGCAAGGTGGCTACCAGCAGCAGGCCTGCGGGCATCGTCAGTTCGGCGTCGCTCGCGGAGATGCCCAGGGCGGGGTCGAAGCCGTCGTCGAAGCGCTCGGCCAGTTCGTCGAAGTACGTCGTGAGGCAGTGGCGGGCCGCCGGTAGCCGCGGGTCGGTGACGGCGATCTCGACCTGGGAGGCCGTCAGCAGGCGCTCGACGTCGGCCATCGCGGCTACCAGGCGCTCGCGCTGCTTGGTGTTGAGCGGGGCGAGGATCTCGGCGGCCAGGTCGTCAGAGGCCTGGTTCAGGTAGGCCACCTCGGCGCGCCCGGCGTCCGTCAGGCGCGCTGTGCGCACGCGTGCGTCCGCGGCATCCGTGGTGACGGTGACGAGGCCGTCGGTCTCCAGGGCGCGCAACAGGCGGCTCAGGTAGCCGGAATCGAGGTCCAGGAGGCTTCGGAGCGCGCGCACCTCGCAGCCGGCCGCTCCGCCGCCCCCTCCCCCGCCGATCTCCCACAGCACGCGGGCCTGGCCCAGCGGGCGACTGCGGCTGAGGTAGGCGTCGTTGAGGGCGCCGACGCGTTGGGTGACGGTGCGATTGAACCTGCGCACGCCGTCGAGGAGCGCTTTCTCCATACCTCTGACTTTAGTCAGAAGTTCGCACGGTGGTCAACGGCCGCTCGGCGCCGCTGCGCTTGGCCAGCTCCTCCTCGGTCCTCGTCGCGGTCCAGGCGGAGAGGGCGAGCAGCATCTGGAAGGTCAGGTTGAACCAGATCAGGATCGCGATCGGCACGCCGAACGCGCCGTAGAGGGACTTGCCCGCGACGCGGGTCACATACGAGGTGACCAGGCCCTTCGTGACCTCGAAGACCAGGGCCGCGACGAATGCCGTGCGCAGCAGGATCCAGCGGGGCATGTACAGGCGCGGGATGCCGGAGAGCAGGTAGGCGAACATCGCCGTCTGGGCGACGAGGCTGATGACCACGCCCAGGGCCTGCAGTCCCAGTTTCGCGGGCGTGGAGTCCTCGATGTTCATCCAGCGCAGCACGGTCTCGGCGAAGCCGGTCGTCAGGCTGGAGGCGGCGATCACGACGGCGAACATGGTGCCGAGGCCGACCAGCGAGACCAGGTCCAGGGCCTTCCTGCCCCAGTAGTTGCCGGGCATGTCGTCCACGCCCCAGATCATCCGCATGCTGCCGCGCGCGGTGTTGACCCAGCTCAGCGCCGACCAGAGCAGGATCACTCCGCTGATCAGGCCGACGGTGGCGGCGTTGGCGACGACGCCGTTGAGGGAGAACTTCTCCGCGAGGCCGGGCAGCTGCTTGTCGATGTAGTCGTTGACGCGCTTGACACCGCCGTCGCCCAGGAAGACCGTGGCGATCGCGATCGCGAGGACCAGTGCGGGGAAGATCGACAGGAACGCCGTGTACGTCATGGCGGCCGCGAGCCGGGCGCCGCGCTGTACACCGTAGCGGTGATACGCGCGGTAGACGCGGGTTCGTTCGACGTGTTCGGAGATCTTTCGAAAACGTTCGACGAGCACGCGCGGGATCCTCGTCTGCACCCTTCGAGCTTATAGACCGCGGCGGCGCGCGAGGTGAATGCGGGGTGTCCTCAGGCCTCCGCGTCCTCGAACGCGAATTCGCGCAGCACCTGCCAGGTGCCGTCCGGGCACTGCTCGTACAGCTTCAGCCGGTCCAGGTCGAACTCCGCCTGATAGTCCGCCAGGTCGGCCATCGCGAACTCGAGGTGCGGCTCGTCGAGGTCGTGCGCCACGGTCACGTGCGGGTGGTACGGGAACTTCAGGTCCCGCTCCAGCACGCCGTCGCGGACCTTCGCCTCCAGTGCCTCGCACTCGGCGAGGCCCCGGGAGATCTGCACGAACACCACCGGGGAGACCGGGAGGAAGGTGCCGGTGCCGGCCAGCAGCATCCGGAACGGCGCGGTCGCCCCGGCCACCTTCTCGAGGTGCTCCTCCACCTCGGGGAGCACCTCCGCGTCCACCTCCGTCGGCGGCAGCAGCGTCACGTGGGTGGGCACGAACTCCGCCTGGGGATCGCCGTAGGAGGCCCGCCGGTCCCGCAGACCGGTGCCGTACGGCTCCGGAATCTCCAGCGATATCCCGATGGTGGTCACCGCGGCACGAAGCCGATCCGCTCGTAGACCTCGGCCAGGGTCTTCGCGGCCACGGCGCGCGCCTTCTCGCCGCCCTCGGCGAGGATCGCGTCCAGCTTGCCCTCGTCGGCGAGGAACTGCTCGGTGCGCTCCTTGAAGGGCGTGAACGTCTCGGTGACGAGCTCGGCGAGGTCCTTCTTCAGGTCGCCGTAGCCCTTGCCGACGTACTCCTGCTCGAGGTCGGCGATGCTCCGCTCGCCGAGCGCCGCGTAGATGCGCAGCAGGTTGGAGACGCCGGGCTTGCTCACCTCGTCGAAGCGGATCTCGCGCTCGGTGTCGGTCACCGCGGAGCGGATCTTCTTGGCGTTGACCTTCGGGTCGGCCAGCAGTTCGATCAGGCCGGCCGGGGACTCGGCGGACTTGGACATCTTCGCGCCCGGGTCCTGCAGGTCCATGATCTTCGCGGTGTCCTTGACGATGTACGGCTCGGGCACGGTGAAGGTCTTGCCGTAGCGGCCGTTGAAGCGCTGCGCGAGGTCGCGGCTGAGCTCGAGGTGCTGGCGCTGGTCCTCGCCGACCGGGACGTAGTTCGCCTGGTAGAGCAGGATGTCGGCGACCTGCAGGATCGGGTAGGTGAACAGGCCCACGCTGGCCGCGCCGGAGCCCTGCTTGGCCGACTTGTCCTTAAACTGCGTCATCCGGGAGGCCTCGCCGAAGCCGGTGAGGCAGCTCATCACCCAGCCGAGCTGCGCGTGCTCGGGCACGTGGCTCTGCACGAACAGGGCGCAGCGCTGCGGGTCGAGGCCGGCGGCGAGCAGCTGGGCCGCGGCCACCCGGGTGCGCCGGCGCAGCGTCGCCGGGTCCTGCTCGACGGTGATCGCGTGCAGGTCGACGACCATGTAGAACGCGTCGTAGTCGTCCTGCATGGCCACCCAGTTCCGGACCGCCCCGAGGTAGTTCCCGAGGGTGAAGGAGTCGGCGGTGGGCTGGATCCCGCTGAGCACGCGCGGGCGCGCCGCCCCTGTGGTGGTGAGATGGTCCGTGGACATGAAGGTACTTTAGCTTTCGCAGGGCCGCTCGCGCGAATGGCCGCGGGGGGCGGGAGGCGGTCTCCGAGAC
>NZ_JAGSOH010000168.1 GCF_018139625.1 Actinospica acidithermotolerans | reverse complement strand
GGGCCGGCGAGGTCCGCGGCGGGGGTCGGGACGGCGGTCGGCAGGCTGTACAGGTGCGCGCTCATGCCGACCATGATTTCATCCCGCGGTGACGGGCTGTTTTCGCGCAGGAGGCGGGCAGCCGGCGTCAGGTGCGGATTCTCCCCGCCGCGCGCCGTCAGACGCCGATCTTCCCCTGCACCCTCGCACTCCGAGAGTCTTCCGCGCGGTAGAACTCCAGGCCGCCTTCCCGCGCCGCGGACTCCGATCTTCCGCGCGCCGTCAGCCGCCGACCCTTCCCGCGCGTCCTCGGGCTCCGAGTCTTCCGCGCGGTCGAACTCCAGGCCTTCCCGCGCCGCGGACTCCGATCTTCTCCGCCCTCCCTGCCGTCAGACGCCGATTCTCCCCCCTGCCGTCAGACGCCGATCTTCCCCGTGTCATCCGCGGCGGAGCGGGCGAGGAGGGTGCGCACGAGTTTGGCCACGTAGCGGCGGTCCTCCCTGCTCAGCCTGCCCACGGCCGAGACCAGGAACTCGACCTCCGGGTCCGTGGTGAGCGTGAGCACCGTGTGCTCGGTGGCCTCGGCGGCCGCGGCGCGCACCCGCTCCGCGGGCAGGTCGAGGCCGGCGGCGAGCCGGGTGAGGGTCTGCGGGTGCGGGGGACGGCTGGGCTGCTCGTTCGTGGCCAGGTGGTGGACCGTCGAGCGGGGCAGCGCGCCGCGACGGGCCACCTCGGCGAACGACCAGTGCTTCTCGGCCATCCGCGTCCGGATCAGTGCCTGAAGAGGGTTCATGCGCGTGACCTCGGCTTTCACCGCCGCTGCGGCGCGGCGGCCTCGCTGTCAGGGTAACCGCGATCCGGCCGCGGGGCGCGCTCCGGGGGCACGCGGAGGGCCGGAGCTGTGTGATCGTTCTCATGCCGCGGGCCGGTTTACCGGCCTCTCAGGCTGGATTGATAGCCTGGATGGCCTAGTAGTCGTACTGGTATGGACATAATGGGGGTGTCGCGCCGATGAGTCGCCACTCGCTGGCCGAGGTCTGGGAGCGCTTCGGCCCCCGGCTGCCCGAGATGGCCTTCGAGCCCGGCCTGGTCGCCGCCGTCGACCAGCACGCCGCCGCCGTCCGCGACACGCTCGGCGGCCCGGACGCCTACCACGTCACGCTCGCCGACTACGCCCTCGGCTTCCTGGACGCGCTGCGCGAGGCCGACTGGCGCGAGCACGCGGGCTACGACTTCGCCACGCTCCGGCTGACCGCCGTCTCCTGGCTGATCCGCGAGCACCGGCTGCCGCTCGGCCCCGCCCCGACGGGTTCGACGGGTTCGACGGGTCCGACGGGTCAGGCGGGGCAGGGCGGCCCGGGCCCGCTGGGTCCGGCTCCGGCATTCTGAGCTGGTCGTCCCGCACTGCGCGCGACGGATCCGGCGAGCCGATCTATGGTCGAGGGATAAGCCTTTGGTCCGATCTGCAGGAAGGATCGAGGATGACCGGATTCACTCCGGGACGCGACGGCGGCCAGGCCGTGACCCCGTCGCCCGGATTCACCGTGAAGGCGAGAAAGACCAGGAAGGCCCGGCACAAGGACGACCAGGCCCGGATCACCGCGCACGCCCGCTCCGTGGGCCGCACCGGCAAGGTGCGCGAGCGCGGGATGGACGAGGCCGAGGAGCAGGCCGTCGACGAGCGCGCGCAGGTGCCGGTGGTGCCGCGGCGGGAGAACGCCGAGCCCGGCGAGGCGCGCGAGCACGTGCGCCGGGACATCGGCAGCCACGTCGTCGTGTTCGAACTCGGCGCCGCTGGCAACCCCGAGGACCTGACCGGGCCGTTCCGCGACCCGCGGGGGACGGAAATGCACTGGGCCGTGCGCTGCCTGACGCACGAGGACACCCGGTACTTCGGCGGCCACCGCGCCGCGATCCAGGCGGTCAAGGCCTCGCACACCTGGTGCGCGGGCTGCGCCGAGGCCGTCGCGAACAACCGGCGGATCCGGCACCGGGCGCGGGCCCGGCTGAGGGAGGCGACGTCATGAGCTCCAGCGGTACGGGCGGCGTGCCGCAGCACGAGAAGCGGGCGAGGGACCGGCGGATGCGGCAGACCGCGAAGAAGCAGGTGCGGCGCGCCGAGATAGTGCTCGACAAGTACCGCGCCCGCGCCGCGAAGATACTGCACACCGAGGGCATGCACGGCGGCGCCGAGCAGGAGAAGCCGAGCACGTACGTCTACCGGATCCTCCGCCACCGCGAGACCGGCGTGCGCGTGATGGTGCTCGACTGCGAGGCGCCCGACGCGCCCGCCTCCGCGAAGGGCGAGGCGGTGCACCGTTACCTCGTCCAGTGCGAGACGCACGGCCTCAACGGCGACTCCTTCGTCAGCGCTAAGGCCGCTCTGAAGGCAGCCCGGCGCTCGGACGAGTGGTGCTCGATGTGCTCCGGGCTGATGAGCTCGAAGCCGAAGGCACGCAACAGGGCCAGGCTGACCGCCAGGCACGGCCGGCGGGACGGCGGGGGATCGCGGCAGGACTCCTACCTGCCGTAAGGGACCGTACCTGCCGTTAAGGGAACGCCGCCGCCCCGGAAGAACGCAGCGCTGTGGCCCGCACCCCGATGAAGGGATGCGGGCCACAGCCGTGTCTGCGCGGGTGACGGACGATCAGGAGCGCGGGTCGAACGGGTTGCCCTCGCCGGTGGTGCCCTCGCCGGGCATGCCGCCCTGGCCGGCCGGGCCCTCGCCGGGCATCTCCGGACGGCCGGTCGTGCCCTGCCGCGCACGGCGTGCCTCCTCCTCGGCGGCCTGCGTGCCGTGCATGTGGCCGGCCGCGTACGCCTCGCCGCTGCCGACCGGGCGGTTGCCCATCGTGCCGGAGACGTTCGTGACCTCGCGTTCGGCCGAGCTCAGCATCCGCTCCCAGCGCTGCTGCATCGGACGGATCATGCCGCCGCCGACACCGACGATGATCACGCCCGCGATCGTGGCGAGGATCGCGGTGAGCACCGGGCCGCTGACCGCGGTGGCGATGCCGGCCTGGCCGAGCGCGGCGAAGACGCCGAGGGCGATGATGCAGACGCCTGCGGCGGTGCCGAGCATCGGGCCGTACGACAGGCTGCTGAGCGTGTTCGACACGAGATCGCGGACCGCGCGCGCGATCATCGCGGCGATCACGATGATGGCGACGGCCACCAGACCGCGCGGGATCCAGGCCAGGATGCTGCGCAGGACCGTGTTGATCGGGTTCGAGCCGAAGACGCCGAAGGCGACCTGCAGCACGAGCAGCAGCATCACGTAGTAGGCGATCTTGCCGACGAGTCTCGGCCCGTCGTAGTCGCTGCGTTCGAGGGCCCGCGCCATGCCGGCGCGCTCCATCACGCGCTCGAAGTGCACGCGGCGCAGCACGCTCTCCACGGCCTTGCCGATCACCTTCGCGATGATCCAGCCGATGAACAGCACGATGAGGAAGCCGACGAAGCGCGGCACCCACGTCGTGAAGCTGTTCCACATCGAGGTGATGCCGCCGGTCCAATCGACCCCGGCGACGTAGATCTGCTGACTGTGTTGCATAGCCAGTTCCGTGCCCTTCCGGATCACCGGCACGCGGACGGATCCGACGCGCTCTGTCACTCCTTGGTAACACGAGGTCAGCTGGGCGAGCGCTTTCGATTAGGCCGATTGAGGGCGCGTCAGCCCCATACGGGTTCAGGGACCTCGCGCACCTCTCCGTCCCCGGCCAGATGCAGGAAGCGGCTGAAGGAACGGGTGAACCAGCGGTCGTGGGTGACCGCGATCACCGTGCCGGCGAATTCGGCCAGCCCGGCCTCCAGCGCTTCCGCGCTGGCCAGGTCCAGGTTGTCGGTCGGCTCGTCGAGCAGCAGCAGGGTCGCGCCGGACAGTTCCAGCAGCAGGATCAGGAACCGCGCCTGCTGCCCGCCGGAGAGCTGCTCGAAGCGCACGTCGCCCTGCGCGGCGAGCTCGTAGCGGCTCAGCGCGGGCATCGCCTGGTCGCGCGGCAGGCTCGGGCGCCGCGTGTCGCCGCGCCAGAGGATCTCCACGAGCGTCGCGCCGACGAGTTCGGGCCGGTCGTGCGTCTGCGAGAAGTGCCCGGGCACGACGCGGGCCCCGAGCCGCGCGCTGCCCTCGTGCGCGACGGGGGCGAGCGGGGTGAGCGGCTCGCCCTCGGGATCGGTGCCGCCGCGGCCGAGCAGCCGCAGCAGGTGCGACTTGCCGGTGCCGTTCGCGCCGAGCACGGCGATCCGGTCGCCGTACCAGGCCTCGAAGTCGAACGGCAGGGTCAGGTCGGTGAGCTCCAGCTGCTCGCACATGACGGCCCGTTTGCCGGTCCGGCCGCCGTCGAGGCGCATCCGGATGTTCTGGTCCTTCGGCGGGATCGGCGGCGGCCCGTCCGCCTCGAACTTCGCCAGCCGGGTGCGCGCGGCCTGCAGCCGCGTCGCCATGTCCGAGTTGTAGCGCGCCTTGGCCTGGTACATCCGGACCAGGTCCTTGAGCTTGGCGTGCTCCTCGTCCCAGCGCCGGCGGTCCTCGTCCAGCCGCTCGTGCCGGGCGGTGCGCGCCTCGTGCCAGGACGCGAACGTGCCGGGATGCACCCAGGCGGAGCCGCCTTCGACGGCGACCACGGCGGTGGCGGTGTTCGCGAGCAGCTCCCGGTCGTGCGAGACGAACAGCAGCGTCTTCGGGCTCTCCCGGATCCGTCGCTCGAGCCAGAGCTTGCCGGGCACGTCGAGGAAGTTGTCCGGCTCGTCGAGCAGCAGCACCTCGTCGTCCCCGCGGAGCAGCAGGTCCAGCGCGAAGCGCTTCTGCTGGCCGCCGGAGAGGGTACGCATCGGGCGGTCGCGCACCTCGTTCCAGGGCTTGCCGAGGGTCGCGACCGCGACGGTGTCGAAGACGACTTCGAGGTCGTAGCCGCCGACGTCGCCCCACGCGGCCAGCGCGGAGGCGTACTTGAGCTGCGCGCGCTCGCCGGCGCCGGCCGCCGCGATGGCGGCCTCCGCGTGCGCGACCCGTTCGCCCGCGGCGCGCAGCGTCGGCGAACAGAGCGAGAGGGCGAGCTGGCCGACCGTCGTATCGTCGCCGATCATGCCGATGAACTGCCGCATCACGCCGAGGCCGCCGCCGCGCGCGATCGTGCCGCTCGACGTCGTCGTGTCCCCGGCCACCAGCCGCAGCAGCGTCGTCTTGCCCGCGCCGTTCGGCCCGACGAGCGCCACCTTCGCGCCCTCGCCGACCCGGAACGTCACGTCCGAGAAGAGCATCCGGCCGTCGGGGAGCCGGTAGCCGACGCTGGAGAGATCGACGTAGCCCATGATGCGCGAGTATCGCCGCCGGGTCCGGGCGGTGTCACCCGAATTTCACGCGGCCAGCGCCTCGAGCCGGTCCAGCAGCAGTTCGAGGCAGAAGGCGAAGGTGCTCGACTCCGCGTGCGCGACGACGATCGGCGCCTCGGCCGCGAGGTGCGGGAACTGCCCGGGGTCGACGTCGCTGTACGCGTCCTGCCAGCGCTGCACGTCCGCGGCGCGGACCTCGTCCGGCCTGGCCAGGAAGTCCGCGTCGACGGCGCTGAAGGCGAGCACGAAGTCGCCGAAGCTGCGGTAGAGCCGCACGGCCTGCTCGCCCGCGAAGCCGGCCCGGTGCAGCTCGCCGAGTACGAGGTCGATGACGCGGCTCTCGTGCGCGCCGCCGGTCACCCGGGAGGCGACGGCGGTGGCGACGCGGGGGTGCGCGACGTACACGCCGTACGTGCGCTCGGCGATGGCGCGCAGGTTCGCCTTCCAGTCCCCGCCGGGCTCGAAGCCCTCGAGGGCCTGCGCGATCAGCCGGTCGGCCATCGCCAGGAACAGCGCGTCCACGCTCGCGAAGTACCGGTAGACCGCGGTCGGGTCGCAGCCGATCGCCGCGCCGAGCCGGCGTACCGAGAGCGCCGCCGCGCCGTGCTCGCCGACCAGGGACAGCGCCGCGTCCACGATCAGCTCCGCGGACAGCACGGCGCCGGTCTTCGTCCGGGTGTTCCGGCGGCGCGATTCGATCACCCTGGCCATGGCGGCCATTCAATCACGCCCGTACCCCGTGCGTTTCGTCCGCCGAAATTTACCGTCAACACCGTTGACAGAATACGGGGGTGGCCGCACCATCGACGTCACGGCACAATCCTCCTGTCCGCATCCAGCCAAGGACACTCGATGGTTAATCCCCAACCCGCCCCGGACGGGCAGCAGGACCGGCTGCGCGAGAGCGTCGGCCCCGTGGGCACCGCGGTGATCGCGATGGCGAACACCGCGCCCACCCTCAGCATCGGCATCGGGCTCGGGCTGATCAGCCTGGACGCCGGCAGCGCGGTCCCGGCGATGGTGCTCATCGCCGCGGTGCTCGTGCTCGGCATCGCGCTCGCCTTCAGCCGGCTCAACCGCGTCGAGCGCGACCTGGGGGCCAGCTACACCTGGGTCGGCCGCACCCTCGGGCCCTGGCTCGGCTTCCAGTGCGGCTGGGTCACCCTCGCCGGCACCACGATCTACCTCGCCTACGGCAGCCAGGTCTGCGGCTCGCTCGTCCTCGCGTTCGCCAACGAATGCCACCTGGCCAGCGCCTTCGGACTCGCGCTCAACCCCTCCTCGATCGCGCTGTCCACGACCGTGGGCCTGATCGCGCTGATCGGCCTCACCTACCTCGCGCTGCGCGGCGCCGACCTGGTCGCCAGGATCCAGACTCCGCTGATCGTGTTCGAATACCTCGTGCTGATCGGCTTCTGCGGCTACGCGGCGATCCGCGGCACGCACCACGTCGCGCTCGCCTGGTTCAACCCGATGACCGCGCCGTCCGCCAAGCTCGCCGCGACCGGGATCATCCTGTGCGTCTACTGCTTCTGGGGCTGGGACAGCGCGTTCTCGCTCACCGAGGAGACGCACGACGCGCGCGACTCCTCGCGGGCCGGCTTCGGCTCGATCTTCCTGATGCTCGGGCTCTTCCTGCTCGCCGCGATCGGCTTCGAGCGCTACTTCTCCCTCGACGCGCTCGGCGCCAACGGAGCCCAGCTGCTGCCGTACCTCGGCACCCAGATCGCCAAGCAGCCGCTGGCCGCGCTGCCGCTGCTCGCGATGCTGTTCTCCTCGGTCGCCTCGCTGCAGACCGGCGTCGTGCCGAACGCGCGCGGCGCGCTCGCCATGGGCCGCGACGGCGCGCTCGGCCGGATCTGGACCCGGGTGAGCCTGAAGCACGGCACCCCGGCTGCCGGCACCCTGCTGATCGCGGGCATCGCGGCGGCGATCGCGGTGCTGGGCATCGGGATCGGCACGCTCAACCAGTTCATCACCGCGATGGCCACGTCGGTCGGCATCCTCGTCTCCGGCTACTACGGCCTCGCCGGGCTCGCCTGCGCCTGGCGCTTCCGCGGCGAGGTGCGCGACGGCGTCTGGCCCGCCCTGCGGTCGGTGATCCTGCCGCTGATCAGCGCGGCCTGCATGCTCGGCCTCGGCGCGTTCCTCGCGGTCAGCAACTGGCAGCAGGCCGACGGCTTCGCCCTCAACGCGCAGAACGGCCGCTTCCTCGCGCTCGTCCCGATGAGCGTCGTCGCCGTCGGACTGCTCGTCTCCGCCTGGGCGAAATGGGGACGTAAGGCGCCGTACTTCGCGTCCCGCCGCGCCGTCGCCCCCGCCGTACCGCTGCTCGAGGAAAGTGCCCTGTGATGACTGCTGCTCCCGCGTCCGCACACCACGCCGACCTGCTGTTCGACAACGGCGCCGTCTTCACCGGCGACTCCGCGGGACCGACCACGGTGCCGGTCGCCGTGCGGGACGGGCGGATCGCCGCGGTCGGCGCGCACGCCCGGGAACTCGCCGGGCCGCGCACCGAGCACGTCGACCTGGCCGGGAGGCTGCTCGTCCCCGGCTTCCAGGACTCGCACATCCACGCGCTCTTCGGCGGCGTCGAGCTCGGCCGGTGCGAGCTGAGCAAGCTCGGCACCGCGGCCGAATACCTCGAAGCGATCGGCGCGTACGCCCGCGCCGAACCGGACCAGGAGTGGATCACCGGCGGCGGCTGGTCGCTCGAAGCGTTCCCCGGCGGCCTGCCCACCGCGGCCGCGCTCGATACCGTGGTCGCCGACCGGCCGGTCTTCCTGCCCAACCGCGACCACCACGGCGCCTGGGTCAACACCCGCGCGCTCGAACTCGCCGGGATCACCCGCGCCACCCCGGACCCGGTCGACGGACGCATCGAGCGCGACGCGCGCGGCGAGCCGACCGGCATGCTGCAGGAGGGCGCGACCAGGCTCGTCGAATCGCTGCTGCCGCGCACCTCCGACGCCGAGTTGGACACCGCTTTCGACCGCGCGCAGGCCCTGCTGCACTCGCTCGGCATCACGGCATGGCAGGACGCCCTGGTCGGCAATGGCCTCGGCCAGCCGGACAACTTCGCCGTCTACCTCAGGGCGGCCGAATCGGGCCGGCTCACGGCGCGGGTCCGCGGCGCCCTGTGGTGGGAGCGCGACCGCGGCGCCGAGCAGATCGAGGCGTTCATCGAGCGCCGGCGGCTCGGCCGTGCCGCCGGCGACGGCCGCTTCGACCCGGGCAGCGTGAAGATCATGCAGGACGGGATCATCGAGAACGGCACCGCCGCGCTCACCGCGCCCTATGTGCAGCCGTGCGCGTGCGGCTCCGCGAGCGGCGGCGGTAACACCGGGCTCAGCTTCGTCGACCCGGAACTGCTGTGCGGCTACGTCGCACGGCTCGACCGGGAGGGCTTCCAGGTGCACTTCCACGCCCTCGGCGACCGCGCCGTGCGCGAGGCCCTGGACGCGATCGAGGCGGCCCGCAAGGCGAACGGCGAGAGCGCGCACCGGCACCACCTCGCGCACCTCCAGGTCGTGCACCCGGAGGACGTCGCCCGCTTCGCCGCCCTCGGCGCGGTCGCGAACATCCAGCCGCTGTGGGCCTGCCACGAGCCGCAGATGGACGAGCTCGCGATCCCCGTCCTCGGGCCGGAGCGCTCCGACTGGCAGTACCCGTTCCGGGACCTGCTGGCGAGCGGCGCGCGGCTGGCGGCGGGTAGCGACTGGCCGGTCTCCAGCCCGGACCCGGTCCAGGGCGTCCACGTCGCGGTCAACCGGGTCTCTCCCGGCGGCGAAGGCGCCCCGCTCACCCCGGACCAGCGGATCGGCCTCGCCGACGCGCTGACGGCGTACACCGCCGGCACGGCTTACGTGAACCACCTCGACGAGACCGGACGCATCGCCCCCGGGATGCTCGCCGACCTGGCCGTGCTCGACCGGAACCCGTTCGGCGCGCCCGCCGAGGAGATCCACCGGGCCAGCGCGGCCGCCACGTACGTCGGCGGAACGCTGGTGTACGAGGCCTGATCAGCGCGGGGCGCGCAGCATGAAGATGTCCACGGGAGTCTCGGTCACGGCGGTGAATCCGTGCCGTTCGTACAGCCACCGTGCCCGGCTCCCGTGCAGGACGTTGACGCGCACGACGAGGTGCTCGCGGTCGCAGCGTTCGAGCAGCGTGCCGAGGACGGCGGAGCCGATCCCCCTGCCGTGCCAGCGCGGATCGAGGTAGAAGTGCTCGAGCCAGTGGGCGTCGACGTCCGGCCGCAGGGCGACGCAGCCGGCGAAGGCGCCCTCGACCTCGATCACCCATGTGTGTTCGGCCGCGAATCCGTTGCGCAGCCGCTGGCGTACCCGATCGGGATCGAAGCGGCCGAGCCGCTCGAGATCCGGACGCATCGTCACGGCGCGTAGCTCCGCGATCTGCTCAACGTCCGCATCTTCGGCGGGGCGCAACTCCCAATCTGCCATGACCCGGAGACTAGCGCACTGAGCTGCACCTAGTCGCTAGCGGACGGCAAGAAATCCGGGCCCGACACGCCGTGTGCCGGGCCCGGATCCGCTGCGTGATCAGGAGTTCGCGATGCTGTGAACCATGTAAGCCGCCTGAGACTCCCACTGGGAGTACAGCGAGCCGTCGAAGGAACGCTGCACCGACTGCGCGGCGGAGGACAGGCTCATGCTCTCGTAGCCCGACGGCAGCTCCTTGAGGAACGCCTTCGCGGCGTACGTCGGGTCGGTCAGCTCGGACGCGCTGCCCCAGCCCATCGACGGACGCTGCTGGAACAGGCCCAGCGAGTCGCGGTCGCCGTAGTGCAGGTTGTGCAGCGAGGACTCCTGCATGGCCGTGGCCACGGCGATGGTCGCGGCGTACGCGGACATGTTCATGTCCTTCGCGGCCTGCACGATCTTCGTCGCGTTGTTCCACTGGTCGGAGGAGGGGGAGAAGCGCTGCTGCGAGCCCTCGGTGCCGGTCGGCTCCAGCGAGGAGTAGCTCACGCCGGCGTAAGGCTTCGTGGACACGGTCGTCGCGGTGTTCGACTGCGCGGTCGTGTTCGTGGTGGTCGTGGTCTTCGCGGGGGCCTGGGTGGCGGGCGCGGCGGCGGCCTTCGCGGCGGGCGCGGCCTGCTTGGCGGCGGGCGCGGCCTGCTTGGCCGCGGTGCCGCTCGCCTTGGTCGCGGCGGCGGCCTTGGCGGTGGTGTGCTGCGCGGTGGTGTGCTGCGCGACGGTGTGCGGGGCGGTGGCGGACGCGGCGGTCGTGGTGGTGGCGGACGCGGTCAGCGGGGTGACGGCCACGGCGACGGCGGCGAGGGCCAGCCCGGCGGCGGGGACGGCGTGGTTGAGCTTGACCCGCTTGAGCGCGCGGGCAGGGTTGAACGACGACACGGTTGTAGACAGCCTCTCCTTCGGCCGCCTACCGGGTTAGCTGACGGGTTCGGGCGGAAGGTGAGGTTCGCCCTACGGTCCTTTCTGCACACGGAGTCATGCTTCGATCACGGTGTGCACCCAGGGGACCGATTCACCCCGGGGATCCTCCGCGAAGACGCGGCGTGGTGGGTCCCCGGCTCCCCTCGCGGGGACTCGGCGGGTGCGGCCGGTGCCGGACGGATTCCTCGGCGTCAGCCGGTCGCACAGTCATCGACCATACATACCTTGTCGTGACTTGTCACAAATAGTGCATAAAGCGGACAGAGCGTGACCCATGGGCCACGCTCTGCCGAGAAATTCATGAGTTTCCGACCCTCCGGGCCGGAATCGGGCTAACTGGGCGCCTCGCCGTTCACGATGTCGTAGACCATCGTCGTGGCCTGCTTCTGCCACTGTGCGTAAGCGGTCGGATACCCGGAGCGCTGCACGTCCTGCGCGGCCTCCCAGAGGTAGATGCTCTGGTAGTCCGGCGCGTCCGCCTCGAGCGCGGCCAGGAAGGCGTTCGCGGCGTACGAGGGGGTGGTCAGCTCGGAGGCGGTGCCCCAGCCCTGCGAGGGGCGCTGCTGGAACAGGCCCAGCGAGTCCGCGTTGGTCGCGGAGGTGAGGTTGATCAGCTGGGACTCCTGGATCGCGGTGGCGACGGCCACGACGGCCGCGTAGAGCGGCATGCCGCGCTTCTCGGCCACCTCGACTATCGTCCGGGCGTTCTCCCACTGGTCCGTGCTCGGGGTGAAGGTGTTCTGCGTGCCGTACTCGGCCACCGGCTCGAGCGCGCCCCAGGTGACCGAGGCGTAGGGGTTCGAGGAGGTCGCGCTGGCCTTCGCGCTGGCGGACGCCGAGGCGCTGGCCGTGGCCTTCGCGGATATCTTCACCTGCGTGACCTTGGGCGACGCCGTCGAGGTGGCGGTCGCGGTCGCGGAGGCGGACGCCGAGGCTCCGGCGGAGGTCGCCGCGCTGGCCGGCAGGACGTCCGCGGTCGCGGCGTTCGGCGTGGTGCCCTGGTGGTGGCCGCCGATCGTCATCGCGGCTGCGACGCCGCCCGGCGCGCCGACCACGGTTCCGGCGAGCGCCGCGACGGTGATCGCCGGGTACTTCCGGGTCCAGGACTGGCTCGCGTCGGACTGCACGATCGGCGACTTGCGGCTGTGTTTGGCGTGACTGCCCACGGTCGGGTAAACGGCCCTCTCCTTCGGCCGCCTACCGGGTTAGCTGACGGGTTCGGGCGGAAGAAGGCGCCCTACGGCCTCGCCCCGTGGGTGGGGCGGGGGCCGATTCACCCCGGGGATTTGCCAGGCGCGGGCCTGGCGGGTTGGGTCCCCGGCTCCCCTCGCGGGGACTCGGCGGGCGCGTCCGGTGCCGCTGATTGCGACGTCCGCCGGAAGCGCTGAGGCCAGAACCTAACAGACCGACGGGCCGGATGTCACCGTTTCGTCTCGAAGTTGCCGCAAGCTTGACTTGCCGTCAGTTCGCCCTGGGCTTACGGCTCACCGCGGGTGAATCAGCCCGCTCCGGAC